>DATJVP010000106.1:0-4330 GCA_035581425.1 Allostellaceae bacterium | reverse complement strand
GACCATCTCCTTCTTCGCCCGGCTCGCCTCGCGCTCGCCCCGCTGCACGGTCGAGACGATGCGACGGAACTCAGAGGGCGGCAGGCCCGCCTCGCCGGCGATGGTGCCGAGATCGGCGCGAAGATCCTTCACCTCCTGCTGATGGCGCTTGATGAAATTCGCCCAGCCCTTGCCCGACAGGCGCTGCACGCGCTGGATCCAGCGCGGCGCGAGCTCGTGCCCGAAATGGTTCTCCAGGAACTCCTGGCGCTTGACGCCCGAGCCCTCCGCAAGACGCAGAAGCTTGCCCTCGATCCCCATCATCTTGCGATTGAGACCGTAGAGTTGGTGCACGAGCTGTTCGATCCGCGCGTTGTTGAGACGCACGTCGTTCATCGCCTCGACCATCTCGGTCTTGAGCTTGGCATAGCGCCGCTCGGTGGGCTTCGGCAGCTCCTGGCCCTTCTGCATGGCCTCGAGGCGCTGCTCCTGTACCTTGTGGAGCTTCTTGTAAGTCCTGGCGATGGTGTCGAAGGTCTCGAGCACCTGCGGCTTGAGCGTCGCCTCCATCGCGGAGAGCGAGATCGAGGCTTCCTCGTCGCTCTCCTCGCCCTCGGCCGCGATCTCCTCGCCCTCGGGCTCGGCCTCGCCGTTGCCCTCGGCTTCCGCGGCGCCGTTCGCGTTGTCGGCCTCGAAGGCGCTGTTGCCATATGTCGCGTCGAGGTCGATCACGTCGCGCAGAAGCATCTTCCCGTCGTTGAGCGCGTCGCGCCAGGCGATGATCGCGCGCATTGTGAGCGGGCTCTCGCAGATGCCGCCGATCATCATCTCGCGGCCGGCCTCGATGCGCTTGGCAATCGCGATCTCGCCCTCGCGCGAGAGCAGCTCGACCGAGCCCATCTCGCGCAGATACATGCGCACGGGATCGTCGGTGCGGCCGATGTCGTCGTCATCGACGTTGCCGCGGCTCTCCGCCTCTTCCTCCGCCTCGGCCTCGGCGGCGTTCGCCTCCTCGCCCTCCTCGCTCTCGACCACGTTGATGCCGAGCTCCGAGAGCATGGTCAGCGTGTCCTCGATCTGCTCGGAGGACACCTGATCTGCCGGAAGGGCCTGATTGATGTCGTCATAGGTGACGTAGCCGCGTTCCTTGCCGCGCGTCACCATCTTCTTGATTGCTGCTGCGACGCTATCGAGGAGCGGGGCTTCCGCCGCCTCCTCTCGCGCCTCCGGCGCTTCCGCCGTTTTTGCCGCTGATGCCTTGCTCGCCATTCTCGCTCCAGTCCCCGCATTCAAGACAGACGGTGCAAGGCGCCCCCCGGCGTCTTGGTCCGTCATGTCCCTCTACCCTATGTCGACTCCACTTACCCCCTGGCCGGCCCCCCTATTACTCGGTTGCCGAACAAAGGCCCCTACTCAATTAAACCGCCGGTTGTCCTATCCTCGTCCTCGCGTTGCTCGTGCAAAGCCTTGAGCCGCGCCCACCATTCCTCGGTCATCTCGCCTGCGAGCCCACGCTCCATCTCCGCGACCTGCTGCGGGCGGCGCCGACGGAGGAGCTGCGTGTGCGTGTCACGCCATCCCAACCGCGCCGCCTCCAGCTCCGCCTCCCGACGCGCGAATGGGGCGTGAGTAAGAACTTGAGGAGCAAGCAGGCTGTCGACCGTCCCAGCGTACCCGTTTTGAGCAAGGTGGAGTTGCAGGGCCCCGGCGTCAAGGTCCGGATTGGCCCCGTGCATGTGCAGCATCTCCCGAGAAAGCGCCTCGTGCTCCGGCGTTAAGAACTCGATGTGGGCGAGCTCCTCGCCGACCTCCTCCAGAAGGCTCGGATGGTTGATTATGACCGCCAACAGCACCTGTTCCTGACGCTTTGGTTGAATAAGGGGCGCCTGCGGAGGGCGCTCTGTACGCGGCTCGGACCGGCTGCGCTGCGCACCATGTCCGAAACGGTTAGGCGACCAAGTCCATTCCCGCCCCTTCGACCGAGAGCCGCGTAAAAACTCGTAAAGCCGCTCCCGGAAGAACCGCTGATAGTGGGTCTGGACGGTGCGGTCGGCGATTGCATGGGCGCGCTCCTCGAGCCTGCGCTCCAGCGCCGCTCGCCGCTCCGGCGTGTCGGCAGGACCCTGGGAGAGCTCCCGGTCCCAAAGGAATTCCGCCATCGGCCGGGCGCGAGCGAGGGTCTCACGCATCGCCTGCACCCCCTGGCGGAGGACCAGCGTGTCCGGGTCCTCGCCCGCCGGCAGAGTCGCAAACTGGAGGGTGTAGCCGGGCTTCAGCAGGGGAAGCGCCCGGTCGAGGGCGCGGCCCGCGGCCCGGAGCCCGGCGGTGTCCCCGTCGAAGCAGAGAATCGGCTCCGGCGCGATCCGCCAGAGCTCCTCGATCTGCCGCTCCGTTAGCGCGGTCCCGAGCGGCGCCACAGCGCCGACGAAGCCCGAGCGCTGGAGGGCGATCACGTCCATATAGCCCTCAACGACGATGACCGGCCCGCGCCCGCCTCCCGCTGCCGCCCGCGCCTGCGCCCAGCCATAAAGGACGCGCCCTTTCTCGAAGAGCGGCGTGTCCGGCGAGTTGAGATATTTCGGCTGTCCATCGCCGAGGGTGCGGCCCCCGAAGGCGATGATGCGCCCGCCGCGATCGGCGATGGGAAAGATCACGCGGCCGCGGAAATAATCGTAGCTCTCGCGCTCGTCCTCGCTCTTGCGCAGCAGTCCCGCCTCGACGAGGAGCGGCTCCGGGAATTCCTTCCCGAGCGCGCGTTTGAGCCCGTCGCGCCGGTCGGGCGCATAGCCTAGGCGGAAGCGCAGGATCGTGTCGGCGTCGAGCCCGCGCTTCACGAGATACGCGAGCGCCTCGCGTCCCCCCGGCGCATGGAGCTGCTCCTCGAAATAAGCGGCAGCGGCCTCGATTGCGCCGCGAAGCGTCGTCTGCCGCTGTGCGCGCTCGCGCTCCTCGGGCGTCGATTTCGGGACCTCGAGCCCCGCCTCGCGCGCGAGCTGCTCAACCGCTTCCGGAAAGCTCAGATTCCCAGTCTGCATCGCGAAGCTAATGACATCGCCATGCGCTCCGCAGCCAAAACAATGGAAGAAGCCCTTGTCCTCGACCACGCTGAAGGACGGCGTCTTCTCCTTGTGGAAGGGACAGAGGCCCGTGAACTCGCGCCCGCGGCGCAGTAGCTTCACCCGGCGTGAGACGACGTTCGCGAGCGAGACGCGACGCCGCAACTCCTCAAGGAAAAAAGGCGGGAAGGCCATGGGAAGCCGTCAGCTCACAGCTGTCAGCCGTCAGCGGACGGAACCGACGGGAAATCGCATTCTACTCCAATTCGGACGCGAGCTGAACCGGATCGTATGCGCGTTAACTTCTAGCGCTCCGTCGCGAGCCGGAGGCCGAGGCCGATGAAGACCACGCCCGCCACCGCCGATACCCCTCGTGCGATCCGTTGGTAGAAGGCGACGACGGGATCGGCCGCCATCGCCCAGGCGCAGAGGGCATACCAGCCGCCTGCAACCGCCGTCACCGACCCAACCAGGAGCCCGTCGAACCACAGCGGCGCCGAGGGCGGCACCGCGACGGCGAAAAGGCTCGTGAAGAAGGCCGCGGCCTTGGGATTGCTGAGATCCGTGACGAGGCCGTGGCGGAAGGCCCTGAAGCCGGAAACCGCAGGACCCGAAGGGCCCGATTGGGCGCCCGCCCGCCGCGCCGAAAGCAGCATCCGCGCGCCGACATAGACGAGATAAGCCGCGCCCGCGATCTTGACGGCCTCGTAGAGTCCGCCCGCAGCCTTGAAAGCGATGCCGAGCCCGAAGAGGCTCGCCGTGCCCCAGAGCGCGGTACCGAGTGCAATTCCCGCGGCAACCAGTAGGCCCGAGCGGCGCGAGCGCGCGAGGGTCGCGTGCACGGTCGCCAGGAAATTGGGGCCCGGCGTCACGACCGTGACGACCCAGATGCCCACCACCGTCGCGAAGCTCGCCCAGAGCGCCTCCATCGTGCACCCCTCAGCCCAAAAGCTTCTTCACGATGCCGCCGGCCTTGGAGAGATCGAGCTGGCCCGAGTACTTCTCCTTGAGCGCCGCCATCACCTTGCCCATGTCCTTGACGCTCGAAGCGCCGACGGCGCCGATCACCTGCTTGATTGCGGTTTCGGCCTCAGCCTCCGACATCTGCTTCGGCAGAAAGGCCTCGATGATCGCGATCTCCTCTTGCTCCTGCTGGGCGAGCTCGGGGCGGTTGCCCTGCTTGTAGAGCTCCATCGATTCCCGGCGCTGCTTCACCATGCCCTGCAGCAGGCGCAGGATGTCCGCCTCCTCGATGCCGTTCGGATTGCCCTTGCCGCGCGCGTCGATGTCGCGGT
>DATJVP010000105.1:0-2568 GCA_035581425.1 Allostellaceae bacterium | reverse complement strand
GCGCGTGAATGCGGTCGCTCCGGGCCCGATCCTCTGGCCGGACGACGATGAGTTCGACGAGCTCTCCCGCCAGCGCATCATCTCGCATACGCCGCTGAAGCGCGAGGGAACGCCGGAGGACATCGCGCGGGCCGTGCATTTTCTGCTCGCCGACGCGCCCTACGTGACCGGCGAGACGCTCAACGTCGACGGCGGACGGCATGTAGCGCTGTGAGCAGCGAGAGGGTCCCCGCGCACAGCGGGGGTCGAGCGTCCGCGACTCGGCGCCGGCCGCCGACACGCGAACTCCCCCTAGCGGCAACCGCGATTTGCGCTACTGTGCATATCCGTCCCCTGCCATCCCTATCAGCAACGAAGCTGGGCACCTAGCCGGCGAGTGAGATCAACCATCGGGCCATGCCGTGCCAAAGCGCGCTTGCGCTGAACGGAATTTTCAACAGCTGCACTGCCAGCGCGAGGCCCCCCGCCCAAAGATATGCAGGATGCACTTTGCCGCGGGTCCGCCAGTCATAGATCATACCGACAACAATGAAGAGGTCACCGATGAGTGTCGGCGGCAGAACCCCGACCACGGGCGGCGGCGGACCTGGCAGTCCGGCGAATCCCACGGTACCCTCGAATGGCGGCAGATGGCCGCCCATCACGATGTAGGCCATGAAAGGACGTGCGATGGGCGCGCCAAGAAGGACGGCCGTCGCCGAGATCATGAGGCGCTTGTGCCAATCGGAGCGACGCATATTGACGATCGCCGCAATCACGAGGACCGCGAACGAGAGCATGTCCGTCATCGGCACTATCATGAAGGCCTCGCCGGCGTCGGCAAAATTTGCCGCGTTCGCCCGTTGGGCTGCATTGATCGCTGCTAACATGCCGAAGATCGTCATCGCGGTTGCCAGCGACACGCCTATCAAGCCGACATCGCGATGGCGTGCGACTTTCCCCGATGCGGCCAACCAGGTTTGACAGATCAGGAGCAGTGTCCAGCCGAAGAAGAGCAGGGCGTGGATCGCGAGCACGCCGATCCGTTCTGGTATGCCATGAGCCAACGGGACCCAGAAGGTCGGGACAAAGCCAAGGAACACGGTGGCCGTCATCGCGAGAGCCATCCAAAGATAGAAACGCGGCCGATGCGCTGCTCTGTCGTGCAGCGTTGCATCGGTGATCGTTGCCGCCATGGGCCCCTCCCGCATTCCGCTAAGCGAGCAGTCTACTTCAATAGTGCGTTGAGGCCCGTTGCGAACCTCCGCTTCTCGTCTTTCGGCGTTCGCGGAGAATGTCCGCTGTCGACTTATCCCTGAGGCGGCTTTGGGTCGGAACCCGAAGCGAAGCAGGGAAGCGCGTGGCAACCACATACGCGCGGCAACACCAAGGTTACCGCCGGCGGCGGGCAACCATCGCGGCCAGGCGCTCGAGATACGGGTCGACGATGCCGTGCGTGATCAGCGCAATGCGCGCGTGCTCGAGGTAATCCGCTGACGATCCGAATGCGCCCGCAGCGCTCGCGAGCACATTGGCCTGCTCGGCAAGGGTAAGCTTGCCGGTATATTGCGGGTGCCCGCGATCGACCACGAAGGCGAGCGCGACGAGCGGCTTGTCGTGGCAGCGCACGCTCACCCAAAGCGGGCGATAGGCGCCGAGCACCATCTCGCGCCGCCACAGCAGGGCCAGTTCGCCCTTCGCACAGCGCGAGGGAAGACGATAGACGACACCGTGGCAGGAGCCACCCTGCTCGAGGCCGAGGACGAGGCCCGGCTGCGCGGCGGTTCCGCGCGAAGCAAGCGACCAGAGACAGAAACGACGGTGGCGGCCCGACAAGGTGGCCGGTTGTGCGTCCTCGAACGGGAAGAGCGGATTCCACAGCAGCGAACCGTAGGCAAACACCCACCACGCGGAGCCGGGCGGCTTGCGCTTGAGCGTTTCCCCTAAGGAAGCCGCGAGCTCGTCGTCGGTCAGCGCGTGACGAGAATCGGCCGCGGCGATGTACAGCGCGCGCATGCGGCCCTCCTCGAGATCGCGCCGCGAAAGCGTCATGAGTCGAGTTCCGCTTCGCGCAGTGATTTCTGGAGCTCCACCTTGGCCCGGCGCCGTTTTGCCGCATTCGATTTCCTGTGCGCGCCCCCCTTGCGGAGCAGCGGCGAGCGCGCCACGGGGTTGCGGGGCCTCGGCGGGGCGTGCTGCTTGGCGCGCTTCATATCGGCTCGACCCTAGCTGCTTTCGTGCAGGGCCGCGCTCGAGGTGTGCGGCGCGCGATCATCCGGCAGGAAGAGCGTCTGCAGGTCATTGAGAAACCGCCGCCCGAGGGCAGTCGGACGAATGCGCTTGTGATCGCGGTCGATCAGGCCGCGCCGCTCGGCGGCCTCCAGCTCGCGGTTCACAACGGATATCGGCAGCCCCGTGCGCTCGCTGAACAGCGCTATGGGAAAGCCCTCGTGAAGACGCAGAGCATTCAACATGAACTCGAAGCCGAGCTCGCCGGCCACGACCTCGCGCTCCTCGGCGAGCGGCGCGCCGCGCTCGACCTGCGCCAGATACTGCTCCGGCTGCCGATAGCGGACCTGGCGCAGCACG
>DATJVP010000104.1:0-54822 GCA_035581425.1 Allostellaceae bacterium | reverse complement strand
ATAATTAACCAACGCGTCAATGCCCGAGTTTCTGCTTTTCGGATTTTGGATCAACCACCTCGTGATTTGGGTCTCGCAATCTCGCAATGCTGCGATTGCGAGAGATTACATCAACGGAAATGGCAGATTGCCTGACGTTATTTGCCAGCAGACCGCGCGACGGTGTGGGAGATAAGTGGTGCTGGCGAAACCGAGCGGCGGAAGCTCAGGGTCGTTCGCGAGAGGACGCGGTCAGTGCCGCGCGAGATCGGAGCGACGATACCAACCGAATTTTTGGTGACGGCGATAGGAGATGTAAGACCTGAGCGCGTAGCCCGCGACGAATCCCAGGATTGCGGAAAACGCCGTCAGCAAGACAATTCCGAGGGCGACGTTTGATTGATGCATGCCGCTGGCTCCTCTCGGCGTCGTGCCCGCTCGCTCAGACAATAATCGCTCCGCGACCGGCAAGCCAAGCCGCGGAGCTGTGACAACGGTTGTCTTTGGGCCCATGTATCCTGCGCATGTGCTCTGGAGAGGGCCACTAATATTATGTTAGATCGAACGCGGCCAATATCCAGGGGCGCTGCGGTTGGATGCGGATCAGCATCGGCACGCCAACCATGGTCGACCATAGAGAGAGAGATTGCGTTGCTCCGCGGAACCGCCCTCAATCACCGGGCACCAACCACCGTGCTGCGTGCCCGTTTCGATCGGATTCCCTCGTGGGTTGGCGGAGCCGACAGGGACGTCTCTGTCCCCAAACGATGCTCGCGCCATCAAGCGTCGTCGAGGCTACTAGGAGAGCGTTTGCCGAGGCTGGCGTCGAGTTCACCAACGGCGATGCCCCCGGCGTTCGGATGCAAAAGCGCTAATCGATCCTGACCGGCCCCCGAAGACGGATCCAGGTGCAAAGCACGAGTTACCTGTTCAGCCGCTGCTCTGCTCGACGGGATCTCTCAGCTGAACTGGTCCAGATTCTAAGTCGCCGGGTGAGTTTTGGGGTGCAGTTCACCCGCCTTCGAGTAGCCAGCAAACTTAAACTGACAAGCTTCCGGGCGACGCAACAACCCCACTTTGCTAGCCCCCCTTACTGGTACGTCGGGCGGAAGCCTCTCAACAGTTTATTCAGGCGCCTGCGCAATCGATAAATGACCCATCGCGGCGCCACATAAGTCTTTGTCTTCAGGGGTGCGTTTAGAAATGCTGCCGCAAAAACTTTCCTTTGCGTGGACGCGGCGGCGCCTGTCCTCATGTATTCGAAGGTCTTTGTGCCTGGTCTAATGCGGAAATTACCCCAGACCTCGTCAACGTAAAGTGTCTTAATGTGTTGAACTGCAGAGAGGATGAATTTCACATCCATCTGATAGTCGAGCTCGACATCGTAGTAACCCGCTACTGTGTGAAGAGCCTTCGGATAAAAGTAAGCAGAATGATTGCAGGGGAACTCGTAAAAGGTATCACCGATCAAGAGCTTCTCGATCTCGAGGAAACGAGGTCTATTGACGTGCACGATCTCATCCCTTTCGTTCAAGATATTGCAGTTGCCGGCAATGAAACGCGGTTCTGAAAGACGTTGGATTAGGTTCCCGACGCGACGAAGAACGCCCGGTTCGTAAAAATCGTCTACATTCAGAACTCCCACATACTCAGCCTTCGCGGCGCGCATTCCTTTGTTCAGCGCATCTGACAGACCGCGATCTTTTTCGGAGATGGGCTTGATATGAGCGTGCTCGGTACTCATGGCATTGACGATGCTCAAGGTCTGATCCGTCGATTCGCCATCAACGATGATATGTTCGACGTTTGGATAATCCTGGGCAATGACGCACTCGATACAGCCTCTAATGAACGCTTGCCCGTTTAGGACCGGGGTTATGATGCTGATCGGCGGCAGATTAGAATTTGAGGTCACGCGGACGCGCCCTGATGAGAGGTAGACCCCAGTTAAAAATGGCCCCGTGAGATCGAAACTACCTGCGTCACACAACCTCGGTGAGGCCGCAGGCAAGCGGCCATTCCGGACCGATCACGTCTGTCGGGCAATCTTCGCAATTCCTTCGGAGAGATTCGTTTTTGGCTGCCAGTATCTGAGAATGTAGGCGTCAGGTTCGTTCCTTTGGTCTTTCTGAACGGTATCGCTAGTTCGTCCTGGAACAATTTCGGTACCGGCAAACATCCCAGCAATGATCTCAGCAACCTCTCGGATGCTTGACCATGCGAAGCTTGTGAGGTGTAGCTGCTGGGTGCGCGGTATTTCCGCATAGCGATGCGCCAGTCCTAGGAGGGCTTCCGAGCAGTCTTCTGCATATAGAAATTGCCGCATCTCCGTGCCACGGGTGCGCATCGCAATGCGACGAGAGACCCGTGCCATGGTCAGGAAGTCAGTGATGACGTGCGTTTTTTCGGGATTTCTTTCGATGCCGTATACGTTCCAAAATTTCACTGTCAAACCTCCGAGCGCGGTCGTGTAGCGCTCGCCGATCGCCTTCAGTAGTCCGTAGTTGGAAAATGTCATGTTCGACATTTGGCTCGACGCAAAAACGAACGGCTTTCGATAGCGTTCCAGAAGTTGGAACGAGTTAGCCATGATGCGAACATTGTTGTGTATGAAGCTGAAGCTTTCTTGGAATTTGGTCAGGTAGGCCGAACCGCCCACATCGAAAGCGAGGTGATAGACGAAATCTGCTGCTGCAATCGCAGCTTCGAGCCTCGAATTTGTGTCACGCAAATCTTCCTCGGGGCAGTCGGCGATGTCGAAGCCTGTCGCGTTATGTCCCCGATGGCTGACGTAATTAACTAACGCGGAGCCGATCTGGCCTGCGGATCCCAAGATGAGTAAATTCACGTCCGTGATTCCACTCAGTTAAATGAAGGCCTGGCGCCGGGAGGGCGTTACGAGCGACGACTGGGCCCCGCTTCTCTGTCGCTCCCAGATCATCGAGGCACGCTAGGGCGAACTCCCGCCTGCGCGGTGCCTGTGGCATTTGTGGGATAAAAAATGACGCAAAATTGGCGCTATGTCTATTAGATATCGCTCCATTGCCCGCAGACTAAACCTCAGATTGGCAGAGGCAATTGGCCATTTGAGCGTGTCTCGCTCGGTGGTTCAGCGGAGCGGGGCACGGAACCCCTCTGCAGTGCGCAGCGTCCGGTCTGAGGGTTTTTGTGGGCTTAGGCATGGCCCAATCTCGGAGGAAAGCTCTTACAGAGAGGCCGGCGCGGGCGGGGTACGGAACCGACTCTTCCGCGACCAAACAAGGAGCAGCATCCCGTGGAACCGCGCGTCGTATCTAGAAATGGCGATAGAAATACTGGCCCGCCATTACAAATTTGCTTCGATTGAGTGCCGAAGGACAATCAGCGTCACGAATTCGGCAAGCGTGTAGTTGTCTTTGCGCGTCACGTAGTCGAGCGCGTCGCGCAGTGCCCAGATCGCGTTTGCGTGGAAGAGCGGGACAATCTCCTCCTCGCCCAGCGCAAGCTCGGTCGCCTGCCGCAGCAGCAACTCGCGTTCGTGATCATCGATCGTCGTGACCGCCCGCGCTAGCAAGCGGTCGAGTGCGAACCGAATTCTTTACGGGCGGCGCCATAAGAGAAATAATAGAATATATTACTACTGAAGAGTGTTGCCCCTGGAGAATCGGAATCGCCGGCAACGCTCGCTCTCTGGGCCAATTTCGCGCAGGCGTTTAGCCCTCTCGGGTTGAGCCGCTGTATTTCCGCTGTATTTACATCAAACCCGCCCCTCGACCCCACCGCTCAACGCGACTCCGGGCAAATGCCTTGCCCCCCTCGCCTCCCTCAGGTAGCAAGAATGTCGAGATTGGCGACCGATTCCGCGGAGGGCACGTCGTCGTAATTTCCGCCATGCAGCGCAAGACCGTCTTCGTGAACGATGTGCCGATCGGCGAAGCCTCCACCTGGACGGAGGCCGATGCTCTGCTTGCCGCCAATGGGATTCTCTTCACGGCGAAACCCGGCAAGGCCGAGGGTCCGACCGGCTTCTACGTCAGCGGCGTGACGACTGAATCGCGTTCGCTTCGGCAGCGCGCCGAACGCCGCGATTCCGGGAGCCGGCGCTAGTTCTCGTATCGGCTAGAGGGAGGCGAATGGAGGCGAAGACAATCGAGCTGGTCGCGGACTTTTACAAGGATCTCGCGGTCGCATGGTTCGTCGGCGGGTTTATAACGCCCGTGGTCGAGCACAGCTTCGATCGTGCTCGCCCCTTCAATCCGATCGCGGGCTTCGGCTGGATCATCGTATCGGTGTTTTACTTGGTGGATGCCGAAATTCTGGTGCACCTCGCACGCTAGGGAGAAGCGGAGATGACCTTGTCCTCGAGCGACGCAAATAAAACGCCCTACCTGCTCACGCTTCAGGGCTTCCTTCGCTACACGGGACCCGCGCTCGCGCTTGCTCTCGGGGCTGCGGTCTTTCTTGGGACGCTGCTCATGACCGCCTCCTCCTAAGGGCCCTTCCAAGATGGAGGCCACACACAACGATGCCGTACGGGAGATCGCGGAGCTCCTGATCGTCCGCTATGGCGAACGCGCGGCAAGCCACGCCTCCCTCCAAGCGCTGAAGGCCCGCAACATGGGGCTGCCGCTGCACACCGAGGCCTGGAAATTGATCGCCGATGCCGTGATCCAGGCGATGCGGACCGAGGAAGCGGATTATCGGCGCTGAGATCGCCCAAAGGCCAAGGCCCCGCCGACGGCTGGCGGGGCCTTGCGCAACAACCTAGAGAACGGATCGAAAGAGCACGCTCGGTTTGGGCACGTACTCCTGCGCGGAGACTTTATGTCAGTAACCCTAACCAGATGTTTAAGGGCGCCGAACCCAATCCGGACTTCGATCGATGTTTTATGAAAATCACCGATTTTACTTTCGGATTTACCATCAATTCGGATTGACCTTAACCCGCGTTTAACGACTGCTAGTCCTGCCGCGCAATCTCCTGCGCACATCGCCACGGCGATGGCCGGAATCGAGCCCGACGCGCAGCGGTCGTTTAGCCAGTGCACTTTCGCTCGCCGTATTTCTCGAGTGAGAAGCATGTCCTGGTTGACCGTACTCGTGATTGCATTGGCGCTCGTCACCCTGGCGACGTGGGCCTATTTCTTTCACGCGCGCGACGCCTTCTGGGAGCTCGCCGCAAAATACGCCGACCTCGCTATCGCACTCATCGCCTTGGAGCGCGATTGTGTCGTCGGGAACATGCCGCCCGACGGCCGCAAGCGCGATTTCGCCGGGCCTTTCGTGCTGATCGACACGATGGGCCAGTCGCATTCGGTCTACATCCATCGTGCTCATCTCCAGGAGGTGCGAGCGCGCCTCGCCCGCAAGATCAACGGCGCTACCGCGAGCCACATCTCCGAGACGCGGTTCGCAACAACGCCCGCCGGCGCCTCCGATCCGGGAACGCGGAGCCGCGTGAGGAAGCGCGGCATCTGGGCTTGAGCGCGCCCGCAGCCGCGGCGACAGCGGCATGATTCTGCCGAAACGCTCCGCGGAGTTTTTGCTTGCCCTTGTCGAGCGCCGGATCGACCGCATGGATGTGCTCGACCGAAGGGACCTTCGCGACCTGCCCATTTTGCAGGAGTGTCGCGAGATCCTGAGGAGCGCCGTCGCCTCCACCGCTTCCTTGGACGATCTCGTCCTGCGCGCCGAGGCGGCCCGTCGCGTCCACTGAACGGGTGAAAGGTCTCGTCAGCCGCGCCACCCTCGAAACGCGGCGAGGCCGCGGCCAAGGTAATGACGCAATAGCACAGCAATCCCCGCGGGCGAGCGGGGATTGACGGCGTGCAGGCCAATGCGCTGCCGGCGCCGCGTCGCCCAATCGCGCTTGTAGGGATCGTCGCCCCGACCGAAGTCGATCTCTGCGACCGCATCGCGCTCGAGCACGTGACGGATCATGTGCGCGAGCAACACCGAGCCCGGCGAGTACCGGTCGAACGCCTGGTCATGGGCGAGCTTCAGAACCGTCGCGACACGCCGCCAGACGATCCAGATTTGCGCCGCCGCCGGCTGCTCCCCCACATAGCAGAGCCCGAGCCGCAATGCCCCATCGCCGGCAGCGACGCGCATGAGGCGATCGTGGAATCGAGGGTAAGGCTCCTCCGGCTTCCAGCTCCGCGCGTAGATGGCCTCGTAATCGGCAATCGCCTCATCGAGCCCCTCCTGCGACGCGATCACCGCATATCGCACCCCGCTCTGCGCGAGGGCACGTTGCCGCCGGCGCACAATCTCGCGGAGGGCGCCGGGTCGCGCCGCCAGATATTGCTCGAAAGAGCGATCTCCGATCGGTTCCGACCAATTCCCGAAATGGGCATAGCGGAAGCTCGAAAAACCCGCCGCCCGGAGCCCGCTCTCGAAGGGGGACCACCCCGGCCACTCGGCGTCGAGCGCGTCGAGGGCGACTGAGCCGCGCGAGGAGAGCGCCTGCCCCAGATGCAGCCCCAGGGACCGCGCGACCCCTTCCGTGCTCCCCTCCGGGCTCAGGATTGGGCGATAGAGGCAAGCGTACATGCCCGTGAGCCCCCGTAGCCGGCCTTTGGACCCGCCTTCGCCGGTGAACCGCGCCGGCAGGAGCGCGAGCACCCGGCCGTCTGCCGACTGCAGCGCGCCGATCGCCACGGCGTCCCCGGGGTCGAGACCCGCCGCGACGAGGCAGTCGAACCAGCCGCGGCTCAGGAAATAGCTGTCGACGGAGTCCGACCGCCAGAGCCGTGCGCTGTCCTCGGGCAACGCAGCGAGGCTTGGGAAGAACTCGAAGCGATGGGAGCTGCCGAGGTCCGGCATCAGGCCTCGCGGCCCGTGATGCGGCGCGCGAGCCGCTCCAGCCGAAACGCGAGATCGGGTCGCCGAAGCGACAGCCAATAGAGATCGTAGCTTCCGCTCGCGAGGCTGCGCTTGTACCGGCTGTCGCCTGCAAGCAGGCAATAGCGCCGCAATCCCGCCTGTCGGCAGTGCTCGATGGCGAGCAAATGGCATACGACACCCGGCTTCAGGCGGGCATCCGTTTCGAACTCGAACCCGTTCTGATAGGCATAGGCGATGCCGTCGTGGAAGAACGTATAGAGCAATCCCAAGGTCCGCGCGCCCACGGTGATGCGGAGGACGTCGGCGGCGCCCGCGGGATGGCCTCGCTCCAGCAGCGCCCGATGAAAGCGGCGGAAGAACGGCTGGCCAAACGCGCCGGGCTTTCCCTTTGCCGCCCAACGGCGTTGATGGAGGAGCTCAAGCTCCGCGAAGCGCGCGAGCGCTTCGTCCATGCTGTGCGAGGGCCGTAGCACCATCTCGCCCCGCTCGCGATAGAGCCGCAGGGAGCGGTTCACCTGCTGACGCGCGTTCGCGCTCATGGACGCCAAGGCGCCGTCGCCCGATGATGCCGAAAGGTCGACGTAATGCGAGGGCCGCATCGCCTCGATGCGGAGCGGAAGTCCCAAACCCGCGGCACTCTCCATCGTTGTCGAGGGCACGCCGCCGAGGCGCAACTCGCGCCAATCCGGAACCGCCGCGGCGAGATGATCGAGGCACGCGGCGGTCACGCTCGCCTCGATGCCGCGCTCCGCGAGGAACCCGTTGTCCTCGATCATGATGCAATCCTGCTCGACGCTTCCGACCTCGTTGAGCGAGAGCGCCGGCCAACTCAGGCCGAGGCGCCGGCGCCGCTTCCCGTTGAGCAGTCCTAGTCCGACGACTCGTCCACCCGACCGCGCCATCATCAGCATGGGCTCGACACCCGCCGTCTCGAGCCAGGTTCCGATCCAGGTCCAACTCAGAAAGAATGACGGAGACGCGCGGGCCTCAAGCTCGCGCCACAGCAATTCTGTCGTTCGGAGAGATGCAGAGGGGCCGATCTCAACGGCGATATCGGATACGGCTGTGCGCGACTCGATTGCACTCATCCTGTGCGTCGCGGCCCGATTCCCGGACCCATTGTGGGGCTGACCATCATGCGCTCGCGCGAACCCCTGCTGCCGCTATCGTTATACGCTTAACCATAAGCGCTGAAGCAAAATTTCATCGCCTGCGATATGGTGCGCAGGCCTCGGGGCGTTTTCCAGGACGGGCTATTTGTCGGGCGAGTCGCGACACGGACCAAGCTGCAATCGAGCAGGAGAAATCAAGGCAGGAGCCTCGGGATGAGGCGTGTCTGTCTTGTGGGCGCGGGCTACATCGCGCAAACCCACGCGGACGTGCTGGCGTCGCTGCCGGATGTGCAAATCAATGCCATCGTCGATCCCAATCTCGATCGCGCGACCGGCCTCGCAAGGCGCGTGGGCAGCGCTGCGGCCTTCGCCTCCGTGGAGGCGGCGCTCGGCGCTGATGCCATCGACTGCGCGCATGTCCTCGTCCCGCCGAACCTCCATCTTGCGGCAGCGCTCCCGCTGATCTCGGCGGGAAAGCCCGTACTTCTCGAAAAGCCTCTCGCGGTCTCCGCGGGAGAGTGCGAGCGGCTCATCACAGCGGCGGCAGGGACGACGCTGGGCGTCAATCAGAACTTCGTCTTCCATCCGGCCTTCGCGCAATTGCGAGCGCTCGTTCAATCGAGCGCGATGGGACCGCTGCGGTCCCTGCAGTGCCTCTACAACATGCCGCTGCGCCAGCTCACGGCGCGGCAGTTCGGGCACTGGATGTTCGACGCGCCGGAGAACCTCCTCCTGGAGCAGGCGGTGCACCCGCTCTCACAGATTGTCGCGCTCGGCGGCGACGTCGAGGATCTGAGCGTGCTCGCGGGGTCGTCGATGGAGCCTGCGCCGGGCGTCACGCTCTTCGCGGAGGTAACGGCGGCGCTACGCATGCGCGATATCTCCGCGGTCCTGCAGTTCGCGGTCGGCCAATCCTTCCCGTGCTGGCGCCTCACCGCGATCTGCGATGACGGCACGATCGTCGCGGATATGCTCGCGAACAGCGTAGCCACCACCGGTCGAAGCCGGTGGCTCGATGCCGCCGATCAATTCCTCTGGGGCAATCGCACGGCGCTGCAGCAGCTTCGCGCGACCTGGCGCAATGCCCGCGACTACGGCCTATCGACGCTGCGCCTCGTCGGCCGGCGCGACGCCTTCTTCCAGAGCATGAAAGCGAGCATTGCGGCTTTCCACCGCGCTCTCGACGAGGGACGAGCTCCGGAATCCGACGGCCGTTTCGGCGCGAGGCTCGTTCGTCTTTGCGAAGAGATCCGAGATCGGCTCCCCCACCCCTCTGCGCCTGCCCAGGGATCGACGGGCCAATCCGGGTCCGCTGAGCGAGGCGCAAAGCCCGACGTCGCGGTGATCGGCGGAACCGGATTTATCGGGACGCATCTGACAAGGCGCCTGACGGAGTCCGGCCTTCGCGTCTCCGTGATGGCGCGCAATCTCCGAAATCTTCCGAGCGTCTTCCACTCCGATCCGGTCACGCTCCATCGCGGCGACATCGGGAACCCCGAGGATGTTGCAGCCGCCATTGCCGGGGCGGAGGTCGTCGTCAATCTCGCGCATGGCGGCGCGAGCGGTTCGCGCGAGGCCATACGGAAAGCGATGGTCGACGGCGCGGCCTGCGTCGCGAGAGCGTGCCTCGCGCAAGGCGTGCGCCGGCTCGTCCATGTGGGATCGACGGCGTCCCTCTACCTCGGCCCGCAATCCGCGGGGATCACGGGCATGACGCCGGCCGATCCGCGACCGGAGAGCCGCGCCGATTACGCGCGCGCCAAGATACTCTGCGACCGGATGCTGCAGGAGATGGCCGCGCACGAGCGGTTGCCGCTGGTGATCCTGCGTCCCGCAGTCGTGGTCGGCGATGGCGGCACGCCCTTTCACAGCGCACTCGGGCTCTTCAACAACGAGCAGCACTGCATCGGCTGGAATGCCGGCCGCAATCCCCTTCCCTTCGTAACCGTCGCGGACGTCGCGGACGCCATCGCGCTCGCCGTGAAGGCGAAGGGAATCGACACGCGCTGCTATAACCTCGCGGGCGATGTCCGGCTGAGCGCGCGCGACTACATCGAGGAGCTCGGCTCCGCACTGTGCCGACCCCTGCGGTTTCACCCGAAGTCTCCGACCAGTCTTTGGCTGGTGGAGCTCTTAAAATGGTGCATCAAGCGCGCGACGGGCCGTCCGGCACCCATGCCGACGCGCCGCGATTTCCTCTCCCGCGGAATGAAGGCGCAATTGGATTGCGCGGACGCCAAGCGCGATCTCGGCTGGCGGCCGATTGCCGATCGCGCGACGTTCGTTCGGGACGCCATCGAGGTGCACGCGCCGCGCTCGCGCCGAGCCCCGGGATGAGCGCTCGCAACCTCCTGCATGTCTTCTCCACCTTCGCAGTCGGCGGACCCCAAGTGCGCTTTGCCGCACAGGCCAACCGATACGGCAGCCAATTTAGCCATCTCATCGTCGCCATGGACGGCCGCTACGAGTGCCGAAGCCGCATCGATCCAGCGATCTCCATCACGCTTCCTTCCGTCGCCATCCGGAAAGGCCGCACCCTATCGAATCTCCGGACGTTCCGCCGAGCGCTCCAAACGCTCAAGCCCGATGTCCTCGTCACCTACAACTGGGGCGCGATCGAGTGGGCGATGGCAAACTGGCCGGCTGTCGCGCGACACGTGCACATCGAGGACGGGTTCGGGCCGGAGGAAGCGCGGGGCCAATTGGGGCGTCGCGTCTGGACGCGCCGGCTCGTGCTCCGGCGCAGCAGCGTGATCGTCCCGTCGCAAATCCTCGAGACGATCGCGACCTCCGTCTGGCGTCTCGACAAGCGGCGAGTGCATTACATCCCGAACGGCATCGACTGCGCTCGCTTCGCGGCGCCACGCAACCCCGCGATTTCCGCAGAGGTCCCGGGATCGGGGCCGATCATCGGAACCGTTGCGGCCCTGCGCCGCGAGAAGAACCTGCAGCGCCTGCTGCTGGCCTTTCGCCGCGTCTCCAAACGCCTATCCTGCCGTCTTGCGATCGTCGGCGACGGACCCGAGCGTGCGCAGCTGGAATCCCTCGCCGTGGAGCTCGGCATCAAGGACCGGCTCTGGATCGCCGGACACGTCGAGAAGCCGGAGACCCTCTATCCCGCCTTCGATCTCTTCGCGCTCTCGTCCGACACCGAGCAGATGCCCTACACCATTATCGAGGCGATGGCAGCGAGCCTGCCGATCGCCGCGACCGATGTCGGGGATATCCGTCACATGGTCGCCGCGGAGAACGTCCCTTATCTCGTCGCGCCGAGCGACGAACATCTTGCGGGCGCGATCGAGATGCTCTTGGCGGATGCGGCATTGCGCGACCGTATCGGCGCCGCCAACCGCCGAAAGGCGCAGGCGGAATACGACCAGGAGCGCATGTTCAGGGCATACGCCGCGATTTTCCAGGGAGACGAGGAAGGGCGCGCGCCTTGAGAATTCTTTATCACCACCGCGTCGGATCGAGAGACGGACAAGCCGTCCACATCGACGAGCTGATTCACGCATTCCGTTCTGAGGGGCACGAGGTCGTCGTCGTGGGGCCGCCGGGATTCGAGCGATCCGCGATCGGCGAGGGATCGCGCGTCGCCGCCTCGATCAAGCGGCATCTTCCGAAATTCGCCTTCGAGCTCGCGGAAGTCGCCTACAATCTGCCGACTTATTTCCGCCTCCGGCGCGCGATGCGGCGCGCGCAGCCCGACTTCATTTACGAGCGCTACGGTCTTTTTCTCGTGGCAGGGACCTTGCTCAGCAGGCAAACGGGAATCCCGCTATTCCTCGAGGTGAATTCGCCGCTCGCTCTGGAGCGCGGTGAATTCGGCGGCCTGACGTTGCAGTCGCTCGCCACTCGCCTCGAGAGATGGACATGGCGGCACGCTGCGCGGGTCTTGCCGGTAACGGGCGTGCTCGCAGAGCACGTGCGGGCCGCGGGCGTTTCCGACACGCACGTCGCCATCATCCCCAACGGCATCGATCCCGAGCGGTTTCCCGATGGTCGCGACACCGAACGCGCCAAGGCTGCGCTGGGCCTCGCCGGAAAGGTCGTCCTGGGTTTCACCGGCTTCATTCGGACCTGGCACGGTCTCGCCTCAGTGATCGAGTATCTGGCACGCCCGGACACGCCGCGGGAACTCCATCTGCTGGTCGTCGGCGACGGCCCCGCCCGTGGCGAGCTCGAGCGTCAGGCCGACCGGTTGGGCCTGCGCGACCGCGTCACCTTCACGGGACTTGCCGCGCGCGACGATGTCGCGGCCCTCATCGAGGCCTTCGATATCGCGCTGCAGCCGCGCGCGGTGAGCTATGCCTCGCCGCTCAAGCTCTTCGAGTACATGGCATCGTCCCGGGCGATCGTCGCTCCGGATCAGCCGAATATCCGGGAGATCTTGAGCCACGAGACGAATGCGCTTTTGTTCGAGCCCGAGAAACCCGACGCGATGGCGGCTGCGATCTCGCGCATGGCGACCGACGGAGCATTGCGCGAGCGCTTGGGTGCTGCCGCCCGCCGCACGATCTTCGATCGTCAGCTCCTGTGGAAATCGAACGCGCAGAAGATCGTCGGGTTGGTGGCGGAGCAAATCGCGGGGCGGGCATCCGAGGCGCCGGCCACGCGATCCGAGCATCGCCCCGAACGCCGGCGCAGCAGCGGCTAGACGCCTAACGCACCCGCGCGGAAGCGAGAACTCGCCGGAAAATATCGAGCTGCCCCTGCGAGGTCTCATCCCAACTGAAGCGCTCGGCGTAGCGCCGCGTCGCCGCGCGATCCGGCAATGATGCAAAAAGTTCCCTGACCGCCTCGGCGATCCCCGGTGCGGACCGCTCGCGCATCAGCCGTCCCGCCTCCGGCGCAGCCACGACTTCCGGGTTTCCCCAGATGTTGGAAGCGACGACCGGAGTCCCGCACGCCATCGCCTCGAGCAGCACGTTGGGCCAGCCCTCGCGGCTCGACGCGAGTACGAGTGCGTCGGCGGCGGCATAGTACTCTTGCAAGCGGTCATGGGGCATGGCGCCAGCGAGGCGAACCCGGTCGGCGAGACCGAGCTCTCCGATGCGGCGCTCCAGCAGTGGGCGATCGGGTCCTTCTCCGACGATGACCAGGGCGTGTCCCTTCAGATCGGGCATCGCCGCGATGACGAGATCGTGGGCCTTGCGGCCGATGAGATGGCCGACCGAGAGGAGGGTCGGCCCGGAGAAACCCAGGCGAGACCGCGCCTCCTCGCGCCCGCCGGGATGGAACTGCCGGAGGTCTACACCGTTGCGCAGCACGGTCACGCGCTCGGAAGGGACGCCCAGTGCGATGAGCGCGCTCTTGAGCGCTTGGCTCACAGCGATCACGTGAGCGGCACGCCCCGCCGCGCCAAGTATCATGCGGCGCGGCAGAGTGTAGTTCGGGATCAGATTGACGTCGGTTCCGCGCGCGGTGATCACGACGGGCTTTCCGAGCGTCGCCCCCAGCATGGCCGCAGCGACCCCGTCGGGATAGAAATAATGCGCGTCGATCAAATCGAAATCCCGCTCCGCGCGAAGGCGGCGCAAGAGGCCCAATGACGCTGCATAAAGCAGCCTCGGCGCGGCCAGCATGCCGAGCTTGGGGATGACCAGTACGCGCGGATGAAATACCGGCAGACCATTCCGCATCTCGCTCCGCGGCACCCTCGCATTCGCGGCGTATCGACCGAATAGCCGCCAATCGAATGGCACCCAGCCGACCGGAGCGACGACGCGGCTCGATACTCCGGCGGTCGCGACGAGATGGCGCAGACGGTTCTCGACGAAGACACCGTGATTGGGCTGCGCAGCGTTTGGAAACAGCGTCGAATAGGTGAGGATCTCGATTGGGCGGGCTGCACCAGGCCGCGCGAGGACTGGCTCGAGGTCCGCGTCCCGCGTGGCCATCTGCCGCTCCATTCGATGGGAAATCCCGAACTGCTCGGCCCTCCCCGCAGGGCCCGCATCTCCCTTTATTGCCCTCGCTTCTAGGGTCAGCCCGCAGTAATTGCAAGCCGCGGAAAGGGAAATGCGTCGATGCCCGGCTGGCGCTCCGCCGCGCCGCAGCGAGGATTCGCCGGGACCGGCGCCAGAGCGGGCAATCCATACTCGGAATGGTCTTCGTTTCGCGGGTCAATCTCGTCAACAACGGAAGCTCGCCGTTCCTGTCCCGGACCCTCGGGCTGGTCTATCGGCTTTACGAGCGCTCGCTCTCTCGAGGGCTGAGAGCGCAGCCGATGCCGCAGCACATAGGAATCATTCTCGACGGCAATCGCCGCCATGGCATGGTCCGGGGCCTGACGGAGCCGCGTGAGATCTATCGCGCGGGAGCGGACAAGCTCGAGGACGTGCTCGAGTGGTGCGTTGAGCTCGGAATTCCCGCGGTCACGCTCTGGGTGCTGTCGACGGACAATCTGCGCCGGTCCCGGCACGAGGTTTCCGGCATCCTCGCGGCGATCGAGGCCAAGCTGCGCGATCTGCTGCGATCCCCGATGGTGCGGCGCCACCGCATTCGCGTCCGAGCCGTGGGCCGGCTCTCGAGCCTGCCCGCCTCGCTCTTCGAGACGATTCGGGAGACCGAGCAAGCGACGGAGCACTTCTCGGGACTCAACGTGACGATCGCGGTTGCCTATGGCGGCCGCGAGGAAATCATCGATGCCATGCGCGCGCTGTTGCAGGACCTGTCTCGCGGCGGCAAGACGCTTGCGCAGTCGATCGATGCCGTCTCCCCGGAGGCGATCGGGCGCTACATCTACAGGGCCGACCTTCCCGATCTCGACTTGATCATCCGGACCAGCGGCGAGGTCCGGCATTCCGGCTTCCTGTTGTGGCAGAGCATGCGCAGCGAGTTCTATTGCTCCGACGTCTTCTGGCCCGCGTTCAGAAGGATCGACTTCCTGCGCGCGATCCGGGAGTTCCAGCGCCGGCGGCGACGCTACGGCGCCTGAGCTCGCGCGCGGGGTCGAATGCGGGTCTCAGCGCGCGCCCGACGCGGTCGCTGCCTTGGCGACGAGATCGAGGACGCCGAGCTGCCGGTCGAGAAAGCAAACTCCCATCGCGCCAAATCGACGCCAAACGACACGTGCTGGAAACCTGTTGGACGCGCTCAGGACGAGCGACACTACGGTCCCCTCGTCCGGTGGGCCGTCGATGCTCAAACCGGCTCCGTGGACGGACATGTTGAGAATGACGCAGGGCACTCGCTCCCCTTCCGCCTGAAGTTCGGCCTTCCAGCTTGTCTTCCAGCGGCGAGCCCAGGCGGTCTTATGCTCGCTCGGACATCTCAGTGGACGCACGCTTCCCATCGAAGTCTCCATTACAAGCACGATCCAACGCTCGTCAGAGCCGAGCGCCAAACTCTTCGAAGGTTCGCGACAGGGACTCCATCAACTCTCGCGCCATGAGCGGGTGCATCTTCAGGATCATGAGGCCGTCGGAGGTGAGTAATTCGACGTAGACCTGCTCGTCGAGCGTTCGGTTCGACGGACTTGGCTCGCTGAAGACACTGAGGATGTCCTGTACCATCAGCGATCCGGTCGTGGTCTGCATCGCGCTCTCCTCTCTGTTCACCCATCTCGGGCCGAGGACGCAGGTGACGAAGAAGCGCGCATCAGCGCGCCGTCGCGTCCCGCACCGTTTTGATCATCGCCGCTGCAGCCGCAACCGCGGGGCCGATGCCGTTGATCCCGGCAACTTCCGCCGCTGACCTCACTCGCTTGTCGAAGGTGATGTGCACGAGCGCGCCACTGCTGCATTTCGATGTCGATGCGATCATTGCTTCAAATGCCGGAAAACTCCAAGACGATCGGGTGGTTAATTTTGTGTTTTAGATACAATTTTCATAAAAGCGATCCGCTCCCCGCAGCGCCGAGGAACGCAGCGGCGAACTCGCTCGCCCACGCAGCGGAGCGCCGTCGCCTTCTACGAGATTCGCGAGATGTTTGAGGCGATAGCGCAGGCCGCGTTGAGCTCTGCTTAACCACGGAAGCGCGATCCTCGGCTTCGCTTATGCTCGGGTCGCTCGGGAGCGATGGAGGAAGAATTGATCCTATCCAGTTACTCTCTCGGACTAGTCCTCGATCTCATCGAGGATCGAATCAACCAGCTCGATCCGCTGACGCCGCAGGACGAGCAGGACTTGGAAGCGCTGATTCGCTGTCGCGAGGAAATGAAGGTGACGGCACGCGTCGTTTCGGAATCGGATGATGGGGAATATGGCGGGGCGAGCCTGCGAGACATGGCCCGTCACGAGACCGCTGCGATGAGCCCGAGCCTCGACGTAATCTGATCCCGCACGCTCATCGAGCGGCCGCGCCTGCGGCCGGCCGACGCTGAAAGGCTAGAGGACCTCTAGCAGAGCGCGCAGGCCGGCGATGATCCCCGCCCACAGAGCGAGGCTCACGAGCATGACTCCCAGCAGCGCGCGGCCGGCCCGGCCAGGCGCCGCCGCATCGATCGGATCACGATCGATTTCGCCCCACGACCTAGCGTTTCGTTTGTGAGATTTACCAGCGACAGACGGCGTCCCCATGGATGTACCCCAAGTGCAAAGGACGCCTCCCCATTTGCAACCAGGATAATACCGTCTTGCCCAAATGTTAATCACACTTTGCGCGGAATCTGTGCTGTCGCGTAGTCGCCTTCCGGTATCAGCGGACCTCAGGTCGCGAGCAGCTCTTTCGCGGTTCCCTCGAGCACGAGGCAGGTGAGGCGTCCGGTTGCGTAGGCGCCGGTGTCTATTGCGATCCGATTGCGCCGCATCTCCGGCTCACGGACGATGCTATGGCCGTGGACGACGACCTTGCCGAAATCTGCCTCCGAGCGCAGGAACTCGTCGCGGATCCAGAGGAGATCGTCGGGCCGCTGCAGTTCCAGCGGGATCTGGGGCCGCACCCCCGCGTGCACGAAGAGATAATCGCCGGCCGTGTACGAGGTGACGAGGCTCTCCAGGAAGCGCAGATGGCGATCCGGAATGCGATCGCGAAACTCCATCTGCGCCTGTCGATAACGTGCGTCCGTCGCAAAGAGGCTGGGCGGTTTCACTCCGTAGCTCGCGAGCGTCGCGTCGCCACCGTTGACCATCCAGCTTCGGCCCACCGACGTGTCGCTGAGGAACCGCTGCATCATCTCCTCGTGATTTCCCATGAGGGTCACCACCTCCATGCGCGGCGGCGCGGCGTCGAGCACGAGATCAATCAGCTCTTTCGACTGCGGGCCGCGGTCGACGTAGTCGCCGAGAAACACCATGCGCTTGACGACGGAGGGATGGCGCGCCGCATCCGCCTCGATTGTCGCGAGCAAAGTCCTGAGCAGATCGGCTCGGCCATGCATATCGCCGATCGCATAGATGCGCAGGCCCGGGGGCACAGTGGGCGCCGGGCTCGATTGCGTGCTCGTCATCCCGACCCTATTTAGGAGCATTTTGAGCGGAGACGCCAGTGGCGGGAATGTGACGGGCGCGGCGTGAGGCCCTGCCACCTTCCCGCTTCGCCCGGCGTCGGCTACCGTCACTGCAGGACGTGCTTCGGAGCATGCGACGAACCGATCGCGCGCAATTTTCGCGGAGGCAATCTCGATCCGAGGCGGCACGACCGATACGAACTCTAGGGGGAGTCTAAAAAATTGCCGACCGAAACCCGCGCCGTCAGCTTCACGAATGCCGAGGTCATCGAGGCGCTGGAAGAGTACTGCCAGAGAACCCAGCGTCCGCTTCCCGCCGGCGGCATCAAGGGGCTCACCTTCACCAACAACAAAGAGATCGAGGTCACGATGGTGCCGAACGGATCCGCGCCGCCGGTCCATTTCGGTGAGAACGAAATCGCCGTCGCGCTGATCGTCTTTTGCAACAAGAAGGGCATCCCCATCGCGCGGCGGGCGGTCAAATCGCTGCAGGTTGTGCAGGATTCCGTCTCGCTTCATCTCACGATCCGCTCCTGACGAGAGGACACCGCCCCGCGTAGCAAGCGCGACCGCGCTCGCTACGCATGCTCTTCGTTTTAAACCCGGGATAGATACCGGCGCGCAATCAGCGCACGTCGCCGCGATATCGCGCGCGGCTCGATGGGATCCGTCGCTGCAGAATCATTTTCGCGCGCGAGCGGAATTCGCTGAATGACCAAGTAATGCCCAAGAATGCTCACATGGCGAAGGGGTTCGGAAGACTAAGCTTAATCAGACAAAGCGGTGGCGGGGGAAGGAATTCCGGTGCGCCACGCGAAATTGCGCAACCATTCGCCGAGGGTGCCCCCATGTTCCTGCAACCGCGCTGGATCACGTTTCTTTCTTTCGCGCTCGGCGCGGCGGTCGTCGCATCGCATGCATCGGCGGTGCCGATCATCACGCAGCCCCCGGTGATTTCCGGCCTGGGCGACGATGTCCAAGTGACGTTCGTCTCCGCGTCAGCGGCGGACCAGAGCGAAGCTTTCCTGATGGGCTTGTCGAACACGCCGCTCTTCGCGAATAACAGTCCGAGCTTCTCGCCGGGATTCACGGTCAATCT
This sequence comes from Allostellaceae bacterium, assembly GCA_035581425.1. GTDB lineage: Bacteria > Pseudomonadota > Alphaproteobacteria > ATCC43930 > CGMCC-115725 > DASZHJ01. The sequence goes on along the minus strand of DATJVP010000104.1, from coordinate 36,415 downwards.
TGGAAATCGGACGGGGCCGCTGAATTTGGGACTGACGAATGTCACAACTGGGACCACGTTCTCGGCCAACACCCGGGCTAGCGACGGCTTCTTCCACGCTCGCTTCACGACGAATTTGCAGGATCTCATTCAGACCCCGCCGGCACCCGCCGTCACGAGCGTTCTCTCGTCGGAAACCTCCCAGACGCCGCTGATGTATGTGGGCTTCGAGGATCTCCTCAGCACGCAAGGGAGCGATTTCGATTACAACGACCTCGTGCTCGCCGTGAGCAACGTCGATCCGCCGACCGATGTGCCCGAGCCCGCATCGATCGCGGTGTTCTCGACCGTGCTCCTCGGCGCGTTCGCCTCGCGACGCCGCAATCGCTCCAAGGCGCTCGCTTCCGCCTAGCGATCGGCTCCCGTCGACCGGCAACCCCGACCGCGCTCCGCGGTCGGGGCTTTCGCGTTAAACGATCCTCCCAGCCATAACTGGACTATGATGCGCGACCTGGAACGGGTCGCTGGAGGGTTGGCATTGCGGAGAAAGCTGTACCCGCGCGCGCACGCCGCGAGTTCGCTGCGGGTCGAGACCTGAGCCCGGCAGCGAGCCTCGCTTGAGCGCGGCATGACCGCAATCGCGGGTCTTTGGCATATCGACGGACACGCGGGCGCGGCCGAGGGCTGTGCCCGGATGTTGGCGGCGCTGCAGATCTACGGCCCGCATGCAGTTGCGCAATGGGCCGGCGGTGAGTTTGCGATGGGGAGGCGGCTCTTCCCGCTCCTGCCTGAAGACGCCTTCGATCGCCAACCCTTGATCGGTGCCGGCGGCCGCCTCGTCCTCGTCGCGGATGTACGCCTCGACAATCGCACGGAGCTCGCGCGCGCCCTCGAGATCGAGGCGGCGCAGGCGACCCAGTCGAGCGACGCCGCGCTCCTGCTCGCAGCCGTCGAGCGCTGGGACGAGAAGTGTCTCGACCGCATCGTCGGCGATTACGCTTTCGCGATCTGGGAGCCCCTCTCCCGGCGCCTGCGCCTCGCTCGCGATCCCCTCGGCGAGCGCCCGCTCCACTATCACGCTAGCAAGGCGCTTCTCGCCTTCGCGACCATGCCCAAGGGAATCCACGCACTCCCGGAAGTCCCGATCGAGGCGGATGAAGATTGGATTGCTGACTTCCTGGCGCTATTGCCCCCGCACGGCTCGGGCACGTGCTTTCGTGGCGTCGAGCGGGTAGAGCCCGGCCACATCGTCACCATCAGCGCGGGTCGGGTCGCGACGCGGCGGTTTTGGGAGCCTCGACCCCGGCGGCTGGGATATCGCGGCCACGAGGACTACGTCGACGGACTGCGCGAATTGCTGGATGAGGCGGTGGCGTGCCGGCTGCGCGGCGTGCGGGACGTCGGCGCTCACCTCAGCGGCGGCCTCGACAGCTCAGCAGTCGCGACGACGGCCGCAAGGCTGCTCGCGCCGTCTGGCGGCCGTGTCATCGCTTTCACGGGGTTGCCGCGCGAGGGCTATACCGGGCCGAGCCCGCCCGGGCGCATCCTCGACGAGCGCGAGCAGGCAGCGGCAACCGCGGCCATGTACGCGAACATCGAGCATGTGATCGTGCGCAATCCCGCGAGCTCGCCGCTCGAATGCCTTGATCGCAATCTGCTGCTCTTCGACCAGCCGAGTCTTGCCCTCTCCAACACCGGGCTCTTTCAGGCGATCAGCGACGCAGCGCGCGCGCGAAAGCTTTCGGTCGTGCTGACGGGAGCCTATGGCAATCGGGGATTCAGCTACGGCGGCGCGACCGCGCTGCCCGAGCTCCTCAAGCGAGGCAGTATCGTGCGCTGGTGGCGCATCGCCCACGCGCTCGTGCGGCGCAGCGGGTGGAGCTGGCGCCATGCCGCCGCGCAGAGCTTGGGGCCCTGGTTTCCGGCCCGCGCCTGGCTGTGGCTCCTGCGCACGCGGCGCGGCCAGTTCTGCGCGATATCCGACTATTGCGCCATCTCCGCCGATCGCCTTGCCGAGATCGGTCTGCGCGCGCGCGCCCGCGAACGCCGGTGGGACCTTGCGCTCCGTCCCGCGAGCGATGGCCACCTCGAGCGGTTGCTGTGGCTCGGCGAGGCAGACGCCGGCTGCTACGGCAAGGGGACACTCGCGGGATGGCAGATCGACGAGCGCAACCCCCTGGCCGACCGGCGGCTCCTCGAATACTGCCTCGCGGTGCCCACGGAGGAGTTCGTCGCCGGAGGAATGCCGCGCGCGCTTGCGCGACTGGCGCTCGCCGATCGGGCGCCGCGGGTGGTGACGGAAACGCTGGGGCGAGGCCTGCAAAGCGCGGATTGGCACGTGGGCCTGACCGCGGCGCGTCCGCAGCTCGCCTCCGAGCTCGATCGGCTCGAGACCTATCCCCCGATCTCTAAATTGCTAGACCTCGGGCGCCTTCGGCGCCTCGTCGAGAACTGGCCCTCCGGAGGCTGGGAGCGCGGCGATGTCGTCGCGCATTATCGCACCGCCTTGATGTGCTCCATTGCCGCTGGCCATTTCCTCCGCCGTACGGCGGGCGGCAATTCCTGAGGCGTCTGCGGCGGCAGGGACGCCTCCGTGATAAATTCAGGGAGGCCACGGGAGACCAGGAATGATTTTCGATCTTCCCTCGCTGCTGCACCCGGTCGACGAAGCCACTTTTCTCCAGCACTTCATCGCGAAGCGAAGGCTCTACGTCAGGACGACCGAGCGCGGCCGCGCGGCAGGCCTGCTGCCTTGGGCAACGGTCAACCACCTCATCGAAGGCGACGTGCTCCCGCCGGACCGGCTGCGCGTCATCCGCGCGAACATCGACGTCGCGACGCTGATGTATCGCCGGCGCGACGAGCACAAGCACCTGCGCGCGGGCGCGCTGCAGCAGCTCCTGGCGCAGGGCGCCAGCGTCATCATCAACGACGTCAGCGACCTCGTTCCCGCAATCGGCGGATTGAGCGACAACATCGAGCGCCGCCTCGGACATCGTGTCGGCGTCAATGCTTATCTGAGCTTCGGCCGCGGCAGCGCCTTCAAGGCGCATTTCGACTATCACGACGTGCTGGTGCTGCAAGTCCATGGTCGCAAGCGCTGGCGGAGCCATGGCACGCCCTTTCCCTCGCCCGTCGAGCAGCTCGAGCCCGAGCCAGGCAAGGAAGCGCCCACTGAGATCGCCTGGGAGGAGGTGCTCGAGCCCGGCGACCTGCTCTACCTGCCGCGTGGGGAAGTCCACGAGGCCGCCGTCGAGGGCCCGAACTCGGTGCATCTCACGATCGGCATTCACATCCGGCACGGGGTCCATCTTTTCGAATGGCTACGGAAGCGCGCGGCGCTCGACCCGGAGATCCGGAAGGACCTAACGCGAGCGGCCGGCGCCGAGGCCCTGCGCCTTCACGAGGCCAGGCTGAAGGAGCGGCTGCATGCGATCGTCGATGCCGCGAGCGTCGAGGAGTTCCTGAGCGCAGAGGACGCCGAGCGGCGCCCGCGCGTGCGCCTCAACATCGGCATCGAGGATATGCCGGCCGACGACGATGTCGTGGAGCCTGCTCCGCGCCGCACTATCGCGTTCCCTGCGGATGTCGAAAGCGAGACCGCGATCATCGTCGGCGGCGAGCGCTACCGGCTCTCCCCGGCGGCTCTGCGCGTTCTGCGGCTCCTGCTGTTGCGGAACCGCTTGACCTTCCGGGAGATCAAGACGGAATTGAGCGCGGAACTAAATGCGGAGGCGGTCCGCGTTGCCGTTCATGAGCTCGCAAGACAGGGGCTCGCAGGCCTGACGCCCGCAACGTCACGCTGATATCGCTGGATCGGATCGAGGGCCCGAGCGCGCGGACCTAGCCGATGCGAGACTTGCGGTGGGCGGAGCGCCGGCGCACCAGTCCAAGGCCCGCGAGCGCCACGGCGATTACCGCAAGCGATGAGGGTTCCGGCACTTCCACGATGAGCTGAGTATTGCCGTCCGCGGGATTGGAGTCATCGTTGCCGGAATACTCGAAGATGGCGCGATCGTCGGGGCTGCCATCCGGCGGGCCCAGCAGCCCGTCCAAGCCGCCGCCAAATGCGATGATGCCGGTGGTCGCGGCTGCGGCATTCAGCGTAGCGATCGCATCGCTGTTCAAGATCACGTCGACGAATTGCCCATTATCGACGGCCGATACGGTGATGTAACCCGCGATCGCACCGGCTACGAGACCATCGTAAGCGCCCGGCGTATATTGGGTCGGGTCCAGGTTCGCGATAACCGCGGGGTCGATGCTGTATACGAATATCTTCAGCGTCTCGGTCGGGTTCGGGCTCCAATACCCGGGTCCGATATCAACCCCGGGATTGAAGAGGTGCAGGGTCGCGCCGGTGATGGAGCCGCTCAAGCCCGCGAGATTGAACACGAAGAAATCGTGGTAGCCGACTGTGGCTGGATCTCCGGCGATCTCACCGGCGATGTAGTTGTTGTTTGGGGGGGCTTCCTGGACGTCGAAGTTGTCGTCGCTGCGAAACCAGCCGCGCTGACTCGTGTTGACATCGACGATCGTCGCATACGCGGGACCCACGCAAAACGACATCGCCGCCAGTGCGAGCACGAAAATCGCCCTGAGCGCGAAAGCATTCCCGTTAAAGGTGCTCAAACCCGGCATCCCGTATTTCCACACTCCTTACATATCGCAATCCGCATGCCATTTTTGAAGATTCTTCATTATACGGGACTTACGGAGTCATATTTGAAGGCCTGTAATGAAATCCGACAGGAGAGATCGTTAACGGCGCGCACGCACAGCCCGCCGCGCGGTGGTTCTTTCGCTAGGCCAGCGGATTTCCTCAACGATTCCGTGCATGCACGCCGCGCCGGACCCGCTTCGCCTTCTCTCCGCTTTTAGACGATCCTTGCGAGGCATCCGGGGCGGTTATCCCATTTTTACTGGGTTTGTGGTATGTTTTGACTATGGAGTTGGTGAAGGAGTCGCGCGGCGATGGGCTCGGCTGAACTGCCAGAAGACGCTTCGGGTAAAGCGCCGCCCGACGATCTGCCCCGCCCAACCGCCCGGAAGCGGTGGCATCGCCCGGTCCTCAAGGAGCTCGACATCGCTCTCACGGCCGATAACCGCGGGCACGCGCCTCACGATGGTAAGGCCGGCAACGACAAGGACCACTCCTGACTGCCGGACGCGCGGCAAACCGCTAACCGCCGGCAACATCGGATTCGAGAAGTGCTGCCATTTCATCGAGCTGCGCCAATCCGGCGCTGCGACGCAAACGGCGGACCTCGAGACCCGATACGACCTCCGCGAGCTTTTTGAATAGAGCCGGCTTGCTGTAGAGAATTCGACCGATCTCCGATCTGTAGATTTCGGAGCCGAGACGCTCGAAGATCTCGGTCCCGCGGACATCGCGGATTCTTTCTCCGCCGATGCCAAACGCCTCCTCGAGGAGATAGACCCGTCGCAGCGGGACCGGTGCCGGATGGAAATCGCCCGGCCTTGCGAGGAGGAATTTTCCCTCGCCGAAACCGATCCGGGGCAGGCCCGCGGAGTCTATTGCGAGTGCATCGAGACTCGCCGCGCCGAGCTTCAGCGTCGGAAAGGTCGGCAGGACCAGGGGCAGTTTCTCTGCGCCTAGAACAGGACAGATGTCGTCGGTGACGAGACGGTGACCACGGCGGAGCAGCGCGGCCGCGAGCGTCGATTTCCCAGCGCCCGCGGCGCCCGCGATGGCGACCGCATCGGAGCCGATCCGAATGGCGCTCGCGTGCAGCGGCAATGCGCCGCGCAGATAGCAAAGGAGACCCAGGATCGGACCCAACAGAAAGATGCGCCATTCCGGCGCTTCCGCGGGAAGCTGCGAATCCACGACGACGCTCTCGGCCGTCACGAGAAAGCGCGCGTGAGGACCAGCATCGTAGAGAATCTGGCCCTCGGGCAGCATCTCGACGCGGCGGCTCGGCGTTGCGCCGGCCGCGCCGAGGGAGCCTCGCCTGATCTCGATGTCGACGGCGCGATCGGGGCCCTGCCAAGGTAATGCTTCCGGCAAAGGCAGCGCGGTGCGCACACGCCAGGTGCAAAGCGTGCGATCACTCATTCCAGTACGGCGCGGGCGCGACTGCAGTCACGCCCTGAACGCCGCGATCGACGTGTACTCGGCCGCGGTCTCCGCTCCGATGACGTCGATGTCTCCGCAACGCAGCCAAGCGTGAGCGGCAAGCCGCGCGGCGCCTTCCGGCCGCGCGCCGAGCTCCAGGAGCGAAGGCAGGCCGAGGCGGCGCAGCATCATGCGGCCCGCGACTGCGCGAACGAGACAGCTCGAAGTCCAGGGGACACGGTTGGCGGCCCGTCGCAGCGCGCGGCCGACGGCAAGCGCGGCCTCGCGCTCGGCTGGGTCGAGTGCGGTTCTCGGCGCCTCGTGTAGCGCCGTGGCTCGTCCGATCGAGGGTGCGACAATTCGGAACGGCAGCAGCAGCGCGACGCGCGCGAGGCCGAGCAAGAGCACGGCCTCCACGAGGGCCCGACGCTCCGTCCGCGGGAGGGCCGAGAATTTCCGCAGCAGTTTCATCGCAAGCGGCATTCAACCCTTCCCTTGGTTAACAAATTCTAGGGCATTCGGGTCTTGCGGCGACGTTATCAGGCTGCGGCGATGCGGTCGAGCAAGCCACGTCCTATTCCCGCGGGCGCGCTCGATTGCTCTATAGTCGAGAGGCTTGCGACTCGATCCCACGGCAAACGAACTTGGAGGCGCGCGTGCCGGAGGAGAGTATGGAGGCGCTCGTCGAGAAGTTCCGGTCGGCGCAACGGACGCGTCCGGATTACCCCCGTCGCCTGCTGGAACTCGCGGCGGTGGTGGCGCAGAAGCAAGGGATGATGGCGGCCTACCACCTCTGCAGGGAGGCCATCGCCGAGAGCAAGGGCGACCCTGAGATCGAAATCCGGGCGCAACGCCTCGCGAGCGCCCTCGTCGCACCCTACCACGTGCGCATGATGAACGATCCTGTTCGGACCGCGGCCTGGCATCGCGCGCTGACGCGCGCCGTCCGGCCGGGCTCGCACGTGCTCGAAATCGGAACCGGCGGAGGGTTGCTCGCGATGATGGCGGCGCGAGCAGGCGCCGGGCGGGTGACGACCTGCGAGCGCGATCCCGTATTGGCCGCGCTCGCACGGGAGATCGTCGCCCTCAACGGATATGCCGATCGCGTCGTCGTCATTGCCAAGCGCTCGGAGGATCTCGTCGTCGGCGCCGATCTGGAACGGCCGGCGGAGCTCTTGTTCGGCGACATCTTCGGGACCGATCTCTTGAATTTCGAGCCTCTGGCGGCGATCGCCGACGCGCGCCGACGCTTGCTCCTGCCGGAGGCGGGAGCGGTGCCGTCGGCCGCGACGATTAGCCTCGCCCTGGCGCACTGGCGCGGCTACCGCGGGATCGCGCAGATCGACCGCGTCGACGGCTTCGATTTCACGCCGTTTCAGCGCGTCCTTCCATCGGACATCACTCTCGGGATCGACGACCCCGAGCTTGCCCTGCGCTCAGCCGCGGCCATCGCTTTCCGCTTCGACTTCGGCGCGCTGATTGCGGCGCCCGAGGCCGAGCGCGCCCGCATCCCTCTCGAGGCGAGCTCCGACGGCGTGGTCAATGGCATCGTGCAGTGGATCAACCTCCAGCTCGACGGCGATACCGCGCTTGAAACCCGACCGGGGGAAGGCACGCCCTATTTCATGGGATGCCGATTCTACCCGCTGCGAGCGCCGCTCGATCTGCGCAAGGGCGACACGCTGAACGTCGGGGCGGCGCATGACGGGAGACGACCGATCGTTTGGCTCGATGGACGCGCGAAGGGCCGGCGGAAGGGCGGCGGCTGCGAGTAAGCGGCTAGGGCGCGGTCGATACGAGCCCCGCCGCCGCGAGCTTGTCGAGAAGCGCCAGCACGTCCCGCTCGATGGTGGCGCGGTCGGCGTCATACTCCGCCGCCAAGGCATCGCAGAGCGCGTCGACCCGGATGGGGCTGGCAAGGCGCTCCCAGATGTCGCTGCCGATGTCGTCGAGGCCGAAATAGCTTCCGCGCTCGACGCTGAGGATAATGATCTCGTCATCGACCGGCGCGGCGATCTGATCCTCGCTGCGTCGAACCCTCGAAGTCGGGGAAAGGGTCGCGGCCATGAGGTCATTTTAGCCCAGAGGCCCGTTAACCGACAGTGAAAGGATACCTGCGCGAGTCATGCCTTTGCGCATCGCACGAGGAACTAAGGAGGAGAGTCCCATCTCCAGCGGCGGACTCGCATTCCGCGATCGGGAGCTGATGCTTCTGTTGGCTTGCCTGCGGCGGGAGTCGTCCACGCCGGCGGCATGCAGCACGCCACAACCCGCGGAGGCGATCGATTGGGAGCGATTCGTCGCGTGGGGAGAGCGACACGGTGTGGGTCCCCTCGTCCATCGGGCTATGCGACAGGCGGGCGAATCATCCGTCCCACCGGCCGTGCAGCGTCGCCTGCAAGAGGCCGCCAGCTTCAATGCGCGCGTTGTCCTGCTGCAGATAGCCGAGGCCCGCGGGCTCATCGATGCCCTCGCGCGCGCGGGCATTCGGTCGCTCGCAATCAAGGGCCCGGTATTGGCTGCCGCGGCCTTTGGCGATCCCACCGCGCGTACGAGCCGCGACGTCGATCTCTTGATCGACCCCGAGCGGGTGTCGGAAGCGGACCGGCTGATGGCGAATGCCGGCTACCGGCGCGTCGATCCGAGCTTCGAGCTCACCCCCCGGCAATTCGAGCGCTATCGGCGCGTGCGCTGCCAATACGGCTATCGATCGCGGCAGAACGACCTGCGGGTGGAGCTGCACTGGCGCCTCACCTCGAACCCCCGGCTGTTGACCTTCGACGATGCGTCGCTGTGGAGCAGGCCCGACCCGGTGCGCGTCGGGGGGATTGAATTCGCGACGCTGCCGCGGAACGAGCTCTTTCTTTACCTCTGCGTCCACGGCAGCACTCATGTCTGGTTTCGGCTGAAGTGGCTCGCGGACATCGCGGCGCTCCTGCGACGGATGGATGGCCATGAGCTCGAGAAGATTGCCGCGCTCGCCGCGGAGCGCCGCGTCGAGCGGCCGTTTCGCCAAGCGTTGATCCTGGCGCGAGGCCTGCTGGCGGCCCCTGTCCCGGCGTCGATTCTCGCCGCGGCTGAATCGGATCGGATCGTACAGCGCATGGCCTTGGCCGCCTTAAGGTCGATCTACTGGCACGGCTCGCCGGAGGAACCGGGATCGACGCGCTGGTTCAATGCGTGGGTGAGCTGGCAGGCCTATCGCCTGAAGCCGGGATGGCGCTATCGGTGGGCCGAATTCAAGGGCCAGGTTGCGGCGCCCGAAGACTGGGCACGCATTCCCCTACCCGAGCCCCTCGCCTTCCTCTATTTCCCGCTGCGCCCGCTTTCGTGGCTCGTGCGCAAGCTAAACAGCCGCTGATCGCGGCAAGGCGTGGCTCGCATCGAGGAGTGCGGCGAACCGCCCCTCGCGGTCACGGTTGAGCTCCTCCCATGTCCCGCGTTGTAGAAGCTCTCCCGCCTCGAGCACGAAGATGCAATCGGCGGTGCGAATGGTCGAGAGACGATGCGCAACGATGACGATCGTCCGCGAGCCATGGAGCCGCTCGATCGCAGCTTGCACCGCACGCTCGGTCTCGCTGTCGAGCGCGCTCGTGGCCTCGTCGAGGACCAGGAGCGTCGGCCGATGGAGGAGCGCGCGCGCGAGCGCGAGGCGCTGCCGCTCGCCGCCGGAGAGCCGCACGCCGCGCTCGCCGATCACGGTGTCGAGGCCTCTCGGCAATGCCGCCACGAACCGATCCGCCGATGCCGCCGTGAGCGCCTCCGCAATCTCCGCGTCGCTCGCATCAGGCGCGGCCCATAGCAGGTTCTGCCGCACGGTATCGTTGAAGAGAAAGTTGTCCTGCGGAACGTAGGCAACGCTGCGCCGCCAGTGCCCGAGCCGATCGCCGTCGATGGGTTTGCCGTCGAGCAGGATCCGGCCCTCGGTCGGCTGGATCAGCCCCAGCAGCAAATCCGCGAGCGTGCTCTTGCCTGCTCCGGTCCGTCCGACGATAGCGACGGTGCTCCCGGCGGCGATCTCGAGACTGAGGTTTCGAAGGGCCGGTGCATCGCCGGCCTTGCCGTATCGGAACCCCACGCCCGCGAGCACGATCCCTCGTCGCAGCTCGATGCCGCCATTCGCGCCGAGGGAGGGCTCGGCTTCCGCCAGACAACGTGCTTGGAGCGCTCCGACCGCGTCGAAAACCGGGAGCATCCGAGATACCGCCTGCCAGCCGATCTGCAATTCCAGGATCAATGGCGTGAGGCGCGAAAAGATCACGACCATGACAAGCACGCTCGCCGTCGGGAGTTGCATGAGCGCGACCGCAGCGAAGACGAATATGCCGAGCGTGATCCCCGCCGCGATCTGGACGACAAGGCGCACGACCACTGATGCCCGGGTCTGAGCGATCGTCTCTGCCGTTTGGCGGGCCGTCGCCGCTTCGAACGCCGCAATATGACGATGCTCGGCGGCATGGCTCTTGGCCAGCTTGAGGGCGTGCAGAAAGTCGCTGACTTCGGCGAACGCTACCCGGCGTGCGGCCGCAAACCGCTCGCCCTGCGCGTAACCGCTGCCGAAGTGCCAATGGAATGCCGCGAGGAGGAGCACCCCCCAGCAGAGCACGGCAACGGTGAGCAGCGGCGATAGGACGAGCGCTATGAGGATCTGAGCCGCGCCCAGGAGAGCCACGGCGGGAATCCGGAGAAAGAAATATGTGCCTCGGTCTATCTCGCTGACTTGCGCGGTCACCGCCTCGAGCAGGTCCGAGAACCGCTGGCGCATCAGAAGAGACCATTTGGCGCCGGCGATCGCTCGAAAAACGTCGCGCCGCCGCCTATCGACGAAGTCGAGCTCGAGCCGCGCGAGGACGCTGTCGCGCCATGCGAGCAGAGCCGCGCGAAGCACGATGAGCCCGACGAAGAGGGCAAGGAGCACCGGGAGCGAGAGGGGCATTCCCGCGGCCGTGAAAACCGCACGCACCATCGCGGCGACCCGCCCGCCCTCGCCATCGGCGCGATCCAGCAAATCCACCAGCGGCACGAGCAGGGCGATACCGATGCCTTCGGTGGCGGCCGACATCAACACCAGAAGCGCAGCGCCGACGACCCTCGATATCCCTACGGCATCGAGGAAGGCGCGGGCAAACCCGCGGAGCCGCGCAAGGATAAAACCGACTCCCCGCGCCGAATCCGATCGAGGCAATTCACGTTCGGGTGCAGGCCTCATCGTCCCGAAGCTAGCAGAAGCGCCGATCGTTCGCGATGCGCTCGACCGCGCTCACGGCTCGCTGCTAGGCTGAGCATGGCCTTGGTCGCCTGCCTCACCGGGATTTGAGGGAAACCGGATGTCGCTCACCCCATTTTCCGCGACTCGACCGCTGGGGCGATTATTGCGGTTTCCCCTTCGCGCTTTGCCGAGGAACTTGCAAATACCGGTCATGACCGGCCTCAATCGCGGGCTTTCCTGGAAGGTCGGCGCTGGAATCCACGGTTGCTGGCTCGGAACCTACGAGCGCCAAAAGATGGCATTTCTGGCGGAGTTCGTTCGACCGGGGATGACGATATTCGACGTCGGCGCGCATGCCGGCTACTACACGCTCGCTTTCGCGCGCCTCGTCGGCTCGAGCGGCAAGGTCTACGCATTCGAGCCGGATCCCGAAAACCTCGCCAATCTCAGAAACCATCTCGCCGTCAATCGCATCACGAATGCCGACGTGATCGACGCCGCAGTCTCCGACCGGACCGGCAGCGTGAGCTTTGCACTCTCGGCCGACGGATATCAGGGCAAATTGGCGGCGGAGGGGACCGAGGTTCGCTCCGTCCGCCTCGATGAGTTTCCAGTTCCGGATGTCGTCAAGATGGATATCGAGGGCGCGGAAGGGACTGCATTGCTAGGCGCGCAAGAAATTCTGAAGCAGCACAAGACTCATTTCTTCATTGCGCTGCATGGTATCTCCGATCGTGAATGTCTGCATGAACTGCAGCGTCATGGCTACGAGACCAGGATGATCTCACCGGGAGAGCTTCACGCTTGGCCGCACGGCTCGGTTTGAGAGCAGCGACCATCATCGCGTTGCTCGGGTGGATGGGTCATGCCCTGGCCAAAATGAAATTTCCGATCGCCAGCAGATCCATCTTGGTTCTGAGGAAGCAGTCGAGGGCCTCCTCCGGACGGCATACGATGGGCTCGTTCTCGTTGAAAGAGGTATTGAGAACGATCGGGACGCCCGTGATATCCCGGAATGCGGAGATAGCTCGATGATACCTCGGGTTGGCTTCGGCAGTGACGGTCTGCAGTCGCCCCGAACCGTCCACATGCGTCACGGCCGGGATTTGCGCGCGACGCTCCCGGCGGATCTGAAACACCTTCATCATGAAGGGAACGTCGTCATCGGTCTCGAACCACTCGCCCACGCTCTCGCGCAGGATCGCAGGCGCGAACGGCCGGAAGGATTCCCGTCGCTTGATCTTGAGATTGAGGATGTCCTTCATGTCCGCGCGGCGGGGATCGCCGAGAATTGAGCGGTTGCCGAGCGCGCGCGGCCCCCATTCCATCCGACCCTGGAACCAACCGACGACCTTGCCCCCCGCGATCGCCGCGGCGACATCGTGGCAATAGACAGTCTCGTCGTCGACGCGCCGAAGCGTGATCGAGGGCTCGCTCGCCGCCGCAAGGCCCGCTTTCAGGACGCGCTCGATCTCCGCGTCCGAGAATTCCGGACCCCAGGAGGCGTGATTCATCGCGAAGTTGCGCCGGACGCCTGCGAGGTCGTGCCAGGTATCGAACGCCGCGCCGACCGCGCCCCCGGCGTCGCCCGCCGCAGCCTGGATATAGCAGCGCTCGAATGGCGTCTCCCGGTGGATCTTTCCGTTCGCGACGGAGTTGAAGGCACAACCGCCGGACAAGACGAGCCGCGGCAGTCGATATCGCTCGTAAAGCTGGTTCAGCAAATTGAAAAGTGCCTGCTCATAAAGCCGCTGGACCGACCGGGCGATGTCCTTGTGCCGCTGCTCCAAGGCGGCTTCGGGCGCGCGGCGCGGTCCCAACAAGCGCTCCAGATCGTCGCTGCCGAGACGGCCGGAGCCGGGCGCGCAGTCGTTCCATTCATAGAGACGCCGTTCCCTGTGGAAGCGGAAGTACCGGAGATCCAGAGAGAAGGTTCCGTCGCGCCGCAGATCGACGATCTCACGAAGCTTCTCGAGATAGGAGGGCTCGCCGTAGGGAGCGAGACCCATCACCTTGTATTCGTCGCCATAGTGAGGGAACCCCAGGTGCTGGGTCATGGCCTCATAGAAAATGCCGAGGGAATGCGGGAACGGGACGCGGCCGTGAATCTCGATCCGCGTGCCCTTGCCCAGGCCCCAAGCCGCGCTCGCGAAATCGCCCGAGCCATCGACCGAGACCGCTACCGCTTCGTCGAAGGGCGAAACATAGAAGGCGGAGGCCAGATGAGCGCGATGATGCTCGACGTTGCGAACTCGAGCGCGGAGCGCGGTGCCGGGGAAGCGATTTCGGAACTCTTCCTCGATGGAGCTCCAGCGCGCCGCATGCCGCAACCGGTCGAGGACGAAGCGGGCGTCCGGGCGCTGGCGGAGAGTGAACAGCGCCTTCCGCCAGAGATTGGCACGGGGATCGCGGTTGATGGCGACGTGATCGACCTCGGCGAGCGCGATCCCCGCCGCATCCAGGCAATATTTGATTGCGAGCTCCGGGAACCCCGCCCAATGCTTGATGCGCCGAAATCGCTCCTCTTCCGCCGCTGCGACCAGCGTACCATCGCGGAGGATGCAAGCCGACGAGTCGGCGTGGTAAGCGTTGAGACCCAGGATGTACAAGAGGCCGCCCTCCTCGATCCATCAACACTAACATGCCGCAGCGCTTGGAAATGAGCCAAACCTCAGCGGTTCGTGCGTCCTCTCGAACGCTGCGTTTTCCGATCCGGGGGCTGGCATTACCGGTGCGTTTCTCTGGGCCTGCAATCCGTCGCGTCGAATGAATATCCTCTGGTTACCCCACGCCCCCCTTCGAACCGGTCGTACCCGGAGCGATCATCTGATTGAAAGGCTCGCAGACCGCCATCGTGTCACCGCCCTGAGTTTCCGAGTCCATCCGCGATCGAGAGCCTGGCGCTATGTTGCCGATCTCGCCAATCATCGCTCCCATTTTGGCACCCCTTACGCCGAGCTCGCGGTTTGTCGGTTTCCCAGGACTGCCTCGCTGAACGGCTGGCTCCTCAATCGAGCAATCCAGCGGGAGCTTTCGCGATCACGCTATGACGTCCTCGTAGTGGCGCCCGCCCCCTATCTCACGGGATATCTCGATTTCGCAGCGCTGCGAGGAAAGGTGCCGATTGTCTGCGACTATCTCGACGGCGGCGACTGGACGCAGACGCCCGATGATACCGAATTCGAGCGACGCTACGTCGCCGCCGCTGAGGCCGTAATGTGTGTTTCAAAGGGGCTCGTGCGGCAGGCTTCATCGCTGAACCCGCGCTCGTTCTACGTGCCGAACGGCGTCGAGCTCGCTCGATATAGGAGCTTCCGGGCTTCGCACTCGGCTCCGGAGTGCAAGGCGCGGCTGGGCATCGATCCCGACGCATTCGTCGTCTCGATCATCGGAATGACCTGCAGCGCGCGCCTCTATTTCCTGGACGCGATAATCGACCTTGCCCGCGGGGGACGGAACATCGTTCTGATGCTGGTGGGAGACAGTCCGCTTCTCGAGCGCATCCGAAGCCGCGCGGGCGAATGGAATCGAGTGGTGCGCATCGTCGGCGCGGTTCCGTACTCGGAGGTCATGCCTTATTTCATGGCAACGGATCTCGGTCTATCGGCGGTCGATGAGCACCCCTATTATCACTTCCAGTCGCCGCTGAAGATCCTCGAGTACGGGGCCATGGGCAAGCCGGTGCTCGCATCGCCGCGGGTCGATGAAGTCGCGGCAATGAAATTATCTCACGTGCAATTCTGCGAGGCCGATGCGGAAAGCCTGGCGCGCGGGATAGAGCGCGCAATTGCCGATCCCGCACATGCGCCCGAGCCAGACTTGGAGCGCTACGATTGGGATCGCCTCACTCGCAGGGTCGAGGAAATTCTAATCGAGGCAGCGCAGCGCCACGCGCCGCTGCCGTCCGGGTCCATCGCGGAGCCGGTCGAGCGAACGCCGTGAAGATTCTCATCACGTCCTATCCTTTTTATCCGAGCATCGGCGGAATCGAAACCGTGACGGAACTCCTCGCCGACGAGTTCGTCGCGCTTGGCCACACGGTAAAGGTCGTGACGATGACCCCATCGAGCGCGACCGACCGGTTTCCCTACGAAGTCCATCGGCGACCGCCGCCGCAACGGCTCCTCAGCGCTATCCGCTGGTGCGATGTCGTTCTGCAGAACCAGATCAGTCTGCAATTTGCCTGGCCCCTCCTGCTCGTGCGGCGGCCATGGGTGATCGCACAGCTTCATCCGCTCGGCGACGAGGTGGGACTCTCGGGGCTAGCGCAGCGGCTCAAGCGCGCGATCATCAGGCGCTGCCGACACGTGGTCGCCTGCAGCCGCGCTATTGCTCATCAATTGGGAAACGATTCGATGACCGTCATTCCCAATCCCTATCGCGACCGCGTATTCCGCCTGATCGGCACCGGCGCGCGCGATTACGATCTTGTCTTTCTCGGCCGCCTCGTTTCCGACAAGGGGCTCAAAATATTGTTGGAGGCGCTGGCTTTATTGGGAAAGCGTGGGGTGACGCCGTCCCTGCTGATACTCGGCGACGGTCCCGAGCGGCAGGCCCTGGAATCGCAGTGCTCACGTCTCGACTTGAGTGCGCGAGTGCACTTCGCGGGCGGGAAATCGAATGAGGAGGTGGCCGCTCTTCTCAATCGTGCCCGTATCATGGTGATCCCGTCACTCGTCGAAGAGGGTTTCGGAATCGTCGCACTGGAAGGCATTGCTTGCGGATGCGTCATAGCGGCGTCTCGGACTGGAGGCTTGCCCGAGGCAGTCGGTCCCTGCGGCATGGTCCTTCCGAAAGGGAATGCCGAGGCCCTTGCGGCCGCTCTCCACACGCTCCTCCGGGATGAGCGAGCGATCAGCGACCTGCGCGCTCGTGCCGCGGAGCATTTATTGCGGCACCAACCGGCGACTGTTGCCAAAGCCTACCTCGAAATACTTCTCCGCGCCGTCGGCCCGCAAGGCGGAGAGCCCGTCCGCTCGCCGAGCCATTGATGTCGAAATCCACACCCGCTCAGACTTGAGCGCCCTTCGCCGCGCTTGGGGGCCCGTGGTCTAAGGACTTAACGGTATCGGGTTCGGTAGCTCGACCGCAGTTACAGAGCACTCCAAGGCTCAGCCAGAAGAAAATATTCGTCGGGTCGGTATCGAGCGCCGCGCCCTTCAGACAGGTGATGACGACGTAAACGACGTAAATTGCGAGCGGTGCCAGAATTCGATTGCTCTCTCTCCCCCAATGCCGGAGCGCAAGAAGGCTCGCATGGAAAAGGATGATGAGCAGCAATGTCGCAATGACGACAAAACCGACCGTGCCGAGTTCCGCAGCAGCTTTGGCGAAATACGACTCGAATCCGAGTTGCGTCTCCGAGCTGGCGCCGACGGTCGCGAATCGCGCCGCGCTGGTCGAGCTTCCGATGCCCTCGCCAATTGCGCCATGCCGAACCGCGTCATCCACCTGCTGAACGACGAAGCCTCTCCCGTACATTTCCGCCTGCTCCGCGCCGAATGACGCGAGACCGAGCGGATCCAGACCCGCCGAGGTGATTGCCCAGAGAGTCGCGGCAATGGCAACGGGCGCTACGACCAACAGACGGCCCCGCACCAATCCGAACGCCGCAAACGCCAGGCCATAGAGGGGAAACATGAGGAACGCGCCCTTCGTCCCGCTGAACAATCCCGCGAGAAGACCGACGTAGAATGCGATCCGGCCGATCCGCTGATACCGCGGATCCGGATCCGAGTTCGAGACGATCACAGCAGCAGTCAAGAACAGGAAAAGGAACGAGACATATTGCGACGTAAACGAGAAAGTTCCGGGAATTCGGTAAATGCCGCCACCGACGCTGAACCTGCTGTATCCCTGGGTCACCGCTTTGCCCGCCTCGCCGAAGAAGAGGTCGATGGCAGCGTGGTAGCCGATGATGCGAATGAGCAGCGCCTGCAACAGTCCCACGCCGCATGCCACAAGTCCGCATAGCAGCAGCGCGCGAAGCACCCGAAAGAGCGCCTCCGGGCGCTGCCCAAGGGCAATGCCCACCACCATCAGCGGGACATAGAACGCCCAAACCTTGAGTCCGATGAGCATTCGCAGCGCGGCGACTCCATTCGGGTTGAACAGACAGATCCCAAGCCACGCGGCGAACGCGCAGACGCCCAACGCCAAATCCACGGGAACCGCTCTCAGCGCTCGAGATCCGGTCTTGGTAAGGAAGAACACGCCATAAAGCGGTAAGACGATGGCGATGTCGCGCAAGGCGATGGGAAATGGCGTGCTGCCGATGCGCGCTCCGAGGATGCCGCCGAAGGTCACGGCGACCGTGAGGAGCTGGAGCCCCTTGACCCAACTCGTGAGCGTCCGCAACGCAAAAAAGACGGCAAGCGCCAGAGCGAGAGCGAGCACCAGGGGGGACTGGACGGCCGGTGGCATGGCTAAGGAACGATGAACTCGCTGAATGTGAGGAGCAGACGAGCGCGCGCGGGTTTTCTCGACGATGTTATCACGACCATGTCCGGACCATCATGTGAGAGGCTTGGACTGGCGCCGGAATCGGCTGATGAAGGCGATCGATACTGCGACATTCGCCGCCAGCATGATCAGGCCCGAGCAAATGGCCACCATGAGCACCTGGCTCACCGTGGAGACACCGATCAGGAGCACAACTGCGATCTGCGCGGAGAGTTCCAGGGGAATCCAGATTCGAGATGGCGGAAACCACGCCCGATATGCGTTGAGCATCCACGCCAGGCTCACCAGCGAGCCGATCGATGCGCTCAGCACGGCGAGCACCAGCTCCGCGGGCAGATGCGCATATTGCGGTCCCAGGATCCAAAGGACCGGCTGCGGGGCCACTGCGACGAGGACGACCGGTGCCAGCACCAATCCGGCGAACCCCGCAAGAATCTGGAGATAGAGCCGACCCAATCGGCTCGGATCCTGGCAGCGGGCGTAGACCGGCACGATGACGTTTTGCATGGTCGCCATCAGCACCGCAAAGATGGCGCCGATTCGCGTGACGGCACCGAGATCGGCGAGGCCGGCCGAGGAGCCGAAAATACTCAAGAGCCAGATACTGATCTGCCCCTGGAACACATAATTGAGGCTGTTGGGAAACTGCCGCACAGCGACCGACTTGAGTTCTGCGGCGGCGGAGGGATCGCGGGGTGCATCGCGCCCGACCTTCCCGCGCAGCCAATGCGCCGTCGCCCAATACTGTGCGCCCGATGCGACCACGAGCGCGGATATCGCCGTCTCCACCCGCAATCCGAACGCCGCGGCTATCGCCGTGGCAGCGAGGCGCATTCCACTGGCCCCGAGGCTCAGCAGTTGAATGAAGCGCGTGGAGCCGCCAAGGCGCGCCGCGACGAGATCGACGGAGTTGAACACGGTCAACGCGCTGCTGGCGGCCAGGAGCGCGGCGAGGACCATGGCCTGACCGACGCTCGCGCCGTGCCTGCTCAGCAGCAACACGAATGTGAGCAGCGCCGGAATCACGATCAATGCGCCGGTAACCTTTATCGTCGCGCGTGCCGCATCGATCACCTGGCCCAGGCGAACCGGATTTTGCCAGACACGTCCTCCGATGCCGATCGCCGCGCTGGCGACGCCGCTGTCTGCAAGGACGACCAGCGCGCCCTGCATCGAATTGGCGATCGTGTAGATCGCGTAGTCCTGTACCGGGAGCAGGCGCACGACCACGATGCCCGCAGCAAAACCGATTAGCTGCGCCAATCCCTGGACGAAGCTGAATTCTACGAAGACAGCGGCCCATCGGCGCAATCGACCGAAATCGTGGGGCTGAAGCAGACGGCGCATCCGGGATCACCCAAATCAGCGATCGCTCGCGACCATGCGGGTTCGCAGAGTGCCAATCAAGAGCCGCTCCCGATTCGCCCAGGACATTTGTGCGGCCTTGGCCAGTGCGGCTCTGCTCATCTCCGCGAGCCGCTCGCGATCGCGAGCCAGCTCCGTCACCCGCGACACGATTGCCTCGACATCGCGAATCGGCACGATGAAGCCATCTACGCCGCTCGAGACCATCATATCGGCGCCGCTGTTGGGCGTGGCGATCACCGGCAAGCCCTCCGACATCGCTTCCGGTATCACCAATGCCATACCCTCGAACAGCGAGGGGAAGACGAAGATGTCATGCGCGCCCATGACCTCGAGCACTCTGCTATGAGGGACGACACCCAGCCACTTGTGGTGCTGCAGCTCCCTCTCGAGCGCGGGACATTCGCGGTCGGGCTTGGGCCCGACCAGCGTCAATGTCGCCAGGCCTTCGAGCCGTTGCATGGCCTCGAACAAGTACGAGACGCCCTTTCGCTGACTCAAATGGCCGACGTACAGAAGGCGCAGCGCGTCCTTCCGCGGCTCGCGCGCCGAGGCCTGCCGTCTCGGCGCAGGGGCGCCGTAGGGGATCACGTCTATGCTCGCGCCGAAGCCCGGGTGCTCGCGAAGCGTGGCCCGCACGAAATCGCTCGGGACGATGACGTGATCGGCTCCCGAGAGCTCCGCGTCCTTGCGCGCGTTCTTTGCGTCGCTGTCGCGGAGAACGTCGAGCGTTGCGGCCCATTCCGGCTTCAGCTCCCGCTCTTCCGAAAGAATCTTCAACCCCACCCGCCAGTAACCGATGGTCAATTCGTAGATCCGCCGGATCCCCTTCTCGCCCGCGGCTCGGAAGCTCTCGGCGGCGGAATGCTCGTAACTGTACACGGCGGAGGCGTTGACCGCGCCCCGTCGAATGAGAGACGCGACCTGCGCGTCGAGAGCTTGCGCGACTGCATCCATCGAGGCCCAGCCGGTTTCGTGTCGGGTGAGCGAGGTCAGCCCCAGGTGCCGAGCGGCCTGG
The DNA here is from genome assembly GCA_035581425.1 of Allostellaceae bacterium. Taxonomy (GTDB): domain Bacteria; phylum Pseudomonadota; class Alphaproteobacteria; order ATCC43930; family CGMCC-115725; genus DASZHJ01. The sequence continues at coordinate 16,303 of DATJVP010000104.1, read as the reverse complement.
CGTACCAGCTCTCGCGTCGGAAATGTTCGGATCCGGCGCATGTCCACGCCGTCGAAGACCCGGCGCTCCAGGTCGGCGCGAAGGCTTGCCGGAAGCATGCCCATGACGCGAGATGCAGGACTGAGTGCGATGGTCGTGCAGAATAGCGCGAGCATGTCTGCGCGCTGTAGCGCCAGGAGATCGGCGAGCACGTTCTGGTTCTTGCCGGGATAAGCGAGCAGGACGGAATGGTCCATTGCCTACCTCTCCCGCCGCAGCGTCGCCGCGAGAGCAGCGCGGAGACCGGCCACGTCCTCGGCGAAGCTCCAGGTAGCGAGGATTGCGCGGGACTGAAGTCCCATGCCGCGCGCGCGCTCGGGATTTCCGAGAACCTCCTTCAGGGCAGCGGCGAGCGCCCTCGTATCTCCCAGGGGAAAGACGAAGCCGTTCACTCCATTCCGCACGAGGTCCTGCGCGCAGCCGACGCGGTCGCTCACCACGACCGGCCGTCCCGTCGCCATGACCTCGTTGACGACGAGCCCCCAGGGCTCCCGCGTCGACGGCAGCACGAAGACGTCGCAGAGTTCATAGAGCGCCGGCAATTCCGTCTGATTGCGGAAGCCGAGGAAGCGGATGTCCGCCAGGCCCTTTTCGCGTGCCTCCGCTTCCAGCGCCGGGCGCAAGTCGCCATCGCCGACGAAGAGCAGATAAGGCTTCGCAACTCCCGCGAGCTCCCCGAGCAGATGCCCGTAGGCACGCAGCAAATCGTCCGGGCGTTTTCGTGCCTCGAATTTCGAGGCATAGAGGATGATCGGGCGCCCGGCCTCGATCCCGAGCGAGCGACGGAGATCCTCTCGCGAGGTCGCGGCGGCAGAGGCGCGGCTCGCGAAGAAATCATTGTCGACGCAATAAGGCATCGGGAAAAGCCGCTCCGGCGCGATACCCTGCGAGAGGTAATAGTCCCGATTGGCGCTGCCGATCGCGAGATAGGCGTCGGCGACACCCACGAGCGCGCGGAAGAACAGCCGCTTCGCCTGCCTTCTGAGCGCGGACCGATCCGCGCTGATCTCGCTCGCCTCGTCGCGCACGAGCACCTTGAGGCCCCCGGCCTTGGCCCGCAGCATTGCCGCCCAATTGACGAACCGCGCATAACCGTGGACCCAGAGCGCGTCGAAATGCTTGCGCCGCAATCGGCGTCCGAATCCCCAATTGATGGGGCGTTGTCCCGTCACAGGACCGTGGCGCCAGAGGCCCGGCAGGAACTCGTATCGATAACCTTCGAGCAGCGGGATGTCCCATTTCAAGTCCCGGCCGAATCCTCGGTCGGAATAGGCTCCGAGCGATACGTCCGACTGGAAGAGCACCGTCAGGTCTATGTCGGGCTGCGCTGCGATAAGCCGCAGCAGTGGCGCCTGGTACTGGATCGGATGGCTCACGAGATAGGCGACCCGCCATTTTTGCGGCGCGTGTGCGGGGGCCATTCGCCTATTCCAGCACCGGAAGACGCCCGTCGCGCGCGGCCTGCGCATACATCGCCTCGTAATCCCGGCCCAGCGCATTCCAGTCGAAACGCGAGCGCACGAGCGCCGCGCCGCGTCGTCCGAGCTCGGTCGCGGCGGCGGGATTGTCGAGCAGATAGCGAAGGTGTGCCGCGAAGGCCTGCGCATTGGGTGGCGCCGTCAATCCCGCTTTCGCATCGCTGAAGTCTCGCCAGATGTTCACCTGCTCGGAAATCACCACGGGAATCGCGCAAGCCGCCGCTTCGACCACGGAGATGCCGAAATTCTCGCTCTGCGATGGCAGGAGAAAGACGTAGCTACCTGCGAGAAGCGCGAGTTTATCCCTGCCGCCGAGCATTCCCGGGACGAGGCTCCGCGCCAGAAGGCCGCGCTCGCGGATGAGCGCCTCTGCTTCCTGCCGCACTCCGTCGTCCGGACCTGCGATGATGAGGACGATATCGTCGCGCTCGCGCGCGACCTCCGCGAAGGCTTCGATGACGATGTCGACGCCCTTCTTACGGCTCAACCGTCCCAGGAACAGCACGACCTTGCGGTCGCCGGCCGCCGGAAAGCGATCGCGGAGGGCGCTGCGCGGCGGCAACGCATCGAACTGACGAAGATCGATTCCTATGGGAACGATCGCGCCGCGAAGGTTCCGCGCTCTCGTGCGCGCCAAGCGCCACTCCTCCGCGGCCGTGTAATGCAGCCCTGCGGCGCGCTCCAGCACTCGGTTTTGGAAGAGCACATCGACGACGGATTTTCGCCAGCGATGCCGCGCGTAAATGTAGGGATCGAGCGTCCCGTGCGGCTCGATGATGTACGGCTTGCCATGCCGCCAGCAGTAGTGCGCGCAGACCCAGTCGTGAAAGAGATAGAGCGAATGCAGATGCACGACATCGGCCTCGCGCACGGCATCGGCGAGCCGTTTGCGCAACGGCCAGGAGGTGCCGAAGAAGGCGGGCCAGCTCCCGGGAAACACTTCAATCTCGACGCCGGGCGCGAGATCCCTTTCCTCCGACGCAAAGCCGCGATCGGTTGCGACGACGCGCACGCGATGGCCATTTCGCGCCATCAGCTCCGCGAGGCCAAGACAAGCAACCGCAGGGCCGCCCTTGCTGCGGTCGAGATCGGCAATCGCGTGCAGGATCTTCATGGATGAGCGACGCGCCTAGCGGTGCCGACCATCGTGCGCTACCGCGCTGGTACCGACCGATTGCGCCACCGCCATCCCCAGCAGCGCCGCGAAGATCGTGGCGACCGCGGGCATCTCGAGGCTGAAATCCACCAGGGAATGCACCGCCGCCAAGACCGACGCGCCGACACCGACGCAAGGAAAGAGGGCATTCCTTCGTCGGCGGAAGACTCCGACGATACAGCGTCCCGCCAGTAGCGCGAGCAGCAGGAAAAATCCGGCGGCGGCGGGTAGGCCGAGCTCGAGCATGGTCTGGAGATACTCGTCATGCGCGTATTCGACGCGCTTCAATTCCGACTGCGGCTGATGCGGAGCGTAGACGTACTCGAATGTCCCGAGGCCGGTCCCCGCGAGCGGATGCTGCTCGATGGCGGCAATGGTTCCGGCGTAGATCTCGTTGCGGCCGGTCGAGTCGTCGCTGCTATTCCCGAGGCGCTCGAGAGCGCCGCTCCCGGCGACGGCGATCATCAGTGCCGCGCCGGCGGCGGCGAATGACGCGAGCGGCCAGCGCCAGGGGCCGCGCAGCGACGGCGCGGAGAGCGCCGCCAGGACCAGCGCGGCGACGCCGCAGAGCGTCGCGATCATGCCGCCCCGAGAGTGCGTGAGCAGCAGCGCCGCCGCCGTTAGCGTCGAGCCCAAGAGCGGCCAGATGCCGTGCCGCAAAGTTGCCTCGACCGAGGAGTGGAAGAGCATGCGCCAACTTGCGGAATCGATGCGCTCCGACAGGACCTGCGCTATGAGGCCAAGGTTCGCAATGAGGCAGAGGCCGAGGAACGTCGCGAAGGAATTGCGATTGACGAAGCTGCCTGTGAGATCCTCCGTGTAGGCCGTTTTGCGAAACCAGAGGACGAACTCATTGCCGGAGAAGTAGGCGATCAAGCCATAGAGTGCATAGGCCGCGCCGATGAAAGCGACGGACCGGAGCACAGCCTGCGCTCCCTGGCTGCGGCGTCCCACCGTCCAGGCTGAAAGAAAAATGGCTGCATAGGCCAGGAGCCGGAGCAGGTGCCCGAGGGAGCGCTCGCGCGCCAGACTGACGGAGCGCTCCACGGGTGCCCCCAGCGCATGAGCCGCGCGGTCCCACAGAGCCGCGTTCCAATCCGCGAACGGGGCCGGGAACTGCTGGAGCACGATCCAGACGACAACGAGCCCGGCCAATATCGTCGACAGGCGAAGGACCCTGAACTGCTCCTTTCGAGCGGGATCGACAAGCTCCGACGCAAACGCGAGAAGCAGCAAGGCGCCGCTTGCGACCGCCAGGACGGTCCAGGCGGTGGCGTTCACCGACGCCAGCGGCAGGGGAGAAAAGCCCAGCACCAGAAGCAGTCCGCCGCGCAACAGGAGCTGCGGCAGGGGCGCTGGGCGGTGCGCCGGCTCGGCGGCACCATTCGGCGTCATGATCGCCGGCGTCTCACGGCGGGAGCCGCTCGATGCGGCCGCGCCGCCGCGCAACCGCGTACCGCCGGATCGCTTCACCGGAACCGCCATCGCTCCTCAGCGGGGCTCGTGGTTCACGAGGCGATCCTCGATCAGGTAGAGCGAGAGCAGGAGCTCCGCGACCACGCGCTGATAGGTGTAGTACCAGCCCGGCAGTCCCGCAAACAGCATGCGCTTGGCGAAGAGGCAGTAAAAAAGCACCGCGATCGGCGCGAGGATTCGCCGTAGGCGGATGCGGTCGGCGCGGCCGAGCTCGCTCGCTCGCGCCGCCAGCAGCTTGTCGCGCTCCAACCTCGCATATGCGTCCTGTGCAGCGACCCAGCGCGTCAGCGATTTGCGATCGTCATGGTCGACGAGATGCCGAAGCTGCCGGACGCTGCCGGAGACGGAGAGGCGCTGCGTGTGCCCGTCCTGGACGAAGCTTGCCTGCTCGCGGCGAAACAGCAGGATGCGCGGAGGATAGATCGAGCGGGGAAGCGGGTGACCTAGGACGCAGTAGCGAAATGCGACCTCGTATCCCCCGATCTCCGGCTCCGGCGCGAGAGTCTCGAATTCCCGGATCAACTCCTCGGAGAGGAGGTAGTCCGCATCGAGACCCAACACAAAGGGCGTCGCGATGGAGGTCTCGTTGACGGCAAAATGCCATTGCTCCGCATGCGCGCGGAACGGATGTTGAAACACACGCACTGCCGGAAATTGCCGCAGGATATCGAGCGTGCCGTCATCGCTGCCGCTGTCGACCACGACGATATCTTTCGCCCAGCGCAGTCGCTCGAGCGTGCGGCGGATGTTCGGCTCCTCGTTGCGGGTGAGAATGACGGGCGTGATGTCAGCGAGCCGCACGAGTGGCCTCCCCACAATCCGATTCCTTTTTGCGCGGACGCTCGAGCGCGCGCTGCACGGACGCTGCGACCGCGGCAGGCTCTATCGAGTCAATGCCGCTCGCGCGCGCGCGCGGGCGATGCACGACGTGATCTCGGCCGAAAGGATACCACCGCCCCGGCGCATCCTTGTTGCTGAAGACCGCGACGCAGCGGGTGCCGACAGCCGCCGCGAGGTGCATGGGGCCGCTGTCGTGACACATCAGAAGCTCCGCGCGCCGCATCGCCGCCGCGCTCAAGCGGGGCGAGAGCCGGCCGCAGAGATTGAGCACGGGACCTCTCCAGAGCCGCGCGACCGCCTGCGAACGCTCGCGGTCCTCGCGGGATCCCACCAACATCAACCGCATTTCCGCGTGCGCCGTCAGCTCGAGGACCCGTCGCCAATTGGCGTCCCCCCAATCATTGATCGGCTGCTTGGTTCCGATGCTGAGTGCGATCAGGGGCATTCCGCTCGCGCCCCGTGGCGTCGCCTCCTCGACGAGCCGGTCCGCTTCGAGCGTCTCGGTCTTCGAGAGAACGAGATCCCAGCTCCCGGAGGCGCCGCAATCGATCGCGCCGAGAGACGCGAGGGAACGCGCCAATCGCTCCGCTTCCTTCTCGTACAAACCCTCGCTGGGATCGACGAGCCGAGGCTGGCGCAGATCGCTCGCAAATGGGAAGCCCACCGCGCTTCGGATTCCGCAGAGCCGAAAGAACAGGTAGTCGCGATAGACCGAGAGCGCGTTCGGCCGATCCACGAGATAGACGAGACGCCCGGGCGCCACCGCCCGGATCTTCCGCGCTGCGGCCACGACCTCCCGAGGATCGTAGCGGCCCGCGCGATACTCGATGAACCGATCGACCAGGCCCGTGCCCTGCAAAACGCTCGAGGCCGCCGCCGCGCGGCTTTCGACGGGCGCGTTGGTCAGGAGCACGATCTCTGCCGAAGGGTAGCGCCCGCGCAGGAAATGCAGGCACGGCAGCGCCACCACGAAATCTCCGATGCTGCCGAGGCGAAATATCAGGAGGCGCGCAAGCTCCCGGTAATGCGTGGCGCTGCTCATGTCATCGGCGCCTGGCAAGCTCCGCCTCGAATTTCTGGAGCTCATCCGGGCTCGAGGCAAGCAGGATGCGGGCGGTCCGCAGGGCGTTCCGTGCGGTCACGATCTGGACCAGAGACGCGACCGAGCGTTGCGCCTCGAGCCGGAATTGCCCCTTCAGGAGCTCCCTGCCCTCATCATCGAGGCGGTTGAAGAGATCGATCCCGAGGCCGCACCGCCAAGCGACGAGCGAGGGCGACCACGGCGTTGCGAGTATCGAAGCGACGAACGCATCGGCGGCGCGGCGCCCGTCCCCGCGCGCGAGCTCGGCGGAGGCGAGGCCCGCCCAAGCCGCGCCGTCTCCGGGTACGCGCGAGACATAGACGCGAAAGTCTGCGGCAGCCTGGGCGATCAATGCCGCCCTGTCACTCTCGTCGATCGAGGAGGCATCGGCGGCGCCCAGCAGGGCGAACGCGAAGTCGACGCGCTCGGCGTCGGACTGGACGGATTCACCCAGCAAGCGGGCTGCATCCTCCGACGTGACACCCCGACCGGTCGCGGGCGCGAGCCGATCGTCAAGAGCCACCTTGTGAAAGGCATTGACGGCCGCGGGCGCGCCAAGCGCGATGACCGCGGCGAACAGCGAGAGCTCGATCAGCGCCAGCCTCGATACCCGGACCGTCATCGCCCGACTTCAGGCCTTGTTGTAGTAGCCCTTGTCCCGCCCGTAATAGTACGCGGAATCCGCGTAATTGTACGACCGGTGCCGGCGCGTGTTTACCCGCGATAGCACGGCGCCCGCGAGGTGGCCGCCATTCGCGCGGAGCTGCTTCACGGCCCCGATCACCGCCTGGCGCGGCGTACGCTCCCAGCGGACGATATACATGGTCGTGTCCACGATATGGGAGAGCACGATCGCGTCGGAGACCGCCAGCACCGGCGGCGAGTCGATGACGACGAGGTCGTAATGTGCCCGCATGCCCTCAAGGAAGGAGCGCATGTGCTGCGAGCCCAGCAGGTCCTGCGGGTTGGCGGTGCCGCCCTTCGCGGAGACGAAATGCACACCCGAGCTTTCGTCGACGCGCACCACGGACTCGGGCTTGGCATTGCCCTCGAAGAGATCGACGAGCCCCGGCCCCTCCGTAGCGCCCAGCATCTTGGCGACGCCCGGACGGCGGAGATCGCAATCGATGAGGAGCGCACGGCCGCCGGAGCGCGCTACGCTGCGCGCGAGAGAGACCGCGAACACCGTCTTTCCCTCCGAGGGCAGCGAGGAGGTGACGAGCACCAGCTTCGGCGGATCGTCTACGTCCGAGAAGCGGAGCGCCGTTCGCACGGAGCGGATCGCCTCGGAATATTGCGAGACCGGCTCGGCGACCACGACGCGTTCCGGCCGCTTGCCGCGCGTGAGCTGCGGCACCATCCCGAGGGTCGGCAGCGCCAGCGACTTCTCGAGCTGATCGGAGGTCCGGAACCCGTTGTCGAGTCGCTCGAGGAAGAGCGCCACCAGGATGCCGCAGAAGAGCGCCGCCGCGCCGGCGACGCTGAGGTAGAGCGACTTGTTCGGATAGGAGGGGCCGCTCGGAGGCGTCGCGACCGCGACCGCGCGCGCGTCCGGCTGCTGGATGTCCTCCTGGACGCTCGTCTGCTGGAAGCGCTTGAGAAAATCCTCGTAGAGCGCCTTGCTCGCCTGCGCCTCGCGCTCGAGCTCGGCGAGCTGCACCTGGGCCTTGTCCTGCTCGGTCGTTGACTGCTGGAGCCGCGCGAGCGCGGCCTTGATCGATTCCTCGCGCGACCGCGCGACGTTGAGCTGGTCGACCAAGGTACGATTGGCCGCCGCGATCTCCTGCCCGATCTTCGCGCGCACGTCGCGAATCTGCGCGGCGAGATTGATCATGGTGGGATGCTCGGACTTGTAGCGGGTCGCGAGCTCCGCCTGGTGCCGCAGCAGCTCCGCTTCCTGCTCCTTGAGCTTGTCGAGGAGCGGCGAGCTCGCGCTGCTGCGCAGCTCGCGCACCGAAGCCTCCTTCTGCTGGCGGTCGGCCGTCGCGATGATGAGCTGCGAGTTGAGCTCGGCGAGCTGCTGGCTCGTAACGGTCGTGCCGGATTGCGAGAGGTTGTGCTCCTGCTTGAAGAGCTGAACCGCGCGCTCCGCGGTCTGGACCTTGTCCTTGAGATCGGTCAGGTGGTCGTTGAGCCACGCGCTCGCGCGCCGCGTCGCCTCGAACTTGGCCTCGAGCTGATCCGTGAGATAGGCCTCGACATAGGCGTTGGCGATCTTCGCCGCGAGCTCGGGGCTCTCCGACTGCGCGTTGATCTTGATGATGTAGGAAGTGCCGTCATTGAAAGCCCCGACCCTGCCGCCTAGGGCGGGAGCCACGTCGGCCGATGTGAGCTCGCGGCGCGGCGAGGCTTCGGCCGGAGCATCGGGCGCATCGCTTCCGATGAGTGCCGAGACCTGCCGGCCCATCCATGCCATCGGCGCAAACTTCGGAGGATGCGCCAGATTGGGATTGTACTCGGGCTCGCTCTCGAGATGCAGCGCGGTCGCGACCCGCTCGGCGATCCGCGGCGAGGTGATGAGCTGGACCTGCGTCGCGATCAGCATCGAGCTGTCGCCCTCGCCCGACAGCACGCTCTTGATGTCGAGGAGTTGCAGTCTCTGCTGCTCCAGCATCAGCGTCGCTTGCGCCGTATAGCGCGGCGTCAGCTGATAAACGTAGACCGTCGCGAGCGCCATGATGACGGCGGCAAAGCCGAGGATGACGGCGATCCGCCGCCTCAGCATGGAGAGGATCTCGCGAAGGTCGATACCTTCGGATTCGGCTTCGCGCGCGACAACGCCGGGGAAGAGCCGCTGCAGCCGCTTCGGGTCCGTCTCTGCAGGAGAACGCACGTGCATGGTGTCGTTCATCTCGCCTGGTCCTCTCCGTCGACGGGGGTCGGGCCCTGCGTCGCTGAAAAAGGATAAATAGCAGCCATCGTGGTTAAGAAGGCCTTACGCGGACCTTTGCAGGCGGTCGTCAGAAGAACCGCTCGTGGATACGGATCACGTCGCCGGGGAGAACGACCGTGTCCTCTTGCACTTCCGCTTCGCCGGCCTGTGGGCTCGTCGCCCGCTTCGCGGTGATGTTATTCCGGTTGGCACGGGGCGTATAGCCACCCGCGAGCGCCACCGCGTTGAGCACGGTCATCCCGCTCACATAGGGGTAGCTGCCGGGATTCTTGACCTCCCCCAGGATGAAGAAAGGCCGATAATTCAGGACCTCGACGTTGACGCGTGGACTGACGAGATAGTCCTTCCCGTATTTCTGGGTTATCAGGTCCTGGGCCTCACTGATCGTGAGTCCGCCGACCTTCACCTGTCCGATCAGCGGCAAAGCCACCAGCCCCTGATCGTTGACGTCGAAATCTCCCGACAGGTCCTTCTCGTTGAAGACCGTGACCCGCAATTTGTCGCCGCTGCCGAGGCGATAGCCCGCGACCTGCGCCTGCGCCCTGGGTGCCCGGAGGCCGCAGAAGCCGACGAGGAGCATCGCGACGAGCCAACGGCGCTTGAGCAGCGGGACGAAATGATCGTTCATTCGAAGTGCTACCTCTCTTCCCCGGACGGCGTCAGTACGAAAGCTTCAGGGCGAAGAGCGCTTGAAGCCGATTGTAGCCGGCACCGGCGACGTTGGAGTTGCGCTGGCTGTAGAGGAGGTCCGCCGTGGCGGTCCAGCGCCGGCTCAGGAGATAGCGGACGCCGGCATCGGCGCCGAAGGTGCTGTCGACGCGTGGATTGCCTTGGTAATTGTCGTGCACGTAGCCGATCGACCCCAGCAGCAGCAGGTTTCGCAGCAGTTCGTGCTGGACTGTCACTTGAGCGCCGGTTTCCAGGGAGCTCGACGCCGTCGTCGGGCTCTCGAGCGTGGTCTCCGCGACCGATTGCGAGAAGGATGCAATGACGGAGGTGAGCTCGGTCGCGTTCCAAATCAGATTGCCGCCGAAGGCGACGCCGCTCGGGGATTTGAGCAGCGGGTTCTCGTAGTGCTGACTGAGATACCCGGCATAGACCTCCGCGGTGAGAATGCGGGTGATCTCGATCGCGGTGCCGGCATCGACTTCCCAGCCATGCGAGTTTCGCCTGATCCCCTGCATGGTGGGCGTGCAGGGATTCGGCGTGCATTCCTGGCTGAAGTACTGCCGCTCGTTGCCGATGACGCGAAGGTAGGCGTTGTAGCCGGGCTGGATCTCATACTGGAGGCGCGGCGCTATCACGTATTCGTTGCGATCGCGGAATTGCTGATTGATGGTCGCGCCGGTCTGGCCGTTGACCGCGTTGTTGAAGTCGTAGGAGGTGAAGGTGGCATCGACGCGCAGTCCCAGGATGCCGACCATGTGCACATAGGAGAGGTCGCCTCCCATGACGATGTACTGTGTCGGGTTCTTTCCGAAGACGGCATTCGGAGAGGAGCGGTCCTCGTGCTGGAGCTGATAGAGCCCGTCCGCCGCGAAGTATTCTCCGTTCTGGATGTCGTAGCGGCCGCCGACATCGGTGGAGAAGTTGTTCACGTTCTCGGTCTTGTGGGTCGCGTATTGGCGAAAGTCGCCGCTGATGTTGGCGCCGAGTGCGTTCCTGTTCCAATCCGACCTTATGCTCATGGCCGGAATCTCGTGCACGAAGAAGTCGCTATCCGTACCGGTTTGCGTCGCGAAGATGTTGCTGTCGTAAGTGCCCGAAAGCGACAAGGTCGGGTTCAGGATGAAAGACTCCCAGCGAATTCCGAGCGGGTCGTAATCGGGGCGCGGGCGATTGAAGACCGTCTCGCTGCGGGGCCCGACGGCCGCCGGCTCCAGCGAATTGCCCGGCCATGCGGGAAAGGGGCCGAGGACGGGCGCCTGGGCTGCGGCTTCGCCAGCAGCCATCGCGAGCGCCAGCACTCCGCTCACGACCGCCGCGAGAAGCGGCCGCCGGGATCGCATCCCGAAGCGGAAGCCGTCTCGTCCAATGATCGCGGGGCGGCACGAGGAGGGGGTCACCGCCACTGGGCTCGTCGAAGGAGGTTGCTCAACGGCACCCGTCGACTTTGCAATGTGCACTGCAAACGCCCCCCGCCAACTCGGCCGGAAAACCCTTTGCCCTCAGGGTTAATACTATAAAGGCGAGGCCGATTGACCCGGTACTTTAGGGAGTTGTGGCTTGGCTCGAGGCCGGATCGGTATGCGGAGCCACCAGAGGTGCTCCGATATTCGTCCGTCCGCCGGTGCCGGGGTTTGGCCCGGGATTGAAGGCCAATTGCGTGATCGCCGAGGTGATCTGATCGGCGGCCTCGGGCACTGCATTCTGGAGTGCGACGACGATACCCGGCGCGGCAATCCCCTGCTGCCCCGGCGGCAGCGCCTCGATGACCGCGATGAGGATCGCAGCGACCTGGGTCGGCGAGGCGGTGGCTGCCGCAGCCGCGACGTCGGCGGCGTCGCCGGGGCAGCGGCTCGCCGCGATGCCCGCGATATCGCCCGCGAGATCCTGATGCGCGGTGACCTGCTGCTTGACGACGCCGGCGAGCTCCGCGGTGTCGCAGCTCGACTGAGTGATCGCGGAGACGACGTCGGGTGGAAGTGGCGGCGGCGTTTCCTGTGCCTGGGCGGTTTGCGTGGCGTGGCCCAGGGGCGCGCCGAGCACCACACCGGCGCCGATGACCAAAGCCGCAAGTGCCCGCGAGCCGAACATCAAGGTACCTCCGTGAGCCGAGATCGAGGCGGTGCGAAAACTTTGTGCAAAAGTACTATAAAACCGCGATGCCAACCATCGCCCAAAAAGAGCGTGCGTGGGCTCGGGCGCCTGCCCCGTGCGGGCGGAGAGATTTACTATATTCAAGGCATTAGCGGGCGTCGGGAAGCCTCAGAGGAAGCGGATTTCCCGTCCTTCGAGGACGAGGCAGGTGAGCTTGCCCGTCGCGTAGGCCCCGGTGTCGATCCCGATCCGGTTCGGGAGGACTTCCGGCTCGGTCCCGAAGGAATGGCCGTGCACGATCACCTTCCCGTGGAACGCGGTCGAATTCAGGAATTCTCTCCGGATCCAAACGAGGTCGGTGTGGTCTTGCCGCTCCAGTGGAATGCCGGGGCGGACGCCGGCATGCACGAACATGTAGTCTCCGACGACGACCTTGCGCGGGAGGCCCGAAAGGAACCCGCGGTGTGCGACCGGCAGATTCGTGCGGAGGCCGCGCTGCGCCGCGAGCAGCTTCTCCTCCAAGCGACCCGTCCCGGGAAGGGCGACACCGTAACTGAGCAGCGTCGCGAGCCCGCCAATCGCGAACCACTCCGGACCGCAGGCAGCGTCGTCCAGGAATTGCAGGAGCATCGCCTCGTGATTGCCGAGGAGATGCGTCGCAGAAACACCTGCAAGTGGAGCCGATAGCAGCATCTCCACGACCTCTCGGCTCGACGGCCCGCGGTCGACATAGTCGCCGAGGTAGATGACGTGCTTGCGCAGGCCAGAAGCGCCACTTGCATCCGCCGCGATCCTCGCGTGCAGCGCAGTCAGCAGGTCCGCGCGGCCATGCACGTCGCCGATCGCGTAGACGCGAAGGCCTTGCGGTACGAGAGCCGGCCTCCGCTCCGATTTTCTCGATGCCGAAAAGAGCCGGAACATCGGCCTAGCCCGGCCTAGCCGCGACGGCGCCACGCATTAGCTGCATGCGAATCCCCCGCTTTGCATCTCGACACCGATCGCGCGAAAGAAGGTCTCCGCGTGGAGTTGGCGCCCGTGGAATAAGGCCATGACCAGCGCAGCCACGAGCACGAGCGTGCCGACGGGGAGGCCGGCCTGCGGTCTCGGAAGCGAACGCGCCGCCAGCACCGCGAGCGCCGCCGAACCGATCAGAAGGCCGAACACCACCTCGATCCAGCTATGGGTGCTCAGGAGTACGCGCGAAATGGCGATCCCCCCGATGGCGGCGACCGCGGCGGCGATGATCGCGCCGCGCCGCCAGCCCTTGAGCTCCGCGGTTGCGAGCAAGGCAAGGCCACCGTAGACCAGCGTGCTCAAGCTGGTGTGGCCGCTCGGACTGTGGAGCGCCTCCGCCGGCGGGCAGACGATGAATGCGACCTTCAGAATCGCGGTCGCACCCATGCAAAATCCCGCCGTCAGCGCCCACCACAGCGCGTCTCGCCGCAGGCGCGCAAGACGCAGCCAGAGCAGGGTCACCGCGATCAGCGGAAGGAGCACCGCGAGATCGCCGAAGTTCGTGAGCGCAACGAGCGTGTCCTGCATCGCGATCAGAGAGGACTGCCTTGCGCACGCAAGTCTCGAGGCGCCGACTTGCCGCTCAAGGAGACAAACCTCCCCTCCAGCTCCCGCAGGATCGTCTCGGAGTGCATGGACTGTCGAGCGAGCCGCGCCGCAGCCTCGCCCATTTCCCGACGCCGTTCCGCATTCTCTGCGAGGTCTCGAATTGCGGCAGCGAGCGGCGCGGGTTCCTCGGGCGGAGTAACGATTCCGGCCTCGACGAGCGTACGGTCGAGCTCCGAATCCGGCGGCGCCATCGCGACGACGGGCCGGCCGGAGGCGAGCATGGCGAGGAGCTTCGAAGGCATGACGAGATCGCTCGCTTCGCGCCGCTGCGGCAGCAGATGGATGTCCGCGACGTTGAGGAATTCGTTGAAGCGCTCGGCCGGTTGCAACGGCAGGAACCGGACATTGTCGAGCCCGCGCGCGGAGGCCTCGAGCTCCGCACGCAGCGGCCCCGCGCCCGCCAGCAAGAAGGAGGGAGCGCCCGCGCCTTCCGCGGCGAGCAGCCGCGCCGCCGCGATCACATGCTCCAGCCCTTGCTTCCGCCCCATGCTCCCGGAATAGAGGACGCAGCAGCGATCCTCGGGAATGCCCAGCTCGCGTCGGAGCGCCACGGGCCTCGGCAGCGGCCGGAAGGCCTCCGTGTCGACCCAGTTCGGGAACAGTTCCAGGCGGTCTCGCGCCACGCCCTTGCGCTCGATCGCCTCGAGCATGCGCGAGGAGATCGTGGAGACGCGATCGAAGCGGCGCAGCATCCATCGCTCGAGCCGGCGCCCGAGCGACACGATCGGACGATTGCGGATGAATCCGAGCTCGAAAGCGACGTCTAGCTCGAGGTCTAGCACGTGGAGCCAGGCCTTCGCGCGCATGAGGCGCGCGACGAGCCACGCCGCGGGTGCGGAGAACTGCGTCGGCGCCGTCACCATCACAATGTCGGCCCGCCCGCGCAGGATCTGCAGGAGCGCCGCGGGAATGCAGGAGAGACCGAAGGAAGCGAGATGCAGGATCCGCCGAAGCCCCGTCTGTCGCCTGGGCACGTAGAGCGGACAGCGCACGACGCGGCAGCCCTCCCAGGTCTCGCGACGCCAGGTCCACCCCGCCCATCCCGGGCGTTTCCATTCGGGATAATAGGGTCGCGTGGTGATGACCGTGACCTCGTGGCCGCGGCGCGCGAGCCACGCGGCCATTTCGCCGGTGTATTTGCCGATCCCCGTGAGCTCCGGCGCGAAATTCAGGCCGACGATGAGCAGGCGCATGCGGGACTCAGTAGGCGTTCTGCCGCCGCAGCACGACGACCAAAGTCATGAAGAGAACCTTGAGATCGAGCCAGATCGACCAGTTGTCAATGTACCAGAGGTCGTAGTCGACGCGCTCGCGCGCGCGCTGCGGTGTGTCGATCTCTCCGCGCAGGCCGTGCACCTGCGCCCAACCGGTCATGCCGGGCCTCACTCGGTGCCGCAGGAAATACTCGCCGACGGCCTCGTGATACAGCCGATCGCCCGCCTTCATTGCCATCACATGCGGCCGCGGCCCCACCAGCGACATGTCGCCGAGCACGACATTGATGAGCTGGGGCAGCTCGTCGAGGCTGAGACGGCGCAGAATGCGGCCGACCCGCGTCACCCTCGGATCCTCGGGCACGGTACGGTTGGCCCCGCTTGTGTCGGTCTCTCCCTGTTGCATGGTCCGGAACTTGAAGACGCGGATGACGTTGTTGTTGAAGCCGAACCGGTCCTGGATGAAGAGCGCGGGCCCCTTGCTGTCGAGGCGGATCGCCAGCGCGACGAGCGCCATCAGGGGCGAGCTCAGAACCAGAAGGACAGCGCCGAGGACCTTGTCCTCGATCCACTTAGCGACGCCGCTCCAGTGCTTCAGCGGGCGGTCGATGATCTCGATCATCCTGACGGACGCGGTCTCGCTGATGCCTCGCATCGGAAAGACGCCGGCGATGGGATCGAGACTCAGGCGCAGGTCGACCGGGAGCGGGCGAAGCTTCGTGACGAGCTCGCCGATCCGCGTCTCCGCGCGCAGCGGCAATGCGATGATGACCTCGTCGATCAGCGACTGGCGCACTTGCTTGACGAGGTCGTCGGTGGTGCCGACGACCGGGCAACCCGCGATCTCCGACGGGATGCGCGTGAGACGGTCGTCGAAAATTCCGGCGATCCTGATCTGCGCATCGCGGGTCGAGCGAATCTTGGCGACGATCTGCTGCCCGAGCTCGCCCGCTCCGACGACGGCAATCGCGCGCGCGAGGCGGCCGGTCCGGGTCCAGTGGTCGATCATGAGCCCCGCCCCGATCCGCACCATCGCGAGCGCGACGAAGCACATGAGCGCGAAGAGGACCGTCCAGACGCGGGAGTAGTTCTGCACCACGCGTGCGGCAAATCCCAGGCTCGTCAGCACCGATAGCGTTCCACCCCAGATCAAGGCGGTCCGCCCGACCTGCCAGGTGAGCTGCGAGAGCCGCTGGATCTTGTAGCCGCCGAATCTGCGCTGGGCGTAGACGAAGCCGATCGCCGCAAGCACGATCGCGAGCCAATAGAGTTCGTAGAACGTCACGCCGGAGCCAAGCGCGTTGACGTAAAGCTCGATCGAGACGAGACCGACGAGCAGGATCGCAAGCGCATCCGCGACCTGCACGGTTCCGCAGATCACCTCGCCGGAGTACGAGGCTCGCGTCTTGCCGCGCGGTGCGGCCGCGAGTTCTTCCTCTCCCGGCGATGCACGGTTAGCGCGCGCCGACGCCGTGCGGCCGAACTTGCGCCCGCGCCATTGGTGATCGCCCGGTGGTTGGGAGATCGCGGTCATCGTTTGAGGTCCGATTCGGATGCTCGATAGCTGCGCGGGAGCAACGCGCCTCTCCCCAGCGCAAGCGTTCCGGCGGCGCGTCGCTGCCTAGACCGGGCACTATTGTGGAAAATCCTTAAAATGGCCTATCCGTCCAAAATGAGGGGCAGGCGCAAATAGCGCGCGGAAATGAGCGACGCACTCTCCGAAGGGATCGGGTGGCCGCATTC
>DATJVP010000103.1:0-56355 GCA_035581425.1 Allostellaceae bacterium | reverse complement strand
CTCCCCGATTTCGCCAGGAGCGGCGGTCTGCCTTACTGCGGCGTCGACCTCGTCGAGCAATGCCGACGCGCGGCGGACTATATCGATCGCATACTCAGGGCGCCAAGCCGGCCGATCTTCCGGTGCAGTCGCCCGAGAAATTCGAGCTGGTCGTCAACCTCAAGACCGCGAAGGCGCTCGGGATCACGATCCCGCCTTCGCTCCTCGCTCGCGCCGACGCGGCAGTCGAGTAGGCCATGCGGATAGTGTCGCTAGATCACATCCAATTGGCGATGCCGCCTGGCCGAGAGGCGGACGCACGTGCGTTCTACGGGGCAGTTCTCGGCATTCCGGAGCGAGAAAAGCCTGCACACTTGGCGAAGCGTGGTGGTTGCTGGTTTGAACGGGGTACGCTCAAGGTGCATGTTGGCGTGGAGGCGGATTTCCACCCAGCTCGAAAGGCTCACCCAGCTTTCATTGTCGAGGACCTGCCTGCTCTTACTGCCGCACTTGTACGCGCCGGATATCGCACATGGAACGATGAGCAGCTAGAAGGCTACAATCGCATTTATGTTGATGATCCGTTCGGAAATCGGCTCGAACTCATGGAGCCACTGCGGGACTAGGTTGAGACGGACGCGGCCGACGAGTGTTGATCCCGGCCGGTTATCGTGGTCACGTCCCCGAATGCCACGAAGCCGAAGTGCCGGAGAGCGGCGCGGATATCCGATTATGAGGGGAATGTTATGAAAGTCTGCGGACGGAGCCACCTAAGGGGAGTGCTCAAGTGATGGCACGAAGTGTCAAAGCTCTCGTCGCTTTTGTTGGCCTCGTCCTCGCCGCCGCGTCATTCGGCGAGGCCCCGCACGCCCAAACCCTCAAAATCGGTGTGCTCGGCCCGAACAGCGGACCCTATGCAATCATCGGCGAGGAGGTGCGTAACGGGTTCGACCTATATTTCTCCGAGCATGGCAACCAAGCCGCCGGCAAAAAGGTCGAGCTGATTTACGAGGATACGCAGGGAAAGCCGGATGTCGGATTAATCAAGACCAAGAAGCTTGTCGAATTGGACAAGGTCAATATTTTGGCCGGGATCGTCTCGTCAAGCGTCGCATATGCGGTTCGCGACTACGTGGTGTCGCAGAACATTCCGTTGGTCGTGACCGTTGCCAGCGCCGACGGACTAACGCAGGGGCAAGCGGCCCCGAACATTTTTCGGACAAACGCATCGGGAAGCCAGGACAGCCACCCGCTCGGCAAATGGCTTTATGACCAGGGATATCGTCGCTTGATTGTGCTCGCACCCAACTACGCGATGGGATACGAGCAAACCGGTGGATTCAATCGAACTTTCACTGCTGCCGGTGGTAAGATCGTAAAGACGATCTATCCTCCGCTCGGCGCCACTGACTTCGGCCCCTTCCTGACCTCATTCGACCCGTCGTCTGCAGATGCCATCGCTGCGGTCTTCGCGGGATCGGACGCGATGAAGTTCGTCAAGCAATTCTCCGAATATGGTCTCAAGGGCAAGATCCCCCTTGTCGCCACGAGCTTGCTGACAGACGACCTCATCCTAGAGAGAGAGGGTGATGACGCGATTGGGATCGTTAGCGCTGGACACTATTCCGCCACTCTGGCGAATCCCGCTAACGATGCATTCGTCGCCGCGTATCGTAAGCGCTATAGCCGTACCCCGACGCTCTACGCCGAGGCATCCTATGTGGGCGCGCGAGTGATCGACGACGCCGTCGCAGCGATCAATGGAGACTTCTCGAACATCTCGGCACTACTCGCGGCGATGCGAAAAGCTGAGTTCGAGGCGCCGCGCGGCCACTTCCGCTTTGATTCCATGAACAGTCCCATCGAGACCACCTATATTTTCAAGGTCGAGAAGCGAGACGGACATGCGGTCAATGTGGCAATCGCAAAGTACGAGAACATCTCGCAATTTTATACTTGGAGTCCAAAAGACTACATGGCGATGCCGAATTATTCCGATATCGCAAACGATTGGGTGAAGTGACGGATCGACGAGGCTTCGTCCGCTGGTTCATGATAACCGGGCGCGCGTTCTTGTGGCGGTGAGTGTCGCGGAGATAACCCAATCGCCACCGTTGGCGGCATGCTGATGATGTCATGAACTTCTGGTCGATCCAGCTTCTGAACGGCCTCTCGCTGGCGATGGTTCTGTTTCTGCTGTCGGCGGGTTTGTCCGTGATTTTTGGCCTGATGCGGATCATCAACCTCGCCCATGGGTCCTTTTATTTGATCGGCGGCTACATCGGTCTCACGGTCATCGAGCGCAGCGGAAGCTTTTGGTTCGGCTTGGCGATCGCACCGATCCTCGTAGGGCTCCTTGGTGTCATCTTACAGCGTCTGCTGCTCCGGCGCGTTCAACATGACGAGCTCTCTCAGGTATTGCTTTCCTTCGGAGTTCTTCTGGTGTGCTCCGACGTCGCTCTGACTTTGTGGGGTGGTCTGCCTCAAACCCTACCGAGGCCCGAGGCCCTCGATGGCACAATCAAACTCGGCACCATCGTTTTTCCGATGTATCGGATGGCCCTGTCCATGGCAGGCATTGCGGTTGCCGTTATCCTCTGGCTCCTGCTCGGGCGAACAAAGGTCGGAGCGAGGGTGCGCGCGAGCGTCGACGACGAGGAGATGGCGCGTGGAATCGGAATTAATACAGGAGCGGTGTTCGCGGGCGTATTCGGACTTGGCGCGGCCCTGGCGGGAATGGCCGGCGTGCTCGGCGGCGCAATGCTGGGCGTCTATCCCGGAGCCGACTTTGACGTGATCCTTCTTGCCTTCGCGGTTGTCGTGATCGGCGGGCTCGGCAGTCTGCGTGGCGCGCTTGTTGGCAGTCTATTCATCGGCATCGCAAACACGCTCGGCAATGCTCTCATGCCGCAATTCGCCCTTTTTACCGTCTTCGTGCCCATGGTGGCGATGCTTGCATTCCGCCCAAGCGGTTTCTTCGGCAGGAGCTGAGTCGTGATCCGCGCCGGGAGCCAAACCATGCGAGCGGTCGGCGCTGCGATCGCGATCGCTTTGGTCGTGATCGCCGGCGTTGCATTGCCGCCGTATTATGAGGAGGTCTTGGTCGACGGCCTGATAAACGCCGTGTTTGCTGTGAGCCTGAACCTTCTATTGGGTTACACTGGCCTTCCGTCCCTCGGGCACGCCGCTTATTTCGCGTCGGGCGCGTACGCCGCGGGGCTCGTGTCGCTGCACGTGACGCATAGTTTCTGGATCGGTGCTCTCTCGGGAACCGCAGCCGGCGCAATCCTCGGTGCGATCTTCGGGGTCGTCGCGCTCCGCACGAAGGGTGCCTACTTTCTTATGATCACGCTAGCGCTTGGGCAGATTGCGTGGGCGGTCGCGTACAGCTGGCGCGATGTGACCGGAGGCGATGACGGTCTAAGAGGGATCCCGGCGCCCGATATCGGATTGTCGATCGTCCACCTCGATGGTCCGCGGCTCTACTTCGTCTTGACCCTCATCGCCCTGGTCGCAACATTGGCCGCAACGCGTCTGTTGGTCGGCTCGCCATTCGGCCGAACACTGCGCGGGATAAAGGACAACTCGGTGCGCATGGGCGCGCTGGGCTACAACGTCTGGCTTCACCGCTATTTGGCGTTTGTCATGGCCTCTGCGGGGGCCGGCTTTGCAGGCGTTCTCTTCGTCTACCACAAAGGCTTTGTCAGTCCCGATGTAGCGCACGTCGTCACATCCGCTCAGGCTATGTTGATGGTCATACTTGGCGGTGCCGGGACGCTCTGGGGCCCGGTCGCGGGTGCGATGACGATCACCGTTCTCGGCAACTTCGCGAGCACCTACACCCTCCATTGGACATTGATCCTGGGGTTGCTCTACATCGGCGTCGTGTTGATTGCACCGACTGGAATCATCAGTGTGCTCGCGCGCCCGAAGGGCAGCCGATAGGTGTCTGTATTGCGTCTTGAAGCGGTCTCAAAATCCTTCGGCGGGTTATTTGCGGTCGCGGAGGTATCGTTGACGATGCAGGCTGGCGAACGCCGTGCCCTTCTCGGGCCGAACGGTTCGGGCAAGACCACCTTGTTCAATATGATCGGCGGACAAACGAAACCAACCAGCGGCAAAATATTTCTGTTCGGCAACAATGCCACGGACGACCCGCCACATAGGCGGGCCCACTCCGGTCTATCGCGCACGTTTCAGATCACGTCGCTGTTTCCCAATTTGAGCGTCGTTGAGAACATCCATCTGGCCGTGATGGCACGTTCGCCGATCCGATACGCGCCTCATCGCGCCGCCGAGAGCTACCCCGGCATCATGCGAGAGGTCGAAGAGCTGCTTGCGGATTGGCGCTTCGCGGGCAGCCGCGAGCGTCTCGTGCGCGACCTCTCCTACGGCGATCAGCGCAAGCTCGAGATCGCCATGGCGCTCGCCCACCGCCCGCGTCTACTCCTCCTCGATGAGCCCACCGCCGGCCTCTCGGCCGCGGAGACCAGCGACTTGATCGAAGTGATCAAGGCGCCAGGACCGGAGGTCTCCATCCTCATGATCGAGCACGACGTCGACGTGGCGCTCGACGTGGCGGATCGCATATCGATCCTCGATCGGGGTCGGATCGTCGCCGAGGGAACCGCAATCGAAGTAAGGTCGAACCAGGCGGTTCAGGCCATCTACTTCGGCGGTTCGTGACGGGACGCGAGCATGCTCGAAGTTGACGACATCCACACGTATCGTGAGCACAGCTATATCGTTCAGGGAGCGTCGCTGAAGGTCGCCAGCAATGAGACGGTAGCTGTGCTCGGTCGAAACGGCGTCGGCAAGACGACGATGCTACGCTCGATCATCGGGTTCACGCCGCCTCGCCGGGGTCGGATCGCATTCGGGGGATGTGACATTGTCGGTTGGCCTCCGCAGCGAATTTCGCGCCGCGGGATTGCGCTTGTGCCGCAGGGGCGACGGCTCTTCGGGTCGCTTACCGTCGAGGAGACATTATCGCTCGCCTCGCGGTCGAAGCGGCATGCCTCCGGCAGCCAAGCCTGGTCGTTGTCCCGCGTTTACGACGCCTATCCGCATCTGCTGGAGCGACGGCGGCACTTGGCCGCTCTTCTTTCCGGAGGCGAGCAGCAAATGCTTGCAACGGCGAGGGCTCTCGTCGCCAACCCCGAACTGATCCTCCTGGACGAGCCGACCGAGGGTTTGGCGCCCCTCTTGGTGCGAGATTTGCTGTCGTTGCTTCGCGATCTAAAGGCGGGCGGCACCGCCCTGCTGCTGGTGGAGCAGCGGGTCGATTTTGCGCTTGCCTTAGCCGACCGCATCTACCTGATGAGCAAGGGACGCATAGTCCTCGAGACGACCCCGGGCGCGCTAGCAGCGGATCCACAAACACGGCATCGGTATCTCGGAGTCTGACCCCCCGAGGATCAGGTGTGATCCACTAACGTGCTAAATATCGATCGAAGCCGAGATCGTCTTGCCACATCCTCCGGTCGGCTTCGGAGATGTGAGCGTGCAGGCGCTCGGTGCGCGCAAACACCGCTTGCGCGTCACGTTGGAATACGGCGGCGACATGACCGAGCTCTGACCGCAGCGCGAGCTCGTCGACCGTCATGATCTTGCGGTTCAACATGACAATTCGGCCATCGATGATGACGCTCTCGACGCCGCGCCCACCTTCTCCGTAGACGAGTTGACGCGCCGCACTGTTGAGAGGCAGATACACTGGATCCGTTGAATCGAAAATGACGAGGTCCGCGCGCATCCCTTCGCGAATTGCGCCAATGCGGTCGGCAAGGCCTGCTGTTCGCAATCCGCCTGATGTCGCCGCCCGGAGCGCGTCGACCGCTGTCGGCGGGCCTTCCCGCGGATCGCTGACTGCGGCGAGCAAAGTGAACATTTTCATGGCTTGAAAGATGTTTTGCGCATCGGAGCAACTACCGTTATCGCAGCCGAGGGACAGATTGACGCCCGCGTCAATTAGCTTTCGGATCGGCGCCACGCCGTTCTTGTTCTTTAGGTTGCTCACGGGATTTAAAACCACGTTCGTGCGGGAGTCCGCCAATACGTCGATCTCGCCATTGCTGAGCCATACGCCATGAGCCAACGTCAGGCGCGGACCGAGGATGCCGAGTTCCTTGAGATAGGCAACCAGGGAGCCGCCATGTTGGGGAAATGCGCGACGAGCGTTCAGCGCCTCGGCGCGTGATATGTAAATGTGCGAATAGATCGGGAGGTCATGGCGACCTGCGATAGCCGCCAGCTGCTGCATGAGCCGTCGCGTGCACCGCTCTGGGCTCGACGGCGCGACTGCCCATTTGACAATCGACTGCTCGCCTTGACTTGAGCCGAATATCTCCTCGGCGACCTCCAGAGGCGGCGGCGCGCTCGGCGCAGGTTGCGCTGCGAGGGAGTCCCGGAGTTCCGGCGGAATGAGTTGGCGCCAATAAGGCACCGTGTCAAATGGAGAAACATCAGCAAGCTGGAGACCGAGGATCACGCGCAGTCCCGCATCATCGTAGGCGTTCTGAACGACTTTGGCCTGGCGCGCGGTCAGCGGGAAAAGCGTCAGCATGTCCTGGATGGTTGTAATGCCGCCGCGGATGCACTCGATCGCACCAAGTAGCGTCCGCAGGCGTACTTCTTCGTCGCTGCGCGGCGGATAGACACGCGGCAGCGCATTTACTGCCCAGAACTCGAGTATCAGCGGATCGAAGGAGCCCTTCAACAATATGTCGTGCGAGTGGTAATGGGCATTGACGAAGCCCGGCGTCACCAGCCGGTCGGATGCATCGATGACCATGGCGCCGGCGGGGCACACTGCAGATGCTGGCTCGATCTTGGTAATGACGCCATTCTCGACAAGAATGTCGGCCGCGGTCGGCCGGTGCGGGTCGGACTCGATGTCGAGGATACGTCCGCCCTTGACGAGGAGAGTCGGCCTAGTGTCTTTCATGTCGTCCCATTATCCCCGTCGCGACAGGAATCGCGCGACGATATGGTCGAACTCCTCAAGCGCACTGGGCTTCGGCAAGCGGCCGCGCGCCAACAAACATCTTCCCCGCAAATCCTTCCCCTATCGGTTTTTTAGTTTACCACGATACCGAGTCAGCGGCGCATTTCCGCGGAAGCGCGGATCAGGACGGTAGCGACCAGAAATCGAGATTCGTAACGACCATGGATACCGCATCTGCTGCCGCGCTCAGCAATCGCTCTCCTTTTTCCGCGCTGGCGGTGCGCGGGTCGCCAATCGCGCCATGGGATGTGCGCGCCTTGAAAGACCTCCAGCGATGGACGGCATCCGTCCCGACGACCTCAGCCAATTCCCGGTTCGTCGGACCAACCGCTCCGGCTGCCTTGGCCATATCGACCAAGTCGGGTGCCACCGCCAGCAACATCGAAGTCTCGGCCTCGCAAGCGTGGCGAACCGTCTTCTGGCGTTCGAGAATTCTTGCGAACGACTCGCTCGCCAATGGCCAATAGGAGGTCGTAGCAAGTGGTACATTGAGCTCGACAGCGAGCTCATTCACTACCACAGTCAGCGCCGCGATGTTGCCCCCGTGGCCATTGAGCAACAGGATTCGCCGGAACCCTTGGCGGACCAGCGACCGGCAGACGCAACGGAGCAGCGAGAGGAAGGTACCGAAATCCAACGAGATTGTGCCGCCGAGACTCATATGGTGCTCTGCGAGACCGCTCCAAACGGTTGGTGTCACGACAATCGGGGTCGCGCTCGATGCTATTCGCGCCGCGCGGATCGCGATCTCCCGTACGAGCAGAGAATCCACTTGCGTCGGCAGATGCGGCCCGTGCTGCTCAGTTGAGCCTACTGGGACGATTACGACCGCGTCGCGTGCGGCAAGCGAATTTATCTCTGCAGCCTTCAGACGCCACCATTCGACTTCGCTCACAACGACCTCCTCTTCCCGCCCTCGCGCTCAAGCAATCTCTCGAGGAATGCTCGGGTGCGCGTCTCGGTGGGATTGTCGAAAATTCGATCGGGAGACGAATGCTCGACGATCGTGCCCTTGTCCATGAAAATTACCTCATCCGCGACTTCCCGCGCGAACCCCATCTCGTGAGTCACCACCAACATCGTCATGCCTTGGTCCGCGAGCCCGCGCATGGTCTTCAAAACCTCGCCGACAAGCTCGGGGTCTAGCGCCGACGTGACTTCATCGAACAGCATGATGCGGGGCTGCATCGCCAAAGCACGCGCAATCGCAGCTCGCTGCTGTTGTCCGCCGGAGAGCCGCGCGGGAAAGACGTCTCGCTTGTCCTCGAGCCCGACGCGCTTCAGGAGACTGATCGCGAGGGCGTTTGCCTCTGGGCGCCGCATGCCAAGCACGCGCCTGGGCGCTAGCGTGATGTTGTCGAGGACCGAGAGATGAGGAAAGAGATTATAGCTCTGAAAGACCATACCGATGTCGTGGCGGAGGTCGGCAGTCGCCGTTTCATCGGCGGTAGAGTGCGGCTCCTCGATCCCAATCGACGCGAGCGCACCACCAATGTGGATGCGGCCGCGTTGTATTGGCTCCAGCCGAGCGAGGCACCTCAGGAGCGTGCTTTTGCCGGACCCACTGGGTCCGATTATGACCATCACCTGCCCCATTGCCACCGTAATGTTGAGGCGATCGAGCACGGTATCTGCGTCGTAGCGCTTCACGAGATCGGATACAACGATGAGCGGCTCGGCCATCTCCGGCAGATCCTAAGCCCGCGTGATCGAGAGGCGCCGCTCTAGCGCGGTAAACCCCAGCGCGATCGGATAGGTCAAGACGAAGTATGCGATTGCGACAACCGTCAGCGCCTCCGCTGGCCGGAAAGTCTCGTTCGAGACGAGCTGCCCAACCCGGAGCAATTCCGGTGTGCCGATCGCCGAGGCAAGCGCGGTGTCCTTGATGAGATAGATGATCGTAGTGCCGATGGGCGGCAGGACGTTCCGCACCGCCTGCGGCAGGATCACGAAGCGCAGCGTGTCCACATACCCGAGACCTAGCACCCGAGCCGCCTGCCACTGCGTGCGATCCACGCCGGCGATGCCAGCACGAAAAATCTCGGCGAGAAAGGCGGCGATGTTCAAACCGAGCGCCACCGCTGCAGCACCGAAAGCGCCGAGGTCGAAGCCAAACAGCAGGGGAAGCCCGTAATAGAGCCAGACGATTTGTACGAGGGGCGGCGTGGTCCTGAAAAATTCGATGTAGGCGTAGGTCGGCAGGTTCAGGAGGCGAAATCGCGACCGTCGCGCAAGGGCCAGCGCGAGCCCGAGCAGAATGCCCAGGCCCGTGCTTACCAAGCCGAGCTCGATCGTGAGCAGCGCGCCATAGAGATAGTCAGGGAAATACCCGACGATCGTATCTAGCCTGAGCACGACAATGCCCTTATTGCCGGAGTTAGCCGGCGGCTTTGATTTGCTCGGGCGTCATGTACTGCTTGATGATCGATTGCAGCTTGCCGGACTCGCGTATCTTCTTCATGAACCCGTCGACGTAGTCTCGCATCTTGGTGTCCCCTTTTTTGTATGCGTAGCCAACGTGACAAGCCTTTATGTCCAGGGGTTTGTCGACGCCCGGGACTACCTGCAGCTTGTCGCCGTATGCCGCAAGAGCCATCGTTATCTGGATTGGCGTGTCCATCACGACGGCGTCCGCGCGCCCTGCAACGACCTCCTGGATGAGGTCCGAGGATGTGGATTGTCCAAACTCCTTCAATGTCGCCTTTGGCGCGCCCTCTTTCGCAACCGACTCGGACCAAGAACCTGAGGGAACCGCAAATACGACTTCGGGCCGGTTGAAGTCGTCGGCCGTGTTCAAGCCCTTTGGGTTACCCTTCAAGGCCACGAAAACCGGCGCGATAGTTATATAGCTCTCGCTGAAATCCACGACCTCCTTGCGCTTGTCCGTGATGCACAAGGCCGGGACGATGTCCCACTTGTCGGCCGCAATGCCCGCAACGGCGGTTGCCCATTCGGAGTTGATGATGTTGAGCTTCACCCCGAGATCGGCAGCCATAAGCTTCATCACCTCGACGTCGGCGCCGACGTACTCGCCGTTGGGCCGCGGCGAAATCAATGGCCGGTAGAGGACCCCTGCGACGCGGAGTTCTCCGCGCTGCTTTATCCCATCGAGAACGCTTTGGGCCTTGGTAGGCGCAGCTACCGTCGAGCTCAGAATTGCCGTCAACGCGGCGGCAAGAAGGAAAAGTTTGCGCATTGCAGTCACTCCCTGTGGTGCGGGCGGGGCCCGCGGTGGGTCGAAGCTCATTCGTCTCCTGCTCAGGTCTAATCTCCCCGAAATGCCATGCCGCTGCGCCGTTCGAGCGTGCCTGCCAGCAGGACGAGCGGCCACGTCAATCCGAAATAAATGAATGCCACGAGTGTCAGAACCTCGATCGGCCTGAAAGTCTCCGAGGCCAGGATCATTCCGCGGTTCATGATCTCGGGAACCGCAATCACTGCCGCCAGCGACGATTGCTTCAGGAGCCCTACAAGCGCGTTGCAGCCGGGTGCCAGGATCAGTCGCAGGGTCTGCGGCAAGACGACCCACCAAAGCCTTTGAGACCAGGCAAGCCCCAATACCTGGCTCGCATCCCATTGTCCGCGCGGTACCGCGAGAATCCCACCGCGAAAGATCTCACTCATCACCGCGCTCGTGCTGCACGCAAGCGCACCCGCGACGACCGTGAAGGGTCCAATCCGGATGCCGGCAATCACGGGGAGTGCGTAGTAGGCCCAAGCAACGTGCATCAGAGGCGGTGTGGTACGGAAGAACTCGACCCATGCGCGCGCGATCGGTCCAATTATTCGAGGACTGAGAATTCGCGCCACCGCAATCGGCAACGCAACGAGCATTCCCGCCAGGAAAGCCGCGGCAGTGATGCCAAGTGTGAGCGGTATTCCGAGGAGCAGCAGCGGAAGATCGCCGATGACCGTATCGAAGCGGAGCATCGGGCGCTCTCGCGGCCTAGCGGTATCTGTCGACGATGAGCGGAACCGCCCTCATCTGCGGGCCCGCCTTTTTCGTCGCTTCGCAGCAATCTCTCGGGTTCGTGCCTCGACCTCCGCGAGGGCGATCGGGCCCACCTCGAAGTGGGCAGTGATCGCATGATCGGCCGCGGCAACGTCGCGCGCGGCGACGGCGTCGTAGATCGCCTGGTGCGCTTCCCACGTCAGGCGGCAGTGGTCCTTCGTGAATCGATGCGCGACACCATCGGTGTGAATTTCCAGCAGCGGTGCAACCAGATCCTCCAGCACCGCATTCTGAGTCGAGCGCGCGAGCGCCAGATGGAATTCGCGATTGAGAACCTGGCTCGCTTCGTAGTCCCGTGGCAGTGGATTGGCGCGCTCGAGCACATCGCGCATCGCCTTGAGATTGGCAGACGTCGCGCGTTCGACTGCGAGCCGGATCACTTGCCCCTCGAGGAGGCGTCGCGTCTCCCACAAATCCCGCACCCCGATGCGCTGCATCGCCAAAACGAACAGCGTGGGATCGTAGATAAGAGGCATCCAGCGGAAGGGGCGAATGACGGTGCCGCTTCCGTGGCTCGCCTCGACGATGTTGAGGGCCTCGAGGCGCTGCACGGCCTCGCGGATCACGGATAGCCCGACGCCCATCGACTCCGCGAGTTCGCGTTGCGCAGGAAGGCGATTGCCGGGCCGCAGCTCGCCGGCCGCGATGCGCTGAAGAATTGTCTGCGCCACCTGATCCGGCAGGCTTTGCACGATAGGCTTCGGCCAAGTCTTAGTCATCGCGGCCCCTGGACAACCACTGTGAACTCATAGAGAGTTCTGAACACTTGGTCAACGGATGCTTGGGGAGAGCAGCGGCCATGAAGATCAACCAGGTCCGCACGGTGCCGGTTTGGTGTCCGCGCCGGCGGGCTTACGGTGGCATCACTCGGACAGCGCTCGGCCCCGCGGCGGTCTCCGACTATACCGTCGTCTTCGTGGACACCGACGCCGGCATCACCGGCATCGGCGAGGTCTCGAGCGTTTTCAAGCGGCGCGGTGCGCTGCTTCGCCACGATCTCGAGCGGGCGCTGGTGCCGGCCGTGGTCGGCGAGGATCCGTTCCGGATCGCCTATCTTGTGCAGAAGATGGATCGCGCGCTCGATGGCGTGGAGGAAGCCAAGGCAGGTCTCGAGATGGCGCTTTGGGACATCGTCGGAAAGGCGCTGGGCACTCCGGTCTACAATCTTCTCGGGGGAAAGGTGCGGGATCGCATTCCGCTTAGCTATTCCGTGCCCTTTGGCGACCCCGCGCAAATGGCGGAGTTCGCGCGCGAGCGGGTTCGGGCGGGCCACCGGACCGTCAAGGTGAAGGTCGGCAACGAGGCCGCGACGGACATCGCAGCCGTCCGCCTCGTGCGCGAGGCGATCGGACCCGATATCAAGCTCCGCGTCGATGGCAACATGGGCTGGCCAAATGCGAAGCATGCAATCCGCATAATCCACGCAATGGAAGAGTGGAACCTCGAACTGGTGGAGCAACCGCTGCCCGCGCAGGATCTCGACGGTATGGCGGAAGTTCGGCGCGAGATCGGGGTGCCCCTGATGGCGGATGAGAGTATTCGGAACCCAAGAAGCGCCATGGATGTCATTCGCCGCGGTGCGGCCGATATCGCGAACGTCTACGTAACCGAGGCGGGCGGTCTTCTCAACGCGACACGCATCTTCGCGATGTGCGAGGCCGCGAACATTCCCTGCATGATCGGCAGCATGCCGGAATTCGGGATCGGCACGGCCGCCCAGATTCACCTCGGCGTCGCCATGACCAACCTTGGCCCCGACAGCGACACCTGCGGCGTGCTCTACCACGAGGAGGACTTGCTCACGCGGCCGCTCAAGATCGAGAACGGCTTCTCCTATCCTCCCGAAGGACCCGGGTTGGGCGTCGAGATCGACATGGGTGTGCTGGAGCGCTGGCGGCGAAATGCCCCGACTGGCGGCTTAAACTGAAAGAGGGAGACCGCTAGATGTCCGTACCGGCACCTCAATCGTGCGACATCATCGTTCGCAACGGCTACGTCTTGACGATGAACGCACAGCGCATGACTTATCCGACGGGCGCGATCGCTGTGCGCGGCCACAGTATTGTGGCGGTGGGTCCCGAGGCTCAGATCTTGAGGGATTGGCGCGCCGCGCGTGTTCTCGATGCGCAAGGCGCCGTCGTGCACCCGGGATTCATCGACGCCCATCTGCATGTGAACGCACAGACCTGCCGCGGGTTCTTCCGGGGCGACGCCAGCAAGGGAGGTGGAACTGGACCCAGCTATGCGGACTGGAAGGCTGCCTTGCGCCCCGAGGATGAGCATGCGGCAACGGGCCTCGCCTGCATCGAAATGCTGCGGCATGGGATCACCACGTTCGTCGAGCCCGGCAGCGCATTCGAGCCGGACGCGATTGCAGCCGCGACACAGGCGACCGGTGTGCGCTGCTCTCTCGCCGACCCTTACCTCTGGGACGACATGTCGCTCATGGATACGATCCCGGGATTGCGCAGCGATAAGCTCGCAGCGCGCGTCCCCCCCGATCGCGAGCGCTGTCTCAAGCTGCTTGGTGGCCAGTTGTTCCGCAATCGCGATCGTGACGGGATTGTGCACGGTCACGTCGCACTTTACGGAGAGGGAACGGCCTCCGACGAGCTTTATCGTGCCGCCAAGGCGCTCGCAGATCGCGAGCGAGTGATCCTAAACAGTCACATCGGCTTCGATCTCGACCTCGCAGTCGCCATGGAGAAGCACTGGCGCAAGCCGCGCTTCCTCCACCTCGCCGAGATCGGCGCGATTGGGCCCAATACGACCTTTGTTCACATGAACCTGATCCGTGACGAAGAGTTCGAGGTGATCCGCTCCTCCGGTCTTTCGATCGTATGGTGTCCGCTCGCCTATATGTCCAGAGGTACTCCGATGCGCCAGCGCACGCGTATCCCGGAGATGATGCGCAAAGGAGTTTCGGTAGCGCTTGGCACCGATTCTGCACGCCAGAGCTCCGCCGGCGATTCCGGATTTTTGGCACTTCATTTGGGGGCGGAGGCTGGATATGCGCTGGTTTCCGAAGACGTGATTGAGATGCAGACAATCGGTGGCGCGCGTGCGGCAGGTCTCGACAACATCATCGGCAGCCTGGAATCAGGCAAGCGCGCCGATATCGTGCTGCGCGGGAGCACGCTGGCGGAATTGGCGCCGGGAGTCGACGCCGCGCATCAGCTGATCTGCGTCGGTCACGGCCCCACGGCCGATACTGTGCTCGTCAACGGTCAGATCGTTCTGCGAAACGGACGCTCGACGTTAACGGACGAAGCCTGCGTCTTCGCGGCGGCTCATGCGTCGGTGCAGCGCATGAGCGCTCGGCTTGGGCTAACGCCGCCTAGCCGCTGGCCAAACGCCAACTGACCAGCTGGGTCTCAGCCTGGTTCATCTCGCTTTAAATCAGCGCGCGCGTCGACTGCGCGATCAGAAGAATGCCCACAGACAGCAATGCGAGGCCGACTGCGCGAGTCAGCAGCCATTTCGGAATCATGTTGCTTGCCATCGCGCCACCGAGTGTTCCAATCGCAACACCGACGGTAACCTCAGCCGCAAGCCGCGTGTCCAGCGTGCCCGCAATCAGATTGCCGAGAGAAGAGGCGACGGCGATGGGCAGCTGGACGACCTGTGCCAGACCGATGGCAAGAAGCAGCGGCGCGCGCAAAATCATGAGGAGAGGCATGAGGAGGAGCGCTCCACCAGTTCCGGTCATGGCAGAAATTACGCCAACACCAAAGCCAATGGAGATGAGCGGAATTACATCAAGCGATCGATCGGGACCCGCTCCCAGCAGGGATGGCCGCAGGGTGCGGATGCCGGCAGCGACAACCGCGCTTCCGACAATCATTTGAAGACCGGCGGCGCCGATCATGCCGGCAATGACTGATCCTCCATAGGCGCCCGGCAATGCGCCAAGCCCGATCCGCAAAGCCGGGCGAAGATCAATGGAGCCACGCCATGAATAGACTGCCGTCGCGACAATTCCGCTGAAGACAAACGAGAAGAGGCTTGCGGCGACGGCTTCGTGAATTTCGATGCCCATCAGAGTGAGCGCGGGCACGAGGACGACCCCGCCGATTCCGATACTGCCGATGAGGAGTCCGGAGAAAAGGGCAACGGACGCGACGGCAATCACGGCTCCATCCCCCGATCTTCGGGAAGCCCTGCCCCGCAGGTCATAGGGTGAAACCGCGGCGGCCCCTATTGAGGGGTCGCGGAGGGCCCCGCGAAATAGCGTGCTTGCAGACGCCGCTGGTTCTCGTAAATCGACCCCTGATACTCGGCTGTCGGAAGCGGCAGGCGCACGGGTACCGGGGTCAAGCGCGGCATCAACGTCTCTTCTCCCGAGACAAGTAGCTCGGTCCAGCTTTCCCAAGTCTCAGGCCGCCGTATCAAGGGCCACGCATCGGCCGCCCGATATTGATGCAGAAGAAATCGCCGCGGCCGGCTCGAACGGTTGGTGTCAGAGCCGTGCACGAGCCGCGCATGATGGATCGTGATCGAGCCTGCCCGACCCAAGCACGGCACAGCGCGCGATACATCGAGATCGGCTCGACTGATATCGATGGCCCCACAGAAATGCCCTCGGGTGTGGTGATCGTAAATCGGCCCCCTATGACTCCCCGGCAAGACCAGCATGGGGCCATTCTCGCGATCGAAGTCGTCTATCATTATTCCGACCGCGGCGAGGTCGTCGTTTGTATGCGGGTAGAAGGCCCAGTCCTGATGCCATTCGACGGGTGAGCCGAATTCACCCGATTTCATGTTTAGCTTCGATTGGTCGAAGCGGATATTGGGGCCCCAGAGGGCGCGCAAGGCAGCGATTATCCCTGGGTGCCTGACGATCTCGGAATAGGCGGCGTGCCAGCGATGCGGCGATATGATACGGCGCAGCCTCGGTTCCGACGGTGTGTGTCCGTCCTCGAGATCGAACATCTCCGTGTGCGCGGTTACCGTTCGGGAGCGCTCGAGAAATTCGTCCGTCACTCGCCTCAGACGCCCGACCTCGGCAGAATTCAGAATGCCCGGAACGACGAGATAGCCGTCGCGCTCGTATGCCTCGACATCGATCGCGCCGATCAAGGGGGCGCCTCCCTCGTAACGGTCGCGAGCATGGGAGCGCCATTCAGACTGCGGCCAACGTCCTGCACCATGACACGGCGCAGTTCGCGGCGGTATTTCACATCGTCGAACGCGCGCACGCGGTGCATCGTGCAGCGATTGTCCCACATCACGAGATCCCCGCGTCGCCACTGGTGTCGATGGACGAAATCGGCCTGCGTCGCGAACTCGATCAGGTCGTTGAGCAGTACGCGCCCCTCCGGAACGGGCCAACCCTTGATGTACATGGCGTGCGAGGCGAGGTAGAGCGTTTTGCGCCCGGAGCCGGGGAGGCGATGGACCAGGGGACGGAGCGCCGGCGGCATTGCGGCCTGCTCCTCCGGTGAGAAGTCGGGTAAGCCGAGCTGTCGATTCGTGTGCTGAAGCGAATGCGGCGCGACCAATCCCTCGAGCTTCGCCTTCATCGCCTCGGGCAAAGCATCGTATGCGGCACGGAGATCCGCGAACTCGGTCTCGCCGCCCTCGGGCGGAACGATGCGGCCGTGCAGCAGCGAATAGCGGCCCGGGATCGATTTGAACGAGCTATCAGTATGCCACAGACGGTTCCCGAGCTGGTACATTCGAACGCGGTCGTCCTGCGGGAGAAGTTGACCATCGGGCCCCAAGTTGGTGACGTAATTGATCTGTCGATGCCGCCGCCGGTGATCGCGGTCTTTGAGATGAATGAACGTCGCGCTCTCCAGCGGCCCAAAGCAGGCGCCGAAGGCGAGCTGCTGCTCGTCGTCGATCTCCTGGCCCGGGAAGACCAGCACCGCGTACCGGTCAATCGCCGCCACCAGTTCCGTCACGGTGTCGGAGGAAGGCAGCTCGCGCAGATCGATGCCATCGATCTGCGCTACGAAGCTCGGGTGAAGCGGTCGGACGGAGATCGTCATGCGCCCTGATACCCTTCGCCAGAGGGCTTCGCGGTCAAGCGTCGGAGCACCACGTCGTCGATCTCGATGCCGAGCCCTGCACCTGAAGGAACGTGCATGCGGCCGCCCTCGCATTGGATCGGCGATGTCAATAGCCGGTTCGCAACACCCAGGACGACAGGCTGATACTCCAGCAGGCTCACCTGCCGCGCAGCGGCAGCAATCTGCAGCGATGCCGCGATCATGATCGGTGACGCGATCCCCATGTGCAAGGCAACGGGAATGTGGAAGGTCTCTGCGAGATCGACGATCGCCATGCCTTCGGAAATACCGCACCGACCGATGTCAGGCTGCGCGAGGTCGATTGCGCGCGCCTCGAGCCATGGCAGGAATTCGAGGCGGCTGCGCAGCGCCTCGCCGACAGCGATCGGCATGTCCAGGGCCCGCGCGAGCTCGGCGGTGCCGCGGAGGTCCTCGGGCTCGCATGGTGCCTCGAACCACATCGCCCCCGCGCGATCGAGCATGCGGCCAAGGCGGTGCGCGTCGTTGATGTCGTATTTCCAGAGGGCGTCCATCGCTACCTGCGCCTTTCCACCCGCGCCTGCGATCAGCGCCTCCACCATCTCGGCGTCCTCCTTGACACCGAATCCGCCAAAGAGCTTGAATGCATGGAAGCCCTGCGCCATGAAGTCGCGCATGGTAGCGAGCTTATCCGAGAGCGACTCACCGCGAATTCCCGAGACGTAAACGGGAATTTCTTCACGGCATGGCCCGCCGAGCAGACGGTGGATCGGGAGGCCGGCGGCCTTGCCAGCAATGTCCCAGAGCGCGGTGTCGACGGCCGCGATCGCATCGAGCATGAAGCCGCCGGTGTGGCCGCGAAGGTTCATGAGATCATACATCTCGCGGCGGAGAACGCGTGTCGCCCGGGGATCGCGACCCACGAGCGTCGGCGCAATGATGCGGCGGACGATCGTGGCGCTCACTTCGGGCGCGATCGGAGACTGGCCCTCGCCGTAGCCAACGAGCCCCGCATCGGTCTCGACGCGAACGATCATGCTCTCGATGCGCGGCGAATAAATGCCGCGCCATCCCGGCTGTACTAGATAGGGGCCCGCCGCAGCGGATTTGGGCGTAAAGGCGCCTTTGCCGCCGAAGAAATCGCCCTCGTCGAACTTGACGGGAAATGCCGCAATCGAACTGATGTGCATCCTGCCGCTCCGCTCGGCCTGCGAGAGTGTCACTCCTCTTTGCCAGACACAAGCCACCTGCCCTTCAACGAATGCTTGCAATACCGCGGCTGAACTTGACGTGGTGAAGCAATGGCCAATAGCATTTAACTAATAGGGTGCAGATTAGTGCTCTAACCCGCGCCTGTGCAACCTCAACGGGAGGAAATCGCATGACGAGTTCGCCAACCGATCGCCCCTCGCGACGGAGCTTCTCGCGGAGGGACGTGCTGCGCGCAGGCGGCGCTCTCACGGGATTCACGGCGGCCAATTTCCTGATGCCCAGCCCGGCATTCGCGCAGGACAAGATGACAAACGAACTCGTCATCACGACCTGGGGCGGCTCCTTCGCCGACGCTGTGCGCACGACGGTCGTCGAGCCCTTCCAGAAGGAGTACGGAGTTCGCGTGACCATGGGTGTCACGGGCAACCAAGCGGAGATGCTGACCAAGCTGCGCGCCGCGACGATGGGTGGCGCTCCTGATATCGATCTCTGCTTCAACGACCTCTCCTTCTCGTATTCTGCGATCAAGCAAAACCTGGTCGAACCCCTACGCGTTGAGAACATCCCAAATCTCAAGACCGTGCTGCCCATCTTCAACAAGCTGGACCACACCGTACCGTGGGATCCCGGCTCCGACGTGCATGGCGCGCCCGGCCAATACGTCGCACGCGGCATCACCTACAACGCGAAGTTCATCAAGCGCGAGATCAATAGCGTCGCGGATCTCTGGAATCCCGAATTCACCGGGAAGCTCGGCATTTTCAGCATCACGCAGTGGATGATGCTCAATGCGGGTTTCTACACCCACCAGGACATGAACAACTTTAAGGACCTCGACGCGATCTGGAAGGCTCTCGCGGAGCAGCGCAAGGTCGTGGGCCGCTACTACGGCAATCTCGCCGAGGGCCAGGAGCTTTTCGTCAACGAGACGATCACGATATCGCCGTTCAACGGCGGCCGCACGGTCGCCTTGAAGCGCCGCGGCCTCGATGTCCGCTTCGTGCTGCCGAAGGAGGGCTGGCATCTCAATGCCGATCTGCTCTTGATCTCGAAGGGCACCCGCAATCGCCTTGCGGCCGAGAAGTTCATCGATTTCTTCTATCGGCCGGAAATTGCGACAGCCGCCTCGCTCGCCTTCGGATTTGCCGTCGGCACTCGGAACGTACAGCCCACGCAGGAGATCAAGGACACGATCCCGGATTACGACCCGACCGGCGAGTTCAAGGGAGCGACGCTCGCCGATCCCGTCTACTGGGACACCAACGTCGGCAAGTGGAACGACAAGGTGAAGGAGATCATGTCATCCTGAGAGCGGCGGATAGCGACGCTCCCGGCGAATTGGCATGAACCGCCAGGCGATCATTGAGCTGGCCGGCGTTAGCAAGCGGTTCGGCAATACGCTCGCGGTGGATGACGTATCATTCTCCGTCAATCGCGGTGAGTTCTGTACGCTGCTGGGCCCCTCGGGCTGCGGCAAGACCACGCTGCTCCGCACCATCGCCGGATTCGAGTTTCCAGACGAGGGCGATGTACGTATTGCCGGCCAGAGCTGCCTCGACTTGCCGGCATACCGCCGGAATCTCGCGATGGTGTTCCAGGGCTACGCGCTCTTTCCCCACCGCACCGTATTGCAGAACGTCATGTTCGGCCTGCGCATGCGCAAGCTCGGGACGCCTGCCGAGATTGCGGCATGGGCGAAAGACGCACTCGCCATGGTCGGGCTCCAGGGGTTCGAGGAGCGCCATCCGCAGCAACTCTCCGGCGGCCAGCAGCAGCGCGTGGCGCTTGCTCGCGCCCTGGTGCTGAAGCCAGAGGTTCTTCTGCTCGACGAGCCGCTCGGCGCTCTCGATCTCAAATTGCGCAAGGCGATGCGGTATGAATTGAAACGTCTACAGCGTACCACCGGGATCACCACAATCTACGTCACGCACGACCAAGAGGAGGCGATGTCCATGTCCGATACGGTCATCGTCCTCAACCGCGGCCGTGTCGAGCAGACTGGACCGCCCGAGGAGATCTATCGCGCTCCGCGTTCGGCCTTTGTCGGCGATTTTATCGGTGAGTCGAATCTCCTTGAGGCTGTGGTCGCCGCCGTCGAGCCGGACGGGCGCTTGCGTATTCGCCTCTTCGACGGGGCCGCCACTGCTGCGGCGCAGCCTGCGGAGCCCGAATGCCCACCGCAGCCCGGCGACGCCGTAATGGTCTTGGTCCGCGCCGAGGCCATTGGGCTCGCCCGCGTGCCTCAAGTGGATGGCGACTGGTTCGCCGCCACCGTCTCGGAGCGCTCTTTTCTCGGAGCCACCACACGGCTCTATCTGAAGGTAGGAGCCATCGAACGCGTCGTCATCGCAGATCTAGCGGGTGCACCGCCGGTTTGGGCTGAGAATGGGGCGCAGGTGCATTTCGGCTGGACCGCCGATGCAGCACTTGCCTATTCCGCGGGTTCAATCGATTCCGCGAGCGGACGGCAATGAAACGCCGTCAAACTCCAAGAACCGGATGGGCGGCACTGGCGCCTCCGCTCGCGTGGCTCGGCGTGTTCTTCCTGCTGCCCATGATCGCGGTGTTTGCCTACAGCCTCGCGACCCGCGAGCCCGGAGGCGGGATCGAGTTCGGCCTTTCGGCCGAAAATTATTCTCGCATCGGCGATTCGACCCTTTACGTCTGGGCGATTCTGCGCTCGCTCCGCATCGCCGTAATCGTCACGATTGCGACACTTCTGGTCGCTTATCCCGTTGCCTACTACCTCGCGCTGGTGGCGACACGCTGGCGGGTGACACTTTTCGTGCTCCTGATCATACCGTGGTGGTGCAGCATCCTCGTCAAAAACTTCGCCTGGGTGGCCATTCTGGCGGACACCGGAGTTCTCAACCGGCTCCTGCTGCAAATCGGTGTCATCGACCAACCGCTCAAGCTGCTCTACAACGAGTTCGCCGTGGTGATCGGCCTCGTGCACGTCCTCATTCCCTTCATGGTCATGCCTATCTACGCGACGCTTGAGCGGTTGGATCGGCGACTCGTCGAGGCAGCGGCAAATCTCGGATCGTCCCCGCTCCGCGCCTGCCTCGAGGTCGTCCTGCCGCTCAGCCTACCCGGCGTAGCGGCCGGCGCGCTTCTCACCTTCATTCTAGGATTCGGCTCGTTTATCACCCCCGCACTGCTCGGCTCCGAGCGCACGCTCATGATCGCCAATCTCATTCAGGGGCAATTCATGGAGGCGTTCGATTGGCCGTTCGGCGCCGCGCTCTCGATGGTATTGCTGGGCCTCGTTCTGGTCTTGCTCGCGTGTTTCAACCGGCTGGTCGGGCTCGATCGCCTCTGGGGACCGGCGCGATGAGAGGCCGTGCGCAGCGGCGCCCCCCAGGTGTGGGCGGACGGGCGGCGCTCAGGGCCGTTGTCGCTGCGATATACGTCTTCCTCTTCCTGCCGATCGTTGCGGTTGTGCTACTGAGCTTCAGCGAGAACATCAGCGTCATCGACTTCGGACATTTCACGTTGCGCTGGTACGAGCATCTCGTGCGAAATGCTCCGGTCTTGGCGGCGCTCCGATTCAGCATCGTCCTCGGCATCCTTGCCTCCGCGATGGCTGTTCTCCTTGGCAGCCTGGCGGCATTTGGCTTGGTGCGTGGGCGGATGCGCGGCAAAGCAGCTTTGCAGGCGGCGCTCTACGCTCCGATCGTCGTGCCCGAGATCATCATATCGGTTGCGCTCCTCATCCTCTTCGTACTTTTGCGCATCCCGCGCGGCACGCTCGCGCTCGTCATCGGCCATTCCGTGCTAATCCTGCCCTATGTCTTCTCGATTGTTAGCGCGCGGCTCTATGGCTTCGACCGTTCGCTGGAAGACGCCGCCGCAAACCTCGGCGCGACGCCGATGCAAACCCTGCGAGAGATCACGCTGCCGCTGATGCTGCCCGCTATCGTGGGCGCCGCGCTCATCGCCTTCAAGGTTAGCTTCGACGAGGTCGTCGGCTCGATGTTCTGGTCGACCGCCCGCGAGCAGCCGATGCCGGTTCTCGTCTTCTCCATGCTGCAATTCGAGCTGACGCCCGAGGTCAATGCCATCGGTACCGTCATGCTGGCCGTGACGTTCAGCGTTCTCGGAGTCTATCAGCTCATCGAGTGGCGGAGACGCGCTGAACTGACGGGAAGAAGCGCCGAGGGGGAGAAGCGGCTCGGCTGATCGATCGGGCTATCCAAGGACGGACTGACATGGCAAAGACAGGATTCCACGGCATCTATCCGATGCTCTACACCTTCTTCGATGCGGCGGGGAACCTTGATCGCGCGGCTATGCGCCGGCAGGTCGACGCCTGCATCGAGGCCGGCGCGCACGGGATCGCAATTCTCGGCATTGTCGGCGAATTTAACAAAATGGATGTCCGCGAGCGCTTGACGGTCCTGGAGCACGTCGCGGAGAGCGTTGCCGGCCGAGTACCGCTGGCGGTTACGGTCCCCGAGCCAAGCATCTCCGGGCAGATCGCATTCATGAGAGCGGCTGAGGCAGCATCGGCTGCCTGGGTAATTCTCCAGCCTCCGCCGGTAAAGGGTGCACCCGAGGCCGAACTGGTGCACTTTTTCGGCGCTGTCGCGGAGAAAGCTACGGTGCCGGTGGCAATCCAAAACAACCCCGTCAACCTAGACGTCTGGCTGACCAATGCTGGTCTGCGGACGCTCAACCGCAATCACCCGAATGTCCGGCTGCTCAAGGGAGAAGGCCCCGTCACGGCCGTTCGCCAGACGATCGAAGAAACCGAGGGTGTCTATGACGTGTTCTCGGGCCTTGCCGGAAAGGAACTGCCGATGAGTCTCAGAGCCGGCTGCGTTGGCTGCGTCCCGGCACCCGATTGCATCGACCTTCAGGTTCGTCTTTACGAGGCAATGTGCTCGGCAACGTCCGCCGGCGAGGCGGAGGCCGAGCGCATTCATCGCGAGATTCTACCCCTCCTCCATTTCATGACGCACTCGCCCGAGCACATGCTCTGCTACGGCAAGCGCTTCATGGCGACGCGACTGGCGCTGCCGGAGTTTCACCCTCGCAGCCCCTGTATTTCGCCAACACCGTTCGGCGCCAAGGTTGTTGACCGATTGGGCGCCGGGCTAGCTCCGTTGCCTACCTAGAAGGTCAACGCCCGCAGGACGAATGGGCGGTGCTCATTCGACTCTTGGCGTGCTTTCGAAGAACGGCGTATTAAGCTTCCGCTCATTCGGCGGCAGCCGCGATCGGCGACCGTGGTTCGGCCGCGCCGATGCGTTCGAGACCGCCGAAATGCTTCGAGAGCGCGGGCATCACCTCCGCGCCGAATCGCTCCATGCTTTTGAGGATGCGGCGCGGCTCGATGCCGGGGATCGCCATGAAACAACTGATATGGGTCGGCCGCAGCTCCGTGATTTCCTCTACGAGCTTCGCCGCGCAGCGCTCCGCACTACCCACGATCAGCCGTTCCGCAATCATCTCCAGCGGCGGCTCATCGGGCGCTGGAATCTCCTCGAGCCAAGCGCCATGGACGCGGGCGTATTGATTGCGCATCGAGAGAGCGA
Organism: Allostellaceae bacterium; assembly: GCA_035581425.1. Lineage (GTDB taxonomy): Bacteria > Pseudomonadota > Alphaproteobacteria > ATCC43930 > CGMCC-115725 > DASZHJ01. The sequence continues at coordinate 32,613 of DATJVP010000103.1, read as the reverse complement.
CACGGCGGATGTAGCGCGCGCCTTCTGCCGCTCGAAGTGCCTCATCCCGGTCATCCGTCACGAAGACATAGCGCTGCGTGGCGTAGGGTGGATCGTCACGCTTACCACCAGTGGCGGCATAGGCCGCGGCAACCTTATCGCGGGTCTTCCGAATGTCCTCTAGGGTGTTCCACCCCGTCGTGAAGAACGGCACATAGCCGCGGTTCGCCGACCGCGCTTGCGTCTCGGGATCCCCGGCGAGCCCGGCCACGTAGATCGCGGGCCGGCGCTGCAGCAGGCGGATGCTGAAATGCGTCTTTGGAACTTTGATGTGTTTTCCCGCGTAGTCGACGGCGCCGGCCTCGATGAATTGCTCCGTCACCTCCATGGTCTCGAGGAAAATGTCACGACCGGCCTTGAGGTCCACGCCAAATTTGTGAAACTCGTATTGCTGATAGCCACTGCCGAACCCGAGCACCGCGCGGCCGTCGCTCAACTGATCGAGCACTGCGACGTCCTCGAGCATGCGCAGGGGATGATAGAGGGGCGCGACGATCACGGCGGTTCCGAGCCTGATCCGTTTGGTGAGACCCGCCATATAGGTCGCCATCGTCACCGGCGATGGACACAGGCAGTAGTTCGAAAAGTGATGCTCGGCGAACCAGGCGATATCGAAGCCGATCTGCTCCGCCATGCGGACCTGATCGAGCGCCTCGCGATAAATCTCGCGCGGGCTCTTGGCGGCATCGCGCTGGGGATTGAGGCAGAAGAGTCCGAAATGCATGTCGTGTTTTCCTGATATCAGATGCCCACGATCACTTCGCCCCCATTGGGCGAGATAACCTGTCCCGTAATGAAATCCGCCTCCGGCGAGGCCAGGAAGGCGACCGCGTAGGAAATCTCGCGCGGATCGCAATAGCGCTTCAACGGGACCTTCTCCTCCTTGGCGCGGAGGATTTCCGGATTATCGAGCTTTACCGGGCCGCCCGAGCGCACACCGCCTGGCGCCACCGCATTGACATGTATGTTCCAAGGCGCGAATTCCTTGGCCCAGGCCTTGGTGAAACCAAGCAGAGCGGCCTTCGCCGCGCAATAGTGCGAGGCGACCGGTGCGCCGGTCATGCCCCAGATCGATGAGATGTTGATGATCTTGCCACGCCGCCGGTCCTTCATTCCACCGATCAGCGCGCGCGTGAAGAAGAACGATCCCTTCACGTGCACCGCGAACATTCGATCGAAATCGGCCTCGCCGATCTCCGGCGTCGTCGCCCGCTGCCCATAACCGGCGTTGTTGACGAGGATGTCGACGCGCCCGAATTCGCGCTGCGCGGCGGCGGTGGCCTTCTCGACTTGCGCCACTTGCGCCACATCGGCTTCCACGACGAGGGCGCGGCGACCTAGCTTACGCACGCCGGCGGCGGTCTCCTCTGCACCGCCCTTGTTGATGTCGACGATCGCGATGTCAGCCCCGCGTTCGGCCATCAGAAGCGCATGCTGGCGTCCCATTCCATCACCGGCCCCGGTGATGAGGGCGATACGATCGTTGAGCGCGTTTTCGTGCATTGCAGGACTCCGAGTGTTCAGGGATTCGGTACGAGGATGGTGTCGGCGACGTCCCAGGAGAGGTAGACGGGACTCCCGACCTCTATCACCGTGGATTGGCGCTGGAGCGGCCGGCGTACCAGAACGATGCGCCCGCCCGCGACTTCGACACGGTATCGGAGACTCCCGGCGGTATAGACGACGTCGATCACCTGGCCGGAAATTACATTCGCTGCAGCACCAGCGTTCTTCGCGATCTGAATCGCTTCGGGACGGACGCAGACAATGGCATCGGCCTCGAGCTGCGGATGCTGGTTGGCGCTGAGCGTGAGACCATCCTTGGTCTCGACGCGCAGGCGCATCGGCGGAGTCTGGCTTACCGCCGCGACCTCGAAGAGATTGGCCTCGCCGAGGAAGCTCGCGACGAAGCGGCTCGCCGGCGATTCGTAGAGCTCGCGCGGGCGGCCGACCTGCATGACCCGGCCGTGATTGAGGATCGCAATCCGGTCCGACATCGTCGCCGCCTCGTCCTGATCATGGGTGACGTACAGGATCGTTGCGCCGATCGCCTGGTGGAAGCGCTTTATCTCGTATTGCATCTCCTCGCGCAGGTTCTTGTCGAGCGCTCCCAAGGGTTCGTCCATGAGCAATAGGGTTGGATCGTAGGAAGCCGCGCGGGCGAGCGCCACGCGCTGCTGCTGTCCGCCCGAGAGCTGCGCCGGCGTCCGTTCCGCATATCCGGCAAGGCGGACGATCTCCAGCATCCGCGCCACACGCGCCTCAATCTCACCGCGCTCGAGCCTTCTCATGCGAAGTGGGAAGGCAATGTTCTCTGCAACCGACATGTGCGGGAAAAGAGCGTAGTTCTGAAAGACCATGCCGAGATTGCGCCGATAGGGAGGCAAGCCCACGATGTCGGCACCGTTGAGCAGGATTCTGCCGCCGCTCGGCGGTACGAATCCCGCGATCATTCCCAGTAACGTCGATTTGCCCGAGCCGCTGGGGCCGATGAGTCCGAAGAATTCGCCGGGCCGCACCTCGAGGTCGGTCGGCTCGAGGGCCGCGAGGGTGCCATATCGCTTCTCGATCGCCTCGAGGCGCAGCGAGGCGCCGGCGCGTTCCACCTCTTCCGCAGCGCGTCCCGACTGAGCTTCGATTGTTCGGGGCTCAGCCATGCGCGCTCGCTTCGGCGGAGGCCAATGGGAGCGAAGCCTGCATGCTGCGCGTGGCACGGCCAAAGACTGCGAGCATGGCAAGCAGCAGGAGCGAGAAGGCGAAGATCAATGTTGCGACGGCGGCGACGATCGGAGTGAGGAAATCGTTGAGCTGTTCCCAAATCAGCCGCGGCAGGGTGCGTGTCCCGGTGCCGGTCAGGAAAAGCGCGAGCATGAGCTCGTCAAAGGACGCCGCGAAGGCGAGGATGCCGCCGCCAGCGATGCCCATGCGTATCATCGGAAATGTCACGTGGAGGAAGCAGCGAAGCGGGCTCGCCCCGCAGGTCATGGCCGCGAGCTCGAGCGCTGGGCTGTAACTCCGAAGCGCGGCCGAGACCGATACGAAGACCAGCGGGAGTCCGACGACGGCGTGACCGATGATGACACCGAGATATCCGCGCAATAGCCCGAGATCCAGCATGACCGGGTAGAGGCCGATCGCGAGGATCACGTGCGGAAGCATCATCGGCGCCACGATCAAAGCCATTGCGGTCATCGACCAACGCAACGCGCCCCGCTCCACCGCGAGCGCCGAGAGCGTTCCCAGCACGACGGCGATGAATGCCGCGGGAATGCCGATCAGAAAGCTGTTCGCGGCTGCACTGCGCCATACGATGTCCGCTGCGAGCCCCTGGTACCAGCGCAGCGAGAAGCCCGACGGCGGAAAGGAAAGGAAAGACTGCCCGCTGAAGGACATCGGCACGATGATCAGCGAGGGCAGCAGCAAATAGGCAAAAAAGAGGGTGACAAACGCCGCAAGGGCGTAGCTAGGAATCCGGTTTCCGAGCGTGCCGCTCATCTTACCGGTAGCGATGCGTCGCGGCGCATCAGCTTGAGATAGAGGAGGTAGATGGCGGTGGTGATCAGCAGCAAGGTCGTCGCGAGCGCGCAGGCCAATCCCCAATCCAACTGAACGTTTGCCTTCTCCTCGATGAGCACGGCAGCCATCAGCATCCGCGGCCCGCCGAGGAGCGCCGGCGTGATGAAGAATCCCAGCGAGGTCATGAAGACGAGCGCGACGCCGGCGCTGACTCCCGGAAGCGAGAGCGGTAGGAACACTTCCAGGAACCGACGATACGGCGGCGCGCCAAGCACGTCAGCAGCGCGCAGCAGCGTGCGATCGATCCCGCGCATCGACGCCACGAGCGGCAAGATCATGAACGGCAGCATGATGTGCACCATGCCGACATAGACCGCGAGCGGTCCCGGAAGGAAAGTGACGGGTGCCTCGGTTAACCCCAGCGATTGGAGCGCCTCATTGAGGACGCCTTGGCGCTGAAACACGATCATCCAGCCGAAGGAACGAATGACGACACTCGTCCAGAGCGGCACCAGCACGAAGATCATCAGGAGCTTCAAGCGCCGGCCATGGGCGCGGGAGACGAAATAGGCGAGCGGATATGCCAAGAGCAAGCAAAGCAGCGTCACTAGGCCCGCCACCTCGATCGTGGTCCAGAGTACACGGAGGTAAGGGCCGGCGCCGAACACCGTCGCGTAATTCTCGAGACCGAGCTGCGGCTCGACGAAGCTGCGCACGACAACACGCAGCAGTGGCCAGAAAAAGAAGACTATGAGAAAGAGACCCGGCGGAAGCAGCAGAAGCGCATTGCCGCGCTGGAAGGTCCAGACGCGCCGTCCCGCCGCCTCGCCGGGTAGAGCCATCACCTCTTGCCTCTCAGCCCGTGATCCATTTGTTGAAGGCGGATTCCGCGCGCTCGCCGTTATCCGCCCACCAGTTAACATCGAGGAAGGTCGAGCGCTTCAGGTTCTCCTCCGCGCTCGGAAGCGTCGCCAGCGTCTCCTTCGAGAGCAGCTTCAGGGCATCGCCGTTGACCGGTCCATACGGGAGCCTTTGGGCAAACACCGATTGCGGCTCCGCGGAAAGCGCAAAGGCGATGAACTCCATCGACTCCTTCTTGTTCGGAGCGCCCTTCGGAACCACGAAGGCATCCGCGACCAGCAGCGCTTCATTGAGATGGAAGTCGACCGGCGCCCCGGATTTCTTTGGATCCGCGATGCGCCCGTTCCAGGCTGCGGTGATCTCGACTTCGCCGTCGATCAGTATCTGCGCGACCTGGGCGCCACGCTCCCACCAGTAGATATTGCTCTTGATCTTGGCGAGGCTCTTCAGCGCGCGATCGATATCGAGCGGGTAGAGCTTATCCTTGTCGACGCCGTCGCCCATCAACGCGACTTCCATTGTCTGATAGGGACGCTTCCAAAGCCCTCGACGACCCGAGTACGCCCAGAACGCCGGCCAATCCTTGGGCTCCGATCCCGCCTTCACCAGCTTCGTGTTCCAGGCGATGTGATAGGCGGCGATATCGCACATGACGAAATGATCGAAGGCGACGCCCTTGATCAACTTGGACTTGTCTATGATGGAGTAGTCGAGCGGCTCGAGTAGGCCCTGCTTTGCCATCGTCGCCGCGAGTTCCGCGGGCTGCTGCGAGACGTCCCACTCGACGGCTTTCTGCTCGACCATCGCCTTGAGCTTGGCGCCGGTATTGGGACCCGTGGTTATGGGTATCCCGGTCTTGGTGGTCCAGGGCCCGAAATAGGCCGCCTTATACGCGTCGTCCAGGGCGCCGCCGCCGGTCGAGATCACCATCTGCGCGGGCTTTGCACGGATGAGATTGGGCTTGGCGACCATCCCAACCGCTGCGACCGCAGCGGCGGACTTGATGAGCGTGCGGCGATCGATGCGAGTGGCTCTGCCGCGCTTCGAGCTAGTCATGGTTTGCCTCCCTCGGATGTCACTCGGATTTTCGCTCAGACCATCAGCATTCCTCCGTTCGCGACGACGGTCTCGCCGACGACGAAGCGATTCCTTGGCGATGCCAAAAACAGCACGACTTCCGCGATATCCTCGGGCTCCGCGGCCCGGCGAACTGGGATCATCGGGATACGTTCGGCAAGCCACCCCTGGCTCTTCGCTGTCTCGGTCGCGATGGCGCCCGGGCTCACCGCATTGACGAGGATCCCCTGCGGTGCCAGCTCCTCTGCGATCGACTTCGTGAGGCTCACCACCGCGGCTTTCGCCGCTGCATAGTGCGGCAGTTTCACCTTCGGCCGGTATGCATCGGTCGAAGCGATGTTCACAATCCGCCCGTACCCGCGTGCCAGCATCAGGTCCATCAGGACCCGCGTCGCAAGAAAGGCGGATTTCACGTTGACGTCGAAGGTCCAGTCCCAATCTGCGACCGTGATCTCGCGGAGCGTCGCGTAACGCCAGCCGCCGGCATTGTTGATGAGGATATCCAGACGCCCCCGCGCCTCCGTCTCGATCCGTCGGCGCAAAGCCGCGAGATCGGTCTCGGATATCGCATCGGTCGCCGACGCCAGGACCTCGAGGCCGCGGCCAACCAGCTTTTCGGAGGCGCGCTCGAGCCCGGCGCGATCGCGATCCACCATGAAAACCCGCGCGCCGCGCTCCGCCAGCATTGTCGAGATTGAGAATCCGAGACCGCGCGCCGCCCCCGTCACCACCGCGACTTGGCCGTCGAAGTCGTGCGTCGACATTGCTCCTCCCGCCTTCGCCGCTCGGCGGATTCCGAAACGGCCGTCCTTTATTGGTTTCCCAAAAGCGTGCTACACTTGTTCCAATCGGTCAACCAGAAAGATCATTTGTGCCGGCGGTCGCCGGTCTCCATGAAGACGCCGAGGCTGCGCAACTGATGCTCGCTGCTTGCGATACGTCGCAATGCCCCGTTACCGCTGCGCGCGAGCAGCAACGCGACGAGAGTCTGCGCGACGGAAAGGGCCGGCACAATGGAGGGGAAGACGGAGGGACCGTTCGCCCTGACGACCAGCGAAAGAGCGGAGCGACGAGCCAGCGGCGAGACGCTGCTGTCGGTGATCGCGATCACCTTACCGCCGAGCTCAACGGCGAAATCGACGGCGCGCATGAGGTCGCGCGGATAGGGCTCGTAGCCGACGGCGAGGATGACGTCGCGCTTGTCGACGCGACGGAGCTCGTCGGCGAAGCTTCCGCCTTGACCGGTGAGAAGGATCGTCGTGTCGAGGAACATGCGGCAAGCATAGTGAAAGTAGAACGCGACGGGGTAGAGGCTCCGCACGCCGATCACGAAGATCCGCGGAGCGGAGGCGAGGAGCCGCTCCGCGGAGGCGAGCTTCGCCTCGCCCAGAGAGGTGTAGGCCCGTTGCAGATCCGCGAGTTCGCCGCTCATGATGTCGCTGATGAGGGCTGCGGTCTCGCTGTGGCGCGCGCGCTTGCGCAGTTCCCGCACGCGGCCGGTCAGGGATTGCTCACGATCACGCAGCCAAAGGCTGAAGGGGCTCCGGAAAGCCTCGTATCCCGGGAGATCGATGTCGCGCGCAAGGCGCACCATCGTCGACGGCGTAACGCCGATCTTCGCTGCGACGCGGCGCATGGAGCTGAGTGCGATCTCCTCGGGATGATCCAATACGTAACGGGCCGCTCGTTGGAGCTGAGGGCTGAGTTTCGGGAAACGTGCCTCGAGACGCTCCCTGAGCGAGGCCAGATCCATGTCGAGCACCTCCGGCGTGCGAGGTGTAGAATAGACACGCGTCCAGGAGCTTGCGCAAGGCGATAGGGGAGGAGAAGAAATGGCAATCGACGCGAGCCTCCGCGAGAAAGTCGCTTTGATCACCGGTGCAGCGGCCGGTATGGGTCGCTCGCATGCCGAGGCGCTCGCTGAGCGCGGTGCCCGCGTAATGGTGCTCGATATCGACGGCGAGAAGGCCTCGAAAACAGTCGCTGGAATCAATGCGAGAGGTGGCTCAGCCGTCCCTTGGCAGTGCGATGTGGCCGACTCCGCCGCGGTACGCAAGAGCGTCGATGCCGTTCTGGAGCAATGGGGTCGCCTCGATATCCTCGTCAGCAACGCCGGAATCGGCGGCGAGAACGCGAAGATAGAGGAGATCGACGAGCGGCGCTTCGAGCGCATGTTCGAAGTGCACGCCCGCGGGACCTTCTTCTTCGGTAAGCACGCGATGGAGCCGATGAAGCGGCAAGGCTACGGCCGTATCATCAACACGGCCTCGCGCTGGATCATGGGCGGGCATGAGACGTCGTCCCACTATATCGGGGCGAAATCCGCGATCGTTGGCATGACCAAGGCTTGGGCAAAAGAGCTTGCGCCGCACGGGATCACCGTCAACGCGGTCGCGCCAGGAGGCGTCTGGACCGACATGGTGTTGAAAGCGCGCGGCGAAGCATTCATTCGGGACGAGGAGCGGAAAGTGCCGCTAGGGCGGTGGGCGCAGCCCGATGAGTATGCAAATCTCGTCGTCTATCTTGCATCCGACGAGGCGGCTTTCGTTACGGGACAAGTGATCTCACCCAACGGCGGTGCGAGCATTGTCGGGATCTGACCCGCCGATGGCGGGTATCCGACGTCTTCGAGTTGGTCGCAGTCCCCTAGGCAGGTTTGATGCGTGCCCCTGCCACGGGCGTCGTCCGCACCGCGAGGCGATCCCAGCAATCGCCGAGGTCCCGCGAGAGCCGGTGCTTCATGATGCGCTGGCTGGGGGTTCGCTCGAACTCCTCGACGATCGCGATGTAGCGTGGGATTTGAAACGGAGCGAGTCTGTCGGCGAGCCAGGTGGATAGCACCGTGGGGTCGAGGATCTCGCCGGGTTTCGGCTTGACGAAGAGCTTTATGTCCTGCTCGCCGACCTCGGCGGCGACGCCGATTACGGCGCAGTCTTCGACCGCGGGATATGCCGCGACCACACGCTCGACCTCCCAGGCCGAGACGTTCTCGCCCTTGCAGCGCACGCTGTCCGTGAGCCGCCCCAGGAATATGAGGTTGCCCTCCCGGTCGAATTCCCCGAGGTCGCCGCTGTAGAGCGCGCCGTTGCGCAGGACCTTGGCCGTCGCCTCGGGATTTCGGAAATAGCCCGTGAAAAACGCGTTCTTCGCGCTGGTGCGCACGACGATCTCGCCGCGTCCTCCCGCCGGCACGGGCCGGTCCTGCTCGTCGCGGAGCTCGACGGAGAACCAAGGCAGAGGGCGTCCGACGACGCCGACCGTGCCTCCTTCGTTGAAGGTCGTGAAGCTCGAGCACTCGGTCATCCCGTAGCATTCGCGGATCGTGACGCCGAAGCGCTCCTCGAAGGGGCGCCAGATGTCCTTCGGGCAGCCACCGCCCCATGCGATCCGCGCCCCGTGAGCGCGGTCGAGCTCGGTCGGCGGCTGCTTCATCAGGATCTGCAGGATGCCGCCCAGGAAATGTAAGTGGCTTGCTCCGTAGTCGCGGGTCTGCTGCAGGAATCGGCTGGCGCTGAAGCGGTCGATCATCGCGAGCGAGATGCCCCGGATCAGCGGCAGTACGAGGAGCTGAATCCCGCCGATGTGATAGAGCGGCTCCCACATGAGGAAGACGTCGCCCTCATGCGCATCGGAGACAAGCGCGGCCGCCTCGCCCGCGAACCTCATCATCGCGTGCGAGAGGATGACGCCCTTTGGACTGCCGGTCGTGCCGGAAGTGTAGCAGATCGCGAAGCAGTCGGTTGCCGTCGGCAACGGCTCGTCGAACCCCCCGGTCTCGCCGAACAATTGCTCCAGTGAGGCACCGCCGTCCGTGGAGCCGCGGACAAAAAAATGCGCATCCTCCAAACCGGGCTCGCACTCGCGGATCGTGGGAACCAGATCGGCTTCGGCGATCACCATGCGGGGATCGCAATGCTCGAGAATATATTTGAGGCCCGGACCTCGATACTGCACGTTGACGGGAACCCAGGACACGCCCGCGCGGGCGAGGCCAAAAATCACGGCCAGCAGATCGGGACTGTTGCGGAGCATGACCGCAACGCGATCGCCACGCATGACCATGCGCTTGCGCAGATCGCGGGCGAAGCTGTCGGCCCTCCGTCCCAGCGCCTCGTATGTGATCGGCGAGCCCTCGAACCGCGCGAATAGCGCCTTTGGCGTATCACGGCATTTCGCGGCGAAGAGATGCAGAAAGCCTTCGTCGCCAAGCATGGGCGCGCCGCGCTGGGGTCAGCGATTCTTCTTGGCGGCGGCGCGCACCGCGAAGAATTCCTCCATCATGCGCGCGGGCTCGCCAGTCGCGAAGGATTCGCGCTGCACGCGGATTCCAGCCGCGAGGCAGTCGCGGAACCCCGGCTCGGTCACTTCCCGGAACCTAGCCTTGTTCAACCGCATTGCGACCGGCGGCTTTTCCGCGAGCTCGGTGCCGAGACCAACGGCAGCCGCCAGGACTTGATCCTGCGGCACCACCTTGTTGATGAGACCGAGCGCCAGACACTCCTGCGCATCCATCATGCGTCCCGTGAGCGTGAGGTCGATGGTGCGGGCGATGCCGATCATCTCTCGCATGATCCAGGGACCGGTCGTGCTGGCGATCCCGGAGTTGATCTCGGGCTGCCCCATCCGCACGCCAGGGTGGCCGATGCGGAAATCGCAGAGCAGCGCGATCTGGAAGGCGGAGCCCGCGGCGACGCCGTTGAGCGCCGCAATGATCGGCTTCGAGAGCGAGCGGATGAGGTCGTAGAGATGGTCCCATTCGTAGATCCACTCCTCCGCCCGATCCGGATCGAATTTCATGGTCTCCGCCAGGTCCTGGCCGGCGCTGAAGGCGTGCTCGCCCGCACCGGTGAGGATGATGGCGCGGATCGCCGCCTCCGCCTCGAAAGCCGCTATCGCCGCGGCGAGCTCGTCCCGCATCGGACGATGCCAGGCGTTAAAGGTCTCGGGGCGGTTGAGGGTGATCACTCCGACAGCGCCCCGCCGTTCCGTCAGGATGTAAGCTGGCATGGAAATCACCTCGGGATTAGCCTTTGGCATATGGCGCGTGCCACGGGAGAAAGCATCGCCCGGAGCGTACGCGGGATCAGCTTAGGGCTCGCAAGTCATGGCCGACAAGCTCGACGTCATCGTATTCGGTACCGGAAGCTTCGCCGCGCGCATTGTCTTCGACCTCGCGGCTACGGCTTCGGACGCGATCGCGGTTGGCGTCGCCGGCCGCAATGCGGAGCGGCTCTCCTGGCTCGAGACCGCCGCCAATGCGCGCGCCGTGCTATTCGGCCGCCCCGCCGAATTCACGAGCCATCGCATCGATTTATCTCTGCCGGATGCGGCTACGGAGCTGATCGCGAGGCATCGGCCCAAAGTGATCGTCCAGGCAGCTTCGCTGCAGCCCTCTTCGGTGATCAGCACGTCGGGCGATGCCTGGACCAAGCTCGTTGCCGAAGTGGGACTCAGTGTCACGGCCCTCTTCCAGGCCCAGCTCTCCGCGCATGTGGCGCGGGCGCTCCGCAGTGCACGCCACGAGTGTCACTATATCAATGGCTGCTTTCCCGACGTGGTCAATTCGCTCCTCGCCGCCGCGCATTTACCGGTCGCATGCGGCATTGGAAACATCGCGATCCTCTCGAACGCCTTTGCGGGCCATCTGCGCAGGCGGGACGCCGGGGCGCTCAAGCTGCTCGCGCACTATCACACCCTCACCACATTCCGGAAACCAGCGGCGGCGCGCACGGGGCCGTGGCCCCGGGTCTGGATCGACGGGAAGGAAGTGCAAGACGTGCAGCGCGGCTTCGCCGGCGTCAAGATCACCCCCGAGCCCGCGATCGAGATTTCCGGCGCGAGCGGCGTTCCGCTCATACTCGCGATGGCCGGGGGCACCGATTGGGTCGGTCACGTACCGGGGCCGCTCGGACTCATCGGCGGATATCCCGTCGCCTTTCGCGGAGGTGCCCTCGATCTCGACCTTCCGCCGGGATTGATCCGCGCCGACGCCGCCGCGTGGAACGCGCGCTTCGAGGAGGCGAACGGCCTCGTCGTGGATGAGCGCGGTGAAGCGCATTACACTGGCGTCCTCCGCGAGCGTCTTGCCGAGGCCAGCCCCGAGCTCGCGAAGGGATTTCACCTGAGGGACCTCGACGCGGCCACCGACGAGATGGCCCGGCTGCGCGCGCGCCTGCAAGCACGGCCTGCGACCTAATGCCGACGATCGACATCGTCCCGACCTCGAGGGGGCGCCATGACCGCTGACACGGAGGAAGCGCCGGTGATCGTGATCGGCGCTGGCATCGTCGGCATCTGCACGGCCCTTTATCTGCAACGCGATGGGCGCCACGTGACTTTGATCGATCCACGCGAGCCCGGCGAGGCCTGCAGTTCCGGCAACGCCGGGCTGCTCGCGACCGGCGGCGTGTCGCCGGAGGCGATGCCGGGAATCCTCTGGAAAGTGCCGGCCATGCTCAGGGACCCCCTGGGCCCGCTCGCGATCGACTGGCGGTATCTCCCGCGCATTGCGCCCTGGCTCCTCCGCTACATCCTCAGCAGCCGCCCGAGCCGGGTCGAGCAGATTTCCATGGGGCTGGCGGCGCTCGCGGGACAAGTGCTCCCGGCTTATGAGCCACTCCTCAAGAATGCCGGCGCGGTCGACATGGTCCGGCGCACGGGATGGCTGCATCTCTACGAGAGCGAGGGAGCCTTCAAGGCCTCGCTTCCCGCCCACGCGATCCGCCGGAGCCGCGGCATCCGCATCGATGAGCTCGGACCGGACGAAATTCGGCAGATGGAGCCGGAGCTCGCGCCGATCTTCGCGCGCGGCGCGTTCTTTCCGGACTATGCGCATACGGTGAACCCGAAGCGCCTTGCCGAGGTGCTCGCCGCGGATTTCGCCAGGAATGGCGGCGTCATCTCGCGCGAGACCGCTCGAGGCTTCGTCATGACGCCCCACGGGCCGAGCGCAGTCATCACCGAGGCCGGCAATCGCCCGGCCTCGCAAATCGTCATTGCCGCCGGCGCCTGGTCGAAGCCGCTCGCAGCCGAGCTCGGAAGCCGCCTCCCGCTCGATACCGAGCGCGGCTATCACGTCATGCTTCCGGATCCTGGAATCGCGGTCCGACATCCCCTGTGCTCCACCGAAGGTGGCTTTGCGATCACACCGATGGAGCACGGGCTGCGCATTGCCGGCACGGTCGAGCTTGCAGGCATGAAAGCGCCGCCGAACCCGAAGCGCGCAGCCGTGATGCTTACGCGCGCGCAGCGCATGCTCCCCAGCCTTAAGGATAGCGGACGAACGGAGTGGATGGGCTTCCGTCCCTCACTCCCGGACTCGCTGCCGGCCGTCGGACGGTCACCTCGGTTCTTCAATGTCTATTTCGCCTTCGGTCATGCGCATCGCGGCCTATCCTTCGCCGCGATCACGGGCAGGCTCATCGCGGACCTGATGGCCGGTAGAAAGCCCGTCATCGATCCCGCGCCCTACCGCGCAGATCGGTTTTGAGATCGAGCGACTTCTATCTCGGCAACCGAAGGCCGAGACCGCGCCGCAGCGCCGCCTCATAGACGACCCGGGCGGACGCGAGATCGGCGATCGCGTCGCCCGCAAACACGAAGAGGGCGCGCTCCCGAGCGTCGCGCCGGCCGGGTTGGCCGCCGCTCGCGAGCTCCGCGAGATCCGCGTGAAACGGACCCGCGGTAACGAGCTTGCCTGCGCGCGCCAACGCCTCGCTCTGCGCGCGGTCGTCGGTCACCACGAGGTCGAGGCGCGCGATCGGTTCCGCCCTCCAGGAGCGGCCAAGGTCGACGGCGCTCACGAAGGCTCCGGGGGCGATCCAATCGGGATCGAGAAAAGGGGCGAGACCTGCCGATGCGGGGACGCTGGTGACGACGACGTCGAGGTCCTGGACCGCTGCGCGCGGATCGCGCGTCGTCCCCGCATCCAAGCCCGCGTTCCGGGCCTCGCTGGCGAACCCGGCGGCGCTCGCCTCGGTCCGGCTGAAGGCGACGACGCGGCGGAGGCGCGGCAGGACCCTACGCAGCGCAGCGAGGTGGCTCCGCGCCTGCAATCCGCATCCGACGAAGCCGACGGTGGCCGCGTCCGGTCGCGCAAGGCGCATGGCCGCGAGCGCCGTCAAGGCGGCCGTTCGCGCGGCGGTGATCCAGCCGCCGTCCATGATGGCAACGGTTTCACCGGTCGCGAGATCGGAGAGCACGACGAGCGCGGAGATCGAAGGCAGATCGCTTGCACCGGCAAGGGGCACGACGCCGACCCATTTGAGCGCGGCTAGTGCCGCTTCGGTGCTTGCGACGGGCATCGCGTGGAAGGTGTGGCCCTCCGCGATGGTCACCACGGCTTTTGGTACGCCGCGGACGAGACCGTGCGCCTTCGCCGAATAGGCCTCGGCGCAGGCCTCCCGGATTTCGTCGAGCGACACTTGAGCGCGTGCGACGGCGTCGCCCGAAAGGTAAAGGATATCTCGCGGCATGGCACTCCCCACCATCGACGCCCTCGATTAGATCGGAAATCTCCTGATAGACTAACGCGAAAGCCGACCGCGCTCGGAGGACGATTTGGACCCGTCGCTTTTCACGGACGACTACAAGAGCGCCCCTTATTGGTGGGAGGCCGCACCGCGGCCCGCAATGCCGCATGCGAACCTCCCTGCCCGCGCCGACGTTGTCATCGTCGGCTCCGGCTATACCGGGCTCGCCGCGGCTTTGCCGATCGCGCGAGCGGGACGGTCGACGCTGATCCTCGACGCCGAGGACGTGGGATGGGGCTGCAGCAGCCGCAATGGCGGTCATGTCAGCACCAGCATCAAGCCCGGCTTCGACGAGCTCGCCGCGCTCTACGGCGAGGAACGCGCCTTCGCGATGGTGAAGGAGGGGCACAATGCGCTCGCCTTCATCGACGATCTCATCCGCGGCGAAAACATCGATTGCGACTGGGCGCGCGTCGGGCGTTTCAGCGGGGCGCACAATACGACCCAATACGAGGCCTTGGGAAAGAAGATCGGGAAGCAACGAAAGGGGCTCGAGGTAGAGGCGCATCTGGTGCCGCGGTCGGAGCAGCACCGCGAGATCGCGACAGATGCCTATTTCGGCGGTGTCGTCTATCCCGCGCATGGCGGGCTCCACCCCGCCAAGTATCACCAGGGCCTGCTCGATCGCGCGCTGGCGGCGGGCGCAACGGTAATTTCCCGCTGCCCGGCGCAGGCAATCGAGCGCGACAGCAGGGAATTTACCGTTACGACGCCCAAGGGTCGGATCGCCGCAAAGGACGTGATCGTCGCGACCAACGGCTATACCGGGCACGTGACAGCGCAGCTCCGCCGCCGCGTGATCCCGATCGGCAGCTACATCATCGCCACCGAGCCGCTCGATCTCGCGCTTACAACGCGGCTCATCCCGAACAACCGGGTCATCTCCGATACCCGTCGCATCGTCGTCTACTATCGCCTCTCGCCGGACCGCCGCCGCTTAGTGTTCGGTGGACGAGTGGCGCTCCGGGAGAACGACCCGCGCGTCACCGCGCCACTGCTGCACACGGAAATGTGCGCGATCTTCCCGGAGCTGAAACGGACGCGGATCAGCCACTCCTGGCATGGATTCGTCGCCTACACCTTCGACACCATGCCGCATCTCGGCAAGTGGAACGACGGCGTCCATTATGCCATGGGCTATTGCGGCTCGGGCGTATCGCTTGCGACCTATTTCGGCACGCGCATCGGCCAGCAGGTTCTCGGCCTCGAGGAAGGCCGCACCGCGCTCGACGGCCTCGCCTTCCCGACGCGGCCGCTCTATACGGGCACGCCTTGGTTTCTCGCGCCCACCCTCTTCTGGTATCGCCTTCGGGACCGGATAAATCTCTAGCGAAAGCAGCTTCAGCCCGCGATCGCGTCCCGGAGCGCGTAGTAGCGAACCAGGCCCGGCAGAAACCAGGGATCGCCGGAGTAAAGGGGCATCGTCGGGAATCCGCGTCCATCGAACGCGGTCGCACCCTCGGGTGAGCTCATGATCTGGAGCGCAATGCGGCTCCCCAGATAGGTTCCCATCGGCACGCCGGTGCCGCAGCAGCCGAGCGCGTAGTGCACGCCGTCATGAACCCCGATGTGCGGGAGATAGTCGAAGGTAAAGGCGAAGATGCCGCTCCAACAGTGGCTGATTTTGACGTTGCGGAACTCCGGAATGAGATCCGAATAATGCGTATGCAGCACGCGCGCGATTTTCCGCAGGTCGCGATACCGTCGTCCGGCGTGACCGCCGAGGAGGATGCGCTTGCGATCGGGTGACGGCTGGATGTGAAAGATGATGGTGCGCGTGTCCAGGATGGGCCGCAGGCCCGGCAGTATCCGCCGCATCCGTTCTGGCGAAATTTCCTCCGTCGCCGCGACGTAGCTCAGGATTGGAACCAGCCTGCGTCGGAAATGATCGAAAATCGATCCGCCGCGCCCGGTGTAGCCGTTCGTGGCGACGACGACGTTCCGCGCCCATAGCGTACCGCGCGATGTCGCAACCGCAAACCCACCGCGATCGCCGGAAATGCCGAGAACTCGGGTCCGAGGAACGATGCGAACGCCAGCATTGAGCGCGCAGGTCAGCAGGCCGCGATGCAGCAGTCCCGCGTGAATGACGCCGGGGCCGCGAACCAGTTGTCCGCCGAAGTATTTCTCGCTGCCGACCTCGCGCGACTGCTGCGTGCGCGGCACCATCTCCGTCTCGAGACCGACGTGCTTCAGCATCTTGTCGCTGGCGCGCGCGAGCGCTTCGTAGGCCTTCGGAGAGTGGGCGGCATAGAAGCGACCTTCCCACCGTGCTTGGCAATCGATCTGCTCGCGCACCAGGAACTCCTTCAGGAACTCGAAAGCCTTGCCGCCCTCGCGGTAATAGGCTGCCGCCTTCTCGGCACCGTATTTGTGCTCGAGCTCGGAGAAGGATTTTTTGAGCGTGCGGCTGACGTTTCCTGCGTTCTTGGTGCTCGCGCCGTTCCCAGGCAGATCGGCATCGATCACCGCAACATCCCGCCCGCCGCGCGCGAGCGTGAGCGCCGCCGAGAGCCCGGTGTAGCCGGCACCGACGATCGCCACATCCGCGCGGGTGGGAATTTCCTCCGGTTCGGACTCCGCGAGTGGCGCCGCATCGAGCCAATAAGGCGTGGTCCGGAAATCGCGCGCGAGACTCTCGCTGCTCATCATTTTTCTCCGAGCCGCGAATTATCCCACGCTTATCATCGACCAACTGGTCGGTCAATCGAACCTCGGACGAACGCGACATCGCTTTCAAGTGCAGCTCCGACTATTGACTCGCCGGCATACCCGCGGCTACGAATCGTTCGACCGGAATTCGATGAACCGACCGGACGGTTGGTTCCCGTAGGGCCGCGCGGAGTTGCGCGGCGAACCAGCGGCTGGCAGGGGGTCGATTTGCGCGTCGCCTCTCCAATCATCGATCCTCCCTCGGAGCGGGATTTCCCGACGGTATTCCGAAAGCGGATCGCCGCCTATGGCGACAAGGTCCTACTGCGCACCGACGGCCGCAATTATTCTTATCGCGAGCTCGATCTTCTCTCCCTGCGTCTCGCCAACGGCCTCGTCGATCTCGGGATCGGCGAGGGCGAGACCGTCTTGGCGATGCTCCCGAACGTCCCGGAATTCGTGCTGCTCTGGATGGCGCTCGCGCGGATCAACGCCATCGAGGTGCCCGTCAACGTGCACTACCGCGAGAATATTCTCGCCCACATCATCGGCGATTCCGGCGCGAGCACCATGGTGATTGCAACGTCGTTTCTCGACCGGCTCGGCTCGATCGCGGATCGGATCGGGGATCTCCGGAGATTGATCGTCCTCGACGACATGGCGGGGCCGCCGACCGCACTCCCACGCGGACGCTTCGAGGTCATTCGCTTCGATGCCTGCTTCTCGCGGAGCGACAAGGCGCCCGCGCGCGATCCCGCTTATCGCGATCTGATGGCTGTCATGTACACGTCCGGGACGACCGGTCCCTCGAAGGGCGTGATGATCACCCACGCGCACGCCTACGAATATGCCGCCTCGCCCGTCGAAGCTCTGCATCTCGGGCCCGATGACATTTACTATGCCGCGCTGCCGCTCTTCCACATCGCGGGACAATGGGCCGTCATCTACTCCACGATTATCGCGGGCGGCACCGCCGCTCTCTCGCGATCCTTCAGCCTCTCGAGTTTCTGGTCGGACGTCCGGCGCCACGGCGCGACGGCCACCTTCCTTCTCGGCGCGCAGTGCAATTGGATCTTCGCGCAATCGCCTCGGCCCGACGACGGCGCGAGCACCCTTCGCAAGGTACTGTCCTCGCCGCTCTTTCCCGCCCTCGATGAATTCAAGCGGCGGTTTCGAGTGGAAGTCGGGACCGCCTACGGCGCGACGGAAATCAACGTGCCGCTCGTCGGCGAGATCGGAAACATCGCGAACGCGCGCATGTGCGGCCGGCCCCGCGGCGACAAGTTCCAAATCCGGATCGTCGACGATGCCGACGAGGAAGTGCCGGTCGGCACCGTCGGGGAGTTGGTCGTGCGTCCGAAGGAGCCGTGGACGGCGATGGCGGGCTATTGGCGGCACCCGGAATGGACGGTGGAGGCCTGGCGCAACCTCTGGCTCCATTCCGGGGACTATGTCTACCGCGACGACGAGGGCAACTACTACTTCTCGGATCGCAAGAAGGACGCGATCCGCCGCCGCGGCGAGAACATCTCCTCGCTGGAGGTCGAGCGCGAGATCAACGCGCACCCGGCGGTGCTGGAATCGGCGGTGATCCCCGTGGCGTCCGCCGATACCGAACAGGAGGTGATGGCGGTCATCGTGTTGAAGCCCGATACGAAACTCGATTTCGTGGAGTTGACGCGCTTCCTCGAGGCGCGAATGGCCTATTTCATGGTGCCGCGCTACGTCGAGATCGCCAGCGAGCTGCCGCGCACGCCGACGGGGAAGATTACCAAGGCCGAGCTACGCAAGCGCGGCATTACCGAGGCGACCTGGGATCGCGTGCGAGCCGGCATCGTATTGAAGCGCTGACTTGCGGCGATCGCCGATCGGAAGACAAACGGAGGTGTGAGGCATGAGCGAGCAACCGATCCTCGTCCACCGCGACGGCGCAATTGCGTGGCTGACCTTCAATCGGCCGCAAGTGCTCAACGCGATGAAGATCGACACGTGGAAGCTGCTGGACCGGCTCCTCGCCGAGCTCCAGGAGGACGGGTCCGTCAGGTGCCTGATCATGACGGGAAGCGGTCGCGCCTTCGTCGCTGGCGCCGACATCAACGACCTTAAGATCTACAATCAGCGTCTCCGCTCGCGCGAGCTCACAGGCGCTGAGCTGCGCGAGATCGTTCGCGTGGAGCAGAACACGACGCGGCGCGTTCAGCAGATGCGCTATCCCGTCATTGCGGCGGTGCACGGCTACGCGGTCGGCGCGGGCTGCGAGATCGCGATCGGCTGCGATCTCGTGGTGGCGGACGAGACCGCGAAATTCGGGTTTCCGGAAGTGACCGTGGGCGCCTGCATCACCAATGGCGGCACCTTCACGCTCTCGCGCCGGATCGGACTGTCGCGCGCGCGTCTGATGGCGTTCACCGGCGAGCTCATCGACGCCGTCGAAGGGCACAGGATCGGCCTCGTCGACGTTCTCGCACCCAAAGGAGAGGTACGCTCGGTCGCGGAGCAGCTCGCGCGGCGGATCGCGAGCCGCGCGCCCATCGTCGTACAGCTCCACAAGACCATGCTCGATCGCGCCGCCGAATCCTCCTTCGAGACGGCGCTCGCGATGGAGACGGAGTCCGTCATCGCCTCGATGCTCACCGAGGACAATCTCGAGGGCACCGAGGCGTTCTTCGAGAAGCGAGAACCAAAGTTCAAAGGGCGTTGAACGCTTCGGATCGACTGCAAACCGATTTGGACAACCAGGGAGGCAACCCATGTCACGTCGAAAAGGCTCCGCACCGTCGGCTTTCGGCATCGCCACCAGCCGGCGTCGATTCCTGACCCGCACGGCGCTAGGCGCTGCGGCACTGACGTTCCCAAGCCCCTTCGTCAATCGCGGCATGGCCGCTCAAACGATCGTCGTGCGCGATCCCGGCGGGCCTTTCGTCAAGGCCTATGCGGAAGCGTTCTATCAGCCCTTCACCAAGGAGACCGGAATCGAGATCACGCAGGTGACGGCGCCGAACGATCCCGTCGGCCTCGTCAAGGCGCAGGTCGACGCCAAATCCTACACATGGGACGCCTTCATCCTCTCGCTCGGCGACGCGAGCTCGCTCGGCACCAAATATCTGGAGGAGCTCAATCTGACTGGGCCGGACGTGTCGGAGGTTCTGCCGCAGGCGAAGACTTCGGTCTTCCTCGGCACCGACACCTATTCGACGATCCTCGCCTACCGGACCGACACGATCAAGGGATCCGGCCCGGAATCCTGGGCGGATTTCTGGGATGTCTCGAAATTCAAGGTCCGCCGCTCGCTCCGGAAATTCCCGGTCGACACGATGGAGGAGGCTGTCCTCGCCACCGGAGTCGACCCCAAGAAGCTCTATCCCTTCGAGTTCGACACGGCCTTCAAGTCGCTCGACAAGATCAAGCCGAGCGTGAACGTCTGGTGGACCGGCGGCGCGCAATCATCGCAACTGCTCAAGACCGGGGAAGTCGACATGGTCGCGACCTGGAATGGTCGCGCTCAGGCCGCGATCGACGACGGAGCGCCCGCGCGGATCGTGTGGAATGGCGGGCTCTATGCATTCGAGGGCTTCTGCATCGGCAAGGGCAATCCGAAAGCCGACATCGCGCGCAAATTCATCGCCTATTGCGCCAATGCGAAGCGGCAGGCCGCCTATACCGCCTATCTCAGCTATGGCCCGACCAATCCGAACGCCTACAACTTCATTGCCGCGGAGAAGGCGAAGAGTCTTCCGACGGCGCCCGATAACATCAAGGGAATGACTTATCAGGACAACCTCTACTGGGGGAAGAACCTCGACGCCGCTCTCGACAAGTTCAATCAATGGATACTGGGGTGAGCTGAGCGCAACAGTGCGAGAGAGACGCGCGGACGCGGCCGCGAGGACACGATGAACGTCCTGATCGTGCTGGGGCACCCATGCAGCCGGTCGTTCAATGCCGCGCTCGCGGAAGCGGCCGTCTCCGAGCTCGAGCGCCACGGGCACTCCGCGCGGACGGAGGACCTCTACGCGGCCGAGTTCGAGGCTCGGCTCGGCCGCGGCGATTTTCCGGCCGAGCGGGGCGACCAATGGTTCGATATCACGCGAGAGCAGGCGCGTGCTCTTCGCCGTGGTGACATCGGAAAGGACCTTCGGGAAAGCGTCGAGCGGCTGCGATGGGCGGGTTTGGTCATCCTGCAGTTTCCGGTCTGGTGGTACGGGCCGCCCGCGGTCGTGAAGGGCTGGATGGACCGCGTATTCCTGCCGGGTTTCGCCTATGGCCGCGACCGCTCCTTCGATACCGGCGGCCTCGGCGGCAAGAAGGCGATGCTGTCGGTGACGGTCGATGTGCCGCCGAGCGCATATCGGGCCGACGGCCGCTTCGGGGAGATGGCGGCGATCTTGTGGCCGTTGCACCTGAGCTTGCGCTATGTCGGGTTCGATGTGCTACAGCCCTTCGTGGCATGCGAGGTGAGCGAATCTGAGATGCGTCGATCGGCTATCGACTCCGAGCTTCGGCACCGCCTCGCAGGGATCGCCGAGGAGACTCCGATGCTCTTTCGTCCGAACTCGGACTATGACGAGCAATTGCGGCTGAAGCCGTCGCCGCGATGAGCAATCCCGACGCAAAGCTCCGCGTTCAAGAGCTGCGCAAGACCTACGGCCCGGTGGTCGCGCTGAAGGGTGCGAGCCTGGAATTGCGCGAGGGCGAATTTCTGACTCTGTTGGGGCCTTCCGGCTCGGGAAAGACGACGCTCCTGATGTCCGTCGCCGGGCTCATCGAGCCCGACGCTGGAGAAATCTGGATCGACGGAAAGCTCAGCACGCATACCCCATCGTTTCAGCGCGACATCGGCATGGTCTTCCAGAACTACGCGCTCTTCCCGCACATGACGGTGTTCGAGAACGTTGCATTTCCCTTGCAGATGCGACGCCGGCGCGACACCGATATCGAGCGCGCGGTCAATGAGGCGCTCGAGGTGGTCCAACTCGGCGACTATGCGCGCCGCTACCCGCGGGAACTCTCAGGCGGACAACAGCAGCGCGTCGCGCTCGCTCGATGCTTCGTCTATCGCCCCTCGATCATCCTCATGGACGAGCCGCTGGGAGCGCTCGACAAGAATCTCCGCGAGCAGATGCAGCTTGAGATCAAGCAGCTCCACACGCGCCTCGGCATAACCGTCCTCTATGTGACGCACGATCAAGAGGAAGCGCTGACCCTGTCCGATACCGTGTGCTTGATGAACGGCGGAGCGATCGAGCAGATGGGGGCGCCCGCAGAGCTCTATTTCCGTCCGGTAAACGCGTTCGTTGCGAACTTCCTGGGCAGCCCGAACATCGTCTCGGGATCGGTCGCGGAACTCGGTCCAACCGCCAAGATCAGCTTGGATGGAGCGGCGACGATCTCGGCACCGCACCGGCCGGGGATTTCGGTCGGGCAAGCGATCAAAATGATGATACGGCCGGAATCGATCGTCCTGCTGGGCGCGCAGGACTCCGCCGAGAACATGCTCCGCGGCTCGATCAAGGACGTGATCATGATGGGCGCCGTCACGCGATACCTCGTGACGGCGGTCACTGGCGACGTCATCGGCGTGACCCAATTGACGCGCGAGGCCACCGGGAAGCTCGAGCCGGGCAATCCCGTCACTTTGGGATGGCGAATCGAAGAAACCGTGCTGCTATCGCAATAGGGGAAGCTCGAGTCTTGGCGGTTTCGGCGGCAACGCAATCGATGCGCGGATCGTCCCGGCGCTCGCTGCACCGGGGGCTTCTCCGTCTCGGCCCCTTGCTGCCGATGCTCGCTTTTCTGAGCCTGCTGTTTCTCGTTCCCGTGGCCCAGTTGCTGCTCCTCAGCGTCGAGGACAACGACGGCAATCTAAGCTGGATCCAATACCGACGGCTCTTCGCGTCGGATGCCTATGTCAGGGTGCTCTTGATCACCCTGAAGATATCCATGTGGACGACCTTGATAACAGTCGTCGCAGCCTATCCGATCGCGTATCGGCTCGCGACGAGCAAGACTCGCTCGAGCGGCATCATCATGCTGCTCGTCCTCTTGCCGCTGTGGACGAGCTTCCTCGTCCGCACCTTCGCTTGGATCGTCCTGCTGGGGCGGAACGGTGTCATCAATGGATTGCTCAAGTGGATCGGCCTGACCGACGCACCCCTTGCCCTCATCTACAACTCGACGGGCGTCTTGATCGGCATGACGCACGCCATGCTGCCGCTGGCGATCTTCACAATGCTGCCCGTCATGCAAAGTATTCCCGGCGACCTCGTCAGGGCCGCGGGAACGCTCGGCGCCCGGCCCGGGCAGGCATTCTGGCTGGTCTACTTCCCACTTTCGTTACCGGGGGTCACTGCGAGCGGGCTGATGGTCTTCATCACCTCGATCGGGTTCTTCATCACGCCGACGTTTCTAGGAGGTAACGGCGAGATGATGATCACGCAGGTCATCATCGAGCAGATCCAGACGCTCCCCAACTGGGGATTCGCCGGGGCGGTATCGATCCTATTGCTGCTGACGACGCTGGGATTCGTCGCGGCATATGACGCGATTTTCGGAATGTCGAACCTGACACCGACGGCTGCCGAAGCGCGGCCGAGCTCCGGCTTTCTTGCGGAGGCGGCAGCACGGATCGGCAAGCGCCTCACCCATACGATGGCGCACCTCGCCGGCGGCTCGAGCCGGCTTGCCCGCCGCATCGGAATTGTGCGTAGAAATCCGATGGCGCAGGGGAAGTCCGGACGGATACGGCTCTTCGTGACGGTGCTGGTTGTAGCGTTCATCGCGTTCCCACCGATATTCATCGTGCCGATCTCATTTAGCCGAAGCGAGTTCATGGATTGGCCGCCGAAGGGATTCACGCTCGATTGGTATGCGTCCTACTTCGTCTCGGGCCAGTGGGTCAGCGGTACGGTGCGCTCGCTGATCGTGGGCGTGCTGACCGGACTCCTGGCTACCGTGATCGCGGCGCCGGCGGCATTTGCATTCACCCGCCGCGAGATTCCCGGGCGCTCGATCTGGTACGCGCTGGCGCTCTCGCCCTTGATCGTGCCGCGCATCATCATTGCCCTGGGTTTGTTTCACCTCTACGCGGAGCTCGGATTGATCGGCACCTCGCTGGGCCTGGTGCTCGGACACACTGTCCTTGCTATCCCCTACGTCATGCTGACGATGATCGCGGTCCTGCGGCTCTACGATCGGCGTCTCGACCAGGCGGCCGCGACCTTAGGTGCCAATAAGTGGAACACTTTCTGGCGCGTGACGTTTCCTTTGATCCGGCCGGGAATCCTGTCCGGCTTTTTGTTCGCCTTCCTCGTCTCTTTCGACGAGCTCACGATCGCGATCTTCGTGACCGGTGGACTCACGGTGACGCTGCCGAAACTCATGTGGGACGCTGCGCTGCTGAACGTCAACCCCGGCCTCGCTGCGGTCTCCACGATCATGCTCGTCTTCGTCACGTGCCTTATCGTGGGCGCGGAGATCCTGCGCCGGCGATCGATCCGCAAGTGAAACAAGAGGGTCCGTCGATGCCTTCAGCAAAATCCGTACGCTCCGCCGGCCGCCGCCCCAACTCTACCGCCGGGGACCGGCGTCGCGGATTTGATCGCCAGGACCTGCTCAATGCCGCGGCGGAGCTCTTCGCACGCAGGGGATATCGTGAGACGAGTCTCGAGGACATCGCCGCGAGGCTCACGATCAAGAAGACGACGCTCTATCACTACATCCGCGCCAAGGAGGATCTGCTCTTCGAGATTCACGGCCAAATGCTCGACTTGCTCGAGCGTCGTCTGGCCCCGATCGTCGCCGCGCCGGTCCAGCCCGACGAGCGGCTGCGGCGAATGATCCACGCCTACATCGGCATCATCACTGCCAATCTCGACATCTGTGCGGTCTACTACATGACGGCGGCCATGGTCATGCGGACCGACGCGACGCTGACGCCGCAGAAGCTCACCTCGGCATTGCGGCGCGGCCGCGCGCTCGAGAAATTGTTCGAAGGGGTGATCGTCGAGGGCCAGGGCCGCGGCATGTTCCGTCGCCTGACGCCGCGGCTGATGGTGCTTGCCGTGCTGGGGATGTGTGAGTTTGTCGCTTACTGGAACCGGTTCGTGCATTTCCCGCGCGATCAGATCGCAGCGGAATTCTCGCTGATCATCGAAGCGGGACTGGTCGATGACCAACGCAAGCTGCGCGGCGCCTGGCCGAGACCGGAGACCGTGCCGGAAGCCCTGAGCGCGGCTTTTGCCGAGCTCGCGACGGTCCGTCACGGCGTCGAGCAGGTCGGCGCGAGCCTGATTCGCGCGCAGCAGCAATTGGAGCAAGGCCTCGCCGAGCCAGCCGCGCGCGGAAGGCGGCGTAAGCCCCTCCCCACTTGAGGACGCAGCGCGCCTGCGGCATTCCCGCACGCAGGTGGCCGTGGATGCACCAGGCAGAGGGATCGGGCGCGTTGGGCCGGTTCATCGTCTCCTTGTCGTCGGCATCGAGCAGTAGCAGCTCGCCCGCCTTGATCCGTGAGAAATGCCGACGCCTCGGGTTCATCAGGAACTTCTTGCCGTCGGCAGAGACCGCGAAGCTGAAGTGATTCGCGACACCTTCGTGCCAGCCGAGAAGAGCTGCCATTCGAAAGACCGCGGCGAGATCGATGCGGAGCCGCCTCTCCTCCGCGGCAGCGCTCGACGTCTTCAACTGTGTGACATTTGCCATGGATCGATCCTCGTTCTGCTACGAGATGGTGCGGCTGCGGCCTGGCGAAAATCAGGTACCGCCTTGGAGGCGAAGGGAATTGCCGACGCCAGATGAAGTGTTCCGCAATATCGGGGATCGCCGGGCCCGGCTTCTATCTAGTCGGGAACCTTCCGATCTTCGCTCGCGCTTGCCGATCGCGCGTTGCGCAGTCTTCGCAATCGAGGTTAGCCTGAAATCGACGCGAAGGCGCTTGGATAGCCGTAAGCGGCGTGACTGTGGGGATCGCGATGCGCGAGAGCCGGACAACGCTCGATGACCTGTTGCGTCCACGATCGATCGCCATTGTCGGCGCCTCGACCCGAGAAGGCTCGTTCGGGCTGCGATTGCTGAATTCCCTCACCGGCGGGCGCTACGAGGGCGTAATTCATCCCGTCAATCCCCGCTACGACGAGATCGGGGAACGGCGCTGCTACCCAAGCCTCAAGGATCTTCCGGGGCCGGCGGATTGCGTCGCGTTCGCCGTGTCGGACGATCTCATCGAGGCGGCGCTCACGGAGGCGGCGGACGCCGGCATCCGCGCCGCCGTGATATTCAGCCGCGGATACGAGCCGAGAAAGGGCCCCGGCCCATCGCGGGTGGAGCGGCTCGCCGCGATTGCCCGCGAGGCCGGCATGGCCATCTGCGGCAACAATTGCATGGGCTTCTTCAATTCGATCGACCGCGTAAAAATGTCCGGCAATCCACCGCCCCTCCCGGAAGTGAAGGGCAACGTCGGCCTCGTGTCACACAGCGGCTCGACATGGTCGGGGCTCATCGGAAATCAGCGCGACCTCGTCTTCAACTATGCGGTCTCCGCGGGGCAGGAAATTGCCACGACGATGGCGGAGTACATCGAGTTTCTCCTACTGCAGCCGGAGACGCGCGCGATCGGCTGCCTCTTGGAGACCGTGCGCGCACCGGATCGGTTCATTGCCGCCATCGAGAAGGCAGATCGCCTTGGGATTCCCGTCGTGGCGCTCAAGCTCGGCCGCAGTGAGCGAGGCCGGCATTTCGCTCTCGCGCATAGCGGCGCGCTCGCGGGATCGGACGCGGCCTATAGCGCGATCTTCGAGCGTCACAACGTGATCCGCGTCCACACGCCGGACGAGTTCATAGATACGTTGGAACTGTTGAAATCCCCGCGCCGACCTGGAAGCGGCGGCATCGGCATCGTCACGGATTCCGGCGGCGAACGCGAACTCATCGTCGATCTCGCAACCGATGTCGGCGCGGACCTGGCCGAGTTCAAGCCGGCCACGCAGGAGCGGCTCCTGGGTATCCTCGATCCCGGCATGGAGCCGCAAAACCCCGTCGACGCCTATGGCGACGGCCGCATGCTCATGGAGGATTGCCTCCGCGCAATCGCCGAAGATCCCGGCGTCGCCGTCGTCGCGCTCGCCACCAATCTCGTGCATGGTCGGCCTTATGCACGAACCTCTTCGACGGCGATCGAGCACGCCTATTTCGCGACCGAGAAACCCGCGCTGGTCTTTGGCAATCTCCACAGCTCCGTGAGTAGGGAAGAAGCCGCAAGGCTGCGCGCGCTGGGCGTCCCCGTTCTGATGGGAAGCGAGACGTCGCTCAAGGCGATCCGCAACCTGATGGCATGGCAACGCCGGCGCACAAGGACGCACGCGGAGCCGCCGCCGCTACCGTTGCCTTCCGCTCTAGAAGCCGCGCGCGCACTCGTGAAAGCACCTGGCATCGGTCAGATGCTGGCGCTACCGGCGGCATTCCGGCTGCTCGAGCTTTTCGGGGTTCCGATAGCGAAAAGCGCCTTTGTTGCAAGCGCCGACGAAGCGATCGCGGCGGCCGAGCGAATGGGCTTCCCGGTCGTGTTGAAGACTGCGGCGCCGGAGATCCTGCACAAGACCGAAGTGGGCGGCGTCGCGATCGGCCTCCGCGATCGTGGCGCGGTCGCGGAGGCTTACGGCCGCATTGCGCGCTCTCGCGGCCTTGAGGTGCAGGTGCAGGCGCAGGCTGGGCCTGGCGTAGAAGTGTTGCTGGGAATGACCAACGATCCCCAATTTGGGCCGATGGTGACTGTCGGCGTCGGCGGCATTCTGACTGAGCTCATCGCCGATGCGGTAACCTTCCAGCCCCCGATCGCCGAGGGAGCGGCGCGCGATTATCTCGCGCGCCTCAGGGGGATGAAGCTGCTGGAGGGCTATCGCGGCGGGCCGAAAGCGGATCTCGATGCGCTCGCAGCGGCTATCGCTCGGTTCAGTCTGCTCTGTTCGACGGTCGGCCCGCTGTTCTCCGCGATCGACGTCAATCCCGTGATTGCTGGACCCTCCCAAGCGCTCGCCGTCGACGCACTCTTCATTCCCTTCCACGGCCCCTAACCGATCAGGAAACATCAAGTGGCACAGACCTACGAGACCATCGAGACCGCAATCGACGGCCGCATCGCCGTCCTCTCGTTGAATCGACCCCAGGTACTCAATGCGATCAATCGCAAACTGATGGCCGATGTTACCGCGGCGATGGCGGGATTCATCGCCGATCCTCAGGTCCTCGCGATCGTCCTGCACGGACGCGGCCGTGCCTTCTCCGCCGGATTCGACATGAAGGAATCGGCGCAGCGCACCGTTGGGGGCATCGAGGAGTGGCGCCAAATACTCGGCGCCGACTTCGATTTCCTGATCCAGTTCTGGGACTGTCCGAAACCCACGATTGCCGCAGTACACGGCTTCGCACTTGCCGGCGGCTTCGAGATGGCGCTCTCCTGCGACCTCACGATCGCGGCCGAAGGGACCCGATTCGGCGAGCCGGAGCCGCGTTTCGGTTCCGGCATTATCGCGCTGCTATTGCCGTGGATGACGACGCCGAAGCTGGCGAAAGAGATGCTGCTGACCGGCAGCGACCAGATCGATGCCCGGCGGGCGCTCGCCATGGGCATCGTCAATCATGTCGTGCCGGCAGGTAGCGAGCTCGAGAAAGCGATGCAGGTCGCGCGAGACATTGCCGCGGCGGCGCCGGCGTCGGTCCAGCTCACCAAACGTGCGATCAATCGCAGCTACGAATTTGCGGGAATGCGCCAAGCGCTTCTCGCGGGCGTCGACACGGATGTCTTGATCGAGAGTGCCGGCGGGCCCGAGCGCGCCGAATTCAATCGCCTTCGCCGCGAGAAAGGATTGAAAGCCGCGCTCGCGTGGCGCGACGCGAAGTTCAGCGGGAGCTGAGGCAGGCTGGAACGCCTAGGTCTTGGCAAAGGCATCGTCAATCTGCTTCGGGCTCAGCCGCCGCTGGAAGCAGCAGTAACGAGGCGGCATAGCGGGAGAGTGTCCATGACAGGCAGGAGCCATCGTCATTTGTCAGCGAACATGTCGCGCCGCCGGCTTCTCCGGAGCGGCGGGCTGCTCGGCGCCGGCGTCCTCGCGGCACCGACGCTTCTTCGAGGACGGGATGCGGAGGCCGCGGACTCGCTGGTCTATGTCTCCTATGGCGGCGCGACGGAGGATGCCGAAGTCACCTCTTTCCTCAAGCCCTTTGAGGCCGACACCGGCATGAAGGTAATCGCCGCGACCGGACCCGACATCGCAAAGCTCAAGGTTCAGGCGATGACCGGCAATACCGAATGGGACGTCGTCGATTTCATCGGGTCGCAGGCAATCGCGGCGGACCGCGCGGGCGTCCTCGAAAAGATCGACTACACCGTTGTCGACGACACCGACATGTTCGTGCCGAAGGAGGAGGCGAGCTTTCCGTTTTATGTCTATGGCGGCGGCATCGCATACGATCCCGCGCGCCATCCCGACGGCAAGCACCCGACGGATTGGGTGCAGTTCTGGGACGTAAACGCGTTTCCCGGCCGACGGGGACTGCGCTCGCGCCCGGATGAGAATCTGGAATTGGCGCTCATGGCCGATGGCGTGCCTGCAAAGAAGCTTTATCCGCTCGACGTCGACCGCGCTTTTCGCTCCCTCGATCGCATCAAGCCCTACGTCGCGAAATGGATCCAGGAGACCCCGCAGACGATTGCGCTGGTCCAGAGCAACGAGATCGACTTCGTCTTCACCTATAGCGGGCGGGTGCAGGCGGCCCGCAAGCAGGGCGTCTCGATTGCTTACGTCTATGACGCCAACATCGTAACGCCCGCCTATACCTGTGTCGCCAAGGGCACCCGCAACAAGGCTGCCGCGATGAGGCTCGCGAGTTATTTCGCGATGCCCGATCGGCAGGCGCAATTCTGCAACATTCTCGGCTACAGCCCGATCAAGCGCTCCGCTATGAAGCTGCTGACGCCCGATACGCTGACGCAGCAGCCGAAGCTGGACGACCCCAAGACCGCGGTGACCGACATCAAATGGTGGGCCGACAATTTCGTCGAAGTGAACAAGCGCTTCAAGGAGTGGCTGCTCACCTGAAGGGCTCGCGGCCTACGCGGTGGCGGTCGTGCCGCCGTCGCCGGAGGGAAGGAGGCGCATGTCGAGGGCGCGCCATGCGAGCTGAACTCGCGTCCCCTTTTCGAGGATGCGCAATCCCGGCCGGTTGAATTCCACGGAGATGAAAACGCGACCGCCGGGGCACGCTACGTAGTGCCGAATGACGCCGCCGAGGTTTACGGAGTCGTTGACCGTGCCCTCGACGGTGTTCTCTAGCTTCCGCGACGCATCGGCGGCCCCTGCGATCGTCACGTTCTCCGGCCGCACCATGAGGCTGACGGTCTCACCCTTCCGCGCCACCGGCGCCAGCTCGGAGGGGAGCGGTTGCGAAAGGAAGCCGAGCCCGTCGCGCGTGCGAACGCGGACCGGTGGTCCCTGGTCCTCGATCGATCCCACGATCATATTCGAATGGCCGAGGAAATTCGCGACGAAGGTCGAAAGCGGCCGATGATAGAGCTCGTCCGGGGTTCCCATCTGTGCGACGCGCCCCCCGGTGAGCAGCACGATCCGGTCGGACATGACGAGTGCCTCCTCCTGATCGTGGGTCACGTAGAGCATGGTGATCCCGAGCTCCTGGTGGAGGCGCTTTATTTCGAGCTGCATGTCCTCGCGTAGCTTCTTGTCGAGGGCGCCGAGCGGCTCATCCATGAGGATGATCGCGGGGTTGTAGACGATGCAGCGAGCGAGAGAGATGCGCTGCTGCTGGCCGCCCGAGAGCGCTCGCGGCTTGCGGCCGGCGACATCGGGAAGCTGCACCATCTTCAGCACATCCGTTACCTTGCGCCGGATCTCCGCAGCCGGGAGCCGGCGCACTCGGAGCGGGAAGGCGATGTTGTCGAACACGGTCATGTGCGGCATCAGCGCATAATTCTGAAAGACCATGCCGAGGCCGCGCTTGCTCGGCGGAAGTGCGGTGGCGTCCTTGCCGTCGATAAAGATGCGCCCCGCGCTCGGTACGATCATGCCCGCGATGAGATTGAGGAGCGTGGTCTTGCCGGAGCCGCTTGGGCCCAAGAGAGTGACGAATTCGCCCCGAGCGATCGTGAGGTCGATCTCCGCCAAAGCAGTGACGCTGCCGTAGTTCTTGGTGCAACGATCCAAGCGCACCATGTCGACCGTCATCGCACCCTCATTCCGAGCATATTCTCCGGGGATTCGCGTCTCTGTGCTGGAGGATCGTTTCTTCGCTCGAGGCCCTTGGTGGAAGCTCAGAAGCGTTCGCGGCGCGGGCGAGGATTGTCAAGAGCGACGCCGTCGATGCTCTGCAGCCAGGAAGAATCTCTCAGATCATGGTTGCGCAGGCACGGAATTGGCAAGAACATCGGACCTCCAATTGGGGAGTCTTCTTCATTCCCTTCCTCGCCCCCGCACTTGCCTTCATGATTGCGGCATTTCTGACGCCGCTGCTTTTCGTCGCCTATACCAGCGTGGTCGGAGATCAGGGCCCGTCGCTGGCTTACTTTGGCGAGATTCTGACGCGCCCCCTTTACCGTCGCGTCGCAGAGAACAGCCTCGAGATCAGCGTCATGGCGACGGCGTGCACGCTCCTCGTAGCGTATCCGATCGCCTATCACCTCGCGCGGCGCACCCCGCGTCAGCGCGCGCTCCTCGTCATTCTGGTGCTCCTGCCCTTCTGGACGAGCATCCTCGTCAAGAGCTTCGCATTCACCGTGCTGCTGGGACACGCGGGCATCGTCAACCATGTCATCGAGGCGATCGGGCTCCCGGCGCTCCCGCTGCTCTTCAATCGCACCGGCGTCATGATTGGCCTCACGCACTTCCTCGTGCCGTTCATGGTGTTCGCGATCTTGCCGAGCCTTCTGTCGCAGCCCCCGGAATTGCGCCGCGCGGCAGAATTGATGGGTGCGGGAAGCATCCGAATTTTCTGGAGCGTCACATTGCCGTTGAGTCTGCCGGGGGTGGCTGCCGGTGCGATGATTTGCTTCATCCTGGCGCTGGGCACTTTCGTCACGCCCGCGCTGCTCGGCGGGCGAAGCGACCTCATGATCGCCAATCTCATCGACTTTCATATCCACGAGACGCTCAACTGGAGCCTCGGCTCGGCGCTCGCAATCATGCTGGCGCTCATCACGGCGATCTGCACCCTAGTGATCAGTCGCATCCGCGGCGGCAATCTCTTTGGCACAGGCTGAGTGAGGAACGCCATGGAAGAGCGGCGTCACCGCACCCTGCCGTCCTTCCTCGCGAGCATTGCCGCTTGGCTCGCCTACGCCTTCCTCGTACTGCCGAGCCTGATCGTCGTTCCCATGTCGTTCGGTGACAAGGACGAGTTCCAATTTCCACCGCAGTCGCTCTCGCTCTATCTCTATAAGCGGTACTTCTTCGAATCCACTTGGATGCAGGTCACGCTGCAGAGCCTGTTGGTGGGGTTCTGCACGATGGTCGCGGCGCTCATTCTCGGCGTCGGCGCCGCTTACGGCCTCGACCGCTACGAATTTCGCGGCAAGCGCGCGATCACGCTCTTCCTGTTGAGCCCGATCTTCGTACCGGCGATCGTCATTGCACTCGGCCTTTATCTCTATCTCAGCCGATTTCATCTCGTCGGCACGACACCCGGCCTCATCATCAGTCACACGATCATCACGGTCCCCTTCGTCCTCATCAGCGCCTCGGCGGGTCTGCGCCATATCGACCGCGACCTCGAGACGGCGGCGATGGTGATGGGAGCGGGACGGTTGCTGATCCTGCGGAAGGTCACTCTTCCGCTGCTGCGCCCGGCGCTCGTGGCAGGTGGGCTCTTCGCCTTCCTCATTTCATTCGACGAGGTCGTCATCGCCTATTTCATCGCAAACGTCGAGACTGAGACGCTG
>DATJVP010000102.1:0-22914 GCA_035581425.1 Allostellaceae bacterium | reverse complement strand
GGGGAATCTAGGGAATGGCCGCCGATCAGGAATTGCAGCGCCACCAGGAGACCTGGATCGGCTTCACCCGGCTGATGAAATGGTCGATCGCCGGGGTCCTCTTGACGCTGATTCTGCTGCGTCTGATGACGCTCTAGGGGCAGATCTCCGCACCAGAGAAGAAGAAGGCGATCTCGGCCCGCGCATTCTCCGCGGAGTCGGAGCCATGGACGGAATTCGCCTCGATCGATTCCGCGAAATCGCGGCGGATCGTGCCGGGCTCGGCCTTCTTGGGGTCGGTCGCGCCCATGACCTCGCGGTTGAGCATGACCGCGTTCTCGCCCTCGAGAACTTGCACCACCACCGGCCCCGAGATCATGAAGGTAACGAGGTCACGGAAGAATGGCCGCGCCTTGTGCACGGCGTAAAACTGCTCCGCCTGCGCCTGGCTCAACTGCAGCCGCTTCTGCGCGACAATCCGCAAGCCACGCTCCTCGAAGCGGGCGTTGATCTTGCCGGTCAGATTCCGACGGGTCGCATCGGGCTTGAGGATCGACAAGGTCCGTTCGATGGCCATGAGCGGCAAAACTCCCTCTGGGGTGCAAAAAGTGCGCGGTTTATAGCGACGGCGGACGAGGCTTGCAACGTCTAGCCCGCGCGCTTCTCCCAGCCGGTCTCGGTCTGCTGCCAATAGGTGAGCTGGTGCCCCGCGGATTTGGCCTCGGACCAGCGCTTGCGCGCGGCTTCCACGGCGGCGGGGTCGTTGCCGTCGAACATGTCGCAGCAGCGCGCGAAATCCGTGAGGTGCTCGGAGTGCGCGCCATCGACCAGCACCAGCATCGTGGCGGCGTTGGGGTTCTCGTCGCGCTCCGTCAGAAAGACCGGCTGGCGCCCCGTGTTGGCGTCGCGCGCGCTCCCGTGCGGCAGGAAGCTCGCCTCGCTATAGGTCCAGAGCAGTCCATCGAGCTGCGAGACGCGCTCGGCGGAACTCGCGAGCACGACCACGCGATGTCCTTCCGCGAGCGCGCGCTCGAGAAGCCGTGGTAGCGCACGCTCCAACGGCGTCGTTTTCAGATGATAGAAACCGACCTCGCTCAACGGCCCTCGTAATAGTCCTCGACGAGCCGATCGAGAAGACGGACGCCGTAGGCGGTCGCGCCTTTGGGCGTGAGCGGCGCGTCCTTCTTGGACCAGGCCATCCCCGCAATATCCAGATGCGCCCAGGGGACGTCGTTGACGAAGCGCTGCAGGAATTGCGCAGCGGTGATGCTCCCGGCGTCGCGGCCATTGCCGATGTTCTTGACGTCCGCGGCATCGCTGTCCATTTGGCGGTCATAGGCGTCGGCGAGCGGCATCCGCCATACCGGCTCCTCCACGGCCTTCCCCGCTGCAGCGAGACGCTCCGAGAGTTCGTCGTTGTTGCTGAAGAGCCCGGAATACTCATGACCGAGGGCCACCACGATCGCCCCCGTGAGCGTCGCGAGGTCGATCATGAACTGCGGCTTGAAGCGGTCCTGGCAGTACCAGAGCGCGTCCGCCAGCACGAGCCGCCCCTCGGCATCGGTATTGAGGACCTCGACGGTCTGGCCCGACATGGTCTTGACGATGTCGCCAGGGCGCTGCGCGTTGCCGTCGGGCATGTTCTCGACCATCCCCGCGATCCCAACGGCGTTCACCCGAGCCTTGCGTCCCGCGAGCGCCTTCATGAGCCCCACGACCACGCCCGCGCCGGCCATGTCCCACTTCATCTCCTCCATGCCCTGCGCGGGCTTCAAGGAGATGCCGCCGGTATCGAAGGTGACGCCCTTGCCGATGAAGGCGACCGGCGCCTTGTTTTTGGCCCGGGGATTGCCGCGCCATTGCAGGATGACGAGGCGCGGCGGCTTGGCGCTCCCCTGCCCCACGCCAAGCAAGGCGCCCATGCCGAGCTTCTTCATGTCCCTTTCGTCGAGGACCTCGACCTTGACGCCGAGCTTGCGCAGCGTCAGCGCTTCGCGGGCGAAGCTCTCGGGATAGATGATGTTGGCGGGCTCGGAAACGACGTCGCGGGTGAAGAATACGCCCTCGCCGACCTTCTCGAGCGGCGCATAAGCGCGGCGCGCCGAGGCCGTCGCCGCGGTGAGGACGGTGAGCTCCTTGAGCGACGGCTTCTGCTCCGGCTTCTCCTTGGTGCGGTACTTGTCGAAGCGGTAGCTCCTAAGCATCGCGCCATGGGCGAGATTGGCCGCGGCGGCGCCGGGATCGAGGCGGGATCCCGGGAGCTTGTCGACCGCGATCGCCGCGGTGGCCGTCCCCGTCGCGTTGAGCGCTGGAACGACCGCACCGCCGAGACGGCGCAGACGCTGCGCATCGAGATCCTCTGCCTTGCCGAGGCCCAGCAGGATCACTCGCTCATGCGAGAGACCGCGGGGCGCCGCGATGGTGAGCGTCTCCTCCTTCTTGCCGGTGAACCGAGAGGCCGCGATCGCCGCCGCGAGCGAGCCGCCGCCCCGGCGGTCGAGCTCCACCGCGGAGGGCGAGAGCTTCTTGCCCTCGAGCACGCCCACGACCAAGGTGCCCGCCTTCGGCAGACGCGCATCCGCAAACGCAATTCTCATGACGGCCTCTCCAGGTTTGCCTCGCGATTAGCCGGAAACGCGCAGCGGTGTCAATTCGCTTTCCGCCAGGTGGCGATGCCGCTCAGCGCGAAATTCCAGACTGCGCCCACCACCGCCCCCGCAGCGCTCGCGAGCCAGGAGGGAATCCGCAGCTCGTCGTAAATGAGGGCGGCCGCGCCCCAGTTGGCGACGGCGCCAAGGGAGCAGACGAGACAGAACGACACCAGTCCAGTGACGATCTTCCAGCCCCTGAGGCGCAGGTCGCGATAGGTCAGGAGGTTGTTGAGCAGGAAGTTCACGACCATCGCGACGACGATCGCCGCAGCCTGCGCGGGCTTGAAGGAAATATCGAAGGCCCGCTGCAAGGCCGCAAGCGCCGCGAGCTGCACGAAGACACCGAGCCCGCCCACGAGCGCGAAGGAAAGGAAGCGCACGGGGACGAGGTGACCAACCATCTTGTCCGCGATCAGCATCACGTATTCCCAGGCCACGAGCGTGTCGAGCTTGCTCTCGCCGTGAATGCGATTGCGGAACTCGTATGGCAGCTCCTTGAAGCGCAACGGCTCCGGCGAGGAGGCGAAGAGATCCATCAGGATCTTGAAGCCGATGCCGGAGAGGTGCCGGACCGCGCGCTCAAAGGCGTCGCGCCGGATCATGAAAAAGCCGCTCATGGGATCGCCGAGATCGGCCCTTAGGATGTATCGGCTCAACCGCGTCGCGACATTGCTGATGCGCTGGCGCTGCTCGCTCAGCCCGCCGAAGCCGCCGCCTGCGACGTGCCGGCTGCCCACGACGATGTCGAGTTGCTCCGTCTGGAGCAGGCGCAGCATCTGCGGCAGCAACCGCTCGTCATGCTGGAGATCGGCATCAATGACCGCGAGAAAGGGCGCTGCGCTCGCGAGCGCGCCCTCGATGCAGGCGGAGGAGAGGCCGCGTCGTCCGATCCGGTGTATCAGGCGCACGCGCGGGTCGCGCAGGCCGATCTCGCGCACGGCGTCGCGCGTACCGTCGGTCGAATCGTCGTCGACGAAAATCGCCTCCCACGCTGTCCCCGCGAGCGCGGCATCGATCCGCTCGAGGAGCGGCCCCACATTCTCGCGCTCGTTGAGGGTGGGGATGATGACCGCAAGCGCCGCTACCGCCGGGCTGCGCGGCACCTCAACCTTCTCCTCCGAGGATATCAATGTGGTCGAATTCATGCGTTCCCGGAGGATTACCGGAGTCGCCGCAAATTCCCTAGCGAAATTTCCGGCGAGGGCGTCAGCGGCAGAATGGTTTTGAGGTCGGAAGCCCTCGCCAGCGCCTCCCATCCGCCTCGGGATAGCGCCAGATCGCGAGCGCATGCCATGTCTCGCCCCTGCGTTCCAAAAGCGCCGCGTGTCCGGCGGGAACCTCGCCGATATCCTCGACCGCGCAGGAGATCAGGACCTTGTCGATGCCCCGCTGTGCCAAGCTCGCGAGCGTCGTGCCGTCGAACACGTTGAGGACCGTAAGCTCGACCGCGGGACGTCGCGGCGCTGCAAAGCGCAGCGCGCCCTCGAGCACCGGCGCCACGGCGCCGTCATCGCCCGGCAGTACCGCCGCGAGCCTCTCCCTGGGCCCAATGAAGCCCGCGGCATCGCGAACGAGCGCGCGTAGCAGCGGCTGTGGCTGCGAGAGATCGAAGCGCAGACGCTCGGCGAAGCCGAATGGCAGCGCGAGCCAGATAAGGGTGGCGAGCATGCCGCCGAAGCTCGCCCAACCCTGGCGCAACCGCAGCCCCAATCGCTCCGTGGCGCAGGCGGCCAGGACCAGCATCATCAGGAGCGAGAGGTGCTTACTGTAGCGAAAATAGGAGTGCGCCTCGACGCTCTGCTCCGGTGAGAAGTGCGCGATGTAGACGAAGAGCAGGAAGGCGTTGTAGCCGATGAAGGCGCCAAGCAGGAGGGCAGAGAGGCGCACCGTGAGATCGATCCCCCGGCGGGTGAAAGCCCCGAGCAGCGGGAGGAATGCGAGCGCAAGCACGGCATAGAAGAAGCCCTTTTCCCGTATCTCGCTGCCGATGCCCGCGAGGATTTGCGGCAGCAAATCCCAATGCCATCGCTCCGGCGCCATCAGCTTGAGCTCGCCCGAGGCGAAATGGCCGAGCACGTACCAGCGCCAGAGGAGGTAGAGCGCCGCGGCCGGCAATAACGTCGGCAGGAACGCCCGCATGCCCCGCCAGAAACGCACACTGCGGTCTGCGAGCGAGAGCACCGCAATCCCCGGCAGCATCGCCGCGACGAGCGCCGCGCTTTCCTGCTTGACGTTCACCAGCGCCGCCAGCACCAAAGCGAGCGACCAGAGCGTCGCGCCCGCGCGGCGCCCCTCCCTGAGCGCTCGCAAGCCGAGCGCCGCAAGCCAGGCCGCCATCGCCACCAGCACCGTGACGGAGGCGTCCGTGTACTCGGAGAAATCGATCCGCGGCACGAAGCCCGGATTGAGCGGGATCGCAAGCAGGAGCCCCAGCGCGATCGCGCCCCAGCCCGGCGCGCTCGGCTCGGCCGCATCCGTGGGATCGTCCATGAGCGGCCGCAGCACGCGTGCCAGCAGCAGGCCCGAGAGCAGGTAGAGGAGCACGTTGATGTGCGCCATCGCCGCGCCAGGAAAATCCGCGAGCACCGCGCCAGCGAGATAGGCCCAAAGCTGCAGATTGTAGGGCGCGCCCGGCAGGTAGGAGTGCGCGGGCGGCCGGGCGTCCGCCGGGAAGACCGCGTGATCGTAGAGATAGGCCGCGTTCGGCAGGAGGTTGAGGAAGGTGTCGGGCTGCGACGGCGCGGCCGTCAGCAGCATCGCCCAAAGCGGTAGTGAGAGCACGGCGAGACGCCCGAGCGTCAGCCATTCCTCGCGGCCGAGCGCAGCGCGCGGCAGCAGCAGCGCCGAGATGGCTAGGCCCACGATCCCCAGGAGCGGCCACCACAACGGCAATGGCAGCAGCGCGCCCCAGAGCGTGAGCACCATTGCGAGGCCGCCCCAGCCGACAACGAGCTGGATTTCCGGCAGACCCCGCCCGAGCGTCAGCAGGCGGCCCCACAGCAGCAGCACAAGCCCCGATGCCCAGACGGCGCCGAGCGCGAGGAAATCCACCGGAGCCGGAATGAGCATGCGGAACAAGGGACGAACCCCCTGAAGTTGCCGCCGGCCGCGGCGGGACTGCGCGAGCCGCCCGTCTAGCGAGCTATCTCAATGCCGTCAAGCCGCGGGGCCCGGCGCGGCGTCAACGGTGTATGGCATAGACCGCAAATTCCGGCTCGAGCGCGAGCGGAAGCAAGGCAGGGTTGGGCGGGAGATCGAGCGGGCGGCGCGCGAGCACCACGACGGCGTCGAACTCGCGGAGCTCGTCGGGCGATTCTCCTCTCGCGAGCGCGGACCATAGCCGGCCAGGCGCCGCGGATGCCGCGAGGCGCTCGCCCGCTTCCGTGAAGCGCAATGGCTGCTGGCCGCGATAGGCGAAGATGGTGGGGACGAAGGCTTGGCGGCGGGGGATCGCGAGAACCGGCAGATGCGTCTTCGGCACGGGCTCGAAGTTGACGGCATCTGCGGGATAGGCGACCGCGAGCCGGCTCCCCTCCGGCACCCGATCGAGCGCCTGGAGCAGCGTCTCGTAGAAGCCGCCCGCGCGCTCCCAGACGACGGCGACGACGCCCATGCGCACCAGGAAGAGCGCAAGAAGGCCGAACGCGGCACCTTTGGCCGCGCGCGGCGACATCCGCGGCGCGGCGGTTGCGGCGACGAGCACGAGAGCGAGCGCCGGAGGCAACCGATGATCGACAGCCGAGGCCGTCATCGCCTGCGCGGGCGCAAGGAGGTAGACGACCGACAGCAGGAGCAGCGCGCCCCTCAGTCCCGGCGCGAGACAAATCAGACGCGCTCCGTATGCGAACAGGGCGAGCAACGCCAGCAGCGCGAAGCAAGCCACGTCGAATACGCGATCGTAGTTGTCGAAGACGCCGAAGAGCAGATCGAGCTTGCGGTCGAGCCTGCCGAAGTGAAGCGCGCCGCCCACCGCGGGCGCAGTTCCGAAGAGCACGAGGACCGGCAGGAAGGGCACTCCGGCGAACGCAATCCGACGCAGTGCCGGCGCCCATCCCCCCGCACGGTCGCGCCAGGCGAGCTCGAGCTCCGAGCCCAGCACCAGCACGCCGTAGATCGCGCAAGCCATCAGATGGCAGAAATAGGTCGCGAGCGCGATGCCCGTCGAGACCGCGAGTCGCAGCGCCAGCGGACGGCGCGCGAGGGCGAGCCAGGCG
Source organism: Allostellaceae bacterium (assembly GCA_035581425.1). Lineage (GTDB taxonomy): Bacteria > Pseudomonadota > Alphaproteobacteria > ATCC43930 > CGMCC-115725 > DASZHJ01. Next base: position 16,070 of record DATJVP010000102.1, on the reverse strand, counting down.
GCGCAGCCCGTGAGCGCAAGGCCGAGTCCGAAGAGATAATTCGTGAAGCCCCAGAGAAAGCTACGCGTGAAAAGGAATAGAAATGCCGCAAGCGACCAGGCGGACCAGCTTGCGGAAGCCGCGCGGTGGAGCAGGGCCGCTCCACCCGCAAGGAGCGCGAAGGTCGCGATCAGGAACAGCTTTCCCGCCCAGGCAAGCGGCATGATCCGCGCGAGGAGCGGCACAACCGCGTCCATCGCGAGATTCGGCACGGGCTCCCAGCGGAGCTCGTAATAACGCTGCAGCGCCGCGGACTCCGCGAGGTGTTGCAGCAAATACATGCGCGCGAGATGATTCGGATAGTCGAAGAGCGGCGGCAGCTCCGCCCGCAATACGGGCAGCGCCGCGATCGCGAGGAGCGCTGCGAAGATCGCCCAGAATCGGCTGCCCGATAGCACTGTCGGATCGGCTGATTGGGACGCAGATCGAGCGGGCATGCGCGGGAGCGGGCCTCGGGGGAGGAGACGGCGGGCCTCTCGTGCCTTACTTTCTGCCCTAGGCTCCGCCGGAGCACCACACCTATAATCCGGCTATGCAGAGCCTTACCCGCTACGTGCTGAAGCAGACGCTGATGCTGACCCTCGCTTTCACCTTGGTGTTCAGCGCGGCGGTGTGGCTCGTCCAGTCGCTGCGGCTCATCGACCTCATCGTGAATCGCGGCCTCTCGCTGGCGATCGTGCTTCACCTCGCCCTGCTGATCTTTCCGAGATTCGTCGAGGTGGTGCTGCCGATCGCGATCTTCCTGGCGGTGCTCTTCAGCTACAACCGCCTCATCTCCGAGAGCGAGCTCGTGGTGATGCGGACCGCGGGCCTGAGCCAGATTTCGCTTGCGCGGCCCGCGCTCATCCTCGCGGGGTTCGGCGCGCTCCTCCTCCTCGTCCTCGCGGCCTATCTGTTGCCCTTCGCCAATCGCGAGTTCAAGGATCTGCAATTCGAAGTGCGCAACCGCTACGCCTCCGCACTGATCCAGGAGGGCGTCTTCAACACACTCTCCGACCGCCTCACGGTCTATGTGCGCACGCGCGACCGGCGCGGCGAGCTCGGCGGGCTGTTGATCCAGGATTCGCGCGATCCCAAGAAGCCCGTAACGATCTTCGCCGAGCGCGGTGCCATCGTGAACACGCCCGCGGGCCCGCGCGTGCTGATGGTCAACGGCACACGCCAGGAATATCGCATCGACAGCGGCAAGCTCTCCGTCGCGACCTTCGACAGCTACACTCTCGACGTCAACAGCACGGTCGATGCGCCGATCGCGCGCATGCGGGAGCCCGAGGAGCTCTATCTCAACGAGCTGCTGGTCCCGAGTGACACGCCGGAGCGGGACGCCGCGCTCGCGAACGAGCTGCACCAGCGCCTCCTCGCGCCGTTCAGCGCGCTGGTCTTCGCGCTCATTCCGCTCGCCTGCCTGCTGCCCGGCGATTTCAACCGCCGGGGCCAGGGACGCCGCATCCTCGCGGCGATCTGCATCGCCGTCGCCTTCGAGATCTTCGATCTCGGCGGGAGGAACCTCGCGGCGCGCTCGGCGGCGGCGCTGCCACTCCTTTATTTCGGGACCATCCTTCCGATCGCGGTGGGATTCTGGCTCCTGATGCGCGATCGCGGCTGGCCCTGGCTTCGCCGCCATGCGCCCGCGGCGGGCTGAGGCCGGCGATGCCCTCCTGGAAGGTTCTCGCGCTCTACATCGCACGTCAGTTCATGCTCTGGTGCCTCGGCGTCTTCGCCTCGATGATGATGATCGTGCTGCTGCTCGACTATCTCGAGCTGATCCGGCGCGCCGGCAATCGCCCCGGCGCCGGGTTCCTGGTGCTCCTGGAGATGGCCGCCCTGAAGCAGCCCTATATGGCGCAGCAGATCCTGCCCTTCGCGGTGCTCTTCGGCGCGATGTTCGCGTTCTGGCGCATGACCCGCAGCAACGAGCTCGTGGTGGCGCGCGCCGCGGGGGTCTCGGTCTGGCAGTTCCTTGCCCCAGCCGTCGTTTGTGCTGCGATCATCGGCGTCGTCGCGGTCACGGTCTTCAATCCCGTCGCCTCCGCGATGCAGGCGAGCTACGAGAAGCTCGAGAACCGGGTCCTCCGCAGCAGCGCCGAGCGCCTCGCCTTCGGTCGCTCGGGCCTCTGGCTGCTTGAGAGCGACGCGAACGGCATGCCCTCGGTGATCCACGGCAATCGGCTCGCGCCTGGCGGCGTCAATCTCAAGGACGTGATGCTGCTGATGCTCGATAAGCAATACCGGCTCATCGGCCGCATCGACGCCGAGGAGGCGTCGCTCGAAGGTGGGCTCTGGCGGATCAGCAAGGGAACGCTCTGGAAGCCCGACCGGGCGCAGGAGCCCTTCGCGGAAACGACCGTCGAGACGAACATGACGCCCGACAAGATCGAGGAGAGCTTCGCCTCTCCCGAGACCATGTCGTTCTGGGAGCTCCCGGGATTCATCAGCCTTCTGGAGCAATCGGGCTTCGCGACCCAGCGCCACCGGCTCTACTACAATGCACTCCTCGCGCGGCCCTTCCTGCTGGCGGCGATGGTGCTGATCGCCGCAACATTCAGCCTGCGCATGCACCGCCGCGGCGGCACGGTGCTGATGCTCGCGGCAGGCGTTACCACCGGCTTCGCGCTCTTCTTCCTCAACTATCTCGTGATCGCGCTCGGCAATTCCGCGACGATTCCCGTGAGCCTCGCGGCCTGGACCCCCGCGGGCGTGAGCTGGCTCGTGGGTGCGAGCTTCCTTCTCCATCTCGAGGACGGCTGAGGCTCGGATGCGCCGGCGCGTTGTCGCCCTCGCCGTCGCGGCGGCAATCGGGCTCAGCACTGTCGCGGGTCGGGCCCAAACCTCGCGCCAGCATTTGCCGGCGGGTGACAAGCCCGTCCTCTTCGTGGCGGACGAGGTACAATACGACCAGGAGCTCGGCATCGTCGTGGCGCGCGGCCACGTCGAGATCTCGGAGGAGGATCAGGTCCTTCTCGCGGACACCGTCACCTACAACCAGCGCACCGACACCGTCACCGCGTCCGGAAACGTGAGCCTGCTGCAGCCGACCGGGGACGTGCTTTTCGGCGACTTCATCGAGCTTCACGACCAGATGCGCGAGGGCTTCATCCAGAACGTCCGCGGATTGCTCTCCGACCACTCGCGCTTCGCCGGCAATTCCGCTCGACGCAGCGGCGGCAACCGCACCGAGATCCGCCGCGGCGTCTACTCGCCCTGCGATCTCTGCGTCGACAATCCGTCGGCGCCGCCGGCCTGGCAGATCAAGGCCGAGCGCATCGTGCACGACAAGGAGGCGAAGCTCGTCGAGTACCACGACGCCTTCCTCGAAGTGGACGGCGTCCCGATCTTCTGGTCGCCCTATCTCTCGAGCCCCGATCCGTCGGTTCGCCGCCAAAGCGGCCTCCTCGCACCGACCATCGGCCTCTCCTCGACGCTCGGGGCGCATCTCGGCGTCCCCTACTACTGGGTGATCGATCCCTCGAGGGATATGACGATCGAGCCGATCGTCACCACGCGCGCCGGCGGCGGCGTCGCGGCCGAGTACCGCCAGCGCTTCTCCGATGGCCACATGGAGCTGCGGGGCAGCGGCGCCTACACCAACCGTCCCACCGGACCCACTGGCGAGTTTCTTTCGCCGATCGACGCCTTCCGCGGCAATTATGCGGGCCAGGGCGAATTCGACATCGATGACACCTGGCGCACGCTCTTCGACGTGAACCGAGCCTCCGACCAGACCTATACCAGACGTTTCCACTTCGGGAGCTCGGTCGGCTTCGATAGCCAGACCGGCACGCTCATCACCAACAGTAGTTCCTTTCTCGTCAGCAATGCGACCGCCGAGGGATTCACCGACCGCAGCTACGCGGTCGTCGATAGCTATCTCTTCCAGAGCCTGCGCGCGGGCACCGGCGATACGACGCAGCCCGTCGTGCTGCCGGTTGGCACCTACAGCTGGTGGAGCCAGCCCGACGGTTGGGGCGGGCGCTGGAGCGGCGGGGCGAACGCGCTGAACATCTTCCAATCCAACGGTACGGCGATTCGGCGCGTTTCGACGGGCGCGGGCTGGACCGTTCCCTTCGACGGCGCGATCGGCGACCGCTTCACCTTCTCGACCAGCATACGCGCCGACGCCTATGACACGGATAACATCGGCACGCCGACCGCGGCACTCACCCCATTCACGGGCGTAAGCGGCCGTATCTACCCCACGGCCGAGCTTGAATGGCGTTACCCCTGGGTTCGCCGCGGCAATGGCTACAGCCAGGTGATCGAGCCGATAGTGGCCGCGATCGTCGCTCCCAATGGCGGCAATCCCGCGAAGATTCCGAACGAGGACAGCACCGACTTCGAGTTCAGCGACGCGAGTCTCTTCATCCCGAACCGGTTTCCGGGTTACGACCAAGTCGATCCCGGCCAGCGCGTCGATTATGGGCTGAGCGGCGGCTTTTACGGCGACAACGGCGGAGCCACGCGCTTTCTCATCGGCCAGAGCTACCGCCTCCAGGAGCACGGGCCCTATCCCGCCGGCTCCGGCATCCCCGGACGGTTCTCCAATGTGGTCGGGCGCGTGATGGTCTCGCCGGCCCCCTGGCTCGATTTCTTCTACCGCTTCAGCCTCGAGCCGACCGATCTGACGCCGGAGCGCCAGGAGGCGGGCATCCTCGCAGGACCCTCGAGCTTCCGCGTCAATCTGAGCTTCATCAACCTGACGAAGGATCCGCTTGTCACCGAGAACGCCGCGCGCCGTCAGGTGTCGGGAACAGTGATCACGGATCTCACGCGCTATTGGTCCCTAGGTATCTACGGAACCCAAAGCGTTGGATCGAACTCTGAGAATCTCAATGCCGGCATCGCCGCGACATATCACGATGAATGCCTCGCCTTCACCGTCACACTGAGCCACAGCGGTACTTCCGACCGCGACATCAAGCCCGGGACCTCGCTGCTCTTCACGGTGACGTTCAAGAATCTCGGCCAGGCCACCGTCCGCCCCTACTCCACGGGCAGCACCGGCCCGGTGCCCCCGCTCTGAGCGGCCGGGGCCAGGCTGGCGCGGCGGAGGCGACATTCTCGCCCCGAAAATGCTATGGTGCCGCTGGGCGTTGCGCCCGCGAGGCCGCCCGACCAATATGCTCCCCGCGGGCGAAGGCGGGCGAGAGCCCCGACCCCTCAGTCAAGGTTCATCGGCGCATGATTCGGTTCGTTACCGCATTGCTATTTCTGGCGTTCGGAAGCGCCGCAGCCCTGGCGCAGAACGCCAGCATTGCCGCCGTCGTCAACGACGACGTGATCTCGACCGCCGATCTCGAAGCCCGCGTGCGCCTCGTGCTGCTGTCCTCGCAGCTTCCGGACAATCCGCAGGTGCGCCAGCGCGTGGTGCCGCAGGTGCTGCGCTCGCTCGTCGACGAGAAGCTCGAGATGCAGGAGGCCAAGCGCTTCAACGTCGCCATCAGCGAGAAGGACTTGGCGACGGCGGTCGAACGCCTGGAGCAGCAGAACCGCCTACCCAAGGGCGGCCTCGAGAAGATCCTGCAAGCGCAGGGCATCCCGCGCAACACCCTCGCGGCTCAGGTCACGGCGAGCCTCGCATGGAACCGGCTCGTCGAGGGCCGTCTCGCCCAGAACGTGACGGTCTCCGAGGAGGAGATCAACGAGACCATCGCGCGCATCAAGGAGCAGGTCGGCAAGCCGCAGAGCCGCATCGGCGAAATATTCCTGGCCGTCGACAAGCCCGACCAGGAAGCCGAGGTGAAGGCGCTCGCGGACCGCCTGGTCGAGCAGATCAGGGCGGGAGCGAGCTTCAATGCGGTGGCGCAGCAGTTCTCGCAGTCGCCCACGGCGGCCGTCGGCGGCGATCTCGGCTGGGTCTCCGCGGGCGAGCTTCCCGGCGAGGTCGGCAAGGTGATCGAGACGATGCAGCCCGGTCAGCTCTCGCCGCCGATCCGCGGCACGGGCGGCTTCTATCTCGTCTACCTCGCCGATCGACGCACACTCGGCGCTAGCACGCCCGGCGACGCCGTCATCACCCTCGCCCGCCTGGCCATACCCATCGCTCGCACCGCCTCCGAGGCCGAGAAACAGCAGGCTTTCGCAGCCGCGAAGAAGGCGAGCGAGACCGTTAAGAGCTGCGGCGAACTCCTAAAGCTCGGGGAGCAGATCGCGCCGCAGTATTCCGGCGAGATGCGCAACGTCAGGATCAACACGCTACCCCGCGAGCTCCAGCCCATCATCATTCCGCTCAAGATCGCGGAGGCGAGCAAGCCGCTCATCCTCGCCGACGGCATCGGCGTGCTGATGGTCTGCGAGCGCAACGACGCGCCTTCGCCCGTTCCGACCCGGGACCAGGTTCGCGACAACATTCTGCGTCAGCGCCTCGAGACCCTGGCGCGGCGCTATCTGAGCGACCTCCGCCGCACCGCCAACGTGGACCTCCGAGTATGAGCCAGCCGATCGCGCTCACCATGGGTGAGCCGGCGGGAATTGGCGGAGAGATCGCTCTCAAGGCGTGGCTCCGTCGCGCCGAGGGCGTACCGCCCTTCTTCGCGATCGACGATCCCGAGCGCCTCGGCAGGCTTGCGGCCCTATTCGGCTGGAAGGTGCCGGTACGCGCGGTCGCGGGACCCGAGGAGGCCGCGCGCTGCTTCGGCGAAGCGCTCGGCGTCTTGCCCCGCCGTCTCGCCCATCCCGTGCTCATGGGACGGCCCGATCCCGCGAATGCCCGCGCGGTGATCGGCGCGATCGTGAGCGCCGTCGAGCTGGTGCGCGGCGGCCGCGCCGCCGCGATCGTGACCAACCCGATTCAGAAAGAGACGCTCTATGCCGCGGGGTTTCGCCACCCCGGCCATACGGAGTTCCTGGAGGAGTTGGCGGGCGGCGACTACAAGGCCGTGATGATGTTCGCGCTGCCGGGACTACGCACGGTTCCCGTGACCGTGCACGTTTCCCTCGCCGAGGCGATCGCCGGGCTCAGCACCGAGCGAATCGTGCTTGCGGGCCGCATCGCCGCGCGGGCGCTGCAAGGCGATTTCGACATTCCGCGTCCGCGCCTCACCGTCGCAGGGCTCAACCCGCACGCCGGCGAAAACGGTGCGATCGGGCGGGAGGACATCGAAATCGTGCGTCCCGCGGTCGAGGCGCTGCGCGCGGAAGGTATTGCCGTCGAAGGCCCCTTCCCGTCGGATTCGCTCTTCCATGTCGCGGCCCGGGCGCGCTACGACGCAGCACTCTGCATGTACCACGACCAGGCGCTGATCCCGATCAAGACCATCGACTTCGAGCGCGGCGTCAATGTGACGCTGGGTCTCCCCTTCATCCGCACCTCGCCCGATCACGGCACCGCCTGCGACATCGCGGGAAAGGGGATCGCGAGCGAGACGAGCCTGATGGCAGCGCTGCAGATGGCGGCGCAGATGGCCGAGCGTCGGGGCGCGCGGCGCTCCGTCGCCTGACGCGCGGGGGAAATGCCGGAGTTTCCGCCGCTGCGCGAGGTGATCGTCCGCCACGGCCTTGCCGCGCGCAAATCGCTCGGACAGAACTTCCTCCTCGACCTCAATCTCATAGCGCGGATCGCACGCGCGGCGGGTCCGCTCCCGGATATGAACGTCATCGAGATCGGCCCGGGCCCCGGCGGACTCACCCGCGCCCTGCTCGCGGGAGGCGCGGCGAGCGTCACCGCAATCGAACGCGACGAGCGCTGCGTCGCCGCCCTCCAAGATCTCGTCGCGGCATATCCCGATCGTCTCAGGATAATCTCAGCGGACGCACTCGAGGTCGATCCCGCGAGCCTCGTGCCGCCGCCGCGCGCGATCGCCGCCAACCTCCCCTACAACATCGCGACCGCGCTGCTGCTGCGCTGGCTCCCCGGAATCGGCGCCTACGCAAGCCTAACCCTGATGTTCCAAAAGGAGGTGGCGGAGCGTCTCGTGGCGATGCCGCGCACCAAGGACTATGGCCGCCTCAGCGTGCTCGTGCAATTCCTCGCGCGAGTGCGGCGCCTCTTCGACGTGCCCCCCAGGGCCTTCGTTCCCGCGCCCAAAGTCACCTCGACGCTGGTGCGGATCGAGGCTCGGGAGAGGCCGCTCGCGCCCTGCCGGCGAGAGGATCTCGAGCGCGTGACGGCCGCAGCCTTCGGCCAGCGCCGGAAGATGCTGCGGCAAAGCCTCAAATCGCTGGGCGCGGCGCCGGAGCCGCTCCTTGCGGCGGCGCGGGTCGCGGCCACCGCGCGCGCGGAGGAGCTGTCGGTGGAGGAATTCTGCACCCTCGCATGCGAGCTCCGGAAGATCGAGGAGGCGGGGGCGAAATCGGACCGCTGCTAATGCTGGTCGCGCAGCGCGTTCACGAATTCCGCTAGACCGACCTGCCGCTCGCGGCGGAGCCGCTCGGCCGCGAGGATCGCCTGCACGCTCCGCACGCTCTCCTCGATATCGCGATTGACGAGGACGTAGTTGTATCCGTTCCAGTGGCTCATCTCGTCCATCGACTTTGCCATGCGCGCGCGCACGATCTCGGCGCTGTCCTGGGCCCGCCTGTGCAGGCGCTCCTCGAGTGCAGCCAGGCTTGGCGGCAGGATGAAAACAGCGACGACGGTGTCGGGCAAACTCGATTGAAGCTGTTGGGTCCCCTGCCAATCGATGTCGCTGACAATGTCGCGGCCAGCGGCGAGTGCGGCCTCCACCGGAGCGCGTGGCGTGCCATACCGGTTCCCGAACACCGTTGCGTGTTCCAGCAGCTCACCGCCCGCGATCATCGCGTCAAAGCGCGCGTCGCTCACGAAGAAGTAATGCTTGCCCTCGACCTCGCTCGGACGCTTCGGCCGCGTGGTTGCGGAGACGGAGATGGCGAGATTCGGCTCGCGCTCGACCAGTAGCCGCGTGATCGTGGTCTTGCCCGCGCCCGAGGGCGAGGAGAGGACCAGTAGCAGGCCGCGGCGTCCGATCTCGGTCGTGCTCATCGGTTCCGGCCTATTCGATGTTCTGGACCTGCTCGCGGAACTGCTCGGTCGCCGCCTTGAGCGCGAGACCGATGCGCGTGAGCTCGACCTCCGCGGATTTCGAGCAGAGAGTGTTGGCCTCGCGGTTGAACTCCTGGCAGAGGAAATCGAGCCTGCGGCCGATGGCGCCGCCTTCAGCGAGAAGCTCGCGCGCGGCGGCAACGTGTGCCGTCAGGCGATCGAGCTCCTCGCGGATGTCGCCTCGCGAGACGAGCAGCGCCGCCTCCTGCGCAAGCCGCTCCTCGGGGATCGCCGGCACAGCCTCGACGAGCGCCGCGATCTGCAGGCGCAGGCGCTCGCGGAGGGCCTCCGGCTGCGCGGCGGCCGATGATTCTGCCGCCCCGACCAGGCGCGCAATCTCCCCGAGCCGCTCCGCGAGCACGAGGCCGAGCCGCGCGCCCTCGGCGCGCCGCATCGTGCCGAGCGCCTCGATCGCCTCGCGGCTGCTCGCGAGCAGGGCAGCCTCGCGGCGCTCGCGCTGAGCGGGATCGAGCTCCTCCTCTCCGCCATCGAGGACCCCACGCAGTGCCAAGAGCCCGTCGACGCTCGGCGGTGCCGCGTCGATCTCGCGCGCGAGCTCGCGGGCGAGCGTCAGGACCTGCTCGAGCGCCGCGCGGTTGACCCGTACGCCACCGCCGCCGCCGGACCGCGAGAGCACGAGATTGACCCCGATCGATCCGCGTTTCAGCCGCTCTGCGAGAAGTGCACGCAATGGCAGCTCCAGCGCATCGAGCCCCGGAGGAAGGCGGAAGCGCAGGTCCAGCGACTTGCCATTGACGCTCTTGATCTCCCAGGTCCAGGCGAGGCCTTGGGCCTCGCCCTCGCTGCGGGCAAAGCCGGTCATGCTGGCGATGGTGCCGAGCTTTGCTATGGGAGTTGACGCGGAGGCGGTGGGCACGAGTCTCCGTTAGCTGGAACCGGCGCTCGACCGGCGCCATTACCGGGTTTATAGCCTCGCCCGTCCGCGGCAACAACGGGTCCCGCCATGCAGCAGCCGAGTCACGTCCTTATCACCGGTGCCTCCAGCGGGATCGGCGCGGCGCTCGCCCGCCGCTACGCTGAGCGGGGACGGCGCTTGTCCCTCGGCGGACGCGATCCTCAGCGACTCGAAGCCGTCGCGGTGGAGTGCCGTAGCCGGGGCGCGACGGTCGCGACTGCCGCGCTCGACGTGAGCGACCGCGCGGCCATGCGGGCATGGGTGCTCGCGGCCGATGACGCGGCGGCGCTCGATCTCGTCATCGCCAATGCCGGGATGGTCGCGGGGACGCGCGCGAGCGACGAGACAGAGGAGCTTGTGCGCAAAGTCTTCGCCGTCAATCTCGAAGGCGTCCTCAACACCGCCCTCCCCGTGATCGAGCGCATGCGATTGCGGCGCAGGGGCCAACTCGCGCTCATGAGCTCGCTCGCGGGCTATCGCGGATTTCCCGATGCCCCCGCCTACAGTGCCTCCAAGACCGCAGTGCGCGCGCTCGCGGAGGCGTGGCGCGGGGCGCTTCGCCCCGAGGGCATTCGAGTCTCCGCAATCTGCCCGGGCTTCGTTACCACGCCCATGACCGCCCACAACGACTTTCGTATGCCCTTCCTCATGAATGCCGAGCGCGCTGCCGAGATCGTGGTCCGCGGCCTCGCTCGCGACCGCGGACGGATCAGCTTCCCCTGGCCGATGACGCTAGGCGTCTGGCTCATCGCGGCGCTTCCGGCCCGCTGGAGCGACCGGCTGCTGCGTCCGCGCCGATCAAGAAAATAAAATTACGCTGAGCCCGTGGGCGCGGGCTCACTTGACCTGGCCGCCGCTCTGCCCCTGCAGGCGCTTCAGCTCCGCGACATGCTGGTTGTGCTCCGCGAGCGTCTTGGAGAAGACGTGCTTACCGGTCCCGTCCGCCACGAAATAGAGATCGTCGCTCGCGACGGGGTGGAGGACGGCTTTGAGCGCGGCGAGGCCGGGATTGGCGATGGGCGTCGGCGGGAGCCCTTTCGCAACGTAGGTATTGTAGGGCGAATTGACCGCGAGATCGTCGTGGACGAGAGGACGGTCGAGCGGCCCCTTGCCGTGGGTGAGCGCGTAGACCACCGTCGGATCGGCCTGGAGCCGCATCCCCTGGCGCAAGCGGTTGAGGAAGACGGCGGCGACATGTGCGCGCTCGTCCTCGCGGCCGGTCTCCTTTTCGACGATCGAGGCCAACACCAGCGCCTGCTGCGGCGTCGCGAGCGGCAGGTCCGGCGCCCGCTCCGCCCAGAGCTCCGCGAGCGACTTGTCGCGGGCACGCTCCATGCGCTCGAGGAGGGCGGCGCGCCGGTCGCCCAGCGAGTAGAAATAGGTTTCCGGCAGGAGCGCGCCCTCCGCCGGTGCGCTTTCGATCTTGCCCTCGAGGAGTGGCGTCGCCTCCAGCAGTGCCACGACCTCGGCGCTGGTGAGACCCTCGGCGACCGTAAGGCGGTGCCGCACGGTCTTGCCGCTCGCGATGAGCGCCGCCGCCGCCTCTGGGGAAATGGCGCCCGCGAATTCGTATTCGCCGGCCCTAAGGCGCTGTGTCTCGCCGGTCGCGACGACGCCCAAGACGAAGAGCCAGGAATGCTCGATGACGCCGTGCTCCTCGAGCACTTCGGCGATCTCGACGACGCCCGCGCCGTGCGGCAGCACGACGACGCGCGTCTCCGGCAAGGGCCCAGGGCCGGTCCAGTCGTGCCAAGTCCAAAGCGCGAAGGTACCGAGCGCTGCCAGAAGCAGCAGCAGCGCGGGTAACAGTCTCACCCGCAGCAGCCGAACCATGGGTGCTCAACTCGCGCGCGCGAAGACGAGAGAGGCGTTGGTGCCGCCGAAGCCGAAGGAGTTCGAGAGCGCGTAGTCGACCCGGCGCTCCTTGGCACGATTCGGAACGAGATCGATGTCGCAGCCCGGCGACGGATTGTCGAGGTTGAGGGTCGGCGGCACGATCCCGTCGCGGATCGCAAGGATCGAGAAGATCGCCTCGACGCTCCCGGCGGCGCCGAGAAGGTGGCCGATAGCCGATTTGGTCGAGGACATCGAGAGCTCGTTCGCGTGCGCGCCGAAGACGCGCTTCACCGCGCCGAGCTCGATCTCGTCGCCGAGCGGCGTCGATGTGCCATGCGCGTTGATGTAATCGATGCGATCGGGAGCGAGCCCCGCGCGCTTCAGCGCGTTGCGCATAGCGCGGAAGGCGCCGTTGCCGTCCTCGGCGGGGGCGGTGATGTGATGGGCGTCGCCGGACATGCCGTAGCCCACGACCTCCGCGTAGATCTTGGCGCCGCGCGCCTTCGCGTGCTCGAGTTCCTCGAGCACGAGCACCCCCGCGCCCTCGCCCATGACGAAGCCGTCGCGCCCCACATCCCAGGGGCGCGAGGCCTTGGGCGGGTCGTCGTTGTACTTGGTCGAGAGCGCGCGGGCCGCGGCGAAGCCTGCAATACCGAGCCGGCAGACCGCCGCCTCCGCTCCACCACAGACCATGACGTCGGCATCGTCCCACATGATGAGGCGCGCAGCGTCTCCGATCGCGTGCGCACCCGTCGAGCACGCCGTCACCACGGCGTGGTTGGGTCCGGAGAATCCGTATTTGATCGAGGCGTGCCCGGAGGCGAGGTTGATGAGGTTCGCGGGAATGAAGAACGGGGAGATGCGGCGCGGCCCCTTCTCGTGGAGCGTGATCGCGCCCTCCATGATGCCCGGCAGCCCGCCGATCCCCGAACCTATGAGAACGCCCGTGCGCTCGCGGCGCTCCGGATCCTCGGGCTTCCAGCCCGCGTCCTCGACGGCCTGCGTCGTCGCCGCCAGCGCGAAGACGATGAACTCGTCCATCTTGCGCTGATCCTTGGGCGGAACCCAATCGTCGGCGTTGAAGGAACCGGAGGCGGTATCGCCGCGCGGCACTTGCGCCGCGATCTTCGCGGGCAAATCGGAAACATCGAAATTCTGGATCGCGCGGATGCCCGATTGACTCTCAATCAGGCGGCGCCACGTCACCTCCACACCGCAGCCCAGCGGAGTGACCATGCCCATTCCGGTGACGACGACTCGTCTCATTCGGATCGAAACCCGACCTGCGGGCGGCGAAGGAGCGCCGGCATCCGCGTCAGCTATGTGCCTCGATGAAGTTGATGGCGTCCTTGACGGTCACGATTTTCTCGGCGGCATCGTCAGGAATCTCGCAGCCGAACTCCTCCTCGAATGCCATGACGAGCTCGACGGTGTCGAGGCTGTCCGCCCCGAGGTCGTCGATGAAGCTCGCATTGTCCGTAACCTTGGCCTCGTCGACCCCCAAATGCTCGACGACGATTTTCTTAACCCGATCGGCGACATCGCTCATAACGCTGTACCTCGACATCTGATGAAACGCGGTCTTGGACCGGACGGCTTCGGTTGCAATTCGACGCCTGACCTCCGAGACATGCTGCCCGGTCGCGCCGGTAGCCCCCCGTGAAGGAGCCGTCCAATATCACAGTTCCCCCGGATTTGCCAATCGGGGCCCGCCTCGGCGTCTACTGGTTGGCGGTAACCTTCAAGCCCAGGAGCTGCGCCGCCTGCGGAGGCGCCATCGTCTTCAGCCCCTCGATGCTCGCAAAGGGTACCGGCTGCGGCGGCGCGAGTTCGACGGTGAGGTTTTTGGGCGCCTGAAGGAAGGCGACCAAGGCCGTTCCCGCCGCGGCGATCTCAGGGCTGTCGCCCATCGCCTGCGCCTGGGCCTGGACCATCTGGATAATCTGCTGCCGGAGCTCCGCAGCATCGGCCTGCTGCTCTTCCGCCGCGACCTTGAAGGCGCGCTCGAGACCGGAGCTATCGTCGTAGCGCGCAACCGCGTGCGCGAGCTGCCCTCCCATCGCGCCGGCGACGCTCGGGCTCATCTCCGCGAGATCGACCGAGACATCGAGGGCGCCGAGCTCGTCGACCTTGTAGCGGAGCCCAGTGACGGTGACGCGCTTCTTCTCGAGGTCCCAGCGATAGGAAAGGCCGAAGCTGATGGTCATGGTCTCGATGCCCAGCTTGTCATAGACCTCCTGGGTTCTGGGATCGATGAGCTGGGTGCGGGCGAGTTTCAGTCCCGCGAACGCCAGGTCGCCAGAGACGGGCACGCTTCCGGTGAACGCGATTTTCGAGACCGTGAGGGTGCCGATCGGGATCGCCGCGGCACCGGTGGGAGTGAACTTCATACCCGAATACTCGATCTTGTCGATCGCGAAGCCATCGAGCATTTCCGGCGTGACCGTGTCGCTCTCGAGCACCTGCATCATGGGCTTGCGCATGTCGATGCCAGCCATGCTGACGCGCTCGGCCGAGAACACCCCTTTGTCTGCGACGTTCGCGGTGATGCCTTCGCCCACCATGCCGACGCCGGCGCCGCGCTCCATCCCCATGCCTTCCACCCTTGCGAAGTCGTAGTCGATATTGATCGGCGTCGGCCCTGTTAGGGATTGGCCGCTGACGTGCATGCCCTCGGCCACGTAGTGATCGTAGCCAACGCCTAGCAGCAGGGAGGATTCCACGCGAAGGAGCGGCTGAACGTCCGCGACCGTGGCCTTCGCTCCGGCTGCCGTTGCCTTGGCCATCGCCTCAGACCAATTGGGCACGCCCTTATGCAGAAGCGCCCAGGGATAAAGGCGCGCCCCCTCGACCCGAAGGGAAACAAAACTCGAATCGACATTCTGAAAATGCAGCTTGGCGCCCTTGGCGCTGACGGCGCCGGCGACCAGGACGGCCTTTTCCGGAGGAATTTGCGCGGGGTTGGCTTTGGCTTGCGCCCAATCCGAGTCCAGGCTCTTGGAGGGATGAATTACCGCGATCTCGTCCACGGAGATATCGGCACCATCGGCAGTGTGCACGGCAACGCCGCCCACGGTGAGCGTATCCGAGACGACGTCGAATACGGCCGTCTTGTAGCTTGCGGTGTAGCCCGGCGGGAGCTGACGGATCGCCTCGTCGAGAGCGGCACGCGGATCCGCCTGCGGCACGACGAGTTGCACGATCTTGTTGATTGCGGCGCGAATCTGGGGCGGACCATAAACCGCGAGCCCGTAACCCACCACGCCGAGAAGCACGACGACGACCGCCGCGGCCAAACCGATCTTGCGCATGTTCTCCCCCTTATCGTGGGATCAAAGACCCCGGCCACCTCTAGCACGGGGCCAGATACCGTGACTACCTCGGGTGTGCTCGAATCCGGTGACGACGATTCAAATCATCGCCATCCCGCCATTTACATGAATCGTCTGCCCCGTGACGTAGGCGGCCTCCTCGCTCGCCAGAAAAACGACGCAGGCTGCGACCTCCTCGGGATTGCCGATTCGGCCGATGGGAATGGCCGCAGTGATCCGCTCCTTTTGCTCCGACGTCAGCGCATCCGTCATCGGGGAGACGATGAAGCCTGGCGCCACGCAATTGACGGTGATGCCGCGAGAGGCGACTTCCGCCGCAAGCGCCTTTGACATGCCGATCATGCCGGCTTTCGAGGCCGCGTAATTCGCCTGCCCGGGATTGCCGGTGACGCCCACGATCGAGGTGATGCCGACAATGCGGCCGGAGCGGCGGCGCATCATGCCGCGGAGTGCCGCGCGCGAGAGGCGGAATCCCGCGGAGAGATTTACATCGAGCACTTTCTGCCAATCCTCGTCCTTCATGCGAAGCGCGAGACCGTCGCGCGTGAGGCCCGCGTTGTTGACGAGGATGTCGAGTTTGCCCATCGCCTCCTCCGCGCGTTTCACCAACGGGTCGGCAGCGGCGGGATCGGCGAGATCGGCGACGGCGACCTTCGCGCGCTCCGCGAGTTCGCCAGCGAGCGCTTCCAGCACCGGCTGCCGCGTGCCCGCGAGCATCACCGTCGCGCCCTGGCGATGGAGCGCCCGCGCGATCGCACCGCCGATGCCGCCGGAAGCGCCGGTGACGAGGGCGGTCTTTCCCGTGAGGTCGAACATGGGACGGCTTCCCTTCTCAGAGCGTCTTGAGGAAGGCCTCGATCTCGCCGGGCGTGCCGACCGAGCTCGCGGCGAGGTCGCGGTCGATGCGCTTGACGAGCCCAGTGAGAACGCGGCCCGCGCCGAGCTCGAC
>DATJVP010000101.1:0-15233 GCA_035581425.1 Allostellaceae bacterium | reverse complement strand
GACAATCGCATCCCGATGATCATGAGCGGCGCCTCGCTCACCTCGATGGAGGAGGTCGCGCGCGCCGCGCCCGGCACTTGGTTCCAGGCCTATCTCCCCGGCGAGCCCCGCAAGATCACCGCGCTCGTCGAGCGCGTTGCGCGCGCGGGATTGCAGACGCTGGTGCTCACCGTCGACGTTCCCGTTTCCGCCAATCGCGAGAACAACGTCCGCAACGGATTCTCGACGCCGCTCCGGCCGAGCTTTCGTCTCGCCTGGGACGGGATCGTACGTCCGTCGTGGCTCTTCGGCACGCTCGCGCGCACGCTCGTGCGGCACGGCATGCCGCATTTCGAGAATATGCGGGCTGAGCGCGGCGCACCCGTGATCTCGCGTCTCGTCGATCGCGACTTCGGTGCCAGGGATTCGCTGGCGTGGGAGCATCTCGCGCTGATCCGTCGGCTCTGGACGGGCCGCCTGGTTGTGAAGGGCGTCCTGAGCCCCGCCGATGCGCGGCTCTGCCGCGAGCACGGCGTCGACGGCATCATTGTCTCCAATCACGGCGGCCGGCAGCTCGATGGCGCGGTCGCGAGCCTTCGCGCGCTTCCGGCGGTGGCGGAGGCCGCAGGCGGCATGGCCGTCATGCTGGACAGCGGCATCCGCCGCGGCAGCGACGTGCTGAAGGCGCTGGCGCTCGGTGCGCAATTCGTCTTCATCGGCCGACCCTTCCTCTTCGCCGCCGCGATCGGCGGCGCCGCCGGCGTCGAGCACGCGATCGATCTTCTACGGCAGGAGATCCACCGCGATATGGCGCTCCTCGGCATCGTCGACCTCGCGGGGATGACGCGGGAAATGCTCGTACCGGCGGCGTAGCGGAGCCGCGAGCGTGGCCGACATCGAGGTTCCCGTTCTGATCGTCGGGGGCGGAGGGGCGGGCCTAGCGGCTTCGATCTTCCTCTGGGACTTCGGGGTTCCGAGCCTGCTGGTCGAGCGGCACCGCGACACCTCGATCCTCCCGAAGGCGCACATTCTCAACATGCGCACCATGGAGATCCTGGAGCGGCACGGGATCGCCGAGGAGATCTACCGGCTCGGCTGCCCGCGCGAGCAATTTGCGGCGATGGCGTGGCTCACGAGCCTCGGCGGCGACGGACCCTTCGATCGCCGGATCCTCTATCGCGCGAGCAACTACGGCGGCGGCGAGCTGCGCCCGATCTACGAGGAAGCCGGCGCTTCTCCGCACGGCAATCTCGCCCAGCGTTGGCTGGAGCAGCTCTTGCGCCGCCGTGCCGAGGAGCGCAATCCCCGCGGCATGCGCTTTCATCATGAGCTGGTGTCCTTCCGCCAGGACGCCAACGGCGTCACCTCGGAGATTCTGGATCGCGAGAGCGGGCGCAGCATTACGGTGCGCTCGCGCTACCTCATCGCTGCCGATGCCGGACGCACGGTCGGCAAGACGCTCGGCGTCGAGATGGTAGGGAACCCCGCGCTCCTCGACCGCCTCAATGTCTATTTGCGTGCCGACTTCTCGCGCTTCCTGCCTTTCGACGATGTGGTCGTCTACCGCATCACTGGCATCGGCGACGACTTCCAGCTTCGGCATTGCGGCTTGGTCGCGATGGGGCCGACGCGGTGGGGACGTGCGAGCGAGGAGTGGCAGATCACGATCGCGGATCCGGGATCGCGCGAGCCCGGCGGCGAGGCCGACGCCGAGACCGTGGCGGAAGCCGTTCGCGACAATTTCAAGCTGCCCAGGGATCATCCGCTGGAGATCGTCGCGACGAGCCGCTGGGCCATCGAGGGCGCCGTTGCCGATCGCTTCGCGGAGGGCCGCATCTTCCTCGTGGGCGACGCGGCGCACCGTCACCCCCCTGCGGGCGCCCTCGGCCTAAACACGGGCATTCAGGATTCGCACAATCTCGCCTGGAAGCTCGGGTCGGTTCTACGGGGAAGGGCTGCGCCGGCGCTGCTTGCGAGCTACGAGAGCGAGCGGCGTCCTGTCGCGGAAGAAAGCGTCTCGCGCGCGCTCTTCTCGACCATGAACCATCGCGTCATCGCCTATGGGCTCGGCGTCGTGCCCGGCGGCAAGCCCGAGTGGAACCGAGCGCAGCTCGCGGCACTCTTTTCGGAGACGCCCGAGGGCGAGATGCGCCGCGGCGTGCTCGCGGAATTCTTCCGCACGAGCCGGATCACCTACGCGCATCTCGAGACCGAGATGGGCTACAGCTATGCCGGCGGCGGCGCAGTTCTCGACGACGGCACTCCTGCGCCCGCCCGAGATTCCTGGGGTCTCGATTACGTCCAGACGAGCCGGCCGGGTCATCGTCTGCCGCATGCATGGCTCAAGCGCGGAGGCGAGCGCCTTTCCACTCACGCACTTCTTCCGATCGGTGGCTTCCTGGTCCTGACCGGCGCAGATGGCGCCCCGTGGCTCGAGGCCGCGAGGAACCTCAGCAAGCGCTTCGATGTTCCGATCTCGGCACATTCCATCGCCCCCGGCGGCGATCTACATGCGGAGGGCGATGCTTGGGCCCAGCGTCGCGGTATTGCCGAGGACGGTGCGATCCTGGTTCGGCCGGATGGCTTCGTCGCGCTGCGCAGCCTCGGCCGCAGCGCCGATCCGCGCGCCGCGCTGGAGCGCGGGCTCCTGGCGGCGCTCGGTCACGGCGCTGCATTCGTGGCGTAGTATTAGTCGGAGGATCGGGAATGCGATCGATGATCTGGCTATTCGTCCTCGCCGGCACTTTCGCAGCCCTTTGCTCCGGCGCCACCTCGGCTGCGACCTGCCGCGACGTGGACTTCGCGGACAAGATTGAGACGCCTGCGCCCCTGGTCCTCAACGGGCTCGGCCTGCGCAAGGCAACCTTCCTCGCGGTGCGCGTCTATGTGGCGGGTCTCTACCTCCCGCAGAAATCCAGCGACCCCCGGGAAATCCTCGGTACCGACCGCCCCTGGTATCTGCTCCTGCATTTCGTGCGCGATGTCGGCGCCGCCGACATTCGCGACGCATTCTCCGAGGGCTTCAAGAAATCGGCGGGCGGCCACCTCCCTGCCTTCGCCACAGCAATCGCGGCCCTTCAGGCGCGCATGATCGATTTCAAGGAAGGCCAGACGCTCGGCTTCGCGAATGTGCCCGGCAAGGGCGTCACGGTGACGGTGAACGGCGCGGCCGGTGCTCCCATCGACGGTGCCGGTTTCGCGAGCGCCCTTCTGGGCATCTGGCTCGGGGCGGATCCGCCTAACGGCGACCTCAAGACGGGGCTGCTCGGCGGGAAGTGCGAGTAGACCGACGTTACGGGCGCCCTCCGCGGGAAAAGCGCAGTACCCGCGCATCGATCCCATGTCTCACCGTGAACCTCTCGGGCGCGATCCGCTCGAGGAGGGCCGCGTGCTCACGATCGAAGGCTTCGACTTCGCTCGGCGTCATCGAGGCGCCGATCCCCCGCGACGCACGGATTCGGCCACGCCAGGACTCCCGGGTGAAAGGAATCTCCGCATCGAAACGCAGCAAGTGTTCCTGCGCGATGTCCGGCGGTAGCCATGGCGGGACGGGGACGACCTCGCCATCGCTGCCTGCGCCTTCCCAGGCGGGATTGTATTTCAAGATCAGCTTCTCGCTGGCATCCGCGACCGCATCCAGCTTGGGGAGCCAACTGAAATGGCTGATGACGAGGGCGCCGCCGGGGACCAGCGCGCGGCGGAGGGCGGCGAGCGTACGCTCGCGGTCGAAATAGAGGAAGCACTGGTTCGCCGTTGCGGTCTCGAAGCTGTGCTCGGCGAAAGGCGGCTCCTCCGCCGGGGCGACGCGGAAATCGACGTCGAGTCCCTCGGCCGCGGCATGCTTTCGCGCCGTCGCGATCTGCTCGGTCGCGATGTCGATCCCCGCGACGCGGCAGCCGCGCCGCGCCCAGGCCCGCGCGACAAGGCCGGTGCCGGTTCCGAGATCGAGGATGCGCTCGCCTCGCTTCCCGATCCCGCAAGCCTTCAGGCGCTCGTAGAGCTCGTCTGGCGGTCCCGGACGAAACGTCGCGTAGTCGTCGCTGGTCGCGCTCCAATCGATGTTTCTACCGCCGTCGAAGACCCGCCGCACGGACTGCTCCTCCGCCTTTTCGAACGATGCAGATCGGAACCCTCAAGAGCGGTAGGATTGGGCTCGACCGGGACCTTTCATGACGCAAATCATCTCGCGGCGCAATTTCATCAACCTCGTCGGGCGCGCGGGTGGGGCGGCGGCGGCCTTCGAGACCATGTCCGCCATGGGCCTCCTCAAGGTGCCCGAAGCTTACGCGGGGCCTCCGGCACTAGATCCGCGTTCGGGCGAGGGCAAGCGCGTGGCGATCCTCGGCGCGGGGCTCGCCGGCATGACCGCCGCTTATGAGCTTTCGCGCGCGGGCTATCGCTGCACGATCCTGGAGGCGCGGCGACGTGCCGGCGGCCGCACCTGGACGCTTCGCCGCGGCGACATCGTCGCGGAGATCGACAGCCGGCAGCGCTGCGATTTCTCCGCGGGTCCGGAGATGTATTTGAATCCCGGGCCCGCGCGCATCCCGCAGCAGCATCAGGCGCTGCTTGGATATTGCCGGCAGTTCGGCGTCGCACTCGAGCCGCTGGTGAACGAGAACCGCAATGCCTTTTTCCAGAGCGACGCCGTCTTCGGCGGCAAGCCCGTGCGGCAGCGCCAGTTCATCAGCAGCGCCCGCGGCTACATTGCGGAGCTGCTGGCGAAGACCGTCGATCGGCACGCGCTCGACGACGTCCTGACGGCAGAGGATCGCGACAAATTCCTCTCGATGCTGCGGAGCTTCGGCGCGCTCGACAAATCCAATGCATTCTCGGGGACGGGTCGCCTCGGCTATGCGGAGTGGCCGGGCGCGGGCACGCAGCGGGGAACATCGCTCCCGCCTCTGGCCTTGCCGGAATTGCTGAAGTCGGTCTTCGGATATTTCCAGCTCAATTGGAGCGAGCTCATCGATTTCGCGCCGACGATGATGCAGCCCAAGGGCGGCATGGACCAAATCGCCCGCGCGTTCGAGGCGCGGGTACGGTCGATGATCCGGTACGGCTCGAGCGTGCAGGCGATCAAGCGCGAAGGCGAGGGCGTGCGTGTCCTCTATCGCCCGGATGCGGGCAAAACCGTGCGCTCCCTTGCCGCCGACTATTGCCTCTGCACGATACCCCTGAGTGTGCTTCGCGACGTCGAGACCGATCTATCCGCGGATATGAAGCGCGCAGTCGCAGCCCCTCGTTACGGGAACGCCGTCAAGATCGGCTTCGAAGCCAGGCGCCGGTTCTGGGAGGCGGACGAGCAGATCTACGGCGGCATCTCCTGGACCGAGGATGACGTCACTCAGATTTGGTATCCCTCGACCGGTTTCCACGCGCGGACCGGCGTCCTCACGGGCGCCTATGCGTGGGACGCCAAGACCTCAGAGCGCCTCGCCGCCCTTAGGCCTGCGGACCGGCTGGCGACGGGGATTGCGAGCGGACGCAAGATGCATCCGGCCTATGCGCGCGACCTGCATCGCGGGATCTCCGTCGCCTGGTCGAAGATTCCCGAGAACCGCGGCTCCTGGGTCGCCTGGACCGAAGAAACCCGCGCCGCCGCCTACGATGTCCTGTCGCGCGGCGAGCCGCCGATCTTTCTTGCGGGCGAGCATCTGAGCTTCGTCACCGCGTGGCAGGAGGGCGCGATCCTTTCCGCGCACGCCGCAGCCAAGGCGATCGATGCACATGTGCGCGGACGAAAGGCCTGAGCGGATCCTTCGCACTGAAGGCGTACCCGACGCGGATACCGGCCTTCCCCCACAGCGCAAGTGGCGTCCGGCGTGTCGGGTCCCCTTACAGCGATGTGAATGGGCACTCACGGAGCCGCCAGAAGAATCGGCTGCCACGCAGCGTTCAGCGACCTTCGAGCTGCTCCGGCTTGATCTTCTGCCTCGTCGCCGCAAGGAAGGCACCGAAGAGGGGCGCGGTCAGCAAACCCAGCACCATGCTGATGGCGACCGCGGTTCCGGCGGATGCCACGATGATCGCCAGGCAATAAGCGATCGTTAGCAGGGCGAGCCCCACCACGGCGCGGCTAATTGTGCCTGCCTGCACGTAATGCGAGACCGAGACGGCTGCGAAGATGTAAGGCGTGAGCACTAAGAGCACTGAGATATCGGCGAGGATCATGAAGGCCTCGCCGGCGGACGGAGACAGTGTCGCGAACAGAATCACCGTCATCAGGATCGACACGATGACGAGGCCGTGTATGGGCACGCCACGCGAATCCGTCCGGGCAAAAACGCTCGGGAAGAGACCGTCTCGGGCGGTCGCGAGCGCGGTCTCGGCGTTGATCAAGGTCCATCCCCCGAGACATCCCGCCCCCTTGATGATGGCGCAGACCGTGATCAGCACCGCGCCAATCGGACCTACTGCGCGCATTGTCGCGTCAGCGAAAGGCGCTGAGGAATGTCGCAGCTCCTCGTTGGGAATGATGCCCATGATCGCGGTTGTCGCGAGTACGTATACTAATGCTGCGATGAGGACGCCAAGAATCGTTGCCCGCGCGACGTTGCGCTCGGGGTTTTCAACGACGCCCGCTGCAACGGATGCGCTCTCGACACCCATGAACGCCCAGAACATGATCGAGACCGCCGAAGAAATCGCCCGCGCCGAGCTGATGCCTGTCGTATTCCAACCCGCCTGGAATACCGCGGAATCGAAATAGAGCCAGCCAAAGATACCGACAAGGGCAATCGGGCCCACGCCAAGGAGGGTCGTAAATGTCTCAAATCGCGTTACCACGCGAGGTCCCACCATGTTGAGCGAGGCCGAGAGCCAGATCACCAGCATGGTGCTGCAGGCGGCGAGATAGGGATTGTGCAGGGCCGGCACAAAGACCGTCAGGTATCCCGTGATCGAGGTCGCAATCGCGATATTGGCGACGACGTTGGAGAACCAGTAGAGCAGATTGCACTGAAATCCCGCGAAATCCCCCAGTCCCTCGCGGGCGTAGGCGTAGGGCCCGCCCGGCTTGGGGCTGGCCTGGGCCAGGCGCGCGAACATGTAGCCGATGACGAAGGCGCCGGGCACGGTTACGAGCCAACCCAGCGTGGAGATGCCGCCGATGCTGGCCATCACCGTCGGCATCATGAAAATCCCCGCGCCGATCATGTTTCCCGCGACGAGCATGGTCGCGGGAAAAAGGCCGATCCGCCTCGCGTTCTCGGTCATGGCTTGCGGATCTCCCGAGCGCCGCTCATTCCGGAGTCGAGAGTATCACAATCTGAGCCTCGATCTCCGCCGCCTCACTGCCGAAGTATCGATTCAGCAGCGCCCGGAATTCCGGCGTCGCGTAGAATTCCGTCAGCGACCGGTCGACCAGCAGGCGCAAGTCTTCGTCGCCGCGCCGCATCGCGATCGCGTAGGGTTCGCGGCTGAAGATTCGGGTCCCCAAGACGAGGGAGGATGGATCGCGCGCCTTCGCGAGAAGGCCGATCAGCAAAGCGCGGTCGGCGAAATAAGCGTCGATCCCCCGCGATTCCAGTGCCTCAAGCCCGTCGGCGTGATCGGTATAGCCAACGATGTCGGCCTCGTATCCCCCGCTCGTAATCGCCCGCCGTAGCACCGCTTCTGTCGTCGTCCCTGTGCGAACTCCGATGCGCAGCCTCGCGAAGGGCCGCATTTCCGGTGAGCGCGGCGGGCTGATTTCGCGATCGCCGAAGAACAGTTCGCGCAGATTGCGCAGAGAATGAGCGTGCATCAAGGCGCTCATGCCCGTGAGGAAAATCGGCTCGGAAAAGTCTACCCTTTCACGCCGGGCGAGCGTCGCGGTGACGGCGCCGCAGAGGAGGTCGACGCGGCCGGAAGCAACCGCGTCGAACGCATCCGCCACTGTGGTCTCGACGTAGCGGGGTGTCACGCCTTCGATGCGCCGACCGATTGCGCGAACCACCGCGGCGCAGAGGTCGATGGCATAGCCCACAGGTGCGCCGTCGGTGCCCTTCTCGGCGAAGGGCGCCTGGTCCGCGAGAAAGCCAATCTGCACGGTCTTCGTCGCACCGACCCGATCGAGGGTCTGCGCCGCCGCGGGCGCAATTGCCGCCGCCAGGGCGAGCGTTGCCAGCACGATGCGACGCTTCATCGCAAGTCCGTCCTGCCGGCGTCCTTTCTCACGGGGAGCTGGTGGCGCTCGGTCCATGGTTTTCGCGGGTTTTCGGCCGACTCAGAGGAAGGATGTTTAGATCAATCAGTGCCCCACTCGATGCCGCCCATGTTCGTGCTGACGATGGTGCCGGCTTCGCCCTGCAGGATCGCCGGCAGATCCTTGAGCGCGCCGATGGCGGCGCGCTTGCCGGTCTTTTCCGCGAATTGGCAGGCGGCCTCGACCTTCGGCCCCATCGAGCCCGCGGGAAACGGGAACTCGCGGATCGCCGACGGGTTGGCGCGCCGGAACGCCTTCGCGGTCGGCTTGCCCCAATCGAGGAAGACCGCGTCGGCATCGGTTGCCATGATGAAGAAATCCGCGTCGAGTTGGCGCGCCAGGAGTTCGGAGCAGAAATCCTTGTCGATCACGGCCTCGATGCCCCGAAGCTTGCGGCCGGGATCGTAGACCGTGGGAATGCCGCCGCCGCCAGCGGCGATCACGATGGTTCCGTTGTCGAGCAGCCATTTCATCGGCCGGACTTCGAAGATCTGCTTCGGGACCGGCGAAGCGACGACGCGGCGCCATTTGTCGCCGTCCTTCTTCATCGCCCATCCCTTCTCGCCCTTCAGCCGCTGCGCATCGGCCTCGGAGTAGACCGGGCCGATGAACTTCGTCGGGTTCTTGAAGCCGGGATCGTCGCGATCGACCTCGACCATGGTGAGGATGGTCGCGAAGGGCACCTCGAAGGGTAGGAGGTTGCCGAGCTCCTGCTCGATCATGTAGCCGATCATGCCCTCGGTCTGCGCGCCCAGCACGTCCAGCGGATAGGCCTCGTCGGGCTTGTAGGCCGCGCCCTGCAGCGCGAGCAGCCCCACCTGCGGCCCGTTGCCGTGCGTGATGACGAGTTGATTGCCGGGATGGATCGCGGCGAGAGCGGTGGCGGCAATCTGCACGTTCGCGCGCTGCGCTTCCGCGGTCATCGGCTCGCCGCGGCGCAGCAGCGCGTTGCCCCCGAGAGCGACCAGGATGCGCATGGGGTCAATCCCCGAGCGTCGCGACGAGGATCGCCTTGATGGTGTGCATGCGGTTCTCTGCCTGCTCGAAGGCGATGTTGAGCTCGGACTCGAACACTTCCTCCGTCACCTCCATCGCGGTGATGCCGAATTGCGCGTGGATGTCGCGCCCGACCTTGGTCTCGAGGTTATGGAAGGCCGGCAGGCAATGCATGAACTTCGCCCGGGGATTGCCGGTCGCCTTCATCATCTTCATGTCGACCTGATAGCGCTTCAGCAGCTTGATGCGCTGCCCCCAGACCTCCTTCGCCTCGCCCATCGAGACCCAGACGTCAGTGTGGACGAAATCGGCGCCCCTGACGGCCTTCTTGGGATCGTCGGTGATCGTGAGCTTGGCGCCGTAACGCTTCTCGAGGTCGCGCGCGATCTTGAGGTAGTCTTCCGAGGGCCAGAGGGACTTCGGTCCGCAGATGCGGACGTCCATGCCCATGAGACAACCCACGATCATCAGCGAATGCCCCATGTTCGAGCGAGTGTCGCCGACATAGGCGTATTTGATCTCATGCAGGGGCTTGTCGCTGTACTCGCGCATGGTCATGACGTCCGCGACCATCTGCGTCGGGTGGTACTCGTCGGTGAGACCGTTGAAGACCGGCACGCCCGCGAATTTTGCGAGATCCTCGACCGCCTCCTGCGAATAGCCCCGGAATTCGATCGCGTCGTACATGCGCCCGAGCACGCGGGCGGTGTCCTTGACGGATTCCTTGTGTCCAATCTGCGATCCCGAGGGATCGAGATAGGTCACGTTGGCGCCTTGATCGTAGCAGGCGACCTCGAAGGCGCAGCGGGTGCGGGTCGAGGTCTTCTCGAAGATCAGCACGATCTCCTTGCCCTTGAGGTGCTCCTGCTCGGTGCGGGCGTATTTCGCGCGCTTGAGGTCCCTGGCGAGATCGAGGAGGTAGCGGAATTCTCGTTGCGTGAAGTCCTGCACCGTCAGCAGGGAGCGGTTGCGCAAATTCAAGCTCATGTGGAATCTCCTGTTGCGAGGCGGGACACGCTCAATAGACGGGGTCGCGCGAGATCGGGCAGGTCATGCAATGGCCGCCGCCGCGGCCGCGGCCGAGCTCGGACCCGCGCACCGTGATAACCTCGATCCCGGCTTTGCGCAGGAGCGTGTTGGTATGGGTGTTGCGGTCGTAGGCGACGACGACGCCGGGCTCTAGCGCCACCACGTTGTTGCCGTCGTCCCATTGCTCGCGCTCGGCCTGCCAGGCGTTGCCGCCGGTCTCGATCACTCGGAGCTTCTTGAGACCGACCGCCTCGGGCACGACTTGGAGCAGCGGCTTCTTGTCGGCTTTCACGTCGATCTCGCCCTTGTCGCCATTGGGGCGGATGCTGTAGCAGGAGATCTGATCGACCACCTCGCGGAAGACGGTGCAGGCGTCGCGATCGCAAAGACTGAAGACCGTGTCGAGGTGCATCGCCGCGCGGCTCTTCGGCATGACGCAGGCGATCACCCGCTCGGCCGCCTTGTGCTTGAACAGCTCGGAGGCGATCTGGCCCACCGCTTGATGATTGGTGCGCTCGCCCATGCCGATGAGCACGACGCCCTTGCCGATGGGCATGACGTCGCCGCCCTCGACGCTGACGCCGGTGAAGTTCTCGTCGGAATCGCCGAACCAGATCTTGAATTTCCCGCCCTTGAAGATCGGGTGGAACTTGTAGAGCGCGCGCATCAGCAGCGTCTCCGGCTGCCGCGCCGGCCAGAACATGGGATTGCAGGTGACGCCGCCGTAGATCCAGCAGGAAGGATCGCGCTGGAAGAGCGTGTTCGGAACCGGCGGGATCAGGAACGACGTGGCGCCGAGGACGTTGAGGAGCAGGGCCGAGCTCTCGCTCTTCGGCAAATCCTCCATGGCGATGCCGCCGATCAGGTGATCGGCCAATTTAGCGCCCGGCATCGCATCGAGCCACGGCCGGATGATTTTCGCCAGCGCGCGGCCGACGCTGTTGGCGGTGATACGGCGGTCGAGCACCCAGGCGCGCGCTTCCGCGGAACCCAGCGTCTGCGCGAGCATCTCGTGCAGCTCAAGCACCTCGACGCCGCGCTCCTGCATCTTCAAGACGAAATCGTGATGGTCCTTCTGCGCTTCATGGACCCAGATCACGTCGTCGAAGAGCAGATCGTGGCAGTTGCCGGGCGTGAGCCGCTGATGCGCGAGGCCGGGACGGCAGACCATGACCGTCCGGAGCTTCCCGACCTCTGAGTTGGCGCCGAGTTTCCGTTCCATGTTTCATCCCGTGGGTTGATGGACGGTTTTCCGAGCTCAGACTTTGATGCCGCCGGTCGCGAGCTCGTAGATCGCGTAGAGTGCGGCGGCAGTGAGCAAGGCGGCGATGGCGAGCTCGGCCGCGGTGAACATGCGCTCGCCTCGCTCGCGGCGCGCAATCACGTAAATCACCGTCGCCGGCGCGAAGAGGATCGTCGCGAGCAGCAGGTATTTGAGATCGGCCGCGTAGCAGAGCCAGACCCCGTAGATCGTCGCGAGACCGCCAACGACGATGTCGCGGCTCCTTGCGGAAGCGTCGCGCTCATAGGTCTCGCCGCTCAGCGCGAGCTTCAGCGCGTAGGCGCCGGAGAAGACATAGGGCGGCAAGATCGCGACCGATGCAATTGAGTAGAGGAACTGGTAGGTCGAGCTCGCGAACAGCGTGATGATCAGGAATATCTGCACCAGCGCATTGGTGATCCAGAGCGAGTTGACCGGCGAGCCCGCGGCGTTCTCCGCTGCGAACCAGCGCGGAAAATTCCCATCTTTGGCGGCGACATAGGGGATCTCGGCGCAGAGCATGGTCCAGGAGAGGAACGCGCCGCCGACGCTGACGACGAGGCCGATGCTGATGAGCCCGGCGCCCCATTTGCCCACGAGGCTCTCGAGCACGCCCGCCATCGAGGGAACGGCGAGACCCGCGAGCTCCTTTTGCGTCAGGATTCCCGTCGAGAGCAGCGACACCAGGACGTAAATGGCGAGCGCGCCGAAGAAGCCGATCACTGTCGCCGTGCCGACATCCGACCGCCTGGCGGCACGCGAGCTGTAGACGGAAGCGCCCTCGATACCGATGAAGACCCAGAGCGTCACCAGCATAGTCGATTTCACCTGATCGACCACGCTGCCCAGCCCCTCGCTTCCCGCCCCGGCCGCGCCCCAAAAATTGAGTGTGAATCTGTCGTAGTGGAAGGCGAAGATCGCGATGATCGCGAAGACCACGAGCGGGACGACCTTGGCCGCCGTGGTGACGACGTTGACGAAAGCCGCCTGCTTCGCGCCCTTCAGCACCAGCGCGTGAATGAGCCACAGCGCGACCGAGGCCCCGATCACGGATTGCAGGTTGTTGCCCTTCCCGAAGAAGGGGAAGAAGAACGCGAGCGAGCCGAAGATTGCGACGGCGTAGGAGACGTTGCCGAGCCAGGCGCTGATCCAGTACCCCCAGGCGGATTGGAAGCCGACATAGGCGCCGAAGCCCGCCCGGGCGTATGCATAGGGTCCGCTGTTGAGCGCTGGCTTGCGCAGCGCCAGGCCTTGGTAGACGAAGGCCAGCATCAGCATGCCCAGGCCCGTGATCGCCCAGCCGATGACGATGGCGCCCGGCGATGCGTGCGCGGACATGTCGCTCGGCAGGTTGAAGACACCGCCGCCGATCATCGAGCCCACGACGAGCGCGACCAGGGGCAGGAGCGAGAGCTTGCCGGATTTGTCCTGCGCGGAGACTTCGGCCGATGGTGTTGCGGGTGCCGTCGACATGGTCGCGCGCCTCCCTACGGCGCGGCCCTTCGCTCGGTTCCGTCTGCCAGGCGCCCTTCCGCCTGTCGTCGACCGGCCGGGCCTGAATGTTTCGAGAGTAAGCGCGGACCCGCGAAGCCGGAATCGGATTCATCCCGGAGGAACCTCAGAAATTCGCTGTATTGGGCTCCTCCAAAACCCATAGCTGCGCTGCACCATGATGCTGGATGCTCGCAGGCTGGCGCTTGCCCTCACCCATTACCGCAGGGGCTGGGGGATCGAGGCCAATTGCGGCGAGCGTCTCAATGAACGAGTCGAAAGACGTTGCCGATCGCTTGGCCGCCTCAGCCTCCAACTCCTTTGACGAAATGCGCGACTTCAAAGCGTAGCCGAGCGACACGCACATCTACCGCTCGATTTACGTCCTCGCGAAGTCTCGCGGGCTCGATGTCACCGATTGGCTCAATCCGGCCTGAGGAGAACGCAATGCGGAGGCCGTCAAACCACGGCGGACCGTGAGAGCCACAACCGAGGGGATCCGTCCGCCCCATCAGGTCAATTGCAGCAAGAACTCTTCAGCCTGGACCCGCTTGATTACAGTTTGGGACCGAGCGCCAAGTTGAACTCAGCAAGACCGTCGTACTCCAGGGATCGAATGGAACAAGCCGGCGTTCAATCGGCGCAGGCCTCACGAAGGAGCGTGCTTTCTCGTTCAGCATAGCTGCGGTTACCGAGAAACTGCTGTTTGAGATCGCGAGAATATCCGCGCAGGCAAGAACGCAAAAGTCGGGATACATTTCGGCGCCCGGAATGGTCACATCAAGATCCTGGGCCGTGATCGGAGAGAAATCCGCGAATTCGCGATATACCGAAGCGTCGTCGCTCGCGACGTAGAGCAGTGGCCCCTCGAGGCTCTGCCAAATCTCTCTGAGCCATTCGAGGTACCAGGACGACGGTGTCGCCCAGAACAGCTCCCCGCCTATATAATCACCCCGTCGCACATGAACTGCGACCAATGTTCGCCCGAGCGTTTTCAGGCGTGCCATCGCGCGATCGACGATCGGCTGAAGCCGCACGCCGGGCCGAAATAGGGTTCGGAACAACTCTCGGTGCGGGTTGAAGTAACTGGTGTGGCATTGACACCAGCCCTCGACGTCACGGTTTGCGAGCATTTGAGGGGCGTCTTTGCTCAGCGCTGGTCCAATGAGATCTTTGTTCTCGGCGACGCGCGGCAGCAAATCTCCCGGAAGAGGATCATCGAGGTCGAAGAGCCAGCGCCCGATCCACTCGGGCACTTCGACCTGTAAGCGGTGGACGTGCCCGTATAGTCGCAGGTAGCCATATTGGAAGATCTGATTTCCGAAGCGGCCGTTCCGGCCGAGAGACCTCATGGTAATACGCCCGCTGGGGTTTATTGTCTGGTGCTTGTCAGGGGGGGACGGAAGCGGATTACCCCATGCGCGGCGAAGCAATAGGATTGCGCGAGCAGTTGCGGCAATGCTATCCGTCGGCTCAATGGCCAACGCCGCTTCATAAGCGGAAATTGCTTCATTCGGCCGGCCCACCGCCTCGCCGGCGCGTCCGAGCGCCATCAACCCATCGTACGTCTCGGATGCCGCCCAGCGGCGAGGGTTCAGTCCGAGGCTGTAGAGGGCTCTGAGGAGCGGCTCTGTGCGGTACCAGCGGAACCGCTTTGCGATCTCGCTCGCAAGCTTCCTCATGACGTGTGAATAATCCGCTCGCCGAGCTGAATCAAGACAGCGACCTACCCTAGCCGCATCTGTTCGGAGCGAGATGCTACCCCTCGACGAAGCTGTGAAGTCGGATCCGACGGACTACTCATTGCCAACTATCTGTCTTGCGCCCTTACCCATGCAACGCGCTGAGCACAGTGAACCTACTCAAGGATTCTGCGAGCTTGGTTAAGTGGCGATTAAAACCGCTCGACTCACCGAATGCACATTGACGAGTAGTCTCGCAAACCGACCGGCAACCCTAGCAAACCTCGTGTGTCATTTCTGCTGTGAGAAGGAATGAAGGCGCTCGGGCTGTCGTTGTCTTCGCCAGTGGACGCGCTGTGCGCCCTCCTCTGGGTGCCACTGGAGCGATGGTATAGCCCTGCTCGCGGTTGAGTTGCCCGCGCGGGATCTCTTCGAAGGATCGGAATATGAGCGCTGGCAGACGCCTGGGGTCACTCCGTCGGTGGCATCGTGTTTTCGCGATCCTCGGTGTGGTCGCGACTGTCACGGCCCTTTCGGGATGCGTCTATGGACCGGGTTACTACCCGGGCTATTACGCCGGCGGGTACCCCTCCTACTACGCGCCACC
>DATJVP010000100.1:0-50298 GCA_035581425.1 Allostellaceae bacterium | reverse complement strand
GCAGCGGTGGTATAGGCGAGCGAGACGTTGTAGAGCACGAAGAAGAGCGCGAAGAAGAGCAGGCCGAGGCCAATTGCACCGAGCCAATCGCGACCCCGCGGCCAAGGGCTTCGCATGGCGAGAGCCACCGGCACGAGCAGGAGCGCGCCGAGCCCGAAGCGGAAGGCCGCGAGCGTCACGGGATCAACGACATCGATGACGTAGCGCGTCGCCGCGGCGCCCATGCCGCCGAGGGAGCTCGAGACCACCGCCGCTATCACGCCGACGCGCTCACTCATCGCCGCGACGCTCCTTCACCTCGGCCCTCTCCCCGCTGGGAAGAGGGAGTTGCGGCGCGCCCCATCACGTCGCACGCGCGCGTGCCCAGCCCCGCAGCAGCCGCTCGCTCTCGGCGTCGGCGGGAAAGAAGCACTCGATGCGGATTTCCTGAAGCGTCACGTCATGCGCGGTGCCAAGCGTCGCAATCGTCGTGAACAGCCGCAGCGACGTATCACCCTTGCGAAAATGGATCGCGAGGACGGGTGTCGGCGCCTCGGCCGCGGGCGGCAAGGTCGAAAGAGCGGGCACGTCGGGATAATCTAGGAGCCGCTTCAGCAGCGCCGCCGTCTCCTGCGTGCCGTCGGCGACCGCGTCTGCCTGCACGCCGCGCAGGAAATAGAGCACCACTTCCTGCCAATTCTCGATGTGCGGGCGGAGGACGTCGGGCGAGACCAGAGCGTCCGCGAGGTTGACTGCGGGCGCTGGCTCGGCCGGCGTAGGCGTGGGTCCCGTCAGGAATTCCACGAGACGCCCTGCGCCGGCGTTGGCGCGCAATAGGTTCCAGCGGCGGTCGACGACGAAGGCTGGAAAGGGCTCCTGCTGCGCGAGCATGTGATCGAGCGCGCGATTGACGGACGCGAGCTCCGGAGCCGAGAGGCTGGTCTCGCGGAAGGCCGGCGCGAAGCCGGCCGCGAGCAGCAGCGCATTCTGCTGGCGGAGCGGCAAGTCGAGCGCCGCGGAGAGCCGCAGCACCATGTCGCGGCTCGGCTCGGCGCGGCCTGATTCGAGAAAGCTCAGATGCCGTTGCGAGGTATCGGCAGTGCCAGCGAGGTCAAGTTGTGACCAGCCGCGCCGCTCGCGCCACCAGCGCAGCCGCATCCCGAAATTCGGCGTCATTTCCCCTCCAGCACCATCTGCGTCTGGGTTACCAGCGCCACCGGCTTCCCAGCGTCGGTGGCGATCCGGGTCTGCCAAACCATGGTACGGCGACCCCGGTGCACCGGCGTCGTCTCGCCGACGATCTTGGTTCCCGCCGGCGCCGGCCCCAGGAAGTTCGTCTTGGACTCGATGGTGGCGGTCCAGCTTCCTTTCGGCAGGTTGAGCACCGTCGCGGCCGCCCCCAGCGTGTCGGCGAAAGCCATCGCGGCGCCGCCATGCAGGATCGCCGGCCGCGTGCAGAGCTCGTCGCGGACGATCATCTCCGCGGTGACTCTATCTTTGGAGGCGGAGAGGAACTTGATGCCCAGCAGCTCCGAGAACGGGAGCTTCAACTCGTCGAGACGCTTGAGCTCGTCCATGGCGGCTTCCTCCGGGGGTCGGCGCAGTGTCCGACTTCGGCCGCCGCAAAACAATTACTCCGGGGGTAATGGCCGCGCCGCATTTATGGCGGGCGGCGGTAGGTTTCGAGTACGTCCTCCCCGACGGGCTCGACCCTCGTGCGCTCGAAGCGCGGCATCCCCGCGAGTTGCTTGAGGCCGAAGCCCGTGACGGCAGCGAGGCCATCGCCGCCGATGAGACGCGGCGCGCGGAACCATGCGATGTGATCGACGAGATCGGCCCGCACCAATGCGGCCGCGAGCGTGGCCCCGCCCTCGGCCAGCACGCGCGTTATCCCGCGTTGCCCCAGCCCCACGAGCGCTGCCGCGAGATCGACGGTCTCGCCGGCGGCATCGACCTCGATGAGCTCGACGCCGCAGTCGCGAAATGCCGCATGCCGCTCGGGCGCATCGCCGCGCAAGGTGACGAACCAAGTGGGGACGCGCTCGGCATCGACCACCACGCGCGAAGTGAGCGGCACGCGCAAGCGTCCGTCGACGACGACGCGCACAGGCGAGCGCTCCGCGAGGCCCGGCAGCCGGCAAGTGAGCTCGGGGTCGTCCGCGATCACGGTGTTGCTCCCGACCATCACGGCATCGTGCCGCGCACGCAGGAGATGCGCGCGCTCGCGTGCGGGCTCGCCGGTGATCCAGCGGCTTTCTCCTTGCGCGGTGGCGATCTGGCCGTCGAGCGTCGAGGCGAGCTTCAGAGTGACGAGCGGGCGTCCCTCGCGGATCCGCCGGAAGAATCCCTCGTTGAGCGCCGCCGCTTCCTCCGAGAGGACACCCGCGGTGACCTTTATCCCCGCCTCCTTGAGACGCGCGATGCCGCGGCCGGAAACACGGGGGTCCGGATCCTCGATGGGCAGCACCACGCGCGCGACGCCCGCGGCGATGAGCGCGTCGGTGCAGGGAGGGGTCTTCCCCCAATGACAGCAGGGCTCGAGGCTCACATAGGCGATGGCGCCGCGCGCTGCCGCTCCCGCGCGCTCCAGCGCTTCGGTCTCGCCGTGCGGCCTGCCGCCGGGCTGCGTCCAGCCGCGGCCCACCACCGCACCGTCCTTGACGAGGATGCATCCCACCGCGGGATTGGGCCACGCCGATCCGAGGCCGCGCCGCGCCAGGGCCAGCGCCGCCCGCATATACGCGATGTCGGACACTTTAGTCGCTGTCTGCACCGATCCGGCCGATGAATTCGCCGAAATCCTTCGCCTCCCGGAAATTGCGGTAAACCGACGCGAAGCGAACATAGGCGACCTGGTCGAGGCTCGCCAGGGCTTCCATGACGAGCCCGCCGATCATGTCGCTGGGGATGTCGGTCTCGCCGGAACTCTCGAGCTGGCGGACGATCGAGTTGATGACGCGCTCGACGCGCTCGGGCTCGACCGGGCGCTTGCGCAGGGAGATGTGGATGGAGCGCGCGAGCTTGTCGCGGTCAAACGGCTCGCGTTGGCCGTTCTTTTTGACGACCGTGAGCTCGCGAAGCTGGACGCGCTCGAAGGTTGTGAAGCGAGCGGCGCAATTGGGACAAAACCTCCGACGCCGGATCGCCGCGCGATCCTCGGTCGGTCGTGAGTCCTTGACCTGCGTATCCTCGCAGCCGCAAAACGGACAACGCATCGCTTCCCTCCTCCCACTCCGCGCGCCGCCGCTCTAGAGCCCCGGATAGACCGGAAAGCGTCCACAGAGCGCGGCGATTTTTTTCCTGACCCCCGCCTCGACCGCGGCGTTGCCGGCCTCGCCATTGGCCTTGAGCCCGTCGAGCACTTCCGCAATGAGCTCGCCCACCTGCCGAAATTCCGCACTCCCGAAGCCGCGCGTGGTCGCCGCAGGGCTGCCGAGGCGAATACCCGAGGTGACCGTGGGCTTTTCCGGATCGAAGGGAATGCCGTTCTTGTTGCAGGTGATCCCCGCACGCTCCAGCGCCTGCTCCGCCACTCGCCCGGTCAGGCTCTTTGGCCGCAGATCCACCAGGAGCAGATGGCTGTCGGTTCCGCCGGAGACGATCGCAAGCCCCTTCTCCGCGAGCGTCGCGGCGAGCACCCGCGCATTCTCGACGACGGCACGCGCGTATCGTTTGAACTCTGGCCGCAGCGCCTCTCCGAAGCAGACCGCCTTGGCCGCGATCACATGCATGAGCGGGCCGCCTTGCATGCCCGGGAAGATCGCGCTGTTGAGCTTCTTTGCGATCTCCTCGTCATTGGTGAGGATCATGCCGCCGCGCGGACCGCGCAGCGTCTTGTGCGTTGTGGTCGTGACGACATGCGCGTGGGGGATCGGGCTCGGGAAAGCGCCACCCGCGACCAGCCCTGCAAAATGCGCCATGTCCACCATGAGGAAGGCGCCGACGGCGTCGGCTATCTCCCGGAAGCGTTTGAAGTCGATGGTCCGGGGATAGGCGGAGCCGCCGGCGATGATGATCCGCGGCTTGCTCTCGCGCGCGACCCGTTCCACCTCCTCGAAGTCGATGAGCGCATCCTGGCGACGGACGCCGTAATGGACCGCATGGAACCATTTGCCGGACTGGTTCGGCGGCGCGCCGTGCGTGAGGTGCCCGCCCGCCGCGAGCGACATCCCCATGATCGTCTCGCCGGGCTTGATAAGCGCCATGAAGGCACCCTGGTTCGCTTGCGAGCCCGAATGCGGCTGCACGTTCGCGAAGCGGCAGTCGAAGAGCCGCTTGGCGCGCTCGATCGCGAGCGTCTCCG
This sequence comes from Allostellaceae bacterium, assembly GCA_035581425.1. Taxonomy (GTDB): domain Bacteria; phylum Pseudomonadota; class Alphaproteobacteria; order ATCC43930; family CGMCC-115725; genus DASZHJ01. The sequence goes on along the minus strand of DATJVP010000100.1, from coordinate 46,016 downwards.
CGATGTCCACGAACTCACATCCGCCGTAATAGCGCTTTCCGGGATAACCCTCGGCGTATTTGTTCGTGAGCACAGAGCCCTGCGCCTCGAGGACCGCGCGGCTCACGATGTTCTCGGAGGCGATGAGCTCGATCTGCTCGCGCTGGCGCCCAAGCTCCTTGCGCAACGCCGCGTCGAGCTCTGGATCGCTCTCGGCGACGCCCGCGCCAAAGAAGCTGGCGGCGGGCAAGGCAGAAATCTGGGTCTCCAGGGGCATTGCGGCTCCGATCTTGGGATTGCTCACGAGAGCTTGGCGATCCGCGGCACGTGCCGCCCGCCCTCGAAGGCGGTCCCGAGGAAGGCGCGGAGGCAATCCTTCGCGACCTCCGAGCCGAGGATGCGGCCGCCGAGGGCGAGGACGTTGGCGTCGTTGTGCTGGCGCGCCAGGCGAGCGGTGGTCGCGTCGTGACAGACGGCGGCGCGGATGAAGCGATGCCGATTGGCAGCGATCGCAATGCCGATGCCGGTGCCGCAGACGAGCACGCCCCGCTTCGCGCGCCCCGCCCCGATCGCCTCCGCGAGCGCCGCCGCGAAATCCGGATAGTCCACGGATTGCGTTCCGTGGGTTCCGAGGTCGGACACCTCGAAGCCCATGGATTTCAGCTCCGCGACGAGGAGGGATTTGAGATCGAAGCCGCCGTGATCGGCTGCTATCGCGATCGTCTCGGTCATGACACCCGGATTGAACCACCGATGGAGTCCGGATGCTACCAAATCTCGGTGGCGGAGGCGAGCGCACCACCATTGCTCGTGCCCACTGCGTCACGCCGCCCCTTCGCGAATACCAAAAAATTCCTGATGCCGCGAGCCCCCATTATTTCGCAAATCCCCCGTTACATTGACAATGAGAATAACGCCTGCGAGAGTTTTCGCAGAAATACACGAGCTTTAATGATGGCGAGAAGACAATGGCCGAGCAAATCTCAGCAAAGAGCTTGGAGGAAGAGCTTCTACGCATGACCACGGAGGTCGTGGCGGCCTATGTCAGCAACAACACCCTCGCAACGGGCCAGCTTCCGGACGTGATCACCTCCGTCTACGGCTGCCTTCTCGGCCTCGACAAGACGCAGGCGGAGGTTAAGGGCCCGACGCTGCGGCCTGCGGTTCCCGTGCGCAAATCCATCGCGCCCGACTATCTGATCTGCCTCGAGGACGGGAAGAAGCTCAAGATGCTGAAGCGGCATCTGCGCTCGACCTATGGCATGACGCCGGACCAATATCGCGCGAAATGGGGCCTGCCGGCGGACTATCCGATGGTGGCGCCCAACTACGCCGAGCAGCGCTCGGCCTTCGCGAAGAAGATCGGCCTCGGTCGGGTCGGCGGCCGCTCGGGCTCGCGGCGGAAGTAGCGATTACTCCCGCTGCTGGCGCGCCAGCACATAGTCGAGCTTCTGCCGCGCGAGACGCTGGAGCGCGACCTCGCCGACCGCGGGATCGCCGACGATCGAGACCTCGGTGCCGGTGGCGACGTCGACGGCGGAGACCTTGACCGCCGATCCCACGCGTCGGAACTCAAAGATCACCTCGCGCTCCGCGGCCATCTTCACTCCGCTGGGACTGCTTCTCCCCCGCTGCTAGGATAAGAGGTCGGTTCAGCGAATGGGAGGGCGACATCATGGCAGGAAAAGCTGCGCGCAAACGCGCCGAGCCCGCGGCCGCAAAGGGTCGCCGCGGCAAATTGGGGCGCGACGTCGTCGTCTCTCATCACCGCGAGCGGGACTTCATGCCGGACGGGCTCCGGCCCTATTTCCTCTACCGCAAGCTTGGAATGGCGGAGGCGACCAAGGGCCAAGTGGGGGCGCATGTGATCCGCGCGCGTCGGGCAGTGAAGGGCGGCCAGGGCCGCCACACCCACGCGCTCGGCTTCCAGATGGTCTACATCCTCAAGGGAAAGGCGAAGTTCTGGTACGACGGTTACGGCACGGCCGAGGTCGCCGCAGGAAGCGCCGTCTATCAGCCACCGGGCATCCGCCATGAGATGCTCTCCTGCTCGCGGAATTGCGAGATACTGGAAATCACGATGCCCGCGGAGTTCGCGACGGCGGCGGCTTGAGCCCGATTGCCGCGACGGCGGTTTCACTCTAAGAGGAGCGCATGACGGCAGCTTCCGCGGAGCCCGCGCTCGAAGTCCCCATCCGCCGCAGCGATTGCGATCCCGCGGGCATCATCTACTATCCCAACTATCTCGACGTCTTCGAGGATGCGATCGAGGAGTGGCTCGGCGCCGGCTATCGGAGCCTGGTCCTCGAGCGCGGCATGAGCCTCAGGATCGTCTCGGTCGATTGCCAGTTCGTGGCGCCGGTGCGGATGGGCGACCGCCTCGCCCTGCGGCTGCGGCGCGCCGCGCTCGAGGCGGGGCGCGCGGTTCTCGCGCTCGAGGGCGCAGCCGCGGGACTGCCGCGGCTGGCAGCGCGGCTCACCGCCGTCTGCGTCGAGCTCGGCACCGAGCGCTGCGTGGAGTTTCCGCCGGAACTGAGCGAGCGGCTTGCGGCGCTGGAGCCTACGTCGTCATGAGCGGCCTCCGCGCCGTCAATCCCCCGGGTTGGCCCCGTCCCAAGGGGTACAGCAACGCGATCGTCGCGCGTGGCACCCTCGTGCTGGTGGCGGGCCAGATCGGCTGGAATCCCCAGGAGGTCTTCGAGAGCGACGACTTCATTGCGCAGTTCCGCCAGGCGCTGCGCAACACCGTCGAAATTCTCGCCGCCGCCGGCGCCAAGCCCGAGCACGTCGCGCGCATGACGATCTATGTGCGGGACAAGCGGCAATACCTGGCTCGGCTCTCCGAGGTTGGCTCCGCCTGGCGTGAGACCATGGGGCGCAGCTTTCCCGCCATGACCCTGGTCGAGGTGAGCGCACTCCTCGAGGAGCGCGCGCTTCTGGAGATCGAGAGCACCGCCATCATTCCCGACGCGGTCTGAGCCGCATCGCCATCGAGATAAAGATTAAGGACGAGGACCGCACCTATGACCACATCCGCCGCCCGCCGCGACAGCGCGAAGCCGCAGGAGAAGTCGACATTCGACTGGCAGGACCCGCTCGATCTCGCGGGCGAGTTCACGGAGGAGGAGCGCCTCGTACAAGACAGCGCCCGTGCCTTCGCGCAGGAGAAGCTGATGCCGCGGATACAGCGCGCCTTCCGCGAGGAGCGCTTCGATCGCGAGATCATGAACGAGATGGGCGCGCTGGGCTTCCTCGGCTCGACCATCCAGGGCTACGGCTGCGCCGGCGTGAACTACGTCTGCTACGGGCTCGTCGCGCGCGAGGTCGAGCGCGTCGATAGCGGCTATCGCTCCGCGATGAGCGTGCAGTCGAGCCTCGTCATGCACCCGATCCATGCCTTCGGCACCGAGGCGCAGCGGCAGAAATATCTGCCGAAGCTCGCGACCGGCGAGTGGGTGGGCTGCTTCGGTTTGACCGAGCCCGATCACGGCTCGGATGCCGGCGGCATGAAGAGCCGTGCACGCAAGGTCGATGGCGGCTACGTGCTCACGGGCGCGAAGATGTGGATCAGCAACTCGCCCATTGCCGACGTCTTCGTGGTCTGGGCGAAGACCGAGGACGGCCGCGTCCGGGGCTTCATCCTGGAGAAAGGCATGAAGGGCCTCTCGGCTCCGAAGATCGAGGGCAAATTCTCGCTCCGCGCTTCCGTCACCGGCGAGATCGTGATGGACGACGTCTTCGTCCCGGACGAGAACTTTCTTCCCAACATTTCGGGGCTCGCGGGTCCCTTCGCCTGTCTCAACAACGCGCGCTACGGCATCGCCTGGGGAGCGCTGGGCGCGGCCGAGTTCTGCTGGCACGCCGCGCGCGATTACACGCTCTCGCGCACGGCCTTCGGCAAGCCGCTCGCCGCCAATCAGCTCATCCAGAAAAAGCTCGCGGACATGCAGACGGAGATCGCGATCGGGCTTCAGGCGTGTCTCCGCCTCGGCCGCCTGAAGGATGAGGGACGCGCCGCGCCGGAGGCGATCTCCATGCTCAAGCGCAATTCCTGCGGCAAGTCCCTCGACATCGCCCGCGTCGCGCGCGACATGCACGGCGGCAACGGCATCGTCGACGAGTATCACGTGATCCGCCACGTGATGAACCTCGAGACCGTCAATACCTATGAGGGGACTCACGACATCCACGCCCTCATCCTGGGCCGCGCGCAGACGGGGATCGCAGCCTTCTGAGGACGGCTGTCGGGCACAGCCGGCCTATCGCCGCGGCCCCTTCGGGCTCACTGGTCTCTCTATATAGAGACGCGCAGGAGAACTCCCCGCAGATCTCGCGGGCGGAATCGCGCGGTTAGAATTTTATGCAAATCACCCTCGATAGCCCCGACGTTAAGCATGATTTTATGGGGTCAATTACGAGAGGCTCTTTATATTCATTTTCATCGACAACCGTCGGCATTTCACTCGTCCCATGTGCAACCGTAGCATCTTCGATATGCCGCCCCGCGCGGCGACCCGCCAACGCCGGACGTTCCGGCCACTGTCGCTCTTGGTGCGCGTGGCGCGAGACCGGCGAGGCATGGAGGCAGTCGAGTTTGCGCTCACCGCGCCGGTGCTCCTGCTGATCCTCTTCGGCATCATCCAGTTCGGCCTCACGCTGAACAACTACCTGATGCTGACCGACGCCGCGAGTGCGGGTGTCCGCCAATTCGCCATCAGCCGCTCCAGCACCAGCCCTTATTCGACCACGACCTCAGCCGTCACCTCCGCGGCGCCGAACCTCACGGCCGCGAGCATCACCATCACGATGAAGGTGAACGGCACCACCTGCACCAGCAATACCGCCTGCCAGACCGCGCTCTCTAACGCGGCCGGCGGCTCCGCGAGCCTCACCGCGGCCTACCCCTGCAATCTCGTCATCTTTGGCATCGACTTCGCGCCGAGCTGTTCGCTCTCAACCCAAGTCACGGACCTTATCGAATGACGAACGCACTCTCCCGGATCCCCTCCAAGATCCGTTCGCTCTGGAACGGCCGGCGCGGCGCGTCGGGCGTCCTCACAGCCATCTCCCTTCCAGTGCTGATGGGCCTCGCGGGTTACGCGATCGACGTCGGCCACGCGCTCCAGGTGCAGCGCGCGCTGCAGGCGGGCACCGACGCCGCAGCGCTCGCTGGCGCCTACTACATCAATAGCTCCTCCACGAGCCCCACCGGCACCGCGACGAACTACAGCGCGACCAGCGGGCAGAAGAACGCTATCACCGGCGCCACCGTGACGATGGCGACCGGCTTTCCCAAGCTCAAATGCCTGACCTCGATCAACCAGTCCTGCAACGGCCCGAATGCCGCCAACGCGATCCAGGTCCAGGAGCAGGCGGTGGTCAATACCTGGTTCAGCCAGCTCATCGGGATCAACACGCTCACGGTCACCGCGACGTCGACCGCGACTGCCGGCGGAAGCCAGGCGCTGCCGCTCGACATCATGATCGTGGTCGACACCACACAGTCCATGAACAACTCCGATCCGAACTGCTCCATCTCCGGCGCAACCCGGCTCGACTGCGCGCTCGCGGGAATGCGGACGCTGCTGCAAATGCTGAACCCCGGCGACCAGGTCGGGCTGATGGTGTTCCCCGGCGTGACCAGCACGACGCAGGCGGCCTTGGATTACGCCTGCAACAACACCAACCCGAAAGTCGCCGCCTATAATGCCAGCCCGGTTTATTCGATCCTTGGATTGGGGAACGACTTCATCACCACCGGCAGCAATCCGACTCTGAACACCTCCTCGAACCTCGTCATCGCGGCGGGTGGCGGCGGTTCGGGCTGCCAGCAGGGCATGAAGGCCGTCGGCGGCGTCGGCACCTACTACGCCGACGCAATCAACGCGGCGCAAAGCGCGCTCACGAGCGATGGCCGCACCGGCATCCAGAAGGTTATCATCCTACTCAGCGACGGCGACGCCAGCGCCAAGTCGACGAACATGCCCTCGGGCAAGGCCAACAACCAGTGCCACGAGGCGATCACCGCCGCCTCGAGCGCGACGGCCGCAGGCACCTGGGTCTACTCGCTCGCCTACGGCGCCTCGACCTCCTCGTCCGGAAGCTGCTCCACAGACAGCACGAAGATCTCAGCCTGCTCCACGATGCAGCAGATCGCCTCGCAGTCGAGCTTCTTCTACTCCGACAGCAGCGGCGGGTCTGGCAGCTGCACCTCCTCCGCGAACTCGGTCTCTGAGCTCGTGAGCATCTTCGGTGCGGTCGGCTCCTCGTTCCAGACGCCCCGGCTGGTGCTCGACAGCACCAACTAGGCTCGGAGATTCGCTAGACCGTCTTCCCCACCGCCGCCGCCACAGCAAGCTTCAGACGATCACGCTGAAGCTTGCCGCTGGCGTTTCGCGGTATGCTCGGCAACCGCACGACGTAGTAGGCGCCGAGGGCGAACGCCTTGAAGGCCTCGGAGATTCCGCGCAGCACTTCTGCGGGATCGCCCCGCTCAAACGATACCGCGAAATAGACTTCTTCCACGCCTGAGGCGTTCCGGAAGCTGCAGACGCCGACATCGCTGACGGTCGCATGCTTCAGAACCTCGCTCTCCAGCGCGTCGGGCGGCACCTTTTCACCGCCGATGTTGAGGATCTCGTCCCGCCGCCCGCTCACCCGCAATTGCCCCGCTTCGTTCAACACCCCCATGTCCTCGGGGTAGAACCAGCCGGAACGGAAGTGACGGCGCGTGGCCTCGGGGTCGTCCGGATAGCCCTCGACCATGCAGGGCGTTCGCATGCGGATCCGGCCGATCGTGCCCGGCGGCTGAGGCCGGTCCTCGTCGTCGACGATCTCGACCGCGGTATCGGGCCATACCGGAAAGAAGCCGTCGTTGTAGGGTGCGCGCGAGACGTAGACCGCGGCAGCCTCGTTGCACCCGTAATTCCGGTATACATCCGTTGCCAGCCGCTGTAGTGCGCGATCCCGTAGCGTCTCGGAAATCGCCGCGCCGAAGGAGTGGATCGCGAGGTCGCGCGGCCTGACGAAATTCGCGGGCAGTTCATCGAGGACTTGCTGCAAGACGATCGGAAACATCGAGACGTGCGTGACTTGCTGCAAGGCGATCGCCTGCGCGATGCCGGACACACCGTCGACGTGGTCCGTCACCACCGTGCCCCCGGCTCGCAGGCACGCGGTGGCGACCCCATAAATGTGCCCGACATTGAATCCAGCAGTGAGCAGATATCGCGACCGCGAGGTGAACTCGAATTGCATCGCGAATTGCCTCACCCGCGCCTCGAACATCCGCCGCAACAGCACGATGCGCTTCGGTGCGCCCGTCGTGCCCGAGCTCTGCAGGACCCGCACCGGCTCATGGGAAGCCGCGGGCGCTTCGGCCGTCGTCGCCGATGTAGAGCTGAGGGCATCGCTCAACCAATCCGAGGTGAGCTCGATCGATCGCCTTGCGCCGGTGACGGGATATCCGGGCGCGGCCACGACGCAATCGACGGAAGCGCAGAGCACGGCCGCCGCCGCATTCTGGACCTTGGCGAGCGATGCCGTGGCGACGCCAACCCGCTCGAAAGCGAGCAGCAGCAACCAATGGACGTAGTAGTCGTCCGAGCCTATCGCCGCAACACTCCCGCGCGGCAGACCGATCCTGCACACTGCGGAGGTGAATCCGCGAAGATCCCGGGCGAATTCGGCGTAGGCGACGGCGCGTCCGCGCCCGACGAGCGCCAGTGCAGCGGGCCGCTCCGCCGCGTGATAGGCAACGAAATCCGCGGTCGCGAGGCTCCCGCCGGAATAGCCAATCATCCGCCCGCCCCCTTGGCGCGGAACTGCGATCCGAGGCCGCGAACCCGATTCTTATCTTACCGCGCTGAGGCCGGCAAACGTGCTGGGGCGCACATCAGAGGCGCCTATAGGCACGCATCGTCTCCTGCAGCCGGTCGAGTGGCAGGGCGTAGGCGATGCGGTCCTGGAAGCCCGTCATGGTCTGAGCCCTGCAGAGCGCATTGAGGATCGCTTCCTCCGTCGCCTCGGCCGCGGCACCAAAGAGCGCAGTCATTCCGTCCGGCGAGATCATCGAGACCGTTGAGACCGCCAGTCGCGGGTCGATGCGGTTTGCGGTGCTGAAGGCGATGTAGATGTCGCCGCTACTATTAGCGCCGATGCCGCCGACCCTGGCGAGGCCGGTGGTAGCCCGGCGCGCCAGGCGCTGACATTGGATCGGCAGAAGCGGCGCATCGGTCGCGAGCACCGTAATGATAGAGCCGGTGTCCGCGCGTTGCCGGCGCGGTGAGGGCACGACGTCGATGCCGATCGCCTCGCCCACGGGGACGCCGTCGACGCGCAGGAGTTCGCGCATGCCGTAATTCGCCTGCACCAGCGCACCCACGACATAGCGGGCGCCGCCCTCCGAGACGACACGTGAGGCCGTGCCGGTGCCGCCCTTGAATTCGTGGGCGATCATTCCGGTGCCGCCTCCGACGTTTCCTTCCGCGACCGCGCCGCCCGCGGCATCGTCCAGCGCCGCGAAGACATGCTCGAACGTCAGCGACATGCTCCAGGCGTCGTTGAGGAGGCCGTCATGCGTCTCCGCCGCAACCGGCAGCATCCACGGTGAGTCCCCGCCCTTGGAATTCCCGTAGGCGCCGAGCGCGTCGCGCGCGAGACCGACGCTATGCGTGTTCGTGATCGCAATGGGCGTCGTGAGCAGGCCTTGCTCGGCGATCCAGAGCGCACCCGTCATCTCGCCATTGCCGTTGAAGGAATGAACGCCCGCGAAAACCGGCCGCGTCCAGACATCGCGCCCGCCGGGCCAGATCGCCGTGACACCTGTCCGCACCGTCCGGGGCGCGTCGCGCACGAGCGTAGCGTAGCCGACCTCGACGCCTGCCACGTCCGTGATGGCGTTGAGCGGGCCGGGCTCGAGCCGACCCACGCGAATGCCGAGCTCACGCAGCCGCGCGCGCGGCATCTAATTCCCGGAAGAGAAATGCGTCATGGTGCGTTCCCTTCAGGGAACGCACCCTAGCACGCCCGCTGAAGGCGGGCTAACCGGCGGCGATCAAGCCGCCGGCGAGATCTGCAGGGCGCGCGGCCCCAGCTCCACGAGCTGCGTCCAGAAGCGGTCGAGACGGCGCAGCGTGCCGTGCACGGCCACGAGATCATCGGCCTTGATCGGCCCGCGCGAGAGCGCCGCGACGTGCCGCTGGTGCATGACCGTGATTTTCTTGCGCAGCTCCTGGCCCTTTTCCGTCAGGCGGACGCGGACCGAGCGACGGTCGTGCAGCGAGCGCTCCTGCACGATGTAGCCGGCCTCGACCATCTTCTTCACGTTGTAGGAGACGTTGGAGCCGAGATAGCAACCGCGCAGCGTCAACTCGCCGACCGTCATCTCGAGGTCGCCGATGTTGAAAAGAATCATCGCCTGCACGTTGTTGATGTCGTGGACGCCCTGATTGTCGAGCTCAAGCTTCACCACCTCGAGGAACTGGCGGTGCAGGCGCTCGACCAGCGCGATGACGTCGAGATAGGCGGTGTCCATGATGCCCTCAATCCAATGGCGACGAGTGCATCCTATTGGTTCAGTGGTTAACGAACCGTTTGCGCCGGATGTTCTCCGAAATCCTCCGCCGATTTGGAGAAGATCATGTTTATTAAGAGGTTACCGAGAATTCGCCAGGCACGACCGCTCGCCTCCAATGCCACGGATGTGTGACAAAAAGCGGCCTAATGAGCGCCCTTTAGAAAGCGATACATCACGGAGAAATCCTTCGGTCCAAAGCCCGAGCCGACCAGGAATTGGAAGAGCGCGGCGGCCTCGGCGCCCATGGGCGTGACCGCGCCGACGCTCTGCGCGGCTTGCTGTGCGAGCTTCAGGTCCTTCAGCATCATGTCTGCGGTGAAGCCTGCCTGATAGTCGCGGTTCGAAGGCGCCGTCGGCACGGGTCCCGGCGCTGGACAGTAGTTCGTCATCGCCCAGCTCTGGCCCGAGGACTTCGAGCTGATGTCGAAGAGCTTCTGGAGGTCGAGGCCGAGCTTCTCCGCGAGTTGGAACCCCTCGCAGACACCGACCATCGCGACAGCCATCATCATGTTGTTGCAGATCTTGGCGGCCTGACCGTTGCCGGCGGCGCCCGCGTGGACGATCGTCTTCCCCATCTTCTCAAGGATCGGCTTCGCGCGCTCGAAGGCTTGCGCGGTCCCGCCGCACATGAATGTGAGCGTGCCGGCGGCGGCGCCCCCGACGCCGCCGGAAACCGGCGCGTCCAACATGTCGAAACCGTGCTCGGCGGCGACCTTGGTGACGGCGCGCGCGGTCTCGACGTCGATCGTCGAGCTGTCGATGAGAAGCGTGCCTTTGCGCGCCGAGGCGAGGATACCGCCCGCGGCTGTATAGGCCTGCCGCACCTGCGGCCCCGCGGGAAGCATGGTGACGACGACCTCGGCCTCTGCGATCGCGGCGGCTGCGCTCTTGGCGAGGCTTCCGCCGGTCTTGCCGAAGCCCTCCATCGCCGCCGCCACGAGATCGAAGCCCGTGACCTGATGCCCCGCCTTCACGAGGTTCGCGGCCATGGGGCCACCCATATTCCCTAGTCCGATGAATCCAATCTTGCTCATTCTCCCTTCCCTTCGCTCATTCGAAGGCGAGCTCGCGCTCGCCGAGACTCTCGAAATAGCGCGCGACCTCGGCCGCGCCGACCTCTGCGATTGAGCCATGCTCCCAGCGCGGCTGCTGGTCCTTGTCGACCAGCAGCGCGCGGATGCCCTCGTAGAAATCGTGGCCGGCCATCACGTGCTGGGTCATGCGGTATTCGAGCGTCAGGGACGCCTCGATGTCCATGCCGCGCTCGCCAAGCTTCATCTGGTGAAAGGTGATCTCCAGCGAGATCGGCGAGGCGCGGTCGATGGCGGCCCGCGCCTCCCGGGCCCAGTCGCCTTCCTCCGCCTCGAGCGCCGCGCGGATGGCCGCGACGCTCGCGCGCGAGAAGCAGCGGTCGATTGCCGGCCGAAGCGCCGCGAGCGGCGGCGGCCCCGGGTCCTCGTGGTACGCCGCAAGCAGCGCATCGACCTGCGCCCGCTCCCCGCCCTCGCGCCAAGCCATGCTTCCAAGCGCCTCGACAAGCGGTGCGATCCGCTCGTGCCGCAGATAGTGGGTCGCAAACTTGCAGTAGAGCATGTCCGCGGCCCGGACGCGCGCGCCCGTTAGCGCGAGGTACATACCGATCCTGCCGGGGCAAAGATTGAGATAGCGCGTTGCTCCCACGTCCGGGAAGAGCCCGATTTGCACTTCCGGCATCGCGCAGAGGCTCCGCTCTGTCGCCACGCGGTGCGAGCCGTTCACGGAGACGCCCATGCCGCCGCCCATGGCAATGCCGTCCATGAGCGCGATGTAGGGTTTGGGAAAGCGGTGCACGCGCTCGATCAGCCAATATTCCTCGCGGAAGAAATCGGCCTTGTAGTCGCCTGCGCCTTTTGGATCGTGGCGGGCGTCATAGATCGCGCGGACATCGCCGCCCGCGCAGAAGGCGCGGTCGCCCGCCCCGCGCACGACGATCGCGCGCACGGAGGGATCGCTTCCCCATTCCACGAGCTTCGGATCGAAAATCCGGTACATGCCGAGGCTGAGCGTGTTGAGCGCCTTCGGCCGATTGAGCGTGACGATGCCGAGCCCGTCGCGCCGCTCCAGGAGAATTTCCGAGGTCTCGGACATGTCAGCGGTTGGTGGCGCCGAGAAGGCGGCGGGCGATGATCACACGCATGATCTCGTTGGTGCCCTCGAGGATCTGGTGAACGCGGACGTCGCGGAGATACCGCTCGATCGGATATTCCTTGATGTAGCCGTAGCCGCCGTGGAGCTGGAGCGCCTCGTTGCAGACCTGAAAGCCCGCGTCGGTCGCGAAGCGCTTGGCCATGGCGCAATGAAGGGTCGCCTCGGGATCGGCGCGATCGAGGCTCGCCGCCGCGCGATGCACCATGAGCCGCGCAGCGTCGAGCTCCGTTGCCATGTCCGCGAGCTTGAACTGCAGCGCCTGGAACTCGTCGAGCGTTTTCCCGAACTGCCGACGGACGCCCATGTAGTCTCGCGCGGCATCGAGACAAGCGCGGGCGCCGCCGAGCGAGCAGGCGGAGACGTTGATGCGCCCGCCGTCGAGGCCCGCCATCGCGATCTTGAAGCCGTCGCCCTCCTCGCCCAGGCGGTTGGCGACGGGGACGCGGCAATCCTCGAAGATCACCATCGCCGTCGGCTGGGTATTCCAGCCGAGCTTTTTCTCCTTCTTGCCGAAGGAGAGGCCGCGCGTGCCCTTCTCGACGACGACGGTCGAGATGCCCTTGGGTCCCTCGCCCCCCGTCCGCACCATCGCAACGTAGACATCGCTGGTACCGCCGCCGGAGATGAAGGCCTTGGCCCCGTCGATCACGTAATGATCGCCGTGCCGCACCGCGCGGGTCTTGAGCGAGGCCGCATCCGAGCCCGCGCCCGGCTCCGTGAGGCAGTAGCTCGCGAAATGCTCCATGCTCGCGAGCCTCGGTAGGAAACGCCGGCGCTGCTCGTCCGTGCCGAAACGGTCGACCATCCAGGCCGCCATATTGTGGATCGAGAGATATGCCGCGGTGGAGACGCAGCCCGCCGCAAGCTCCTCGAAGATGAGCGCAGCGTCGAGGCGCGAGAGCGCCGAGCCCCCGACCTCGTCCCGGACATAGATTCCCGCGAAGCCCAGCGCCGCGGCTTTGCGCAACGCGTCCACCGGAAAGAACTCCTTGGCGTCCCACTCCGCCGCGAACGGCCGGAACTCGCGCGCCGCGAAATCCCGCGCGGCCTCCTGGATCGCGCGCTGCTCCGGGGTGAGCTCGAAGTCCATGAAATTCCTTCCGGTCCCGAGGGCTGCGGATGATACCGACCGCTGCCCCTGCCAGCAACGCACGCAAGTTTAGGCAGTCGGCCTTGCCATCGGCCGCCCTCCCTGATCTATGGTAGGCTGATCTGCACTTCTATCTTTCCGTGTGCGGACGCTTTCCGAGTCGCCACGCTTAACAGAGGGAGAAAACGATGTTCATCCGTCCCCGGAGTCTGCTCGATCAGGTAACGCTGCTGCACGGCCCGCAGGATCTTCTCGGCCGGTATTTCATCGCCGCGGATAACTACGCGCGCGAGCGCGGGGTGCGCCTGCGGCTGCGCACGGATTTCGAGGAGCTGATCGCGCTCAACGCGCGCCACCGCGACAGTTGGCCGGCACTGGCGCCGGTGTTCAATCCCGAGCTCAGCAATCTCCGCATCGACACCGCCTTCTGGATCGATGCGACCGACGAGGAGGGCGAGACCGTCGCGACCCACGCCGCGCGTTTCTTCGATTGGCCCAAGACCACGCTCGCGGACGAGCTGCGCTCGCTCCGACCCTTCTACGAGGACCCGTCGCCGCGGATCGCCGCCGGAGAGTCCGTCGAATGCGCGGCGCCCGCTGCCGATTTCATCCGCGGCCGGGTCATGTATGGCGGCGCCGTCTGGGTGCGGCCGGATTGGCGCCAGCGGGGGCTTGCGAGCCTCATTCCTCGGATCTCGCGCGCCTATGGCTATACGCGCTGGAACACCGAGTATACCTGGGCCCTGATCGAGCCGCGGACGCACGAGCTCGGCCTAGCCCGCGCGAACGGACCCTACCGCGTTGAGGAACGAATCATCCTCAACCTAGGCTTCCGTGGGCATCTGCCGCTGCTGCTGATGTGGATGCCGCGCGATGCGATGTTCGAGGACATCGCGGATATCGTCGATCAGGCGACGGTGGAAAGCTCGCGCCGCATGGAGACACTGAGCACGAACCCGTCGCCCTTGCCCGTGCGCCAGGGCATGAGGAGGCGGTCATAGCGAACGCGGATCGTCGTCGACTCGGAGTTCTTGAGCGTCGCGCGGACGCCGTCGAGGCGGACGCGACGACCGGCGAGCGCGCGGGCGTAGCTGTCGGCAACCCAATCGCCATAGGCGCCATCGGGAAGCTCGTGGAGATCGCGGCCGACCGCCATCATCCCCTCGCAGGGCTTGAGCATCTTGATCCCCGCCCCGAAGTGCTCGACCGTAAGTCGCGAAGTCCGGCGGCGCTGCCGGACGATCACAGAGCGGTTCAGCAAATCGAGGCTATTGAGCGTCTGCGGCAGATCCTCGGGCAGCGCGCCACGCTGCTCGCGCCAGAGCCTGACCAGCGGCTGCAAGCGCTCGTAGGTTGGGGCCGCTAGCGAGGAGAGGTTGCGCTCGGCGGCCAGCCACGACGGGCGTCGCACCACCGGCTCACCCGCCGCGAGATCCTCGGCCCGCTCGGTGAAGGCGCCGATGCTATTGAACATCTCGTAGGACCAGTCATCGCCCCAGAAGATCGCCAACAGAATCCGCGGTGGACGCAAATCCGCGAGCTTGAAGAGTGTCGAGGTCAGGGTCAGCAGGCTGAAGCGGTTTGCGCGCAAGGCGACACGGATGCCGTTCTCGCGCAAACCAATGTGAATGAAGCCGAAATTGCGCACGGCATAGCTGATGACGTCGAAGTCGGCCGTGCGGCAACCTAACCGCGCCGCAAGTGCGCGCGGTTCGTCCACGCACGTCTCGCCACGGTCGTCGATCACTATGCCCGCGTGTCCGCGGAGGTGTCGCCCCGCGCCCATATCCGCCGCCCCCGAGGCTTGCCCATCCTTCTTCGCCTGCGAGACGCGCCCCGCCTCAGGAGACCCGCCTCCATAGCCACTCATCATAACAATTAAAAGGTGAACTCGCCATTGTCTCTAAGACTCCAAAGTAAACGCTTGTTCAACCCCGGCAGGCACGGTCACTCGGCGGCGCGTCCCTTGGCGCTCGCCTTGGCTGCCCGCTCCGCGGCGTGCTGCTCGAACATCTTCTTGGTCGCGGCCTCGCGCAGGCGCGTGAATTCCACCTCGTTCGCGAGCGCCCAAGCCATGGAATCCCGGCGGTGAGCGTTCGAGCCGCGGAAATGCGGGACCACGTGCCGCGCGTAGAGCTCATATGACTTCTTGGTCGCCTCCCAGTTCGCCCAATTGTGTGCGAGCTGGAGATAGCAGCCGAACTCGCCCTGCTTCGCCATGAGCCGCTCGATCTGCGCGATCGCGTCCTCGGGCGTGCCGATGACGGCGCGGCGCGTCTCCACCAGCACGTCCACGGGATCGCGCCCATCGAGGTCGGAGAAGCGTGCGGGATTGATCGCCTGGTAATAGGTCAGGTACTTCTCCAGCCCGTAGCGCACGTTCGCCCGTGCCTGCTCCCGCGTCTCCGCGATGTGCATGGGACCGACGAGACGGAGCACCGCGGGGTCCATCACCCGCCCATGCTCGGCCGCGATCTCCTGCGCAATCTTCCAGTTCGTGCCGAGGACGTCGAAGGCGCCCTCCTGGGTCGCGGCGACGCAGAGCATGCCGAGCCCATATTTGCCGGCGGCGCGCCCGCCGGAGGGCGAGACCATACTGGCGACACAGACCTCGGGATGGGGCCGCGTAAAGGGGAGGAGGTGAAGGCGCGCCTCCTTGAGCGTGTACCACTCAGAAGTCTCGGTCACGGTTTCCCCGCGGAAGAGGCGGAGGATCACGTCGAGCCCCTCTATCATGCGGTTGCGCTGAGTGGACGGATCGATTCCGAGCATCATCGCATCGGTCGTGAGCAGACCCGGTCCCGCCCCGAACATGACGCGGCCCATGGTCATGTGGTCGAGCTGCACGAGCCGCTGCGCCACCATCAGCGGATTGTGATAGGGGAGCGAGACGACACCGGTGCCGAGCCGGATGCGCTTCGTGCGCTCGGCGGCCGCGGCGATGAAAAGCTCGGGCGAGGCGATGATCTCGTAGCCTGCGGAATGATGCTCGCCGATCCAGGCCTCCTCGTAGCCGAGCTTGTCGAGCCACTCGATGAGCTCGATGTCGCGGCGCAGCGCGAGGGTCGGGTCCTCGTCGACCGGATGGAACGGCGCGAGGAAGATGCCGCTGCGGAGCACTGGACCGGACATGAATGAATTCCTTCGATCTGCGCCTGGGCGTGGCTCTCGCCGCCCAAGACTATGACATAGGGCTTCCGCTCTCGCACCCGGTGGGACGACGCCTAGCGCGGCTCAGTCCAGCTCTCGGAGAATGCCAGCGCACAGGTGCTGAAGGGGCGGCCTTCGCGGTCGCGGGGCCAGGGACGGCCGGCGGCTTGTGCGCCGTTCATGGTGAGACGCGCGCCGAGCGCGGGGATCAGCACCGTGCAAAGCCCATATTGACGCCCCGGTATTTGATTGGGCTGCGTGTGCAAGAGAAGCGGATCGCCGATGTCGTGCCATGTGAGAGCGAGGTCCTCGCCCCGCGCCGTCGCGCGCTCGGTCCAGAAATAACGGGGATCGCCGCTCTTCGAGAACTCAGCCTCGGTGACGGGGATCGAGGTGTCCCTGAGTTCGGCGTTCAGCATGCCCTGGACCGTCCCCTGCAGCCAGCGCGCCATCGCGATGTTGTCGGAATAAATGCGCCAGCGCCCATGCGTGAGCTCGCTCTTGATGTAGAGCACGTGGCCGGGACCCGCGGGACAGAAGACGATGCGCCAGAAGCTCGCATCGGTCGTGTTGGGATCGCCATCCTTCTCGCTGAGGCGGATGAAGGGATTCTCGCCGGTCAGGACCGTGCGATTGGGATCTGCGATGCTCATGATCGATGCCTCCTTGTTGCCGCGAGGATAGCGACTCCAGTCAAAACGCGCCAATTGTCATGCGATTTGACGTGATGTCGCAGGAGGCGTCCAGCATTGTCAGCCCACGCCCACGCTCCTATGATGCCGGCCCCATTTAAGCGCAGCGAGAAGAACGTGCCGCGCCTACCCTCGCAGCCACTCGGCGCATTTCCGCGCGTCCGTCTCCGCCGCAATCGGCGCGAGGAGTGGACGCGCCGCATGGTCGCGGAGAACCTTCTCACCACGGCCGATCTGATCTGGCCCATCTTCGTGCAGGAGGGCCCCACGGCGCGCTCGCCCGTCGCCTCGATGCCGCACGTCGACCGCCTTTCCATCCCCGCGCTCGTCGACGCCGTGGGCGAGGCAAAAGCCCTGGGCATTCCCTGCGTGGCGCTCTTTCCGGCGACACCGCCCGAGCGCAAATCGGCCGATGGCGAGGAAGCGACCAATCCCGAGAACCTCGTCTGCCGTGCGACGCGCGCGGTGAAAAAGGCGCATCCCGAGATCGGCATCCTCTGTGACGTCGCGCTCGATCCCTTCACCACCCACGGCCACGACGGTGTGCTCCGCGACGGCTACGTCGCCAACGACGAGACCGTGGAGATCCTGCGCCGTCAGGCGATCGTGCAGGCCGAGGCCGGCTGCGACGTTATTGCGCCCTCGGACATGATGGACGGGCGCGTCGGCGCGATCCGCGACTGTCTCGACGAGGCCGGGTTCGAGCGCGTGAAGATCATGTCTTATGCCGCCAAATATGCCTCGGGCTTCTACGGGCCGTTTCGCGACGCACTCGGATCCAAATCCTCGCTCGGCAAAGCGGACAAGCGGACCTACCAGATGGACCCCGCCAACACCGACGAGGCGCTCCGCGAGGTGGCCCTCGATCTCGCGGAGGGCGCGGACATGGTGATGGTCAAGCCGGGCATGCCTTATCTCGACGTGGTGCGGCGAGTGAAGGAGCGCTTCGGGGTGCCCACCTTCGTCTATCAGGTGAGCGGCGAGTATTCGATGCTGCACGCCGCGATCGAGCGCGGCTGGCTCGACGAGAGTGTGATACCCGAGGCACTCCTCGGCATGAAGCGCGCTGGCGCGGACGGTATTCTCACCTACAGTGCGCTCGCGGTGGCGCGGCTCCTCAAGAGAGGTTGAGCGACCGCTCAAAGAAGCGAAGCACCGCGCGGTCGTGCCAAGTGCCACCGCGGCGGTCGTGGAACCCAACATGGCCGCCGCGCGCAAGCAGCAGCGGAAGAAGGCGCGAATTTTCGTGCCAATTCCGTGCCCGAAAGGGCTCGGCCGGGACGATTGGATCATCCTCGGACTGGATGAGAAGCGTCGGCACTTTGATCCCCGGGAGAAAGGTCGCGCAGGAGGAGCGCCGGTAGTAATCGTCCGCTCCGGCAAAGCCATTGCGGGGCGCGGTCACGCGCTCGTCGAATTCCCGCATGTCACGCGCGGCGAGGATGGCGCGCCGGTCGAAACGACCGGGCGGTCCATGCGCCGCGAGCGCCTCCGTGCGAAGCTCGCGCATGAAATAGCGATGATAGAGCGCGTTCCGCGGCGTCATCATGCTACGGCAGGTCGCCGCGAGATCGAGTGGAGGCGATATGACGGCTGCCGCCCTCACGAACGTGTCGCGGCCGCTTTCTCCGAGATATTTCAAGAGCACATTGCCGCCGAGCGAATAGCCGACGGCAAGGACGCCATGCGGGGTCAACCGCTCGGGGAGTCGCGCGATCGCTCGCGCGATGTCCTCGCTGCGACCGGCATGATAACGCTCGCGGCAGAGATGGCGCGAGGGACCCGCTCCGCGTTGGTTGAGGCGCAGCACGGGAAAGCCCGCTCGCAGGAGAGTCCGTGCAGTCGCGCGCATGTAGGCGCTGTCCTCGCAGCCAGTGAGGCCGTGGATGAGCAACGCAATCGGACGCCCGCACCGCTGGGGTGGCCATTGCAGCACCGCGGTAGTGCGGTCGCCCCCAGGTCCGTCCAGCGGCAGCTCGACACGCTCCGCCGTGAATTCCGAGAGATCGATGAGCGGCCGGTGCAGAAAATTGCGCAAGGTCTGCAAATTGCCACCGACCCACGGCCAACGTTCCTCGAAATGAGGAAGGCCGAGCAGGCGGTTGTCCGAATCCGCATCGCCTCTCATGCTCTTGATTTAGGTCGCTCGGCGGGTCTTCGCCAATTGCTGGCCGAGACGCGCGGAAGTGTCGGCTCGGGTACGGTCTCAATCATCGGTTCGCTTGCGCAAGGCAATCGCATCCGTTTAGAGTTGACACACAGGGGCATGGAGTTCGCGGGCCACTTGGAGGGTGGTCGGGAGGACCTTGCATGGTGCGCGAGGCGCGTGATGTCGCTGTCGATTCTCCGGACGCCCTTCCCGCGGGCGAGCGGCAGCGCTTTTTTATCGTCACGACCGGGCGCACGGGTTCCTCTCTCCTCTCCTCGATCCTCGCTGAGGCCGGCGCGGATTTCGGCGAACTCCTCAAAATCGAAAGCCGAACGGTCCCCGGTACCTCCATGGAGCACCCGCGTATCCGACGCGCGGTACGGCACTTCCGTTTGGCATTGGTCGAGTCGCCTCGAAAGCCGGTCGCGACGCTGTCGAAGTGGCGCCGGACGCTCCGTGTCTCTGCGGGCAAGCGGGAACTTCGCAAGGCTCTGCGGGAGGCACGGTTCCTGAAGGCCGTCGATGTGGATCTGACCGTCCAGTACGCGATCAGGTTCGGATATTTTCCGAAAATCATCCTGAGCTATCGATCCTTTGCCGAGCACGCGATCTCCTACTCTCAGATGCTCGGCTCTCGCTCGCCCCCGGCGCTGTGGGAGGATTTCGACCGGGTCAATCGCAATGGATTGCTGCACCTATACACTTACGGCGGCTGCGCCATCGGCTACGCGGAGCTGATGGATCTCGAGCGGCGCGAATGGGCGATCGCGCTCTCGGGAGTGACCGGCATCTCCGTAGGCGCACTCCTGGCGAGCCGTGCGCGTCGCGTCCGGCAACGTCAGCCCGCACCTCTCACGGTACCGTCGATGTCGGAATCCGCGGACCAACTCCTGGCCTCGATGGAGCGTAGTTCCGGCCGTGCGCTGCCGCCGAGCGAGCCGGCACTGCGCAACTGGAAGCAAGCGATGGAGCGCCGGGCAAAGGATGCGGCGGAGCAGGCGAGGCGCCCATTCCGCCTCATGCGCGTCGCGACGGAAGGCATGGCCTACTGCGCCGCTGTTTTCGACCGACGTGTCCCCTGGTACTCGCGTGCGGCCGCGCTCGCCTTGGTGATCGCATACCTCCTCATCCCCTGGGACCCGATCCCGAATCGGCTTCCCTACATCGGCCACCTCGACGATGCCCTCGCGGCTGCGCTTGCGATGCTTGGCTTCCTGTGTCTCGTTCCCGGCGAGGTCCTTAATTCGCTCCGGCGCGAGGCTGGGGCACGTCTCGGCGATCCCGCGGTCGCGCTGCAGCCCCTCAAGTGAGCTTCACCCAGGTGAGCTCGTGCTTGTTGTGATGGAGATGCATGAGGCGTGAGCCCGGTATCGCCGCGAAGCGCCGCGCGGTCTCGTGGTCGGTGACACCCTGGAATTTGAGCGTACAGACGAAGCGACGGCAGGTGCCGGCTGTGAGCCAGCGCTCGACGAGATCGAGGAGCCGCCGCGGGTAGCAGACGACGTCCGAGAAGAGCCAATCGACCGGGCCGAGCCTGCGGGGATCGAGACCGAAGGCGCTCTCGCGCCGCATTTCTATTTCCGGCATCGCAGCGATCCGAGGGTCGAGCGGCGCCTTGTCGACGCTGATGACGCGGGCCCCGAGACGCGCGAGAACCCAACTCCAACCACCGGGGCTGCTGCCGAGATCGAGGCAGAGCGAGCCCGGCGCTGGGTGCTCGCCAGCGAGGGTGAGCGCCTCCCAGAGCTTGAGGTAGGCGCGGCTGGGCGGCGCCGCCTTGTCTTCGACGAAGCGGGCCTCGCCGTTCGGAAACGGGCTCGAGCAGCGCGCGGCCGCGAGAACGGTCTCCTCATCGAGGAGAGTCCAGGAACCGAGCGGCGCCATCGGCGCGGGTTCGGGGAAGCGCAGAGGTTTCGCGGAGACTTTCGGGAGCCGCTCCTCGATGAGCGCGGCGCGGCGATGGTGGGCGTGCGAATAAACTGCCCAATTGCGTTGGACCGCACGCAGCCGCTTGGCGGCGTCACCGATCGATGCGATCCGAAACTGCAGGGGATCGTTCCAGACATTGGCGGCCCAGGCCGCAGGCCGCGCCGGTCCTGGCGAAAGCAGCAGACGGCCATGGACGGCACTCACCTCGCCCAATTCCGTCCTCAGCTCCTCGAGGTATCCCTCGGCCGCGAGGTAGGCCGTGAATGCCGCAGGCTCCGACACCTCAGCCCGTCAGGAACGCCTGCACGGCCGCGATCTGATCCCCGGACATCAAGGCCGGCGCATGACCCACGCCCGCGAACTCGATGAGGCCCGAGCGCGGTCCCCGCTGCGTCATGGCGCGCGCGTCAGCCGCGCGCAGGAGGTCCGATTCTGCGCCGCGGAAAGTCATCGTTGGGCAGGTGATGCGGTCCCATTGCGGCCAGAAATTGCTATCGCCGAACTTCCCTACTTTGAGCGGCTCGGCGATGCGGGGGTCGTAGTGCAGGCCGAGCGTGCCGTCCGGTCGTTTGCGCGCGCTGTGCACGGCCATGTGGCGCCATTGTCCCGCGCTCAGCGCGCCGAAGCTCGCGGCGACCTCGCGCAGATAGGCCTCGAGCGCCGCGAGGTCGGGAAAGCTCGGATCCCTTCCGGCATAGGTCGCGATGCGCTCGATCCCTTCCTTCGCCATTACGGGGCCGATGTCGTTCATGAGGAGGCGCTTGATCGGCGTGCGCGGCATTGCCGCGAGGAACATTCCGATGAGGCCGCCCATGGAGGTGCCGACCCAGAGCACTTCATCAACGCCGAGGCGCGCGATGAGCTGCGCCACGTCGTTGAGGTAGAGCGGGAAGGCGTAGACGCCGGGCGGATCGAGCCAATCGCTCTGTCCGCGCCCGGCCATGTCGGGACAGACAACCCGGAAATCCCGTGACAGGGCTTCCGCGAGCACATCGAAATCTCGGCCGTTACGGGTGAGCCCATGCGCGCAGATCACCGTCCGCGCCCCCGCCGGCCCCGCCCATTCGGTATAGGCGAGACGGTGGAAGCCACTGGGATCGAGGCACATCAGGCTCTGGCTCAACATCGACATGATCGAAAGCTCCCGTGCGTCCGGCCGCACCTTCACGCGAACGGGCCCGACGATCAAGGCCGATGATTGCCCCCGCGCGCTCGGCTGCGGTAGGACTACCCGGACATCGCGCTTTCCCGAGGTTCACTCATGGCCGCATCGGGCCCCCTCTCCGGCATCACCGTCGTCGATCTCTCGCGCATCCTCGCGGGCCCTTATTGCACGCTGCTGATGGCGGAGCTCGGCGCCCGCGTCATCAAGGTCGAGCCGCCTGGCAAGGGGGACGACGCACGCGAATACGGGCCGTTCAAGAACGGCGTCTCCACATATTTCGCCTCGGTCAATCGCGGCAAGGAATCGATCGCGCTCGATCTCAAGGCGCCCGGAGACAAGCGCATCTTCGAGGCGCTTCTCGGCAAGGCCGACGTGATCGTCGAGAACTTCCGCCCCGGGACGATGGAGAAGCTCGGCTATGGCTGGGAGACGCTGCATCCCCGCTATCCTCGCCTCATCTACGCCTCGGCCTCGGGCTTCGGGCACACCGGTCCCTTCTCGAGCTATCCCGCCTACGACATGGTGGTGCAGGGCCTCGGCGGCATCATGAGCATCACGGGCCATCCCGGCCAGCCGCCGGTGCGCATCGGCATGTCCATCGGGGACATCGGCGCCGGCCTTTACACGGCCGTCGCCGTTCACGCCGCGCTCCTCCATCGCGAGCGCAGCGGCGAGGCGAGCAAGGTCGACATCGCGATGTTCGACTGCCAGCTCGCGCTCCTGGAGAACGCGGTCATGCGCTACACCGTGAGCGGCGAGGTCCCGGGACCGCTGGGTGCACGCCATCCCTCGATTACGCCCTTCGAGGCGATGGCGACCGCCGACGGCTACATCATCGTCGCCGCCGGGAACGACGGGCTCTACCAGAAACTTTGCGCAGCGCTCGACCGTTCCGATCTCGCAGAAAACCCCGATTACACGAGCAACGACCTCCGCAACCGCAATCAGGGTCGACTCAAGGCCGAGATCGAGAATGAACTACGGAAGCGTCCCACCGCCGAATGGATCGCGATCATCGAGAAGGCCGGCGTGCCCTGCGGTCCCATCAACAATGTTGCCCAGGCGCTCGCCCATCCCCAGGTCGAGGCGCGGAACATGCTGATCTCCGTCGAAGACCCGAAGGCGGGCACGCTCGAGCTCGCGGGCAATCCGCTAAAACTCTCGACCTTCGCCGATCCGCCCACGCGCTCTCCCGCCCCTGCCCTCGATGCGGACCGCGCGAAGCTGCTGCGCGAGCTCGGGCTCGAGGGCTAGGTCGTTCCCGCTCTGTCGAAGCATCGGCGCATGACGACGAAGGCCACAATCATGCCGACAAAACCAGAAACGCCCTGCAGGAGATCCTCCCAGCCTGGAGACAGGCCCGAGCCGATCACGGTGCTCCCGGCATAGAGCGCGCCTCCAACGATCGCGCCGGCCGTCAGCCCGCGCATAATGGCGACTTGAGGAGCCACCTTGCGCTTGTCGTTAGCTGCTTCCGCCATCTCTCCGCCCCTCCGACGATGTGCTGCCGAGTGGCATCGTGGCAGCAGACGTCGTAGCCGCGCAGTCACGAGGCGTTGATTGAAATAGAAACTATCTCGGTAGCGCGCTCAGTTGGGATTGCCTGCGCTGGGGACGCTGCCTTCGCTATGGTTCCTGCGCAAGGGCGCGCCCTCAAGCTGCTCCAGCACGCGGATGCGATCCTCGATCGGCGGATGAGTCGCGAAGAGATTGGAGAAGTTAGAGCTCGAGAGCGGGTTCTCGATGAACATCTGCCGCACTTCCGCCGGCACATGCGGGACGTTGGCGTTCTCGGAGATCTTGCGCAGCGCGGAGATCAGCGCTTCCGGGTTCTTGGTGAGCTCGACGGAGCCCGCATCGGCAAGATACTCGCGCCGGCGCGAGATCGCGAAGCGCAGCACCAGCGCCAGCATGTAGCCGATGCCCGCGATGACAGCCGCAGCGAGAATGACGAGCCCGGCATTGCCGCGCTGGCGACGGAATGACGCAACCCGAAGGCTCCGCCAGAGCATTTGCGCGAGGAAGGAGATCATTCCCACGAAGACGATCGTCACCAGCAGCAGGCGGACGTCGCGGTCGAGGATGTGCGTGAGCTCGTGTCCCAGCACGGCCTCGAGCTCGCGATCGTCGAGCCGGTCGAGGAGCGCCCGCGTCACCGTGATCGAGTAGGTGCGCTTGTCGATCCCGCTCGCATAGGCGTTCATCGCGTCCGTGTCGATGATGAAGAGGCGCGGCACTGCGAGGCCGCGGGAGATGCAGAGCGGCTCGATGATTTTGTAGAGCCGCGGCGCTTCCGCACGCGTCACCTCCTCGGCGCCGGTCGCCGCGCGGATCATCATGTCGTTGAAGCCGTAGGCGATGAGCATCCACACCACCGCCGCCCCCACGACGAAGGGCCAGTAGGTGTAGATCGCGGCGAGCGTGAAATCGAAGGGGCTGTGCGACCCCGTGATCGAGACGAGACCCCAGCTCTCGAATGTATAGAGATCGACGTTCCCGCCGTAATTCGTCAGCATGCCCCAGGCGAAGGCGTAGAGCATGGCTGCCAGCAGGAACAGCAGCAGAAGCGGAAACGCCGCCAGCAGCAGCACCGACTTCAGATTGTTGTTCCACTTGTAGGTGGAAAGGCCAAGAACCGCGGCCATGGGCTAGCCGCCGAAGGAGACCTTGGGCGGGACGCTCGCCGCGGCTTTCTCGCCTTCATCGAGCGCGAACATCTCGGCGTGCCCGAAGCCGAGCAGTCCCGAGAGGAGCACGGCCGGGAACTGCTCGATATGCGTGTTGTATTCCGCGACGGAGTTGTTGAAGAAGCGCCGCGCGGCCGCAATCTTGTTCTCGAGCTCCCCGAGCTCCGACTGGAGCTGGCGGAAATTCTCATTGGCCTTGAGCTGCGGATAGCTTTCCGCGACGGCGAAGAGTTGCCCGAGCGCGGCGCTGAGCGCACCCTCGGCGCGGCCTCGATCCGCGACCGAGCTGGCGCGCATCGCAGAAGCCCGCGCCTCCGTCACTTTCTCGAAAACGCTGCTCTCGTGCGCGGCGTAGCCTTTCACGGTCTCGACGAGGTTCGGCACGAGATCATGGCGCTGCTTGAGCTGCACATCGATGTCGGCGTAGGCGTTCTTATAGGCCTGCCGCAGCGCCACCAGCCGGTTGTAGATCACCATGAAGATGATCAGGATCGCTACGACGGCGATCACCACGTACCAGATCGTGCTCATCGGCTCCCCGCACCGGAAGGAATAGGGCTGATGATACCGCCGGCCCAGCGCGAGCGAAATCGCCTTTCGCTCTCGCGCTTGGCGATCACACGCACTTTCCGTTGACGATGTGCTGCGGCGGGTTGCAGGGCGGCGGCGAGCCGCTCTTGCTGTTGCCGGAGTTGGAACCGCCGCTCCCGGATTGTGTATTCGTCTTGCCGGTCCCGGTTCCGGTCCCGCCGGACTTGTTGCCGTTGGGATTGCCGCTGCCCTGCGGGCTATTTGTCCGGTTGCTTCCGACTCCGGTCGACTTCGAGCCGGTGGAGGTTCCGTTGCCACCTTGCGAGCCGTAGGTCTTGCCGTTTCCGCCTGCAGCACCCGACGATCCCGAGCTGCCGCTCGTGCCGGTGCCGCTCCCCGGCGGCGTAATGGTCTTGCGATTGTTGGAACCCATGGATTTCGGGTTGCCGCCGGATCCGCTGCCGCTTTGGCTACCGTAGGTCTTGGGGTTTCCGGTCGCTGCGCCGGTCGATCCGGAGGCACCGCCCGTCCCGCCGCCGGTTCCTTGTGGCGTGATGGTCTTCCGGTTGGTTGAGCCCGCGGATTTCGGGGGGCTCCCACTCCCGCTGTTCCCGGTCTGCCCGCCGAAGGTCTTTTGATTGCCTGTTGCGGTACCTGTCGAGCCGGAGCCGCTGCTTCCCTGCGGCGCGAAGGTCTTGCTGCCACCAGTGCCCGTCGATTGCGAGGTGCTCCCGGTCCCGCTGCCTTTGCCTTGCCCGCCGGAGGTTTTGGGATTGCCGGTGGCACCGGTGGCGCTGCCGGTTCCGGTGCCATTGCCGCGGGGATTGTAGGTGCGTGCGCCGGCGGGACCATTTCCCTGGCTACCGGTTCTTGCGCCAGCACCCGCACCTGCGCCGGCACCCGCGGCGGGAACGAATGATTTGACGCCGCCGGGCGGAGTGAAGGTCTTGAACCCGCCGGCGCCGGTCGTCTTGGAGCTCGCGGAAGTCGGCGTATAGACCTTGGTACCGCCCTTCGGTCCCGGCGCATGAATCCGGTTCGAACTGCCCGTGGAGGCATTGCCGCCGGCGGCCTCGACGATGTTGCGCGAGACGCCGGCCGTCCCGAGATTGGGCCGCACAGGCGCGCCCGAGGCGGTGTTGACCCCGCGGAAGCGCGAGGGATCGACGTTGATGCTCGAACTCCGGATCGGCGCAGAACCCGTCATGGCGTTGCTGCGCACCACCGTGGCACCGCCGGCATTTGCGTAGCGGTCCGCGCCTTGGGAGCGGTAGTTGTTGATGGTGGTGTTGTTGATCACGGTCACGTTCGTGACGTTGGTGACGTTCACGTTGCGGATATAGTTGATGCTGCTGCCATAGGGTGGAACGTAGACCTCACGCGGCCCGAGTGGGATCCAGCCGACGACGGGCCCAACGCCGAAATTGACCGCGAGCGCAGCACCACCGACGAAGGCGACCAGCGCCGGCGCATAGACGGGCTGCGGCACGACCGCCCCGGGAACCCAGGCCCAACGCGGCCCGATCAGGACCCAGCGTCCATAGTGGAACGGCGCAAAGCCCCAGGGCGCATCGTCGATCCAGGTCCAGCCCCAGGGCGCCACGAAAGCCCAATGACCATAGCGATAGGGCGCCCAGCCCGCCTGCACCGGCGGATACCAGACCTGGCCATAATCGGGCGTGTTTCCCCAATCGCCCGTGGCGGCAACATCCTGTATGCCCGGAATGTTCGGCGAGACGTAATTCGGTACCTGCCCCATCGCGGCTTCCTGCTGATCGCTGAAGCTGTCGATCGGCTGCGGGCGCGCAGCGGCGGGGGTCGGAGAGGTGGGCGTCGGCGTGACGAGGCCGACTTCGCCGGCGTTCACGATAATGTTGCCGGCATCGCCAACGATCTCGGCGGAGCCCTCGAGCACGGAGAGTCGTGCCGGGCTGCCATCGGCGGCGACCGTGAGGTTGTAGCGCCCGGGACGGTCGAGCTGGACGGTACCCGTAGGCGCGACGATCAAGTATGTCTCGCCGGGATCGATCGAGTGCAGGCGGAAATTGATCGAGCCCTGGGGCACGCCGATCTGGATCACCTGATCGTCGAATTGCTGCACATCGACCTCGGTCGAGCTCTCCATGCGGACGGCGCCGTGGCCGAGCTGCAGCGTCGCCCGCGCGCTGGGCTCGGTCCAGAAGCCGAGGCCGCCCGTCACGGGGTAATTGACGACGGCCGCCTCCCACTGATCGTCGTCGAGGGTCCGGAACGAGACCGTGCCCGAGAGATAGCTGAGCCGCCCGACCCGCGCCGGCGGGTCTTGCTGCTGATCCTGCATCGACGGCTGATCGGTTCCCGGAGGCGGTGGCGCCTGCGCAATCGCGGCAACCGGAAGGCTGAGAGCCAGAGCGAGGATCACGCTCAGAAGCGACGTTGCCCGATGGCCGCGGACGCGCTTCTCGGACGACTGTGCGGCGAGCATGATGGCCTCGATCCCTGATTGCGTGATGGCGCAGGCCCAGAACGGGCGAGGGACGGATATTACTCCCGCGAATTCATCGCAGACACGACTGAGTGCTCGGATCGATCGTGGCGGTGGTCGATTGTGGCGAGATCGTGGCGACGCGACCCCTTGCGCGCCGCGTCCCGCTTCTCCTGAATTGAGAAGCGGAACGCGGCTGCGAGCACTCGTCGATTAGACGCAACGGCCGTTTTGCAGGTGATGCGGCGGATTGCAGGCCGGCTGCTGCTGCGGCTGCGCTTGCGGATGCGGCTGGGCCTGCGGTTGGGGACGGGGTTGGGGCTGAGGTTGCGGGCGTGCAGGCGCCGGCGCACGCACCTGCGGCTGCGGCCGCGGTTGCGGCGGTGCGCCCTGCGGGGTGCGCGGGGGCTGGCGCTGCTGAGGGGTCGGCCGCGACGCGGGGTTCGATTGCGGCCGAGGCGGCGTGGCGCCTGGCTGCGGTGCCGCATTCGGACGCGCGGCCTGTGGCCTTGCACCCGGAGCGGCCGGTCGCGGCGTGTTCGGACTGGGGGTATTCGGGCGTGCGCCCGGCGCAGGTGCCGAGCCTGGCGTGGTGCCAGGACGCGTTGGCGCCGCACCCGGGCGCGACCCCGGAGCTGAGCCCGGCCGTGGCGCAGATGGCGTGGGCCGAGTGGCGGGGGTAGCCGGAGGGTTGGTCCGTCCGCCCGGACCCGGTGCCGGCGTGGTTCCCGGCCGCGTCGGCGTGGCGCCTGGACGGGAGCCCGGCGTACCTGGCGTGGGCCGCGGGGGCGTCGGGCGCGTGGCAGGCGTTACCGGGGTCGCTCCCGGCCGTGTCGGAGCCGCGCCAGGGCGCGTGCCCGGTGTACTTGGCGCAGGCCGCGGCGGCGTCGGGCGCGTGGCAGGCGTTACCGGCGTCGGCGGTGTCGGTCCCGGCCGCGTCGGAGCCGCGCCAGGGCGCGTTCCCGGCGTTCCCGGAGCGGGTGCGCCCGGCCGCGAAGGCGTCGTCGGACGAGTGCCGGGCCCCCCGGGCTGGCGGCTTCCTGGCGCGGTGCTGGGCGTCAGGCCCGGCGTCGGAGTGACGGGCGTGCCCGGACGCGTGCCTGGTCTGGCCGGTTGCGGCCGGGTGCCGGGTCGCGTTCCCGGCGCGGCGGATGCTGGCGTCGTGGGTGGGGCACCCGGCCGCGTCCCCGACCCTCCCGGGCGCGTTCCCGGCGTCCTCGGTGTCGGAACCGGACGCGGTCCCGGTCCTGCAGCCGAAGTTTGATTTCGCGGATGTGTGCTGCCGGGTACGGGGTGCGCGGGACCCGTTGGGCGCGTGCCCGGGCGTGTCCCCGGTCGGGAGGGCGACGTCGGACGGATCGCCGGGCCAGGCGCTGCCGGACGGCGCGGGAGAACATCCCCAGGGCCTCGGCTCGGGACTGTCGGCCCACCCCGCGTTCCCGGCGTCGGTTTGAACCCCGGCCGCACATTCACGTGCGTGCCGGAGAGGCGCTCCGGCGGAACATGCAGACGGGTGTCGCCCCCGATGTGCCGCGAGCCCACGAGGCTCGACTGCGACACCACCGTCGTCGAGCCGTGATTATGGAAGCGCGTCACGTCGGTGATACGACGGTTGGTGATGTTCACGTTGGTAATGTTGGTGATGTTGGTATTGGTGATGTTCGTGATATTGACGCCGCCCCCGCCATGGCAGCCGCACCCGCCGAAAATGTTGACCTGGTTGACATAGGCGGGACTTGCGGCAAAGGGAGGGACATAGACTTCGCCCGGCGCGAGCGGGACCCAACCCACGACCGGCCCCACGCCGACGCCGACGCCAACCACGGGCGGAGGCACGTCGACGAAACTCACCACCGCTGGCGTGAAGACCGGCTGGACCAGGATCGGTGGGTCCGCGGCAGCTACTGGCTGCGGCTGCGGCTCGATCACGAGGCCGGGTCCGGGGACCCAGGCCCAGCGGTCGCCGATCTGCACAGTGCGTCCATAATGCGATGTGCAAAAACCCCAGGGTGCATCGTCGACCCAGGTCCATTGAAAGCCGTCGCGGTATTCCCAGCTCCCGTTTTGGAAGGGAACCCAATTCGGATCCGGCGGATACCAGACGCGGCCGTAATTCGGATCCTCAGCCCATTGACCCGAGGTCGCGGTCGCATCGATGCCGGGGACATCGGGATTGACGTAATCCGGGACCTGCACCATCGCGGCGTCCTGCTGCTCCGCCCAACCATCAACGGGCGCCGCGGCTGCGGGCTGCACCGGCTGTGGTGCCTGATCGACCACCACCGGGGTCGTTTGCCCGCTGGTAACGGTGACGCGCGTGCTGTCGCCGAACACGTCTGCCGAGCCCTCGAGGACCGTCAGCTTCGGCGGCGTTCCATCCGACGTCACATCGACGCGATAACGTCCGGGGGTATTGAGCTGGACCGTTCCGCTGGGAGTGAGGACCTCATAGACCTCCCCCTGGTTCATCGCCTTGAGCGTGATGCTGACCGACCCTTGCGGCACATAAAGCACCGCGTTCTGATCGTCGAGCGTGTCGACATCGACCTCGGTTTGGTTGTCGAGGCGCACATAGGCGCGACCGATTTGCAGCGTCGCCCGCCCGTTCTGGTCGGTGTAGCAGGCATCGCCCGTGGTTACGGGCTCGTTCACGGCGGCCTCATCCCACTGCGTCTGATCGGCGGTGTGATAGGAGACAGTGCCCTCGATATAGGCGACGCGACCGACGCGGCTTGGCGGGTCGGCGGCGGGCTGGGAGGCTTCGTCGGTCGGCGCCGGCGCTTGCTGCGCGGGCGCTTGTTGAGCGGGCGCTTGTAGAGCGGGCGCTTGCTGAGCGGAGACGTTGGCCGGCATGGCAATCGCCAGCAGTGTTGCCCAGAGCGCAAGGCTCACGGCGGTCGCGCGCAAGGCGCGGGCGCCAACGACGGAAATACTCATGTGCTGCCCCCCGGTTCCTTCGCGGGGCACTCACACGGGCTGCGCCGCGAAGTCCGTCTCCGGCCCTCGCCTCGCTCGCCCTCTGGGTGTCTATGGGATAGCCAGAAGGGCTAATCCGTGTGCCAACCCCCTAGGGGCATTTGAGCTTGTATAGCTCGAAAGAGCAAGATATTTCGCTTTGCCTCGTTCATTCTGGGTAGGAACGGCGTTCCCCTGGGGGCGATCAGCCCCCCGAGCCCGGGCTCGCCGCCATCGGAGGCAAAGGACTGGCGGGGCATGGGCATCCGTGTATAAAGCACACTTCCGTCAGAGGTCGCCTCGATCAAGAACAAGGGGAGGTCGTTCCCATGCGCCAGAACCGTTTGCAGCCGGTACTCGATCCGCATGCGCTCGCTCACGAGATGTCCGGAAAGATGCTGATCGACGGTGGCATGGTGCCGTCGATTTCCGGCCGCACCTTCGCGATCGTGAATCCCGCGACGCAGGAGAGGATCGGCGAGGCCGCAGATGGCAATGCGGCCGACGTCGACGCCGCCGTGCGCGCGGCCGCGAAGGCGCAGAAGAGCTGGGCGAAACTCGCCTCGCGCGAGCGCGGCCGGCTCGTCGCGGAATGCGGTCGCATCCTCAGCGATCACGTCGAGGAGCTAGCAAAGCTCATCACGCTCGAGACGGGTAAGGCAATCCGCACCGAGAGCCGCGTCGAGGCCGGCGTCTTCGCGGACATTCTCTCCTTCTACGGCGGGCTCGGCTCCGAGCTTAAAGGCGAGAGCGTGCCCTTCAAGACGGACGCGCTCACGATCACGCTCCGCCAGCCCATCGGCGTCGTCGGCGCGATCATTCCCTGGAACGTGCCGCTGCTGCTGATGGCCCTCAAGATCGCGCCGGCGCTCGTCGCGGGGAATACGGTGGTCGTAAAATCCGCTGAGGAAGCGCCGTTCGCGGTGCTGCGCGCCTGCCAGATCATGAATCAGGTGCTGCCGCAGGGCGCGCTCAACATCCTCTCCGGCGACGGACCCGGCTGCGGAGCGCCGCTCGTCGAGCACAAGGGCGTGGGCAAAGTCACCTTCACGGGCTCGGTCGAGACCGGGAAGCTCGTCTACAAGATGGCCTCGCAGAAGCTCATCCCCGTAACGCTGGAGCTCGGCGGCAAGAGCCCGATGATCGTGATGGGCGATGCCGACCTAGAGAAGGCCGTAGCGGGCGCCGTCATCGGCATGCGCTTCACGCGCCAAGGCCAGAGCTGCACCGCCGCGAGCCGCATCTTCGTGCATGAATCCATCCACGACGCCTTCATCGACAAGCTCAAGGCCAAGGTCGATGCGATGAAGATGGGCGACCCGCTCGATGAGCAGACCGATATCGGGACCATCATCTCGAAGCAGCAATTCGAGAAGGTGCGCTCCTACATCAAGCTTGGCGAAGACACTCCGGGCGCGACGGCGCACCGCTGCTCCAAGATGCCGGCGGACCCTAAGCTCGCGCACGGCTTCTACGTACAGCCCGTGATCTTCTCGGGCGTCGCCAACGACAATCGCCTTTGCCGCGAAGAGATTTTCGGCCCCGTCACCTGCGTGATCAAATTCCGGGACTACGAGGAGGCGCTCGCGCAGGCGAACGACAGCGACTATGGACTAGCCGCGACGATCTGGACGCGCGACCTCAAGACCGCGCTGGACGCGAGCCACCGGCTCGAAGCGGGCCTCGTGCAGGTGAACCAGAACCTCGTCGTGCAGGCGAATATGTCCTATGGCGGCGTGAAGCAATCTGGGCTCGGCAAGGAAGCCTCGCTCGAGGCCATGCTCGAGCACTTCACACAGAAGAAGACGATCATCCTCAACCTCGGCTGATACCGGAGAGGCGGGACGCGGGAGGGCTCCGGCATGGGCCGGCGCATCGCTGTCTTCCTCCTGCTGCTGCCCATCCTGGTACTGCTCTCGGGCCTGCTCTGGCTGCGCTCGGCGCTGCCGCCGCCCGCGGCCACGCGCGCGGTGACGGGTCTCGGCCAGCCCGTGCGCATCCTCCGCGACGCGCGCGGCATTCCCACCATCGAGGCCGCGAGCGACCGCGACGCCGCCTTCGCGCTCGGCTACGTGCATGCCGAGGACAGGCTCTTTCAGATGGATCTGGGACGCCGCCTTGGGGCGGGGCGATTGGCGGAG
This sequence comes from Allostellaceae bacterium, assembly GCA_035581425.1. Classification (GTDB taxonomy): domain Bacteria; phylum Pseudomonadota; class Alphaproteobacteria; order ATCC43930; family CGMCC-115725; genus DASZHJ01. The sequence continues at coordinate 13,320 of DATJVP010000100.1, read as the reverse complement.
TGGTTCGGCGCCGTGGCGGCCGATCGCGACCGGCTGATGCGCACTCTCGGCCTCGCGCGCGCGGCGGAGCGACAATTCACGCTGCTACCGCCTGAGGTCCGCGCGGATCTCGAATCCTATGCCGCCGGAGTCAACGCCTATCTCAGGGATCGGCGGCGCGCGCTGACGCCGGAGTACTATCTGCTGCGTGCGAGACCGGAGCCGTGGCAAGCCGTCGACACGCTCATCATCGGGAAAGTCATGGCCTGGCAGCTCGCGGGCAATTATCGCAGCGAACTCCTTCACGCGGAAGTGGCGGAGCGCCTCAAGCCCACGGAGCTTCCGATCGTATTTCCAACCTATCCCAAGGGCAGCCCCACGATTGTAGGCGAACTCCTGCCGATCTACCGCACCCTGCCGCTCGAGCGGCTCCTCGCACTCATGCCGCAAGGAGACGACCCCGTTCGCGCCTCCAACAACTGGGTCGTGAACGGCGAGCACAGCACGTCCGGCAAGCCCGTTCTCGCGAACGATCCGCATCTCGGCCTGGAGGCGCCGGGGTTCTGGTATCTCGCGCGCATCGTGACGCCAGGACGGACAATCGCCGGCGCCACGGTGCCGGGACTTTCGGTCGTGGCCGTCGGACACACCGAGCGTATCGCCTGGGGTGTCACGAACACCGGCGGCGACGTCGCCGATCTCTTCATCGAGAAGCTCGACCCCTCGGATTCCGGAAAATACCTGACGCCGGATGGCTCGCAGCCCTTCGTGACGCGCGCCGAGCGGATCCTCGTGCGCGGCGCCGCCCCCGTCGATTTCGTCGTGCGCGAGACGCGGCACGGGCCCGTCATCTCCGATGTCGCGGGGCCCGCGCAGCAGGCCGCGAAGCCCGGCTATGCGCTCGCGCTCCAGGCGACCTATCTCATGGACGGCGATCGCACGCCGCAGGCCTTTTGGGAGATCAATCGCGCGCGCGATTGGGACTCTTTCCGTCGTGCCCTCGCGAAATTCGACGCTCCGCAGCAGAATTTCGTCTACGCCGACGTCGAAGGTCACATCGGCTTCATGGCGCCCGCGCGGGTTCCGATCCGGGCCAAAGGTGACGGCGAGACGCCGGTTCCCGGCTGGACCGGCGATTACGATTGGACGGGCTACATCCCCTTCGATCAGCTCCCGCAGGTGCTCGACCCCCCCGCGGGCAGAATCGTCACCGCCAACAACAAGATCGTGGGCGATGCCTATCCTTATTTCCTCGGACGCGATTGGGACCTGCCCTACCGGGCGCAGCGCATCGAGAGCCTGCTCGAGCAGCACAAGACCTCGCTCGAGGGCTCCGCGGCGATCCAGCTCGACATCTATTCGCCGATGGCGGAACGGCTCCTTCCGTTGATGCTGCAGGTGCAGCCGACGACGCCGACGGCGCGCGCGGCGCTGCAGCGCCTGCGCAATTGGGACCGCCGCATGGACCGGGACAAGGTCGAGCCCCTGCTCTTCTCGGCGTGGCTGCGCGAGTTCAATCGCATGGTCCTCGCGAACAAGCTTGGCCCCGCCTTCAACGATTATTGGGGTCTGCATCCCGAGACGATCGCGCTCATTCTGAGCCAGCATCCGGAATGGTGCGCCGACATGAACAACCCGACGGCGCCCGAAACCTGCGCCGACCAGCTTGCGGCAGCGCTCGACCGCGCACTCGAGGAACTCGCCTCGCGCTACGGCGCCGACATGAACCGCTGGCGCTGGGGGCTCGCGCATCCCGCGGAATTCAGGCATCCGCTGCTGTCGCGAATACCGGTCTTCGACCGGCTCGTTGCGCTCTCGATCCCCGCCGATGGCGGCATCTATACGCTGAACCGCGGCGGCTTCTCCGTCAGCAACCCCGAGACGCCCTACCGCGACGTGCACGGGCCCGGCCTGCGCATGATCGTCGATCTGGCCGAGCCAGGCGCGGCCCGCTTCATGGTCGTGCCGGGCCAATCCGGCAACCCGGTCTCACCCCATTACGGGGACCTCGTCGAGCCCTGGCGCGACGGCTATGGCCTTGCTCTCGAAGGGGCTCCGGCCCTGGGGGTGGAGCTTCTGGTACCGCGCTAGGACGGCCCGGAATCGCGGGAAGTCTTTGCTAAACCAGATATTAACGCGGATGTATCAGGGTGGCCGCCCAGCGTCCCCTCTCTGTCCACCCTGGCCCCATGTTCCTGCTGATCGGCTCTGGCATCGTCCTCGCGAGTGTGCTTGGCGGCTACCTCATGAACGGGGGCCACATCGTCGTTCTATTCCAGCCCTTCGAGTTCCTGATGATCGCGGGCGCGGCGATCGGCGCCTTCGTCACCTCGAACCGCAAGCCCGTGCTCACGGCGACGATTTCGGCGGTCCTCGGCCTGCTCAAGGGGGAGCGCTACAACAAGGCCGCCTATCTCGAACTGCTGAGCCTCCTCTATTCGGTCTTCAAACTCGCGAAGGCAAAGGGCGCGCTGGCTCTCGAGCAGCACGTCGAGAAGCCCGACGAGAGCACTCTCTTTCAGCGCTTCCCGCGCTTCTTCGGCGACCACCACGCCAGGGTCTTCCTCTGCGACTACCTGCGCCTCCTCACCCTCGGTACCGACAACCATCACGAGATGGAGACACTGATGGACGAGGAGATCGAGACGCGGCACGAGGAGCACGAGACGGTGGCGCACGCGATCCAGCAATCCGCCGACGCGCTCCCGGCGCTCGGCATCGTCGCAGCCGTGCTCGGCGTCATCCACACCATGGGCTCGATCACGGAGCCGCCGGCCGTGCTCGGTCGGCTCATCGGCGGAGCACTCGTGGGAACCTTCCTTGGCGTGCTCCTTTCCTACGGCTTCGTCGGCCCGATCGCCGCTGCCGTCAAGGCGCGCGGCGAGACAGAGCAGCGCTATTACCTCTGCATCAAGGCGGCGATCCTCGCCTATATGCAAGGCTATGCGCCCTCGGTCGCGGTGGAGTTCGCGCGCAAGGCGCTCAACACCGATGTCCGCCCGAGCTTCTACGAGGTTGAGGAAGCCGTCGAGAATCTGCCCTCGGCGGCGACCTAGGCGAGCGAGCGCGCCATGGCCAAGGGCAGCAACGCCCCCCTCATCATCAAGAAGATCAAGCGCAACAAGGGCGATGCGCATCACGGTGGCGCCTGGAAAGTCGCCTATGCCGATTTCGTGACGGCGATGATGTCATTCTTTCTGCTGCTGTGGCTCCTCAACGTGACCACGGACATCCAGAAGCGCGGTATCGCGGACTATTTCGAGCCGACGATCGCCTCGCGCTCCAGCAGCGGCGCGGGCGGCGTGCTCGGCGGGCTGACCATGGGGCAGCCGGGCTCCCAGGATCTCCCGGCCTCACCCCCGAGCTTCCACCTCAACATGCCGGCGCTGCGCCAACCCGACGACGGCGACGACGGCAATGAGGGCGGCACCGCCGGCGGCGAGCGCGACAAGGAGGGCGGCACCGCCGCCAACAAGCCTGCGGACGGAACGACGACCGACAAGCCCGAGGCGAAGCCCGGCCAGAAGACGGAGGTGCAGTCGCCCGAGGCCAAATCCAGCCAGACCGCCCAGGGACAGACCGAGCAGACAAAGCCCGTCGAGCAGATCACCGAGGCGGAGGTGCAGAAGCGCATGGCCGAGCGCGAGGAGAAGCAATTCGCTGCGGCCGAATTCGCTCTGCGCCAGGCGATCCAGGACATACCGGAGCTGCGGAACCTCGCGGACAATCTCATCATCGACCGCACGCCGGAGGGGCTGCGCATCCAGATCGTCGATCAGGAGAAGCGTTCGATGTTCCCGCTGGGCTCAGCTCAGATGGAGGATTCCGCGAAGACGCTCATGGCCTTGGTGTCGCAGGTGGTGCAGAGACTCCCCAACAAGATTTCGATCACCGGACACACGGATTCGACGCCCTACGCCTTCGGACGCGCTTACGGCAATTGGGAGCTCTCCGCGGACCGGGCAAACGCGAGCCGCCGCGAACTTATCAATGACGGCGTCCCGCCCGAGCGGATCGACAAGGTCGTGGGCCTCGCCGACCGCGACCCCCTCGTTCCCGACGACCCGCGCTCCCCGCGCAATCGCCGCATCAGTATTGTCCTCCTGCGCGAGGCGAAGGCGCCGGTCTCGGCGGCATCCCTGCCTTAATCCCTCTCCCTCCCGCCCTGGGCGCGGGAGAGGGAAACCACTTGCAACCCGCAATTCGAACCCGATATTCCCGTGGCGACCACAGGGAGAATGCCGCCTTGTCGCTTTTCATTGAGACGCACACCGATTCCTGGCCGGGCGAACCGCCCGAGCCCTTCGCAGCGCCCGGCTTTTACCGTGGCGTGCTCTCGCGCCGAGTCTTCGCCTATTGCGTCGATGTCGTGCTGATCGCGCTGCTACTGATCCCCGTCTGGTTAATCTGTGCGACGCTCACGGTGCTGACCTTCGGGCTGCTGTCGCCGGTCTGGCTGATATTCGGGCTGGTCCCCGTCGCTTATCACAGCTTACTGATCGGCGGCCGGTATTCCGCGACTCTGGGCATGCGGATGTTCGAGATCGAGGTCCGGAGCTGGACCGGCGCCCGGCCATCGCTGCTGCAGGCCTTTATCCAGACGGTGCTCTTCTACGTGACGACCGCCGCGACCTGCTGGCTCATCTTGCTGATCGCGCCCTTCGAGCGGCGCAAACGTACCGTGCACGACATCCTCGCGGGTACGCTGGTGATCCGGAGGTTTCCGAAACCGGATATCTTAACGGCTTCATGACACTGGCGGAGTGCCCGCCGGTCATCGCATAATCACCGCATGGTGAAGCAGCCCCTCATCGAAGAGGCCGCAGCGGAGGTCGGGGGAAGGGAGCGCATGCCAGAGGGCGATGCCAGCACTCTCTCGCGGCGCAGCACACGCGGCGAGGCGACAGCCCCCGGGCGCCTTCCGACATCGCTTCGCGCCTTCTATCGCACGGCCTCGCTCCCCTGTCCTTACGTAGAAGGGCGGATCGAGCGCAAGCTCATCACGGAGATTGGCGGTCACGACGGATCGCGCTTCTACAGCGAGCTCTCGCGCGCGGGATTCCGCAGGAGCCATCATCTCGCCTACCGACCCGCCTGCGGCGGCTGCGGCTCCTGCGTTCCCGTGCGTGTGCCGGTCGCGCACTTCGAGCCCTCGCGCTCGCTGCGTCGCGTCGTCGGCGACAACCTCGATCTCAGCGTGCGCACCGTTCCCGCGCGCGCGAGCGCCGAGCAATTCAAGCTCTTCGCGCGCTATCAGCGCTCGCGCCATGCCGAGAGCGACATGGCTTCCATGACCTATGGCGACTACCGCGCGATGATCGAGGACAGCCCCGTTCCCACCACGCTCCTGGAGCTACGCGCACCGGGCGAGGGTCTCGTTGCGACCTGCCTCGTGGATCTGCTCGACGATGGGCTTTCGGCAGTCTACAGCTTCTTCGATCCCGCTGCCGCCGCGCGCAGCCCCGGCACTTACGTCATTCTCGCGCTCATCGATGAGGCGCGCCGACGCGCCCTCCCCTACGTCTATCTCGGCTATTGGATCGGCGAGAGCCGCAAGATGGCCTACAAGACCCGTTTCCGTCCGCTGGAAGCATTGACACCCCAAGGCTGGACGCCACTTCCGGCCTAGTCCCGCCCTTTCCCGCGAGCACGCCCATGCCGGATAGCGGCAGCCAGCAGCGCGACCCCGAAATCGCCAAGAGCGTCCCCGTCTCCGACGAGGTCAAATACACGACCTGCTACATGTGCGCCTGCCGCTGCGGCATCAAGGTGCATCTGAAGGACGGCTCGATCCGTTACATCGAGGGCAATCGCGACCACCCCGTCAACCGCGGCGTCCTCTGCGCCAAGGGATCGGCGGGGATCATGCAGCACTATTCCCCCGCGCGTCTCCGGAAACCCCTGAAACGCGTCGGCCCGCGCGGCAGCGGCGAGTTCCAGGAGATCGAGTGGGAGGAAGCGCTCGCAACCGCCGTCGAATGGCTGGGGGCCATCCGCGCGCGCGACCCCAAGGAGCTCGCGCTCTTCACGGGGCGCGACCAAAGCCAGGCGCTCACGGGCTGGTGGGCGACGCAATTCGGGACACTCAATTACGCAGCTCATGGCGGGTTCTGCTCCGTCAACATGGCTGCAGCCGGCCTCTACACGATCGGCGGCTCATTCTGGGAATTCGGCGAGCCCGATTGGGAGCGCACGAAATATTTCCTGCTCTTCGGTGTCGCCGAGGATCACGACTCCAACCCGATCAAGCTCGGCCTCGGGAAGCTCAAGGGGCGGGGCGCTAAGATCGTCTCCATCAATCCCGTCCGCACCGGCTATTCCGCGATCGCCGACGAGTGGATCGGCATCCGCCCCGGCACCGACGGACTCCTGGTGCTCGCTCTCGTGCACGAGATCCTCCGCGCAGGGAAGATCGACGCCGACTATCTCGCGGCCTACACCAACGCGCCCTGGCTCGTGATCGACGCGGAGGGGGCCGCGGACCACGGGCTCTTCGCGCGCGGGGCCGACGGCGCGGCGCTGGTCTGGGACCGCAAGCGCGCCGCGATCGTGAGCGCGAGCGACGCAGAGGCGCTGCCCGCGCTCACGGGCGAGCGCAGGCTCCCCGATGGCCGCCGCGCGGTGCCGGCCTTCGAGCTGATGGCGCGGCGCTATCTCGATCCCCGCTTCGCGCCCGACGCGGTCGCCGCGGAGACGGGAGTGCCGGCCTCGACCATCAAGCGCCTCGCAGTCGAGGCGGCGCACGCGGCCTTCAACGAAGCGATCGTCCTCGACCAACCCTGGACGGACGCGCACGGGCGGCGACACGCAACGATGCTGGGGCGGCCGGTCGCGATGCACGCGATGCGTGGCATCTCCGCGCATTCGAACGGCTTCCATACCTGCCGCGCGCTCCATCTGCTGCAGATGCTGCTGGGGGCGGTCGACACGCCCGGAAGTTTTCGCTACGAGCCGCCCTACCCGCGCCCGATCCCGCCGGCGATCAAGCCCGCTGGTCCCGCCGAAGCGGGGAAGCCGCTCGCGGGTTCGCCGCTAGGCTTTCCACACGGGCCCGAAGATCTGCTCGTGGACGCCGCGCGCAAGCCGCTTCGTATCGACAGAGCCTACTCCTGGGAAGCGCCGCTTGCGGCGCATGGGCTTCTTCACCTGGTGGTGCGGAACGCCTGGAAGCGCGATCCCTATCGGATCGACACACTCTTCCTCTACATGGCGAACATGAGCTGGAACTCCGCGATGAATACCGCGGAGACCATGCAGATGCTGGCGGAGCGCGACGAGGCGAGCGGCGAGTACCGCATTCCCCGCATCATCTATTCGGACGCCTACGCCTCTGAGATGGTGGCCTATGCGGATCTGGTGCTGCCGGACACGACGTATCTCGAGCGCTACGACTGCATCTCGCTGCTCGACCGGCCCATCAGCGACAGCGACGGCGCCGCCGACGCGATCCGCCAACCCGTGCTCAAGCCCGATCGCGATGTCCGACCCTTCCAGGACGTGCTGATCGAGCTGGGCGCGCGGCTGAAGCTCCCAGGCTTCGTCGATGCCGAGGGGAAGCCGAAATATCCCGGCCTCTATCCCGACTACATCGTCAATCACGAGCGACGTCCGGGAATGGGTCCGCTTGCGGGCTGGCGCGGAAGCGACGGCACCGCGGAGGGTCTCGGGGCGGTCAATCCGCAGCAGCTCGAACGCTACGTCGAGCACCAGTGCTTCTGGCGCGCGGAGATTCCCGAGGAGGCGCGCTTCTACAAATTTGCCAACCGCGCCTACCTCGACTGGGCGAAGGCGATGGGCTTCATCGACCGCGCGGATCCGATAGTGCTGCAGATCTATTCGGAGACGTTGCAGAAATTCCGCCTCGCGGCGCAGGGGCATGGTGCGGCACAGCCTCCGCCCGAACATCGCGAGCGCGTTGCCGCTTATTTCGATCCGCTGCCGATCTGGTACCGGCCCTTCGAGGAATCCGACGGCAGCGCCGACTACCCCCTGCACGCGATCACGCAGCGGCCCGCCGCGATGTACCACAGCTGGGGCTCGCAGAACGCGTGGCTCCGGCAAATTCATGGCGAGAACGCACTCTATATCCACCGCGCGACCGCGGCTGCGCACGAGATCGCGGACGGCGATTGGGTGAGTGTCGTGAGCCGCCACGGGCGCATCGTCGTCCGCGCGAAGACGATGGAAGGCGTCAATCCCGACACCGTCTGGACCTGGAACGCAATCGGGAAGCGCAGCGGCGCCTGGAACCTCGATCCCAAGGCCGCGGAGTCCCAGCGGGGTTTCCTCGTTAATCATTTGATCTCGGACCTGTTGCCGCCGCGCGAGGGCGGCTATCGCTACGCCAACGCCGACCCCGTCACCGGCCAGGCCGCGTGGTATGACCTCCGCGTGAGGATCGAGAAGGCGCCCGCGCCGACACAGGTGAGCGAGCCGCATTTCGCCGCGGCGGCATCGCCGCCGCTCGCCGCGCGCCCATCGATCCTACGCTACGGCGCGAAATTCCGACCGCAGGCGAAGAAAACATGACGAGCCTTCCCTCTTCGCCGGCGCCCAAGCGTCTCGGCCTCGTCATCGATCTCGACATCTGCGTCGGCTGTCACGCCTGCGCCGTCAATTGCAAGGAGTGGAACAGCGGCGGCATCGCCGCGCCTTTGACCGATCTAGACCCCTATGGACCTGAGCCGCTGGGTGTCTGGTTCAACCGCGTTCATACCTTCGAGGTCGGCGAGGGTGCCGCGAGCCGCACCGTGCACTTCCCACGCTCCTGCCTCCACTGCGCCGAGCCCGCCTGCGTGACCGTCTGCCCCACCGGCGCCAGCTACAAACGTGCGGAAGACGGCATCGTCCTCGTGAACGAGGAGCTCTGTATCGGCTGCAAGCTCTGTTCCTGGGCGTGCCCCTATGGCGCGCGAGAATACGACTACGACGCCGGCGTCATGAAGAAATGCACGCTCTGCGTCGACAAAATCTACAACGAGACGCTCGACGAGATCGATCGCGTGCCCGCATGCGTCGCGACCTGCCCCGCCACCGCGCGACATTTCGGCGATCTCGGCGATCCCAACTCCGAGGTGTCGAAGCTCGTGGCGTCCCGCGGCGGCTACGATCTCATGCCGGAGCTGGGTTACGCGCCCACGAACAAATATCTTCCGCCACGCGCGCGCCGCGCATCGCTCGAGAAGGACACGCCCGCGGAGCTTGCTCCTGCGGTGCCCGCCGGGAGCGGCGGCTTCCTCGCCTGGGTCGACCGGCTCCTCTCGGGCTGATCCCCCGTGCATCCCGCGTTCTCCGTCATCGTCTTCACTACGAGCTCCGGCGCGGGCTACGGCCTTCTCGCCTGGCTCGGCATTCTCGCAGCGATCGGGCGCCTGCCCGGCGACCGATTCTTCGGCGCGGTCTCGCTCGCGCTCGCGCTGGGCGCGATCACGGTGGGGCTGCTCTCCTCGACCTTCCACCTCGGTCACCCCGAGCGCGCCTGGCGCGCCTTCTCGCAGTGGCGGAGCTCCTGGCTCTCGCGCGAGGGAGTGGTCTCGGTTGCGACCTATCTGCCCGCTCTTCTCTTCGCCTTCGGCTGGATCGCGCTCGGCGAGACCGATGGTGTCTGGGCGGTATTCGGCGGTGTGAGCGCCTTCTGCGCAGTCGCGACGGTCGCCTGCACCGCCATGATCTATCAATCGCTGAAACCCATTCAGCGCTGGAGCAATGCCTGGGTCCTCCCGAATTATTTGACCCTCGCAGCCATGACCGGCGCGCTCTGGCTCGCGGCGCTCGCCTCGCTCTTCACCGTAAGCTCCCTCTTCACGACGATTGCCGCTCTCGCGACCATCGCACTTGGCGCCGCGCTCAAGCTCGGCTATTGGCACCACATCGACAACAGCTCGAGTGCGAGTACCGCCGGCACCGCTACCGGCCTCGGTCCCCTCGGCGAAGTGCGCCTTTTCGAGGCGCCGCACACCTCCGAGAATTACCTCATGAAGGAGATGGGTTACCGCATCGCACGCAAGCATGCGGCGAAGCTCAGGACGATCTCGCTCGTCGCGGGATTTGCGCTACCCTTCGTGCTGTCGCTTGCGGCACTCGCTTTTTCCGGTTCTCTCGCGGCGGGAGCGGGCTTCGCGGCGGCTCTGCTGTCGACCGCCGGAGTGCTCGTGGAACGCTGGCTCTTCTTCGCCGAGGCGAAGCACACAGTGACGCTCTTCTACGGCGCCGCCCGCGCCTGACCGCTCGAAGGGATCGGACATGATCGATCTCCAGCTCGCGATCGCGCATCACGTCCTGGTCTTCGCGCTCGTTGCCTTCATCGCGGTGGAATTCGTGCTGTTTCAGCCCGAACTCGACGCCGCCGCAATAAGGGCACTCGCGCGTATCGATTCCGCCTACGGTGCGGTTGCGGGCTTGGTTATCGTCGTCGGAGTCCTCCGCGTCATCTATGGCGGGAAAGGCTCCAACTTCTATCTCGGCAATCCCTGGTTCTGGGCGAAAATGGCGACGATCTTCGCCATCGCCCTAATCTCGATCGTGCCGTCTCTGGCGCTGCTACGCTGGCGCCGCGCGAGTAAAGCCGATCCCGGCTTTGTTCCGCCGGCCGCCGCCCACCGTCACGCCCGCGCGCATATCGCGCTCGAATTGGCACTGGTACCCGTCATCTTGATTTGCGCCGCCGCGATGGCCAGGTACGGCGGCTTCTGAGCCGAGGCCTTGCGCTTACTCCGCCGCCACGCCCCGCGTGCCCAGTTCTCGCAGACACCGGTCGATCCAGAGCCGCGTGAGTTTCTCGTGGACGACGTTCTGCGCGAGCCGCGTGCGCAAGGTCGCGAAGTCCACACGGTCGAGTTCCTGGTCCTGGTTGAAGCAGGAGAACACGACCGTCTCCTCCCCGGTTTTGGGATCGCGGTGAAGCTGGAGGCACTGCGCGCAGATCTCCTTCATCATGCATTGCATCGGCGAGTTGATGGAGGCGATCGCTCGGTGGTCCGGGCGCAGGAACGGCGCGAGCACGCCGTGACGCGTGCGCTGCACGGCCGCCATCATCCCCTCGGAGCCGATGGCGACGATGCGGTCGATCTCGGAGAGCTTGATCTCGACGGGGCCGAGGCGGCCCTCGCCGTAGGCAACCATGGACTCCACAATGTTCGAGACTGTGGCCTTGTCCTGCTTGCGGCGCGGCTCGAAGCCCGGCGCCTCGTCGCAGCACCAGACCACGACATCGGCGGCCTTCTCGATCTCCTCGATCTTGTAGCGGTCTTGCCGCTTCTTGTAGCCCGCAAAATAGAGGACGCGCGAACCATTGGCGCGCAGGCCCTGCCCGATCGAGAACAGCACGGCATTGCCGAGCCCGCCGCCCACGAGGAGCACGGTCTCGCGCTTCGGCAGCTCCGTCGGCGTTCCCGTTGGGCCCATGAGGATCACGGGCTCGCCCGGTTTCAGCAGCATGCAGAGATCGGAGGAACCGCCCATCTCGAGCACGATGGTCGAGAGGAGTCCGTTCTCCTTGTCGACCCAGGCGCCGGTGAGGGCCAAGCCTTCCATCGCGAGCGCCGTGCCCGCGGTTCGCGCCGCCAGCGCCTCGAAATTCTGCAGGCGATAGAACTGGCCCGGCTCGAAGGCGCGTGCGGCCATGGGCGCATGCACGACGACCTCGACGATGGTGGGAGTGAGCCGATTGACGGAGTGCACCGTTGCGCGGAGCTCGCTGTCGAGGCGCCGTGCCAGTTCGGTCGGCTTCGGCCCCGCGGGCGCGCGGCGCGCGAGCATGCGGCTTACGACGGGGTAGCCTTGCTTGGCGCTTGCCATCGCCTTCACGACGTTGCCCGCAAAGGAGGGATGCAAGTCGCCGAAGAAACTGATGGCGCGGCCGTCGGGCTCGAGGCTCGTGAGCACGCGCGGCACATCCGGCTTCGCCACTTTCTCCGGCGTGACGGAATTTCCCTCCTCGTCGACTGCCTGGAAGTACCGCCCATCGATGCGGACGCGATCGGGCTCCTCGCGCTGGAGTACCGTGTTGGGCTGCGTCCCCGCTGCGACCAGAACCGTCCGCGCGGGCAAAGTGATCCGCTCGCCCGCGCGCGAGACAATGAGGCCGGAAGCCGCGCCGAAATCGTCGAGCACAACTTCTTCCGGCGTTAACCGCTCCGCGAAACGGATGCCCTCTTCCATCGCCTTCGCGACTTCCTCGTGGTTGAGGGTGTAGCTCGGCGCGTCTATGAGACGGCGGCGGTAGACGATGGTGACGCCGCCCCAGGAATTAAGGAGATCGATGAAGCGCGGCGCCCGGCTCTCGTGCTTCGCGGCCTCGCGCTCAGCACGAAGCGCGCGGGCGTGGTCCATGAACTCGTCCGCGAGCTCGCGGTCCTCATCGCTCCAACCCGCCTGCGCCGCGGCCTCGCCGCGCTCGGCCGCGAGCGCTTCGTAGCGCATGAGAAACTTTTCGACCTGGAGCGGGTAATAGGCGAGCGATTCCGTCGCGGTGTCGATCGCGGTAAGGCCGCCGCCGATCACCACTACGGGAAGACGCACCTGGAGATTGGCGAGGCTGTCGGTCTTGGCGGCGCCCGTGAGCTGAAGCGCCATCAGGAAATCCGAGGCCTGTCGCACGCCACGGGCGAGACCGTTCTTCATCGGGATGACCGTGGGCTTCCCCGCGCCCGCGCAAAGCGCAATATGGTCGAAGCCCAGCGCAAAGGCGCTCGCGACCGTCAGCGTACCTCCGAAGCGGACGCCGCCATACATCGAGAATTCTGCACGGCGCTCCAGCAGCAGTCGGATCAATTTCAGAAAGTTCTTGTCCCAGCGCACGGTGATCCCGTACTCCGCGACGCCGCCGAAGCCCGCCATCAGCCGGTCGTCCAGAGACTCCCGAAGCTCCGCCACGTCGCGGATCGGGCGGAAGGTATGGCGCGTGCCGGCGGCGTCGATGCCGGAAATCTCCGCAGGCAGCGGCTCGATCTTGAGGCCGTCGATGCCGATGACGGTGTGACCGTCGTTCATCAAATGATGCGCGAGCGTGAAACCCGCGGGGCCGAGCCCCACCACGAGCACCTTGTAGCCGCTCGCGGGCTTCGGCAGCGGCCGGTGCAGGTCGAGCGGGTTCCAGCGCGTGAGCAAACCGTAAATCTCGAAGCCCCAGGGAAGATCCAGCACGTCCTTGAGCGTGCGCGTCTCGATCTGCGGGATGTCGACGGGGTCCTGCTTCTGATAGATGCAGGCCTTCATGCAATCGTTGCAGATGCGGTGTCCCGTCGCCGCCGCCATGGGATTGTCGACGGCGACGATCGCAAGCGCGCCGATGCTGTTGCCCGCGGCCTTCACGGCGTTGAGCTCCGAGACCTTCTCCTCGAG
>DATJVP010000099.1:0-5030 GCA_035581425.1 Allostellaceae bacterium | reverse complement strand
CTATTTCTTCACTCGCGAGGGCCTGAGCGACGTGACCGTGCCAATTCGCATCGACGATCCCGCATTGGACGAGGTGCTGACGCGGCCCTACAGCGCGGAGCGTATCCGCGATCTCCTGCCGACGCCGCCCGACTACGCCTCAGTGCCGGAAGTCGGGCATTACATTTATTCTGCCCCCTGCCCGCGTCCGATGCTCGCCAAGTATCCCGAACTCTGCACCGACCCGCCGGGCGTCGACCGCACCGCCTTCCACAGGAAGTTGGTAGCGGAAATGGCTAATTTTTTTGGGCGCACTCTGGCCCCTCACTGAGCAGTCGAGGCGTCTCAGTGGCCCAAAGTCACCGCCGCGCACCGACCGCGCTCGCGGCCCCTCACCTGACGAAACCATCCAATCGTGTCATGTAGATCGGGTGGAAGTTCGCGTTCGCCGTCTTGAACTCGCCCGAGGGTGTGCCGTAGACCACCCAGCGAGTGAGTTTGGCCACAGCGAAGAACTGCTTTGCGTGTGGACCGAAGCTTTGCGTTTGGTGGAGCAGGGCCGCCTTCGAATCCGTATAGCGTTCGAAGAAGTTCGCTCCGCATCCCTGCCTCCCTGGCGCAACCGATGAGTATACGTCCTAGGTCGCGCTGAGGCCGCCGTCGATCACGAACTCCGCGCCCGTCACCAGCGCCGCTTCGTCGGAAGCGAGGTAGACCGCCATCTGCGCGACCTCTTCCGGCCGCCCCATGCGCCCGAGCGGGACCATGTCCGCGAGCGCCTTGCGTGTGCGCTCGGGATCGCGCGCGCCCTTGAGCATCTCCTCCACCATGGGCGTCTCGGTGTAGACGGGGTGGATCGAGTTGCAGCGGATGCCGTAGCGGCGCCGCGCGCAATGCATGGCGACGGACTTCGTCAGCAGCCGCACCGCGCCCTTGCTCGAGCAGTAGGCGGCCATGTTGTGGACGCCGATCAGGCCCGCAACCGAGGACATGTTGAGGATGGCGCCGCCCCCGGAGGCGCGGATGCGCGCGATCCCGTGCTTGCAACCGAGGAAGACGCCGTCGAGGTTCACGCGGTGGACGAAGTGCCACTCCTTGAGGCTCGTCCGCTCGACGTCGCCGATTGGGCCGACGCCGGCGTTGTTGACGAGGATGTGGAGCCCACCCATCGCCGCCACGGCGGCATCGAGGCTCCGCTCCCAGCTCGGCTCGTCTCCGACATCGTGCTCGAGGAAGAGCGCGGCCGGTCCCAATTCCCGCGCCGCGCGCTCGCCGCCGGTGCGGTCGATGTCCGCGAGCGCGACGCGCGCGCCCTCCGCGACGAAGGCCGCAGCGATCGCGCGCCCCAAGCCCGATGCCGCCCCCGTCACGAAGGCGGCCTTTCCGGCAAGACGCGGTCCCGCCAATGCGCCCTCAGGCAGTCGGGAGACGATGCTCCCGGAACATCTCCCGGAGCTTCGTCTTGAGGATTTTGCCGGTCGCGGTGTGCGGGATCTCCGGCACGAGCACGACATCGTCGGGTAGCGCCCACTTCGCGAGCTTGTCCTTTAGGAAGTCGAGGATCGCCTCGCGCGTGGGCGCAGAGCCCTGCCTCGGCACGATCACCAGCAGCGGGCGCTCCGCCCATTTGGGATGCGGCACGCCGATCACCGCCGCTTCCGCCACGTCGGGATGCGCGACCGCGGCGTTCTCGATGTCGATCGAGCTGATCCATTCGCCGCCGGACTTGATCACATCCTTGCGGCGATCGACGAGCTGCAGGTAGCCGTCGGGATCGATGGTCGCGACGTCGCCGGTGCGGAACCAGCCCTCGGCATCGAAGGCGTCCCGTCCTGCCGCCTCGTCCGCGAAATAGCCATTGACGATCCAGGGGCCGCGCACCAGAAGCTCGCCGCGAGATGTGCCGTCGTGCGGCTGCACCTGGCCTTCGGCGTCGACGAGCTTCATCTCGACGCCGTAGAGCGGTCGCCCCTGCATCGCCTTCCGCGCGAGCTGTGCCTCCTTGGGAAGGTTCAGGAACTTGCGCTTCAAGGTGCCGAGCGTGCCGACCGGGCTCAGCTCGGTCATGCCCCAGCCCTGGATCGCGCGGCAGCCGTACTTCTCCTCGAAATCCCGGATCATCGCAGGCGGCGCGGCGGAGCCGCCGATCAGCACGCGATCGACGAAATCGAGCCGCTTCCCGGATTCATCGAGATATTTCAGGAGACCGAGCCATACAGTGGGCACGCCGAGCGTCATGGTGACGTGCTCGGATTCCAGGAGCTGATAGAGGCTCGGCCCGTCCAGGTTTGGGCCGGGAAAGACCAGCTTCGAGCCCGCCATGGTCGCGGAATACGGCACGCCCCAGGCATTGGCGTGGAACATCGGCACCACAGGGAGCACCGTATCCGACATCGCGAAGGAGGTGTTGTTCGCCATGCAGCAGGCGAAGGAGTGCAGCACGGTGCTGCGATGGGAATAGAGCGCGCCTTTGGGGTTGCCAGTCGTTCCGGAGGTGTAGCAGAGCGACGAGGCCATGTTCTCGTCGAATTCCGGCCACTCCATCTCCGGCGTCTCCGCCGCGACGAGCTCCTCATAGCAAAGAAGATTCGGCGGGCCGCCCGCTGGCATGTGCGCGCGGTCGGTCATGAGCACGTAGTGCCGCACCGGCTTCCAGAGCGGCGCGAGCTTCTGAACCAGCGGCAGGAAGGTCAGGTCGAAGCAGAGGACCTTGTCCTCGGCGTGATTGACGATATAGGCGAGCTGCTCCTGGAAGAGGCGCGGGTTGATGGTGTGGCAGATCGCACCGATGCCGGAGACGCCGAAATAGAGCTCGTAGTGCCGGAACCCATTCCAGGCGAGGGTCGCGACGCGGTCGCCTTCCTCGACGCCGAGCCGCCGCAACGCCTTCGCAAGCCGCTTGGAGCGGCGCTCGGCCTTGGCGTAGGTGTAGCGGTGGATCGGGCCTTCGACCGTCCGCGAGACGATCTCGGTATCGGCGTGATAGCGGCCCGCATGCTCGATCAGCGTCTGGATCAGCAGCGGGCGATCCATCATCAAGCCGCGCATGACTCCTCCCTGTCATTCCGGGGCTTATCTCCCCTTTCCCTCACTCGATCCTAAGCCAAGCCCCGCGCGAAATCGACTGACACGCTTTCCGTCAAAAGGAGGCGGAAAGCCCGCCATCGACAGTCAGCACATGGCCATTGATGTAGCTCGCTGCGTCCGAAGCGAGGAAGACCGCAGCCCCCGCGATCTCCCTCGGCTCGCCCCAGCGTCGCAGTGGAATCCGCCGCCGCACGAATTCCTCCACCGCGGGGTCCGCGACCATCGCAGAATTGGTCTCAGTCGCGAAATAGCCCGGCGCGATTGCGTTGGTCGTGATGCCCTGCGGCCCGAATTCGACGGCGAGCGCGCGCGCAAAGGCTGCGAGCCCACCCTTGGCCGCAATATAGGCGGCGTCATTCGCGCGCCCGAGCGGCCCGGCGATCGAGGTCACGAAGATGATCCGGCCGCGTCCGCGCCGCGCCATCGCCGCGACCGCCTCGCGCGCGAGCTGGAACGCCGCCGTCAAGTTCACCTCGAGCACGCGCCGGAAATCCTCGGGCTCGATCTCCCGGAGCGGCAGCCGATGCCGGACGCCGACATTGCTGACGAGGATGTCGAGCGCGCCGAACTCGTCGGCGATGCGCTCGAAAGCCGCCGTCCCCGCCGCCGCATCCGCGACGTCGAAGGCCAGCGCCGAGGCCTTGCCGCCGGCGCCCAGGATCCGCGCCGCCGCGGCTTCGAGCCGCGGAAGGTCGCGGCCATTGAGGATCGCATGCGCCCCCGCCTCCGCGAGCGCCGACGCAATCTCGAAGCCGAGGCCCTGCCCGCCGCCGGTGACGAGGGCCGTTCGCCCGCCGAGATCGAATTGTCCGCCGGTTCTGTGCTCGCTCATGGATGGAAAGCTTCCGATGGCGCGCGGTTTGGCGCAAGCCCCGGCGTGGACATCGGAGTGCTCCTCCGGCATCGTGCGCCCGCACTGGGAGGAGGCACGGGAATGACATCGGCAAAAGGCAAGATCGGCGTCGTCGGCGCGGGGCTCATGGGCGCGGAAATCGCCCTCGTCTACGCGCTCGGCGGCTACGAGGTGCTGCTGCACGACCGCGCCGAGGCGGAGCTCAATTCGGCGCTCGATCGCCTCGCGGGCATTCTCGACAAGGGCATCGCGCGCGGCTTCTACAAGGAGGCCGAAAAGCCCGCGGCGCTCGCGCGCATCTCCGCCACGACCGACCTCACAGCCTTCGGCGACCGCGACATGGTGACGGAGGCGGTCTTCGAGGATGAGGCGGTCAAGGGCAACATCTTTCGCGCGCTCGACGGGATCTGCGCGCCTCGGACGCTCATCGCGAGCAACACCTCGAGCATCGCGATCGCGGCGCTCGCCGCACAGCTCAGCCCCGAGCGTCGGCCCTTTTTCCTGGGCACGCACTACTTCTCGCCGGTCTCGCGCATGCGGCTCGTCGAGGTGATCCCGCAATTCGACACTGCCGAAGAAGCGGTCGAGCGGGCGATGGCCTATTGCCGCGATGCCGGCAAGACGCCGATCCCGGTCAAGGATGTCGTGGGCTTCGCGGTCAATCGCGTGCTCCACGCCTTCGTCATCGAGGCGATCAAGCTCGTCGAGGAGGGTGTCGCGACGCCCGAGGACATCGACCTCGCTTGCAAGCTTGGCCTCGGTCACCCCATCGGCCCCTTCGAGCTCATGGATGTCACGACATCGAGCCTCTGCCTGCAGGTGCAGGAGATTCTCCACGAGGCCTATGGCGAGCGCTTCCGCCCACCGGCGCTGCTGAAGCAGCGCGTGCAAGCTGGCTTCCTAGGCCGCAAGGCCGGCCGTGGCTGGCTCAAGACCGCGGAGCGCAAGCGGTAACGCGCGCCCTGCGTCCTTCGACGCGCTCCCTTCGGTCGCTTGCTCAGGATGAGGGGGATGGGAGAAGGCATTAATAAACTTCCTCATCCTGAGCAAGCGACTGAAGGGAGCGCGTCGAATGACGCAGGGCGCGTTGTCCCATTCGCATCCGATAGCG
>DATJVP010000098.1:0-116673 GCA_035581425.1 Allostellaceae bacterium | reverse complement strand
CAGTAGACCCCAACCATGTTCTTGATGGTGTTGAGCGTCGGCATCAGCGGTGCCACGGCCGCGAGATGCGCGCCCATGTTGCCGTAGTTGGTGACGCGAATGGCGAGGAAGCGGCCCTCCGCGTCGAGCGCAAGCTCGCAGCTCGCGAGATGATCGCGGCCGTGCAGGTCCGAGACGAAGCTCTCGGAGCGCTCATCCGTCCATTTGACCGGACGGCCCAGGCTCTTCGCGCCGTGGAAGAGGCAGACATATTCCGGAAAGGCTTGCGCCTTCATGCCGAAGGATCCCCCGACATTGCCGGTGACGACGTGCACCTTGTCGCCGGGTACCTTGAGGATGTCGTTCGCGAGCTGGTTCTTGAGGCCGAAGACGCCCTGACAGCCCGTGTAGATCGTCCAGCGGCCGGAGC
This sequence comes from Allostellaceae bacterium, assembly GCA_035581425.1. GTDB lineage: Bacteria > Pseudomonadota > Alphaproteobacteria > ATCC43930 > CGMCC-115725 > DASZHJ01. The sequence goes on along the minus strand of DATJVP010000098.1, from coordinate 116,264 downwards.
CGGGCTCATACTTCGCCACTGCCGAGCGCGGCTCCATCGCGCAGACGACGAGACGGTTGTTGACGATCTCGAGCCGTGTCACGTGCGCGGCTTTGGCGAAGGCCGCGGAGACTTTCTCGGCGTCGCCGAAGTGATAGTCGAGGCAGATGTTGCCGGGAACGTCCCCGTAGAGCTGCGGTGCGCCGGGCTCCGAGGCGGCCTTGGCGTCGGTGACCGCGGGGAGAGGATCGATATCGACGACGACGGCCTCGGCCGCGTCCTTTGCCTGGGCCGCAGTCTCCGCGATGACGCAGGCAATGGCGTCGCCGACGTAGCGCACCTTGTCGCTCGCGAGCGCGCTCCAGGTGGGTGCGTGCATAGGAGTGCCGTCGCGGTTCGGGAAAGCGATCACGCATTTGAAGGCGCCGAACCCCGCGGCGTCGATGTCGGCGGCGGTATAGACTGCGAGCACGCCGGGCATGGCACGCGCCTCTTCCGTGTCGATCTTGCGAATCACGCCATGGGCATAGCGGCTGCGGACGATCGCGGCATAGGCCTGACCCGGCAGCGAGACGTCGTCGCTGTAGCGGCCCTCGCCGCGCAGCAGCCTCGGGTCTTCCTTCCGCGGCACCGGCTGGCCGATGCCGAACTGCTGAAGGGACCAGTCGTGCGAAGTCTCTCGTGCGTCCATCGCTGCCGCCTCATCGCTCCGAATTAATGTTGGATTGCCGCGGCAGTAGCCGACGGTTCCTGCGGAGCGGCGATCTTGCCCAGTGTGCGCGTGCGCCACAAGCGCAAGAATGTGTGGAGACGATCCGTCGGTGGTGTGCCTTTCTCGCTTGCGGTGTGCGCTTTGCCCTCCGGGCGCACGCGTTTGCATCCAAATCGGGCGGAATCCGACAAAAGTTGCGTACGTCGCTCGCAGAACGCAGCGAGCGCAACCTCTGCTCGCATTCGAGCGAGAGGATGCAGGGCAGGCATGCGCGCGCGCTTGCGACCACTTCGGGAGATTCGCTGCGAACATTCCCGATGGGATATGTGAGTTGAAATATCATAAGTCTTTGCGTGGGGAAGAGGCGGTGATGGAACGCCGCAAATTTTTGCGGATGCTGGGCGGAGCCGCGAGCGCTCTGCCGCTTGCCGCCCGTGCGCAGCCGTCGACGGTGCCGAGCATGGGATTTCTCAACGGGGCAACACCGGGGGGGATATGCGCCCTATGTGAAGGCGTTCCTCGCCGGCTTGAATCAGGGCGGTTATGTCGACGGGGAGAGCGTCAGGATCGACTACCGTTGGGCCGAGCTCATCATCAATCTGAAAACCGCGCGGTCGCTCGGCATCGATTTCCCCTCCTCGCTTCTCGACCGCGCGGACGTCGTGCTCGATTGATGGCGGGCGCCCCTTTATCGCAATCCAACGACCTGATGCACGACACCCGGCCGCGTGAGCCCCTTGAGTTGGATTTCGCCGACGGGCTCCACGGTCGCGACCTCATCGACCGCCGCCGCGACTCGCTGGCTCACGAGGATTTGGCCGTCGCGTGCGGCGTCGCAGAGGCGTGCGGCGAGGTTGATGACGGTGCCGATCGCGGTGTAGTCGACCTGACCCTCGAAGCCGATCTGGCCGAGCGTCGCAAAGCCCTGCGCGACACCGACACCGAAGCCGATCTCGTGACCGCGTTTTCGCCATTCTTTCGCGAGCGTCTGCGCGGCCTCGCGCATCGCGACGGCGAGCCGCACCGCGCGCGCGGTCGGGTCGGGGCAGGGGATGGGGTCGTTGAAGAACACCATGAGCCCGTCGCCCGCAAAGCGCGTGAGCGTGCCCTCGTGGCGGTGAACGAGCGGGCCAAGCGAGGTGTGATACTCCCGAAGGACGGTCATGACCTCCTCAGGCTCGGCGGTCTCGGCGAAAGCCGTGAAGCCCCGGAGGTCGCAGAAGAGTGCCACGATGTCGCGGCGGTGGCTCGCGAAGATGCTCTCGTCGCCTTTGGAGACGATCATCTCCGCGAGCTGCGGAGCGAGGAAGCGGCGGAGCCGGCCGATGCGCTCGAGCTCTTGCACCTGCCTGGAGACGCGGTCCTCGAGTCCGACATTGATCGAGGCGAGCTCCTTGCGCTGCGTCTCGACGGTATCGTGGAGCGACTTGATGCGGAGCATCGAATGGACACGCGCCACGAGCGCCGCGTGCTCGAAGGGCTTCGTGAGGTAATCGTCGCCTCCGGCCTCGAGGCCTGCCACCACATCCTTCACGTCGGCCTTGGCAGTGACGAGGATGATGGGAATGAAGGGCAGCGATGCGTCGGCCTTCAGCCGCCTCGTCACCTCGATCCCGTCGAGCTTCGGCATCATGATGTCGAGGAGGATGAGATCGGGCAGGGTCTCGCGGACGCGTACGAGCGCCTCCTCGCCGTCGATCGCGGTGACGATCTCGTAACCCTGCGCCTCAAGCCGCATCTTCGCGATGTCGACGTTGGCTTCGTTGTCGTCGACGACGAGAATGCGGGCGGGATCGCGCACCAGTCTTCCTCCTTCAGCCCACGAACTCGCGCACTTTCGCGAGGAGCTGCCGCGGGCTGAACGGCTTCGCGACGTAGCCATCGCAGCCGGCATCGCGCGTTTTCTGCTCGTCGCCCGCAAGCGCGTAGGAGGTAACGGCGATCACGGGTATCCCCTTGAGCTCGGGAATGGCCTTGATGCGCCGTGTCGCCTCGTACCCGTCGATCACGGGAAGCTGAATGTCCATGAGGATCAGGTCCGGCTTGTGCTCCGCCGCCATGGCCACACCCTCCTCGCCGGTCACGGCTTCGATCATCTCGTAGCCCGCACTCGTTAGGAGGTCGCGGATGATGGTGCGGTTGTCCTCGGTGTCCTCGATGACGAGGATGCGTTTGCTCATGCAGCCTCCTCCTTCCGCTCGACGCGGATGGGAATGACGACGTGAAAGGTCGAGCCCTTGCCGAGCTCGGACTCGACGGAAATCGTTCCGCCATGCAGCTCCACGATCTTCTTGGAGATCGAGAGGCCGAGGCCTGTGCCACCCTTCCGCCGCGTATTGGAATTGTCGACTTGCTGGAACTCCTCGAAGATGCGCGCCTGGTCCGCGGCGGCGATGCCGGGACCGGTGTCGCGCACCGCGACGTCGAAGCGGCCGTCGGCGAATCCGACGCTGATGCCGACTTCGCCGGCATCCGTGAATTTGATCGCATTCCCAAGGAGATTGAGCAGAACCTGCGTGAGGCGCCGCTCATCTCCCCGCGCCAGCGGCAAGTCGCGCGGGACCGCCGAGGCGAGCGTCAGGCCTTTGGCCTTAGCGAGGGATTCCGTGGCGCTGACGACGGAGTGCACCACCGCAGGCATCGCGTAGTCCTCGATTGTGAGGGTGAGCTGGCCTGCCTCGATCTTCGAGAGGTCGAGCACGTCGTTGATGAGGCCGAGAAGGTGCTTGCCGTTGCTCTGCACGCGCTCGAGCACACCCCGCGCCTTCTCCGATAGCTCGCCGTAAATGCCGTCGACCAGCAGCTCCGCATAGCCGAGGATTGCGTTCAAGGGTGTGCGCAGCTCGTGGCTCATGTTCGCGAGGAACTGCGACTTGTGCTGGCTCGCGATCTCGAGCTGGCGGCCTTTCTCCTCGATCTCGCGGAAGAGGCGGGCGTTCTGTATCGCGAGCACCGATTGGCTCGCGAATGTCTGGAGGATGTCGACGGTGCTGGGTGCGAACCGCCCGGCGGCGCGGCGCTGGATCACGAGAGCGCCGAAGACGCGCTCGCTGCGAACGAGGGGGACGATGAGCGCGGATTTGTATCCCGCGAGCAAGGCCGCCCTGCGAAGGGGGCCTGAGGGAGCCGTCGCAAGGTCGGCGATCTCGATCGGGACATTGTCCCTCGCGGCATGGCCAAGCTCGGTCTCTTCCTCGTGAACCGCCATTTCCCTGAGTTTGGAGATGAGCGCTGCCTCGAGCCCGACCGCGTGCCACAGCTGGAAGCAGTGATCGGCTCGGCGATACCGGAAAATCGCGCCGCCATCGGCACCGGAGAGCTCCACCGCCCGTGCGACGATCGTCTCCAGGACGACCCGGAGATCGAGGCTCGAGGTCACGGCTTGGCCCACGACACTCAGCGCGCGCAGATCCTCGACCGAGCGCGCGAGCTCGGCCGAGCTCTGTCGCAGCTCCTCGAAGAGCCTTGCATTCTCCATTGCAATCACGGCCTGGTCGGCGAAGGTCGTCAGTAGGTCGATTTGCTTGGGGGTGAAGGGGATGACCGCGTGGCGGATCACCGAGATCACGCCGATCGCCTCTTCGCCCCTGAAGAGGGGCACGGCCACGAGAGTGCGGAAGTTCTTCACCCAGGGCTCATCCTTGAACATGTAGTCGGGATCGTTGAGCGCGTCGGGAATCTGGATCGCCCGTCCCGCAAGCGCCGCACGCCCCGCCGCCGACCCGCTTCCCGGCAGGAAGGGATGCTCTCGGCAATATTCGCGGAAGCTCTCCATGTCGGAGGCGGTAGTGTGGAGAGCGGCGAGATGATACTCGTCGCCACGCCGCCGGAAGATGAGGGCGGTATGCGCGTCGCAGAGCCGCGCGGCAGTCTCCACCAACGTATTCAAGACGGTTTGGAGCTCGACGGTCGAGCGGCTGATGATCTTGAGCACATCGCCCGTAGCGGTGAGCTCATCGACCGACCGAGCGAGCTCGGAGGTGCGCTGGCGCAGCTCGCCGAGGAGCCGCGTGTTCTCGATCGCGATTACCGCCTGGTCCGCGAAAGTCGTCACCAGCGCGATCTGGTTTTCGGCGAACGAGCGGGGTTCCTGCCGGTAGATCGCGAACGCGCCTACGAGTTCGCCTTTCTTAAGCAGCGGCACCGCAATCATGCTGCGAACGCCGCCGAGCTCCACCGCCGCCACGCGCACGGGCTCACGCTCCTTGTATCCGGGCGCTTCGATGGTGTCAGCGATGTGCAGCGGCGTCTTCGTCTCAATGAGGCGGCGAAACGCTGAGCTCTCATGCGGCGACAGGCTCTGACTGCGGAGAAAATCCGCATAGGTGGCCGGAAGGTTTCTCATCGCCGCAACCGCGAACGCCGAGCCGTCATAAAGATAGAGTGCACCGAATTGGGCGTCGCAGAGGTCGGTTGCCTTCTCGAGCATGGACTCGAAGACCGATTGCAGATCGTCCGGCGAGCTCGCCACCGTCCGCAGCACCTCGGCGGTCGCCGTCTGGAATTCGAGAGACTCTGCGAGATCGTGCGTCCGAGCCTCGACCTTGGATTCGAGAGTCGAATGGGACTCCTGAAGCTGTCCGGCCATCTTGTTGAAGCGGTCGGCGAGGACCTCGATCTCGTCGCCGGTGCGGATCCCGATGCGATAATCGAGCTCTCCGGCGCCTAGCCGATCGGCACCGGCCTGGAGGCGGCGGATCGGCACGGCCATGCGCCGCGCGAGCAGCGTACCTGCCACCGCCGCGAGGAGCAGGCCGAGTCCGAGCAAGGCCCCGGTCTGCAGCAGCGAGGTATAGACAGGCGCCATCGCCTCGCGGATCGGAAGCTCCACGAATACGAGCCAGTTGAGGCGCGGTATCGCGGAGTAGGCAGTGAGGACCGAGGCGCCCTGCGGACCCGTCGCGGTCGCGGCCGTGTTCGTCGCGGGATCGTGGGTCTTGAGCGCCGCGAGTGCGTCGGCCACTTGCGGCAGGCGCGAGAGATCGGTGTCGCGAAGCACGAGGCTGATGTCGGGATGCGCGATGAGACGTCCCCGGGAATCGACGACATAGGCGTAGCCGGATTTGCCGATCTTGATTGCGGTGATGACGTCCCAGATGAATTTTAGATTGACCTCCGCGACGGTGACACCGGCGTTACGCCCGACATGCGCAACCGAGATCGTCATGTAGGGCTCGGACTCCTTGCGGAAGTAGACGGGGCTGAACCAGACTTTGTCGGAGACCGCCTTGGCGAAGCGCGGATCGTTCGAGTAGTCGGTACCGCTCGCGACCACGTCCATTGCCAAGCGCGAGACCTTGAGCTGCTCCTTGCCGGAGCCGTCGATCTGCACGAGCTCGGTAATCGCGGGCACCTGGCGCAGCAGGCGCACGAAGTCGTAGCGGCGCTGGTCGAGCGTGCCCGCCGACCACTGCGCGTGGGTGGTCCATCCGATCTGCTGCTCGATCTCGCTGACGAACTGCTCGATGCGCTCGGCGGCGGCCTGCGCCTTCTCTTGCTGCACCCGCACGGCCGAGCTTTTTGCCTCGTCGTAACTCAGCCACATGTTGACCGCGCCATTGACGATCAGCACGAGGCTCACGAGCCCGACGAAGGCGAGCGCGAACTTGAAGGAGAGCCGCATCCGGACGCGGCCCCGCGGTGCCGCGGCGGCGGCGCTCATGCGATCGTCGTTCGTGGCTGCCGGCTTCGGCCCATCAGCCCTCCCTCGGGCGGCGGTCTTTCGGGCGCCACCCTAACAAAGGAGGGGTGTGATGGAAACGCCCGGCTTCGCTCAGTCCTTGCGCGCGAGCGCGCCCAGGGTAGTGAAGGCCGAGATGTGCTCGAGGCTCGTCTTCACCTCGACGAGACTCGGTCCGTCAGCGGCGAGCGCACCGTCGAGCGCCGCGTCGATGTCCTGGGGACGGTCGATGCGGAATCCCCGGGCGCCGAATGCCTCCGCGAGACGCGCGAAATCGGGATTGCGGAGCTCGGTCGCGATGGTTCGGCCGGGATAGAATTTCTCCTGATGGTTTCGAATCGTGCCGTAGCTGCAGTTGTTGGCGACGATCGCGGTGACGGGAAGCCGGTATTGGACGGCGGTCGCGAGCTCGTTCCCGGTCATGAGAAATCCGCCATCGCCAATGAGGGAGATGACGCGGCGCTTCAGGCGGAAGGCCGCGGCGACCGCGCCGGGCATGCCAAATCCCATCGCACCGGAGACCGGCCCCAGCAGGCGCTGCGAGGCCTTGAAGGGGAAATAGCGGCCGAGCCAGCCCGAGAAATTGCCAGCGTCATTCGCGAAGACCGCATCGGCGCCGAGCCGGCGATGGAGTCCCTGGATCACCGCGCCGAAGACCACGCCATCAGGGGCCTCCTGCGGCTCCCAGCGCGCCATCTCGGTATAGCCGCGATGAAGATGCGCGGCCCAGACCGCGTGCCGGCCGGGCTCCCCGCCCGGTTCCGCCGCGAGCGCCTTCAGAAAGGCCACGGGCTCTGCCAGCACCGCGAGGTCTGTCTGGAAGACGGAACCGAGGACGGCGGGATCGTCGTAGACGTGGATGAGCTGCTGTTTCGGCTTCGGCGCCGTAGGGAAGACGTAGCCCTGAGTCGTGACGTCGCCGAGCCGCGTCCCGACCGCGAGCACGAGGTCGCTCTCCTGGTATGTCGCGACCTGCTGGCGCGGCAGCAGGTAGCCGAGATGTCCCGCGTAAAGCGGATGCTCGTTGTCGAAGATGTCCTGCTGGCGAAAGCTTACGAGCACGGGGATGCCCCAGGCCTCCGCCGCTTGGCGGAGCACCCGCCGCGCGTCCGGAAGCGAGAGCCTGCCTCCCGCCACGATCACCGGCCGCTCGGCTCGCGCGAGGAGCGCCGCCGCCTCGCGCACGCTCCCGGGCGAAGGCGCGGCGAGGAGCGTTCGCTGCGGTCCTTGCGGTCCGCTCGCGACCTCCTCGAGCAGCATGTCCTCGGGGAGCACAACCACGGCGGGGCCGGGGGTTCCCGTGGTCGCCGCATGGAAGGCCTGCGCCGTCGCCTCGGAAATGCGCGCGGCGTCGCTCACCTCGACGACGAGCTTCGCCATGTCGCCGAACATCCGGCGATATTCGACCTCCTGGAAAGCGCGGCGGCCGCGATCCTTGCGCTCGATCTGCCCGACGAAGAGCACCAGGGGCGTCGCGTCCTGCTGCGCGGTATGTATGGCGATCGAGGCGTTGGTGGCGCCGGGGCCGCGGCTGACCATGGCGACGCCGGGACGTCCCGTGAGCTTGGCGTCCGCAACCGCCATGAAGCCCGCGCCGCTCTCGTGCCGGCATGTCACGGTCTCGATGCGCTTCTCGTCGTAGAGCGCGTCGAGCACCGCGAGGTAGCTCTCGCCCGGAACGCAGAACACGCGGTCGACGGAATGCGCGGCGAGCTCCGCGACCAGCAGTTGCGCGGCGGTGCGGGTATTGGCGCGGGAATCGGACACCGGATCGGGCCTTTCGCTGGCGAGGGTGGAGAGCCGTGTGAAGAGGAGCGGAGACTATTCCGCAGCGGCAGCGGCGGGAAGGGGTCGCTCGAAGGCAGCCAAGAGCTCGGCCTCGCGCTGCTTCACGCGGGCGAGGGCCTTGAGCTTCACATGGCCGTAACCGCGGATTTGCATCGGGAGTCCCGCGATCTCGACCGCGAGCGCATGGTTGTCGCCGGTGAGACCCGCGCCGAGCTTGGCGATCGTCGCCTCGAACTCGCCTATGAGGGCGCGCTCGTGCCTGCGCTCGGCGGTATAGCCGAAGGGGTCGAATGCAGTGCCGCGCAGCCCCTTGAGCCGCGCGAGGAGCTTGAAGGCGGCGAATACCCAACGGCCATAGGCGCGCTTCTTCATCTCGCCGGTCGAGGGATCGCGCGGGGCCCAGAGCGGCGGCGCCAAATGGAATTTCAGCGTGAAGTCACCGGCGAATTGCGCCCGCAAGCGGCGCTCGAATTCGCCGTCGGTATAGAGCCGAGCGACCTCGTATTCGTCCTTGTAGGCCATGAGCTTGAAGAGCGATTTCGCAACCGCCTCGGCAAAGCTAGTGCGTCCCCTGGCTCGCGTCCTCTCCGCCGTCTCTGCCGCGCGCACGAGCTCGGCGTAACGGCGGGCATAGGCCTCGTTCTGATAGGAGGTCAGGAACTCGACCCGCCGCCGGACGATCTCGTCGAGCGTCTCCGCAGGCGCCGCCTCGTCGTGCATCATCGGCTGGGCCGCGGCCTCGACGCGGTGGCGGTCGTGCGCGGCAAGCCGGCCCCAGGCGAAGGCGCGCTTGTTCATCTCGACGCCCGCCGCGTTTAGCTCGATCGCGCGCTCGATCGCCGCGCGCGAGAGCGGCACCAATCCCTTCTGCCAGGCGTATCCCAGCATGAAGAGGTTGGTCGCGATGGCGTCGCCCATGAGCGCGGTCGCGAGGCCGCTGGCGTCGACGAAGTCGATGCCCTGCGGGCCGGTCGCGGCCTGGAGCGCACGATGCATCGCCGCATCCTCGAAGTCGATGTCGCCGTTCATGACGAAAGCCGCGGTGGGCGCGAGGTAGCTGTTGACGACCGCACGGGTGACGCCGGTCTCGATCCGCGTCAGCGCCTGCGGGCTCGCCGCCACTACCATGTCGCAGCCCAGCACGAGATCGGCGCCGCCCGCGGCGATGCGCACGGCGTCGATGTCCTGCGGCTGTGGCGCGAGGCGGACGTGACTCATCACCGCGCCGTTCTTTTGCGCGAGGCCCGTGAAATCGAGCACCGAGCAGCCGCGACCTTCGAGATGCGCGGCCATGCCCATGAGTTGCCCCACCGTAATGACGCCGGTGCCGCCGATCCCCGTGACGAGAATGCCGTATGGCTCCGTGAGCGCGCGCGGCGTCGGCTCCGGGAGGCCGTCGAAGGTGTGGTCCTCCACACCAACTGCAGACTTCGCGAGCTTCCGGATCTCGCCGCCATGCACGGTGACGAAGCTCGGGCAGAAGCCCTTGAGGCAGGAATAATCCTTGTTGCAATTGGACTGGTCGATGACGCGCTTGCGCCCGAATTCGGTCTCGACGGGCTTTACGGAGACGCAGTTCGACTGCTCCGAGCAGTCGCCGCAGCCCTCGCAGACGAGCTCGTTGATGAAGACGCGCTTGGGTGGATCGGGATAAAGGCCGCGCTTGCGCCGGCGGCGCTTCTCGGCGGCGCAGGTCTGGTCGTAGATGAGGACCGTCAAGCCCTCGGTGTCGCGGAGCTCGCGCTGGACATGGTCGAGCTCGTCGCGGTGCCGGATCTCGACGCCCTCCGCGAAGCCCGCATTGAGCGGATATTTCTCGGGCTCGTCGGACATCACGACGACGCGCTTGGCCCCTTCGGCCGCGACCTGCCGGCTGATCTGCGGCACCGTCATGTGGCCCTCGGCCATCTGGCCGCCGGTCATGGCGACGGCATCGTTGTAGAGGATCTTGTAGGTGATGTTGACGCCGGATACCGCGGCGGCGCGGATCGCGAGCAATCCCGAATGCGTGTAAGTGCCGTCTCCGAGATTCTGGAAGACGTGCTTCGTCTTGGTGAAGGGCGCCTGGCCGATCCAATTTGCGCCTTCGCCGCCCATGTGGGTCCAGGTCGTGGTGTGGCGGCTCGGCATCCAGATCGCCATCGCATGACAGCCGATGCCCGCACCGGCGCGGCTCCCTTCCGGCACCTTGGTCGAGGTGTTGTGCGGGCAGCCCGAGCAGAAATAGGGGATGCGCTGCGTTTTTGGCAGCGGAGCATCGCCGAGCCGCTCCAGCCCCTCGAGTCGCGCGAGGCGCTGGTTGAATTGCGGGCTCTCGCCATCGAGCCGGCGCAGTCGCTCCACGAGGGCGCGCGCGACCATCGTAGGCGTGATTTCGCCTTCGCTCGGCAGCAGCACCCGGCCGTTCTCATCGCGCTTCCCCACGATGCTGGGGCGGCGGTCCGCCGGCATGTTGTAGAGGAGCTGCATGAGCTGGTCCTCGATGAGACCGCGCTTCTCCTCCACCACCAACACGTCCTTGAGACCCTCCGCGAAGCGGCGTGCGCCCACGGGCTCGAGCGGCCAGGTGAGCCCCACCTTGTAGAGGCGGAGTCCGAGGCGCGCCGCCTCCCTTTCGCCGATCCCGAGATCGCTCAAGGCTTGACGCAGATCGAGATAGGCCTTGCCCGTGGTGACGATGCCGAGCCGCGGGCTCGGGCTATCCATCACGATGCGGTCGATCGCGTTGGTGCGCACGAAGGCTGCGATCGCCGCCATCTTGGGTCCGTGGAGCCGCTGCTCCTGCTCCAGCGGCGGATCGGGCCAGCGGATGTTGAGCCCGCCCGGCGGCAGCTCGAAATCCGTGGGCATGACGATCCCTACGCGCCCGGGATCGACGTCGATCGAGGCCGAGCTCTCGACCGTCTCCGCGATCGCCTTGAAGCCGACCCAGCAGCCGGAATAGCGCGAGAGCGCGAAGCCGAGCACGCCGAAATCGAGATACTCCTGCACCGTCGCGGGATTGAGGACGGGGATCATCGCGGCGATGAAGACCTGTTCGCTCTGATGCGCGAGGGTCGAGGACTGGCAGCCGTGATCGTCGCCGGCGATCGCGAGCACACCGCCGTGGCGCGAGGTGCCCGCTGCATTCGCGTGCTTCATCGCATCGGTCGAGCGGTCGACTCCGGGGCCCTTCCCATACCAGATGCCGAAGACGCCATCGACGGCGGCGTCCGGAAAGAGCGTCGTCTGCTGGCTGCCCCAGACCGCGGTCGCCGCGAGGTCCTCATTGACGCCGGGCTGGAAGCGCACGTTCGCGCGCTCGAGGAAGCGCCGCGCCTGCCAGAGTGCGGTGTCGTAGATGCCGAGAGGCGAGCCGCGATAGCCGGAGATGAAGCCGCCGGTCGTGAGACCAGCGGCCTTGTCGCGCTGGCGTTGCAGGATCGGCAGGCGCACCAGCGCCTGGATGCCCGAGAGATAGATGCGCCCCCGCTCTTGAACGTATTTGTCGTCAAGCGTGACCGTGGCGAGCGCCATCCTCTGCTCCTCGGCGTGATCTCGAACGGAATTTAGGGAGATTCGATGGCCGTTACAATGCCGGGACGGGACTCCGCCCATCGTTAACATCGCGAAGAATGCCCTGAGTATTAGAGGTTCATTGCATAGTAATACCGGAGAAATGTCCTTTGCATCCTTCTCGATAACTCCGCCGATTAACGGATCGTAAACCGACATCAACCGAATCTTGCGGGCGATCTCTGTAGGCTCTGACTCGGAGCTGGGACCCGTGCCCAAACTCGGCAAGCGCATACGATCTTACGCGACTGACCGCCGCGGCAGCACTGCCGAGGAATTCGCGTTGATTGCGCCGGTCTTCATTCTGATGCTGCTCATCGTTTTCGAGCTCGGCTACATGATTTTCACGCAGTCGGTCCTCGATGGTGCGGCGCGCACGGCCGCGCGGATGATCCGCACGGGTCAGATCCAGTCCGCCGGCAATCCGCTCTCGACCTTCCAGACCGCGCTCTGCGGCAATCTCGCGGGCGTCATTTCCTGCGGCTCCGTCTCGACGGACGTCGAGAGCTTCGGAAACTTCTCCGCGATGAGCCTTCCGCCGCTCACCACGGACACGAACGGCAACGTCACCAACAATACCTTCGCGCCGGGCACGCCCAACTCCGCGGTCGCGGTGCGTGTCGCCTACACCTATCACTTCTTCGTGCCGCTGGTGGCGCAGTTCCTCAACCCCGGCGGCAACGGCGTCGTACTGCTCTCGACCGTCGTCTTCAAGAACGAACCCTATCCGACCGCGCCATGATCAGACGCACACTCATCGCATTGAGGGACCGCTCGGGCGTCGCCGCCGTCGAGTTCGTGCTGCTCGCGCCCATCCTCGCGACCATCCTCTTCGGCCTCTTCGAGGGCTCGCAGGCGATCCTCGCCTATATGAAGCTCATCGATTCGACGCAGACCCTCGCGGATCTCGTCAGCCAGCAGCAGTCAGTCTCCTCGTCCGACATCGACAATTTCTACTCGGGTGCGCAGGCGGTGATGGCGCCCTACTCGGCCACTTCGCTCGGCTTCGTGATCTCGAGCGTCACCTACGATCCCAACACCGGCGCCGCCTCCGTCGCTTGGCAGGACACGCGGAATGCCACGCCGACCGGAAGCCCCGCGGCGCTCGCCACGGGATATGGCAGCAAAGGCGAGAGCGTCATCGTCGTCCAGGGCTCCTACGGCTATTCCTCGCTGCTGCATTTCATCCTGCCGGGCTCTATCAGCATGGGCCAGGTCGCCTTCTCGAAGCCGCGGCAGGTAGCCGCGATACCGCACAACTGATGCCGCCCGCTGCACGGGCGAAGAATCGAGGTGGGTCCAATGCGCCTGCTTAGGGGATACCGGAAGTCTCGGCTGGCCGCCGCCTCGCGCCGCGGCAGCGTCCTCGCGTGGTTCGCGATCACGACGATTCCGTTGATCATAGCCGTGGGCGTCGGCATCGACATCGCGCGGGCCTACACCGTAAAGGTTCGGCTCATGGCGGCGATCGACGACGCGGGTCTGGCGGTCGCCTCCACGATGGACCCCACCGTCGATCTCAACACCCGGCTCAACAACTACTTCTATGGCAACTTCGCCGCCAACGGAATCGGCACCGCGACCTCCGTCACGATGGTGAACGATCCCAATAAGGCGAACACGATCGACGTCTCCGGCACCGCGACGGTGCCGACGCTCTTCATGCAGATCGCAGGCTTCGGCAACATCACCGTGGGCGGCTCCGCGCAAGTGACGAAGCGCTCGCCCAACATCGATTTCTACCTGCTGCTCGACAGCTCACCCTCGATGGCGATCGCCGCAACCCAGGCCGGCATCAACACCATGGTCGCGAACACTTCGGCGCAGGGCGGCTGTGCCTTCGGCTGCCACCAGACCAACCCGGGCGCCGACAATCTGGGCAACCCCGGCGGCGTCGACAACTACCAGCTCGCGCGTAACCTGAACGTGACGCTCCGGATCGACCTGCTGCGCCAGGCGACGCAGAACCTGATGTCGACGGCGCAGAACACCGAGGCGACCTACAACGCGATGTATCGCGTCGGGATCTATACCTTCGACGTCGCCTTCAACACGATCCAGACGCTCACCAGCAATCTCACGACCGCCCAGTCCTCGGCGTCCAACATCCAGATGCTCACGGTTTACAAGAACAACTGGCTCACGAGCAGCAACAACAACGCCGACGCGGACACGAACTACGACACCGCGATGAACAACATCAACAACACCATGCCCAACCCCGGCAACGGCACCAACATCGCCGGCGACACGCCGCAGGAGGTGCTGTTCTTCGTGACCGACGGCGTCGAGGACGAGAACGTCAGCGGCACGCGCACGATGAGCGTGATGAACACGAACTGGTGCACCACGGTGAAGAATCGCGGCATCCGCATCGCCGTGCTCTACACCGTCTATCTGCCCCTGCCGACGAACAGCTTCTACAATGCCCACATATCGTCCTGGCAGCCCAATATCGGGACGACGCTGCAGACCTGCGCCTCGCCGGGGCTCTACTTCCAGGTCACGACCGACGACGACATCTCCGCGGCGATGTCGAAACTCTTCGAGCAGGCGGTCCAGACCGCCTATCTCGCGCAATAGGCGGGCGCGGCGGCGAAAGCGGAGATCGAGACATGGAAGCGGCATTGGACGAAGAGATCGAGCGGCGCAGCGTGAAGGCGAGATCGATGGTCGGCTGGTCTGTCCGGCTGGGCGCCTCCTCGATCGTCGTCATGGGAATTCTCGCCTGGGGAATTGCCACGCGGGCGCCGTCGAGCGCACCAACCGCCCAGGTTGCTGCGCCTGCGGCCGCCGAGCGCGGCGGCGGAATGTTCTATCGACCGACGCATCAAATGAGCTATCGCTCCGTCAGGGACGGGTCCTTCCGCCTAGAGGCCAGCGCCAGCTCGCACCCCCTGCACTTCGTCTTCCGGCCCGACATCGGTCCCAACGTGCTGCGCGCGGACGATGCACGGCTCAGCGGCGTCGACATCTCGAAGCTCGCCTACACCGAAGGTGTGCCGGAATTGGGTAGCGATCTCCATGCCGCGCGCGCGACGGTTCCGATGTTGACCTTCCACGAGGTGACACTCTTCAACGTGGAGGTGCTCGTGGTCGACGGGTATCTCGCGGGGCCGATCCTCGGGCGGGACTTCCTCAAGCGCTTCGACAGCTTCGACCTGAACCGGGAGGAATTGACGCTGCGTTGGTGAGGCGCTCGCGCAGCGCAGCCCGAGCGCGGTTGACGCCGAGGCCCGAGATGCCCGAGTTTCTCCTTGGGGAGGAGCGGGCGGCCGGCCTATGGCGGAATCGACCGACAATTCGGGGAATCGCGGCAGCGTACCGCGCCTCTCGGCGCTGGTCGTTGCGCGGAACGAAGCTCAGCGCATAGGAGCTTGCCTCGAGCGACTGCGCTTTGCCGACGAGATCGTGGTGGTGCTCGACCGCTCGACGGACGCGACGGCAGGGATCGCGCGCGCGGCGGGCGCGCGTCTCGTCGAGGGCGGGTGGGAGATCGAGGGCGAGCGGCGGAACGCCGGCATCGACGCCTGCGGCGGCGACTGGATACTCGAGGTCGATGCCGACGAATGGGCGACGCCCGAGCTTGCCGCCGAGGTACGCCAACGCCTCACGGCCGCGCCGCCCGGCTATTTCATCGTGCCCATGGCCAACCACATCGGCGAGCGGCTCGTCCGTCACGGCTGGGGCGCCTATAACGGCGTCGCCGCCAAGCCCTCGCTCTTCGCCAAAGGCATGAAGCGCTGGGGCGCGGGCCGCGTCCATCCGCGGATCGAGCTTCGGGGTGAGCGGCAGAGTCTCGAATCGCCACTGCTTCATTTCGTGGACCGCGACCTCTCGGACATGATGCAGCGGCTCAACCGCTACACCGACCTCGCCGCGCTCGATGCGCTCGAGACGGACACTGTGCCGTCGCTTCGCGCCTCGCTCCGGCGCATGGGTAGCCGGGCCTGGAAATCCTACGTCGCGCGGCGCGGGTATCGCGAGGGGTCCTATGGTATTGCGCTCGCGCTTTTCTCGGGGCTTTATCCGATCCTCATCCACTTGAAGGCGGCGACCACGTCGCGCGCGAGCAAGGATAAGGCATGAAGCTCTTTCGCCGCGACGGGAAGCGTCCGATGCCGCTGTCCGAGCGGCTCTATAGGCGTTTCCTCCTCAAATATCACGGGCGCTATCTCGTCGCAGACCTGCAGGCACGGGCGAAGCAGCGGAGCCTCTACTACATCGAAGCCCATATGCGCGATGCCCTCATCTTCGAGGACCGTTGGGATCTGCTGCTCTTCGCAGCCGGGCGCGCGCCCGCGGAGGGAATGATGCTCGAGTTCGGCGTCGCCGACGGTGCGAGCCTGCGCTGGGTCGCGAGCCGCATCGCGCGGCCCTTTCACGGCTTCGACAGCTTCGAGGGCCTGCCTGAGGATTGGTCCGGAACCTTCGAGCGGCGCGGCAAGTTCGGCCGCGGCGGCGCGCTCCCGAAAGTGCCCGCCAACGCGACCCTCCATCGCGGCTGGTTCGAGGCGACACTGCCGGCCTTCCTGAAGGAGCACGCGGAGGAGAAGGCCGCCTTCGTGCACGTCGATTGCGACATCTATGCCTCGACCACGACGGTGCTGCGCTCTTTGACGCCGCGCTTTACCGCCGGCACCGTCCTCGTCTTCGACGAGTACTTCAACTATCCCAACTGGGAGCGGCACGAGTGGCGGGCGTTCCAGGAGTTCGTGCGCGACACCGGCACGAGCTACGAGTATCTGGGATTCGCGCAGAAGAACGGACACGTCGCCGTGCGCCTCGGCGACAGGAGCGCGGATGCCGCGCGGCTTGCGGCAGAGAAGCTCGCGCGTATCGGCGGCTGAGCGCCTTCGCCCGTGCAGCTCAGCAAGAGCACGCGCTTCTCCATCATCTTTTTCCTAATGGCGTTTGCACAGACCGTCGTCATGACGGTGCTGCCGGTCGAGGCCCTTCGGCTGCTCGGCGACGCTCGCGCGGTGAGCCTCGCCTATTTCGGCGTCGGCCTCGCGGGTTTCGCGGGCCGGCTCTCGATCCCCTTCATCGTGCGGCGGATCGGACGCTTCGGCGTCTTCGTCCTCGGCGCCGCCGCGCTCTGCCTCTCCGGCGGACTGCTCGTGCTGGAGAGGGTGACGGCGCTGGTACCGGGGCTCTTCCTCAACGTCTTCGCCTTCGCCTGCTTCGAAATCGTGATCAACCTCTACGTCCTCGATCAGATCGCGCGGAGCGAACTCGGGCGCTTCGAGGCCAAGCGAATATTCTTCGCCGCCGCGCCCTTCACGCTCGGGCCCTGGCTCGGGATCAATCTGCAGATCGACGTCGCGCGCTGGATTCCCTTCGCGATCTCGGCCGCAGCGGCCTGCATGGTGCCCGCGGCCTTCTGGATCTCGGGCCTCATGGCGGAGGCGCGCATGCGTGCGGCGGTCCCGCGCTCGGCAAATCCGCTGCGCTACCTCCCGCGCTTCTTTGCCCAGCCGCGCCTGCGCCTTGGTTGGGCGCTCGCGGCAGGCCGCTCCTCCTGGTGGACCATGTTCCAGATCTACGCGCCGATCTTCGCCGTGAAGAGCGGCCTCGGCGCGGAGGTCGGCGGCGTGATCGTCTCGATCGGCATCGGCTGGATGTGGCTGGTGCCGTTCTGGGGGTGGGTGGGCAGGCGCTACGGGCTTCGGCGCCTCTATTGGGCCGGCTATGCGACGGCGGGGGCGATCAGCTTGGCGGCGGCGGCGCTGATGCAGTGGCCGGTCCTCGGCGCGGTGGCGCTCCTCATGGCGGCCTTCGCCACCGAATCCATCGATGGCGGCGGGAACACGCTCTATCTCCGCGCGGTTCACCCCTATGAGCGCAGCGAGATGACCGCCGTCTTCGCGAGCTACCGCGACATGTCGCAGCTCGTGCCGCCAGGCGTCTTCGCGCTACTGCTGACGGTCTTCGACCTCGAGGCAGTGTTCGTGGCCGCGGGTATCATGATGCTGGGCCTTGCCGGCCTCACCCGCTACATTCCCCGCCGGTTTTGACGCTTCTCGGAGAAAATGGGCCGATGAGCAATCTCAATTCCCTGTTGGCGGAGCTCGTCACCGCCAATCGCATTCTCGCGCGCGAGGGCGTGGTCGACACCTTCGGCCATGTGAGCCTCCGGCACCCCGAGCGACCCGACCGATATTTCATGTCGCGCTCGCGGGCGCCGGAGCAGGTGACGCTCGAGGACCTCATGGAGTTCGAGCTCGACGGGACGCCCATCGATCTCCGCGGCCGCACACCCTATGGCGAGCGCTTCATTCACGGCGCTCTCTTCGAGACGCGCCCGGACGTGCACTCGGTCATCCATAATCACTCGCAGACCGTGATCCCCTTCAGCGTGACAAAGACGCCCCTACGCCCGCTGAGCCACATCGCGGCGGTGATGGGCAGTGAAGCGCCGGTCTGGGACATCCGCGACAAGTTCGGCGACACCGACCTCCTCGTGACGAGCATGGAGCAGGGCCGCGATCTCGCGCGCGCGGTCGGGAAGGGCGCGGCCGCGCTGATGCGCGGTCACGGCTGCGTGGTCGTGGGCTCCTCGATCCGCGTCTCTGTCTTCACGGCGATCTATCTGCAGGTAAATGCGGGGCTGCAGATGGACGCGCTCCGTCTCGGCGAGCCTCGCTACCTCTCGCCCGGCGAGATCGAGCGCGGAGGGCAGCGCCAGCTCACCCCGCTCGCCCTCGACCGTGCCTGGGAGAACTGGTGCCTGCGCGCGGGCGTGAGCAAAGGCTGAGGTGAGAACAGAGCCGGCTAATGACCCCGCGGGACCAGAATCCACGCACGAGATCCCCAGCGGCCCCCGCTGCGGGCGAGCCGAGCGAGCGGCCCGTCTACGTCTCTGGGGGGTGGGAGATAGACTGCGGCCGGCGTGAGCTCAGATCGCGCGGGATCGCCGTCCCGATCGGCAGTCGTGCCTTCGAGATCTTGGAGGCCATGGTCGAGTCGGCCGGCGAGCTCGTCACGAAGGGCGATCTGATGGCGAAAGTCTGGCCGGGCGCCGTCGTCGAGGACAATGCATTGCAGGTCCACATCTCCGCGATCCGTAAGACACTCGGCACGGACCGCGGCATGATGAAGACCGTCTCCGGCCGCGGCTATCGGCTGCTCGGCAATTGGTCGATAAGCGACGGGAGCGCGCAAGCGGCGCCCGATGCCGCCTTAGGGCCGCGGCCCTTGCACCTTTCGTTCCGTACCAACATTCCCTTGGCCGCTTCAGCGCTCGTCGGCCGAGAGGAAGCGATGTTGCAGCTTGGCGATCTCTTGACGGCCTATCGCGTCGTAACGCTGCGAGGACCGGGCGGGATCGGGAAGACCGCGCTGGCGGCGGAGGTGGCCCGCAGGCTGCTTGCGGCCCTCGAGGGCGATGCCTTGTTCGTGGAGCTGGTCACCTTGGCCGATCCGGGTTTGGTACCCTCCGCAGCCGTGAATGCTCTTGGCCTGCAATTGGGCGGCGACGTGATCTCGGCGGATTCCGTTGCCCGGGCCATAGGAGGCAGGAAGGTCCTTGTCGTTCTCGACAATTGCGAGCACGTCATCGATGCCGCCGCGAGCTTGGCCGAGACCCTCGTCCGTCTCTGTCCGCGCACGACGATCCTCGCGACCAGCCGCGAGGCGCTCCGGATCGACGGCGAGTACGTCTTTTACGTTGCCCCGCTGGATGTACCGTCGCAGCAGGAGGCGGCCGCCAACGCCCTCGAGCACAGCGCCGTGCAGCTCTTCATCGCAAGGACCAAGTCGCTGCGGGCGGATTTCTCCGTGGACGCGGAGAGCCTTCCGACCATCGGCACGATCTGTCGGCGGCTGGACGGCATTCCGCTCGCGATAGAGTTCGCGGCAGCGCGCGCCGCAACCCTCGGATTGAAACAGGTCGCTGCGCGCCTCGATGATCGTTTCGCATTCCTCACTGGCGGTCGGCGTACCGCCCTGCCGCGGCATCAGACGCTCCGCGCCACCCTCGATTGGAGCTACGAGCTGCTGCCGGAGAGCGAGCGCTTCCTTTTACGGCGGCTCGGCATTTTTCCGGCCGCATTCACGCTCGACGCGGCCAAGTCCGTGATGGACGAAAATGTCGCGAACATCGAGGACGGAATCTCGAGCCTGGTGTCGAAGTCGCTTTTGACACTGGTAGGGTCGGCATCAGAGCGACGCTGGCGCCTGCTCGAGACTATCCGGGCATACGCGCAGGAAAAGCTGGTTTCGAGCGGGGAATTTCCGGCCGCCGCTCGCCGTCAAGCCCGGTACTTCCAGCGGCGTCTACGAAGCATGCAAGCGGAGTGGAAAGAGACGCAAACCGACTACGGCGCAAGTCTCGACGAGCTGGTTGCCAACACGCGTGCGGGATTGGATTGGGCCTTCTCGTCCGCGGGGGATGAAACCCTGGGAATCGACCTCACGGCCGCCTCGATTTCGCTCTGGCTGCGGCTTTCGCTACTAGGCGAATGCCGCGAGAGGGCCGAACGCGCCCTCGCCGCGCTCGATCGCGTCGCGGATCTCGAGCCCGGCATCGAGATGCTCCTGCGCGCCGCGCAGGGGCTCTGCCTCATGTACACCCGAGGGCCGGTAGGCGAAGCGGAGTCGATCTGGGCGCGCGTGTTCGAGCTCGCGGAGCAAATCAGCGATGCCGAATACCAACTGCGCGCGCTCTATGGCCTATGGCTTTACAAGTTTCTGATCTGCGAATTTCGCGTCGCGCTGGAGCTGTCGCAGCGGTTTCGCGACGTCGCGGAGTATCGCGGCATCGTCGCGGAGCTTCCGACCGCGGATCGAATGGCGTGCATCGTGCTTCATTTCCTGGGCGATCAGGCGGAGGGTTGCGCTTTCGCGGAGCGCGCCATCGGCGCTCCCGTGCTCGGAAACCGGAATTTTCGCACGACGCATTACGGAACCGATCAGCGGGTGGGGCCGTCCGTGTTCCTGGCGCGAGCGCTCTGGCTGCAGGGGCACCCGGATCAGGCCATGAAGACGATCGTCGCGAGCGTGGAGGAAGCAGCCAAAGTCGGTCACGCGAATTCGACCTGCATCGCTCTCGCCGACGGCGCATGCTTCCTCTCGATCCTCGTGGACGATGTCGCGGGCGCCCGGCGATATGCCGCGATGCTGACGGACGATGCCGAGCGGCACGCACTTGGCGTCTGGCGCACCTATGCGCTTGCGGTGCGCGGCCGTCTGCTGATGCGCGAGGACGCCGCAGGAGGGGCCGCGTTGCTGACGTCGGCGCTGACGGAATTGCAATCGACGCCCTACGATGTGCGCTTCACTCTCTATAGCGCCTGGCTCGCCGAGACGCTCGGCGAGGCCGGGCGGTACACGGCAGGCTTATCGGCCGTGGATAGCGCGCTGCAGCGAGCGGAGAGCACCGACGAACGCTGGTTCTTTCCGGAACTCCTGCGCATTCGTGGGAAACTGCTGCTCGCGGAGGGCGGTTCGCGGGCGGTGGGTTCGGCGGGCGATTGTTTCGCACGGTCACTAGACTGGGCGCAAAAGCAAAAGGCGCTTTCCTGGGAGCTCCGCACGACGATGGAGCTGGCGCGACTGCGGCGCGCCGAGATCGGCGCCGCACGATCGCGCGATCTGCTGCGGTCGGTTTACAGCCGATTCACGGAAGGTTTCCAGACCGGCGATCTCTTGGCGGCGCGAGGCCTCTTTGCGGAATTGGCGGCTTAGGTATTCGATCGCGGAGGTGCGGCGCGTGAGGGTCATTCCCTCACGGTCTTCGCACCGCACAGGAAACTCCCGCTCGCGCCGATAGCGCGCGATGGTCACCCGCCCGCGAAATGCGGCTCGGGCATACCCTGGATTTCGGTATCGATCGCGAAGAGGTTGCCAGCGCGAGGCTCAGCCGCGATCTCCTCCGGCGTCATGCGCATGGTGCCGGACGTGATGTAGAGCGTCCGGAGGTCGGGCCCGCCGAAGATGCAGCTCGTCGGTCTGGCAACGGGCATGCGTATCACGCGCTCGATCTTGCCGTCGGGGTCGTAGCGCACGACCCGCCAGCCATTCCATTGCGCGACCCAGAGAAAACCCTCGGCGTCGACGGTCATACCGTCGGGGAGCCCGTGCTCCTCGGAAATTCGTACGAGCACGCGGCGGTTCCGCACGGTCCCGGCGACGTGGTCGAAGTCGTAGGCGTGGACGATCCGCGGCTGGGAATCGATGAAGTACATGGTGCGGTTATCCGGACTCCAGCCGAGCCCGTTCGACAGCTGGACCCCCTCATCGAGCTGGTGCAGCGAGCCGTCGGGGTCGAGACGGAATAGGCCGCCGATCGGCTTCACCCAATCGCGCGCCTTCGATCCCACCCAGAAGCGTCCGGCGCGGTCGCAGCGGCCGTCGTTGAGATTGTCCTCGACGCCCTCGACGACGCTCGCAATGGGCTCGACGGTGCCGCTCTCGCAGTCGAGATAGGCGAGGCTTGTCTCCAGCACCGCGAGCAGGCGATGGCTCCGCGTCAGCGCGATCGCGTGCACGGGCTCGGGCGCCGTGAATTCGCGGTTCGTGCCGGTACTGGGGTCGAAGCGGTTGACGGTGGGCTTGCGGACGTCGACCCAGTAGAGCGCGGCCTCCTTGCGGTGCCAGACCGGGCTCTCGCCGAGATCGGGGCGGAGCGCGAGAGCGGATCGGATCTCGCTCATCGCGGCTTGCTGAGAGTCCGCGCAACCGCATCTTGCCACCCCGCATAAAGTGCGTCGCGCTCGTCCGCGGAGATCTGCGGCTCGAAGGCCCGATCGAGCGACCACTGCTGCGCGATCGCCTCGAGCGAGGTGTGGAGCCCCGCCGCGAGCGCCGCGAGCGCGGCCGCGCCGCGCACGGTCGTCTCGATGTGGCGGGGCCGCTCCACCGGAAGACCGAGCAGGTCCGCAAGCCGCTGCATCACCCAGTCGTTCGCGACCATGCCACCGTCGACGCGGAGGCTCCTAAGGGCGGCGCCGTCGGCACGCATGGCCTCCAGAAGGTCGCGGGTCTGGAAGCAGGCGGCGTCGAGCGCTGCGCGCAGGATTTCCGCGCGGCCGACATCGCGGGTGAGGCCGAAGAGAGCGCCCCTTGCCTCCGCGTCCCAATAGGGAGCGCCGAGTCCCGTGAAGGCCGGCACGAGATAGACGCGGCGGGCGGGATCGGCGGCGCGTGCGAGGGCTTCGCTCTCCCGCGCGTCCTTGATGAGCCCGAGTCCGTCGCGGAGCCACTGGATCGCGGCGCCCGCGATGAAGATCGCTCCCTCGATCGCGTAGGTCGGCCGTCCCTCCAGGCGATAGGCGAGCGTCGTCAGCAGTCGGTTATTCGACGCGACCGGCCAGCCGCCGGTGTTGAGGAGCGCAAAGCAGCCGGTGCCGTAAGTGGATTTGATCATGCCGGGCTCGAAGCAGGCTTGGCCTACAGTCGCCGCCTGCTGATCCCCGGCAATTCCCAGGATAGGGATCTCCGCGCCGAAGAGGTCGATGGAGGCGACGCCGAATTCGCCGGCACAGTCCTGCACGGTTGGGAGCACCGGCCGCGGCACGCGGAAGAGCTGGAGCAGCTCCTCGTCCCAGTCCTGGGAATGGAGGTCGAAAAGCAGCGTCCGGGATGCGTTCGTGGCGTCGGTCGCGTGTGAGCGTCCGCCGGTAAGGCGCCATAGGAGGAAAGTGTCGATGGTTCCGAAGGCGAGCTCGCCGTGCTCGGCGCGTGCGCGCGCGCCGGGAACGTGGTCGAGGAGCCATTCGATCTTGGTGGCGGAGAAGTAGGGATCGAGCACGAGTCCGCTCTTCGCCTGCACCGCAGGCGCATGCCCGGCGGCGCGAAGTTCCGCGCAGCGGCCGGCGGTGCGGCGGTCCTGCCAGACGATGGCGCGGGCGATGGGTTTGCCGGTCGCGCGCTCCCACAGTACGGTGGTCTCGCGCTGGTTGGTGATCCCGATGCCCGCGATCTCGCGCGCGCCGAGCTTGGCGGTGGCGAGGGCTTCGCGCGCCGTCGCGAGCGTCGCTTCCCAGATCTCCAGGGGATCGTGCTCGACCCAGCCGGGCTCGGGGTAATATTGCCGCAATTCCCGCTGCGCCTGTCCCCGCACCTCGCCGGCGACGTCGAAAATCACGGAGCGGGTGCTCGTCGTGCCCTGGTCGATCGCGAGGATATGACGCGCGGCCATGGGCAGCGACCTCAGCCGAAGCGTCCGAGCCGTACGGCCGTCTGGCCGCGGGTGAGGCGTCGCGAGGGCATGATCAGGACGCAGTCATCGTAGGGCGTCGTGACCTCGCGCTCGCCGTCGCGGCCGATCACCGTGCCGGTCTTCGCGATCACCTCGAGGCCGCGATAATCGGCGGCGAACTCGAAGCGGTCGCTCTCGATCGTGACCGCATGCGTCACGGTGATGACGCGCTGCCGCGCCGGCGGTCGTGCGCGCTGCCGTTCCGTCTCCGGTCGCGGCAGCACGCCGCTCGCGGCGAGGAAGCGCCAGGCGATGTCGTGCGCGACGTCGACGGAGGCGCGCTCCCAATGCTGCCCGCATTCGATGAGGAGCGCCGTCTTCGCGGAGCCGGGATCGCCGAAGCCGCTGTAGTCACGCATGCGCCGCCCGGCGGAATGGCCGCGGTCGCGCACGATGAGGCGCGGCGCAGCGAGCCGGTGCGCGAGCTCGAGCGAGCGGTCCAGCAGGCCCGCGAGCATCAGCGGTTGTGTCGCGTGCTGCATGGAGTGGATATCGAGGAGAAGATCGACGCTGTCGATGAGCGGACGCATCTCGCGCGCGCGCGCAAGCTCGGCGCTCTTGCGGGGGCCGTCGAGAACGGCCGGGTCCCAGACGCGGTTGATGTCCTCGTCGACGAAGCGGGAGGCGGTGGGATTGCGCGTGTCGAAGCTCTTGAATGCCACGACGTTGGCGAAGCCGAGTGTGAGCTTCCCGTGCGCCGGCCGCACGCCCTCGCGGAAGATGCGGTCGACCGCGATCGCTCCGCAGATCTCGTTGCCGTGCGTCAGCGCGTTCACGAGCACATGCGGCCCGGGCTTGCCGCTGTCGAAGGTCGTGAAGTAGTCGATACCCGTGTTGCCCTTGCGATAGGGCTCGATGTCCGGAGGTGCGATCTCGACGGGATAGGAGCTCTCAACCACGATGGAGGTTCTCCGCTGCTACTGGTGATCTAGCTTGCCGCGCGCTCGATCAGGCGACGAAGGAACGCTTCGCATTGCCGGATCTGTTCGAGGGCGATGAATTCGTTGGGGCGATGCGCCTCGTCGATGGAGCCGGGGCCGCAGACCACGGTCGGAATGCCCGCCTCCTGGAAAAGGCCGGCCTCGGTCCCGAAACTCACCTTGCCCACGGAGTTGGCGCCGGAGAGCGCGCGGGCGAGCTCCGCCACTTCGGACTCCGGTGCCTCCGAGAGGCCGACGGTCGAGGTCAGGATCTCGAAGGAGATGCCGGTGCTGCGATCGACCTTATGCATCTCCGGCTCGAGCTCGGCGGCAAAGCGCTGCACTTCCTCGAGCAGCAGCTCCGGCGGATCGCCGGGGAGCGTGCGGAACTCGAAGACGAACTCGCAATCCCTGGGCACGATGTTGAGCGCGGTGCCGCCATGCACGGTCCCCGTGTGGATCGTCGTGTAGGGCGGTGAGAATTGCCGGTCGAAGGGGCCGTGATCGCGGCGCCGCCGTGCCATGCGCTTGAGATGGGCGATGATCTCCGCTGCGGCCTCGACAGCATTGACGCCGAGATGGGTGAGGGCGGAATGGCTCTCGAGACCTCGCACCCTGCAGCGGATGCTGATCTTGCCCTTGTGCGCGATCACCGGCTGCATCAGTGTGGGCTCGCCGACGATGCAGAGTTTGGGCCGCACGGGACGGCGCGCGATCTCCGCGATCATGCCGCGCACGCCGACGCAGCCGATCTCCTCGTCGTAGGAGAGCGCGATATGGATCGGCGTCGTGAGCTCGCGCGCGAGGAACTCCGGCACTAGCGCCAGCGCGACGGCGACGAAGCTCTTCATGTCGGAGGTGCCGCGGCCGTAGAGCTTGCCCTCGCGCTCGACGATCTCGAAGGGATCGCTCGACCACTCCTGGCCATCGACCGGCACGACGTCGGTGTGGCCCGAGAGCATGACGCCGCCGCGATCTTTGGGGCCCAGTGTCGCGAAGAGATTGGCCTTCCGCTTCTCGGCGTCGAAGAAGAGCTCGCTCGCGATGCCGAATTCCGCGAGATAGCCGCGCACGAAATCGATGAGCGCGAGGTTCGAATCCCGGCTCGTGGTGTCGAAACCGACGAGCTTGCGAATCATCTCGATGCTGGTGAAGCGCGGTGCGGTCACGCCGAGGGGCCTTGCGTCTGATGAGCGTCTCGAGGCCGTCACACTTAGCCGGAAAGCGCTCCCCCGCCAAGGGCGAGAACGCCGCGGGGATCGCGGCGGCGCGGTTGCATCGCCGCGACCTTTTCGTCAAAGTTCCGAGCGGAGGCTAGAACCGCGGGAAAGGCGGCATTCTCCGAGGGAGGCTTCGATGCTGCGGCGCCCGCTCTACGTCCTCGCTGCGCTTTCCGCGGCGCTCCCGATGTCGACGGCGCGGGCGCAGGAGCTGCGCGTCGCGCTCCAGGCCGAACCCACCTCGATCGATCCGCTCTTCCACACGCTCGGACCCAACAATCAAATCGCGCGCCACATCTTCAGCCAGCTCGTGCACCAGGATGAGAAGCAGCACCTCGTCCCCGGCCTTGCGCTTTCGTGGAAGCCCATCGACGACGGTGTCTGGGAATTCAAGTTGCGCTCCGGCGTCGAGTTCCAGGACGGCGCGCCGCTCACGGCCGAGGACATCGTGTTCTCGATCGATCGCGCGCCCAAGGTTCCGAACAGCCCGGCCTCCTTCGCGATCTATACCAAGGCGGTCAAGGCGATCGAGGTTGTCGACGCGGCCACGCTCCATGTGCGGACGGGCACTCCTTATCCGCTGCTTGCGAGCGATCTCTCTACGATCTCGATCCAGGAAAGGCGCGTCGTCGAGGGGAAGGCGACCGAGGATTTCAACAAGGGCACGGCCGCCATTGGCACGGGACCCTTCAAGTTCGTGGAGTGGGTCCCCGGCGATCACCTGGTGATGGTCCGCAACGACGGGTATTGGGGACAGAAGCCGGATTGGGCGAAGGTGACTTTCCGCCCCATCCCCAACAACGCCGCCCGCGTCTCGGCCCTCCTCGCGGGCGACGTCGATTTCATCGAGAACGTGCCGACCGCCGATCTCAAGACGCTCAAGGGCAACCCGAGAATTCGGCTCGTTGAGGCTGTATCGAACCGAGTGATCTACCTCCATCTCGACAGCAACCGCGAGCGGACGCCGTTCGCGCTCGACAACGATGGAAAGCCGCTTCCCGGGAATCCCCTCAAGGATAGGCGCGTACGACTCGCGATGTCGAAGGCGATCAATCGCCAGGCGATCGTCGACCGCGTCATGGAGGGGGCGGCGATCCCCGCGGGGCAGCTCCTGCCGGACGGCTTCTTCGGCGTGAGCCCAACGCTGAAGCCCGAGCCCTACGATCCAGAGGGCGCCAAGAAGCTTCTGGCCGAGGCGGGCTATCCGCAGGGGTTCCGCTTGACGTTGCATTCTCCCAACGACCGCTACATCAACGACGAGAAGATCGCGCAGGCGGTCGCGCAGATGCTGAGCCGCATCGGCATCAAGACTGAGGTCGTGGCGATGCCGCAAGCCGTCTATTTCTCCCGCGCGAGCAAGCTCGAGTTCAGCCTCATGCTCGTGGGCTGGGGTGCGGAGACCGGCGAGCCATCGTCGCCGCTGAAATCGCTGCTCGCGACCTACGACCCCGCCAAGGGTTTCGGCGCGGCCAATCGCGGCCGCTTCTCCGATCCCAAGCTCGACGAGCTTCTGGTGCAGGCGCTCGCGACGGTCGACGATGCCAAGCGCGAGCTCTTGCTGCGGCAGGCGACGGAGGTCGGGATCGGCGATCTCGGGATCATACCGCTCCACTATGAGGTCACGATCTGGGGCATGCGGAGCGACCTGACCTTCGTCGGCAATACGAACCAATTTACGCTCGCCGCCGACGTCCATCCCGTGAAATGACGCCGGGGCAGGCGTCGGAGCCGTCATGACCGTCCTCGTCATTCGCCGATTGATGCAGAGCGCGGTGATGCTGCTGGCGATGTCGATCCTGGTCTTCCTCGGGGTCTTCGCGATCGGCAATCCCGTCGACATCCTCATCAGCCCGCAAGCGGACCAGGCGGAGATCGCGCGGGCAACCGCGGCGCTCGGCCTCGACAAGCCGCTCTGGGAGCAATATTTCGTCTTCCTCGCCAACGCCGCGCACGGCGATCTCGGCCGCTCCTTCGTCTTCAACGAGCCCGCGCTCCGGCTCATCGTCCAGCGGCTTCCTGCGACCCTCGAGCTTGCCTTCTCGGCGATGCTGCTGGCGGTCGTGCTGGGCCTGCCGCTCGGCCTCTATGTCGGGTTGAGGCCCGACACATTTCTCTCACGCCTCATCGCCGCGGGCTCGATTCTCGGATTCAGCCTGCCGACCTTCTGGGTGGGGATCATGCTGATCCTGGTCTTCGCGGTGTGGATGGGCTGGCTGCCTTCGACTGGGCGCGGTGCCACCGTCAGCGTTCTCGGCGTCGATGTGAGCTTTCTCACCTGGGACGGCATCAGGCACCTGATACTGCCGGCGCTGAACCTCTCGCTCTCGCGGATCGCGCTGGTGATTCGCCTCGCTGCCGCCGGCACGCGCGAGGTCTCCCACATGGACTACATCAAGTTCGCGCGCGCCAAGGGTCTGACCCGGGGGCGCGTCGTCCGCGTGCATGTGCTCCGGAATATCCTGATCCCGATCGTGACGGTGCTCGGCCTCGAGATCGGTGCGGTGATCGCCTTCTCCGTCGTGACCGAGACGATATTCGCGTGGCCCGGGATCGGGCAGCTCATCATCAAGTCGATCACCGTGCTCGACCGGCCCGTGATCGTGGCCTATCTGATGCTGACGGTGTTCCTGGTCATCATGATCAATCTTCTCGTGGACATCCTCTACTCCGTGCTCGATCCCCGCGTCCGCCTTGCCGAGGCCCGCGCGTGAGCACGTTTGCAGAAGAGCAAGCGCGAGAGGACGCCGCGAGCATCGAGGAGTCGCCGCTTCGCCGGCTCGCCGCCGACTTCTTCGAATCGAAGCTTGCCGCCGCGGGGCTCGTCGTGCTGCTCGCGGTCGTCTTCGTGGCGCTCTTCGCACCGTGGCTCTCGCCGCAGAACCCATACGACCTCGCCTCGCTCGACCTCCTCGACGGCCGGCTCCCGCCGGGCTCGACCTCGGCCGAGGGCCTCGTCTATTGGCTCGGCACCGACGATCAAGGACGGGACATGATGTCCGCGATCTTCTACGGGCTCCGCACGAGCCTTGCGGTGGGCGCGCTGAGTTCGATCGCGGCGCTGGTGCTCGGCGGCGCGCTCGGCCTCATCGCGGCCTATGTCGGCGGCAGGACTGAGAGCGCGATCATGCGCATCGTCGATCTCCAGCTCTCGCTGCCGGCGATACTGGTGGCGCTCATCCTGGTAGCGCTTCTCGGCCACGGGGTCTTCAAGATCATTCTCGCGCTCGTGGTGGTGCAGTGGGCGTATTACGCCCGCACCATTCGCGCCTCGGCGCTGGTCGAGCGGCGGAAGGAATATATCGAGGCCGCGCGCTGCCTCGCCCTCAGTGACGCGCGGATCATGCTGCACCACCTTCTGCCGAATTGTCTGCCGCCGGTGATCGTGGTGGCGACGGTGCAGGTCGCGCACGCGATTGCGCTCGAAGCGACGCTCTCCTTTCTCGGCATCGGCCTTCCCATCACGGAGCCCTCGCTCGGCCTCCTCATCGCGAACGGCTTCGAGTACATGATGAGCGGCAAGTACTGGATCAGCTTCTTCCCCGGCATCGCCCTGCTGGTCGCGATCGTCTCGATCAACCTCGTGGGCGATCGCTTGCGCGACGTGCTCAATCCGCGGCTCCAGAAGTGAGCGCCGCGGCGCCGCTCCTCTCGGTCGAGGGTCTCGCCACGCATTTCTTCACGCGGATGGGCGTGGTGAAGGCGGTGGATGGCGTGAGCCTCTCCGTCAGGAGCGGCGAGGTGCTGGGCCTCGTCGGCGAATCCGGCTCCGGCAAATCCGTCACGGGCTTCTCGATCCTGGGCCTCGTGGATCCGCCGGGCCACATCGTTGCGGGCCGGATCCTTTTCGAGGGCGAGGACCTCGCACGACTTTCCGGGGAGCGGCTGCGGCGGCTGCGCGGCGAGCGGATCGCGATGATCTTCCAAGACCCCATGATGACGCTCAACCCGGTGCTCCGGATCGAGACGCAGATGGTCGAGGCGATCCGCGCTCATCATCCCGAGGTGAGCCACGCCGAGGCGCGCGCCCGCTCGCGCGACGTGCTGGGCCAAGTCGGCATTGCCTCGCCGGAGGAGCGTCTCGCGGCATATCCGCATCAATTCTCGGGCGGTATGCGCCAGCGCGTGGCAATCGCGATCGCGCTCCTCAATCGCCCATCGCTCTTGATCGCCGACGAGCCCACCACCGCACTCGACGTGACGATCCAGGCGCAAATTCTCTACGAGGTGCAGAAGCTCTGCCGCGAGAGCGGCACCGCGCTCATCTGGATCACGCACGATCTCGCGGTGGTGGGCGGCCTCGCGGACACCCTCGCGGTCATGTACGCCGGCCGCGTGGTGGAGGAGGGGCCCGTCGACGCTGTCCTCGACCGGCCGCTCCATCCCTATACGAGCGGCCTCATCGGCTCGGTGCCGAGCCGCAATCGCCGCGGAGAGCCGCTCCGGCAGATCCCGGGCATGACGCCCTCGCCGCTGCGGCTTCCGAGCGGCTGCAGCTTTCGCAGCCGCTGCCCGCGCGCCGACAAGCACTGTCTCGAAATGCCTGAGCTTGCAGCGCTCGCGAGGGGCCGGCTCGTGCGCTGCGTCCATCCGCTGACATCAGAGGCCCCGTGAGCGAGGCGCCGCTCATCGAGCTTCGCCAGATCTCGAAGCGCTTCTCGCGTCCGCTCGATCTCGCGGAGAAGATCGCGCGAGGGCTTGGCGCCGAGGTCAGCGAGCGTATCGTGCACGCCGTCGACGGCGTCGATCTCCAGCTCTTCCCCGGCGAGGTGCTCGGTCTCGTCGGCGAATCCGGCTGCGGCAAGTCGACCCTTGGGCGCATTGCGGTGGGGCTTTATGAGCCCTCCGCGGGCTCTGTGCTGCTCAAGGGAGCGGAACGCGCGAGCCTTGCGAGGGAGGCGCGGCGAAAAGCGCAGCTCGCTGCGCAGATGATCTTCCAGGATCCCTTCGCCTCCCTCAACCCGCGGCTCAAGGTGCGGGAGATCGTGGGCGAAGGCCCGCGCGTTCACGGGCTCGTGCCGGCAGCCGGTCTCGATCGCTTCCTCGACGAGCTGCTGCGGCGCGTCGGCCTCGATCCCAGCTACAAGCGCCGCTATCCGCATCAATTCTCGGGCGGGCAGCGCCAGCGCATCGGCATCGCCCGCGCGCTCGCGGTGCGGCCGGAATTCGTGGTCTGCGACGAGCCGGTGGCGGCGCTCGACGTCTCGATCCAGGCGCAGATCATCAATCTCTTCGTGTCGCTCCGCGAGGAGTTCGGCTTGGCATATCTCTTCATCAGTCACGATCTCGGCGTCGTCGAGCACATCGCCGACCGCATCCTCATCATGTATCTGGGCCGGATCGTCGAGAGCGCGCGGACGGAGGAGCTCTTCGCCCGGCCCAACCATCCCTATACGCAAGCGCTCCTCGCGGAAGTGCCGCGCCTCGACCAGCGAAAGCGCAGTTTCACGCCGGTCAAGGGCGAGATACCCTCGCCGCTCGATCCGCCCGCGGGATGCCACTTCCATCCGCGCTGCCCGCATGCGATGGAACGCTGCCGTCGTGAGGTACCGGCGCTCCGGGAGATCGCGCCGGGCCGCCGCTCCGCCTGCCACCTCAACGACCCCAAATAGGCCGCACATGTCCTCGACGCCGCACACGATCCCCGGAGTCCTCTATCGCCATGATCCCGAGGCGCCGGAGGTTCCGCTGGTCTTCGACAGCCCGCACAGTGGCGTCGAGTATCCCCGCGATTTCGATTTCGTCTGTCCGCTGGAGATGCTGCGAACCGCCGAGGACACTTTCGTCGACGAGCTCTACGCCGCGGCGCCCGCGCATGGTGCGACGCTCATCGGCGCCTTCTTCCCCAGAAGCTACATCGACGCCAACCGCAACCTCGCGGACATCGACCAACAGCTCCTCGACGAGCCCTGGCCCGGCGAGGCGATGCCCGGCGAGAAGTCGCGCCTCGGCATGGGCCTCATCCGCCGCCTCGCTGTGCCGAAGACGCCGGTCTACGGCCGGAAGCTCGGGGTCGCCGAGGTGAAGGCCCGCATCGACCGCTACTACGAGCCCTATCATCGCGAGCTCGCGGCGGTCGCCGACCGGCTCCACGCGCGCTTCGGCGGTATCTGGCACGTCAACTGCCACTCCATGAAGAGCGTGAGCAATGCGATGGCGAGCGAGGGGGCAGGCGTGATGCGCGGTGACTTCGTGCTCGGCGACCGCGATGGCACGACTTGTGCTCCGGAGATGACGGAGTTTGTGCTGCGCTTCCTCCGAATCCGCGGCTACGACGTCAAGGTCAACGACCCCTACAAAGGCGTCGAGCTCGTCCGCCGCCACGGCCGCCCCCGCGAGCAGCGTCACAGCCTCCAGATCGAAGTGAACCGCAACCTCTACATGGACGAGCAGACTTTCGAGCGCAACGCCAATTTCCCGAGGCTAAAGGCGGATCTGGGCGCCCTAGTCGCCGCACTCGCAGGCTTCGCGCGAGAACGGGCGGAGCGGGGATAGCTGGATCGATGCCGGTGCGTCCTTCGAGACGGCCGCTACGCGGCCTCCTCAGGATGAGGGCAAATTTTTTAATGCCATCTTTCATCAATGCCATTTTTAAACGGTCCTCACCCTGAGGAGCGCGGGGATAGCCGGATCGATGCCGGCGCGTCCTTCGAGACGGCCGCTACGCGGCCTCCTCAGGATGAGGACCGATTTTAATGCCATCTTTCATCAATGCCATTTTCGAACGGTCCTCATCCTGAGGAGCGCGCGATAGCGCGCGTCTCGAAGGACGCAGGATCGTTCCGCGATCCTAAGTCTGAAACTGCTCCTTCAGAATCCGTTCCTCGAGATTGTGCTCGGGGTCGAAGAGGACGGTTTGGGAGATCGCGCGGGTCTCGCGGACGGTCACCTCGATCACGTCGCGGACTTCCGTGAAATCGGCGGTGGCGCTAACGGAACGCTTCTCCCCTTCGAGGATCTCGAAATGCACGCTCGCGGAATGCGGCAGGAGCGCGCCGCGCCAGCGCCTCGGGCGAAAGGCGGTGATGGGCGTGAGCGCCAATACGTTGGCGCCCAGTGGAACTATTGGACCGTGGGCGGAGAGGTTGTAGGCAGTCGAGCCCACGGGGGTCGCAACGAGGACGCCATCGCTCATGAGCTCGTCGAGGCGGACGACGTCGTCGACGCGGATGCGGATCTTCGCGGCCTGCCGGCTCTGCCGGAGAAGAGATACCTCGTTGAAGGCGAGCGCGCGATGGCTGCGGCCGTCGTGATTGCGGACGTGCATCTCCAGGGGATAGAGCTGCACTGGGACCGCGCGGGCGAGACGCTCCGGCAGGCCGTCGGGCACATAGGCGTTCATCAGGAATCCGACGCTGCCGCGATGTACTCCATAGATCGGCACGCCGCCGTCGAGGAAGCGATGCAGCGTTTCCAGCATGAAGCCGTCGCCGCCGAGCGCCACCACCGCCTCGGCGTCCTTGGGCTCGGTCGCGCCGTAGCGCTCGTGCAGCTCCGCGAGCGCCGCTTGCGCAGCGGGATTCTCGCTCGCGAGGAAGGCGATTTTTCGCGGCGGGCGCGTGAAAGCGGGCAAGGGGAGAGGCTCAGCCGCCGGTGACGCTCATGTACCGCTCGACCGAGGGGCGACGGCGCCGGCGGTCGATCACGAAATCATGCCCCTTGGGTTTGCGTGAGATCGCTTCCGCGATCGCGGCATCGAGCAGGCCGTCGCTCTCGGAGGCACGGAGCGGCGTGCGCAGATCCGCCGCGTCCGCCTGTCCCAGGCACATGTAGAGCGTTCCCGTGCAGGTCAGACGCACGCGGTTGCAGCTCTCGCAGAAATTATGCGTGAGCGGCGTGATCATGCCGACGCGCCTACCGGTCTCGCGCACGGTGTAGTAACGCGCGGGTCCTCCCGTGCGGTATTCCGTCTCGTCGAGCGTCCATCGCCGCTGAAGCTCCGCGCGCACCAGCGAGAGCGGCAGATATTGGTCGAGCCGCGTCTCCGCGCCGACCTCGCCCATGGGCATCACCTCGATGAAAACGAGGTCGAAGCTCTCCTCGCCGCACCACTCGACGAGGCGATGGAACTCGTCCTCGTTGACGCCCTTGAGCGCCACGGTATTGATCTTGACCGCGAGCCCCGCGCGCTTCGCCGCCGCGAGACCCTCCAGCACCTGCTCGAGCCTGCCCCAGCGCGTGATCGCTGCAAATTTCGCGGGGTCGAGCGTGTCCAGCGAGACGTTGATGCGGCGAACACCGATCTGCGCCAGCTCCTCGGCGTAGCGTGCGAGCTGGCTCCCATTGGTGGTGAGGGTGAGCTCGTCGAGTTCTCCCGCTCTCAGGTGCCGTCCGAGCGAGCGGAAGAGCGACACGACGTTGCGGCGGACGAGCGGCTCGCCGCCGGTCATGCGGAGCTTGCGCACGCCATGACGCACGAAAGCGCTGCAGACGCGATCGAGCTCCTCGAGGCTTAGGATCTCCGCCTTCGGCAGGAAGCTCATGTCCTCGGTCATGCAATAGACGCAGCGGAAGTCGCAGCGGTCCGTTACCGAGACGCGCAAGTACGTGATTTTCCGACCGAATGGGTCCAGCATGAGCATCGAGTTCCAGATTGACCGATACCGCCCGCGGCAGGCGGGCGCGGCAAGCCTATAACATAATGTCGCGGGAGGGAAATTGCCCGCCCCCTTGGGGTCGGGCAGACTGGGCGTGGCTGAGAGCGGCAATCCGCGGGGGCGTCCCTGATCCTGCACAGCATTTTCGATGCACTGGCGGTGCTGGCGGCACTGGCGGTCTATCGCCTGGTGCCCGTGCCGGCGGGCGCAAGCGGAGAGGCTTGGCGGCGCCACCCGCTTTATCTCCCCATCGCCTCGCTCGGTGCGACCGCAGGTGCCTACCTCTTCGGGAGCCTCAACCTCTGGCTCAGCGGCGTTGACGGCCTGGGGCGCAGCATCGAAGGGGCGCTCGCCGGCGCGATCCTGGCAATCGAGGGACTGAAGGCGGCAACGGGGATGCGCGGCTCGACGGGGCTCCGTTTTGCCGCGCCGCTCGCTGCGGCGATCGTCGTCGGTCGAATCGGCTGCTTCCTCGCGGGCCTCGAGGACATGACCTACGGGACGCCGACGAGCCTGCCCTGGGCGGTCGATTTCGGCGACGGCATCCCCCGTCATCCCGTGCAGCTCTACGAGTCCGCAAGCATGGCGCTGTTTCTCGTGGCTCTGCTGCTGCTTCTGCGTCGGCGGCATCCGCTCGCGCTTTACGCGGGCTTCTACCTCTTTGTCGGCTTTTACGCGGCACAGCGCTTCCTCTGGGAGTTCCTCAAGCCCTATGGAACGGTGCTGGGGCCGCTCAACCTCTTCCACCTGCTGTCCCTCGCTCTCCTCGGATACGCCGTCCTCTATGGCCGCAAGGAGATGATCGCATCATGCCCACCGCCGATGGCCCACGCGCGCAAGAATCCCTGAGCGCGCCGCAGCGCAAGGCGCGGCCCTACATCTTCCTGGGCCAAACCACATCGCTCTGTGAGACTTGCCTGACGCTAGTGCCCGCAAAGATCGTTCAGGAGGGCGATAGCGTCTTCTATCTGAAGCGCTGCGGGAAGCACGGCGTGCAAAAGACTCTGATCTCGTCCGAGGCGCGCTACTGGAAGCTTTGTCGCGACTTCCTCAAGCCCGGCGACGTCCCGCTCAAGTTCCACACGCGGATCGAGCGCGGCTGCCCCTACGATTGCGGTCTCTGCCCGGACCACGAGCAGCATAGCTGCCTCGCGCTCATCGAGGTGAACGAGACCTGCAATCTCACCTGTCCCACCTGCTTCGCTTCGTCCTCGCCCGCTCTCGCGGGGACGCGCAGTCTCGCGGAGATCGAGCGGATGCTGGATCTTCTCGTGGAGAGCGAAGGGCAACCGGACTTGCTGCAGATTTCCGGCGGCGAGCCGACGCTGCATCCGCAAATTCTGGAGATCATCGATGCCGCGCGCCGGCGGCCGATCCGGCATGTCATGCTCAATACGAACGGTATCCGCATCGCAGGCGATCCCGACTTTGTCGCGGCGCTTGCGGAGCGCAAGCGGGGCTTCGAGGTCTATCTGCAATTCGACGCACTCTCGCGGAGCGCGCTCGAGACGATCCGCGGCGCCGATCTCCGCCGCGTGCGCGAGCGAGCGCTCGAGAACCTGGAGCGCGCGGGCATCTCGACCTCGCTGGTGGCGGTCGTGCGCAAAGGGGTGAACGACGGCGAGATCGGCGACGTTCTGCGCGCGGCGCAGAGCTGGTCCTGCGTCCGCGGAGTCACGTTCCAGCCGGTGCAGGACGCCGGTCGGAACGACGGCTTCGATCCTCGGCAGAACCGCATCGTGCTCTCGGAGATTCGGCGCGCCGTCATCGAGCAATGGGGCGTCTTCGGCGAGGACGACCTTATTCCGCTGCCCTGCAATCCCGATGCTATCTCGATCGGCTACGGCATGCGTCTGGGCGAGGAGGTGATGCCGCTCACCCGCCTCTTCCCGCGAGAGGCGCTAATCCAAGCTGCGCCCAACACCGTCAATCTCGAGGCGAAGCCCGAGATGCGAAAGCTGCTGCTGGAGCTGCTCTCGCTTTCCTGTGCGGGCCAGCAATCGGCCACGGTGCTGCAGGAGGTGCTCTGCTGCTTGCCGCTGGTGGAGGCGCCGGCGACGCTCGCATACGACCGC
Organism: Allostellaceae bacterium; assembly: GCA_035581425.1. Taxonomy (GTDB): domain Bacteria; phylum Pseudomonadota; class Alphaproteobacteria; order ATCC43930; family CGMCC-115725; genus DASZHJ01. The sequence continues at coordinate 79,539 of DATJVP010000098.1, read as the reverse complement.
GTTTTCCGCGTGACGATCGTGCAATTCCTGGACCGGTTCAACTTCTGCCTCGCCGGCGTGAAGCGGTCCTGCATTCACTTCGTGACCGGCGACGGCCGCATCATACCCTTCGACACCTATAACATGCTCCACCGCCCGGGCTTGCAGCGATCGTCGGGGGCCGTCGCATGAGTTTCGGTCAGGTGGTGAGCCTGATCCTCGGGGCACTGCTGCTTCTGCCCGGAGGCTGCTTTCTCTTCTTCGGTATCGGGCTCTCGAGCGATGCCCAGGAATTCAGCGGGCTTGGCGTGGTGTTGCTGCTGATCGCGGCGGCCATCCTCCTCATCGTCTGGCTGCTCTTCCGCTACGCGTTCCGGCGCAAGCCGCCGCCACCGCCGGGAGTCTAGGCCGCTTTCACATCCGTGAGGAAGCGGTCGACCTCCGCGCGGAGATGAGCGGATTGCTGCGAGAGCGCGCCTGCGGCCTCCAGCACCCGGTTCGCGGCGCCGCCGGTCTCGCCCGCGGCGGAGTTGACGCCGCCGATGTTCTGCGAGACCTCGCTGGTGCCGGCCGCGGCCTCTTGGATGTTCCGCGCGATCTCCTGGGTCGCCGCGTCCTGTTCGTCGACCGCAGCTGCAATGGTCGCGGAAATCTGGTTGATCTCGCCGATGGTGCCGGTGATCGTCGCGATAGCACCCACGACCTCCAGCGTCGCCTGCTGCATGCCGGCGATTTGGCTCCCGATCTCCTCGGTCGCCTTCGAGGTCTGATTGGCGAGGTTCTTGACCTCGCTCGCAACGACCGCGAAGCCCTTGCCCGCGTCGCCCGCACGCGCGGCCTCGATGGTAGCGTTGAGCGCGAGGAGGTTGGTCTGGCTCGCGATCGAATTGATGAGCTCGACCACCTGGCCGATCCGCTGTGAGGCGTCTGAGAGGGTCTTGACCGTTGTGTTGGTCTTGCCGGCCTCGCCCACGGCCTTGTCCGTGATGCGGCTCGAGAGTGCGACCTGCCGCCCGATCTCACTGACGGATGAGGCGAGCTGCTCGGTCGCGGCGGCGATGGTCTGGACATTGCCGGCGGCCTGGCCGGAGGCGGAGGTCGCCGCCGCGGCCTGACGGCTCGTCTCCTCGGCGGTGGCAGCCATGGCGGAGGCTGTCGATTTCAGGGCTTCCGCCGAGCTCGTGACCGAGCTCAGCACGGCCGTCACCTTGGCGTCGAAGCCGACGGCGAGCTCGGAGAGGCGCTTCGCATGCTTGGCCTGCTGCTCGCGCTGCCGCTCGCGCTCGGCGGTCAGGCGATCGGCCTCGATGCTTGTCTCCTTGAATACCTGAACGGCGGCGGCGATTTTGCCGATCTCGTCGCGGCGCCCGGCGTAAGGCGTCTGCGCATCGCGCTCGCCTGCGGCGAGCTTCCGCATGAAGCTCGCCATCACGATGACCGGACGGGAGATGCGGCTGCTGACGAGCCACGTCGCGAGGATCGAGACCAGTGCGATGATGCTGAGCGCCACCACGTAGACGAGGCGTGCACTCGCGATTTCCGCGTGCGCCTGCTTCACCATCTCGGACTTGTGCTTCTGGACGATCTCCTCGAGCCGGTCGATCTGTTTCTGTGCCTCCTCGTACGCCTGATCGGCGGTGCCCATGAAGATCGAGGCGGTGGCGGCATCAAAGGCGGCCATGTTCACGACTTGCTGCCCGGCATCGACGTAGCGCTTCATCGTCTTGGCGAGCGCCGCGACCAAGGGCACGGTCTCGGCGTCCCCATCGGTCGCCGCCTGCACCGCCTTGAACGCGGTCGCGATACCGGACATCTCCTTGCCGAGCGCGTCGGCGAGCGCCTGCTTGCGCTCGACCTTGGTGTCGTTGCTCGCAATGGAGGTCAGCCGGTAGAGATGGGCCTGCACCGAGTTGAACCGGCCGTCGAGCGCGGCCACCAGCGCCGCGCGCTCGAAGGCGACGTCACTGAGATCGCTCAGGTGCCGCTCGTTGCTATTGAGGAGGAGGAGCGTATATCCCGCCAGGCTCACCAGCGCCGCGAGCAGGAAGCTCGGGGCCAGGAACATCTTGAGGCGCAGCGAGAAGTCGTCGAACCGAGGCATCGAGTGTTCCCTTTGCTTTTCTCCTCGAGGCCGCGGGCTTACTCGCGCGGCCCCGATCAGTCCTTGTAGAAGCCGACACCCACGACGAAGTCGCCGACCTTCACGATATAGGACGACTTCGGCTCGATCTTCTTCGAGACCGGATTGACCCAACGATAGTCGACCCAGCCGCTGCCCTTGTCGCTGGCGAGGTCGATCATCTCCTTGTTGTAGAGCTTGCCGTCGGGGTCCCTGAGATCGAGGTTCGTGTGGCCGATCATCCCGGGATTGGCGCCGTGCGCGACGGTGTTGCCGTCCATGGAACGGACGAAGACATAGAGGTCGCGGTCGTGGAACTGCGCGTTCGCTTTGTCGTTGAACGCCGCAAAGGCGTTCTCCGGGCCCATTTCCTTGAGGTAGGCGGCGGCCTTCTCGGCCATCGCTTTGGCCTCGTCCGCGGTGCCGTGATCCCCAAGGGCCATGCCCAGGCGAGGCAACAGCGCGACACCGAGCAGCATGACCGCCACCGAAAGGAACCGCACAACGGGAAGCATCGCCCACTCCTATGCAGAGAGCGCAGATGGATGGGCGAGGCTGCGATAAATAGTTTAAGGACGTTTTAATTCTATCAAGGTATCGGGCGCGCAGCGGCTCAGCCCGGACGTCGTCCGTGCCAGGCGCCCAAAAGCAGCTCGTGCACGCTCGCGAGGTCGAGCGGGCGCGGGTTCGAGGAGGTCTGCGCGACGGCCTCGCGCGCGGCATCCTCGAGGTCGGCGCGGTCGATGCCGAGTTGGCGGAGGCTCACCGGCGCCCGCATGCGCTCGGCGAGATCGAAGATCGCGGCGGCGGGATCGGCGCTCCCGGTCGCCGTGCGCAGCGCCGCGATCCCCTCGGGCATGTAGGGCGCGTTGAAGGCGAGGACCTGCGCGAGCATCACACTGTTGGATTCGCCGTGCGGCGCGCCGAACCGTCCTCCGAGGACGTGGCAGATCTTGTGGTGGAGGCCGATCCCCACGAGCTGTACCAGGAGCCCACCGAGGAACCCGCCATGGAGAGCGCGGCCGCGCGCGGACACGTCGCCGGGCCGTGCGAGGCTCGCGGGAAGGCCCTCGAAGAAGGCACGTATGCCCTCGAGCGCAATCGGCGTCGCCACCGGATTGCGCTCTGCGGGATAGAGCGCCTCGACGCAATGGGCGAGGCCGTTCATGCCGGTGGTTGCGGTCTCGTGGGCGGGAAGGCCGAGGCTCAGCATGGGATCGTAGATCACGGTGCGCGCGAGCGCCTTCGCATCGCGCCGCGTGCGCTTCTCGGAGCCGATCTTGACGCCGAGGATGGGGGTCATCTCCGAGCCCGAGAGCGTCGTCGGCAGCGCGACGAAGGGCATACCGGTCTCTGCGCTGATCCATTTGCCGAGCCCGATGGTGGAGCCGCCGCCGATCGCGACGGCGCCGTCCGCCGCGAGCTCCCGGAATTGCCGGAGCGCCGCCTGCACGACCGGCTCGGGGCAATGCGGTTCCGCGCCCGCGAAAACTCCTGCCGCGCGCTCGCCGAGCCCCGCGATCACCGCGCGATAACGCTCGGGCCCGCGCGGCGTCATGCAGAACAGGGCGCGACGCACGCCAAGCCGCTCGAGCTCCGCTCCAAGCTCGCCTGCACGCCCCGCACCGAAGATGGCTCGAACCGGGAGGGCGACATAGGAGAAGCGCGTGGGATCGGTGGCGATGGTCATGCGCGCCTGGCTTGCGGAATGGACTCCCTCGGAAACGGTACTCAAACTCGAGCCCTCGGTCACGATTTCAGAATCCGCGCGCGACGTGTGGTCGCTTGCACCCCGGGAGGGGCGGGCCCATCATCGCAGCCATGCAAGCACCCGCGGTAAAGCACGACCCCGAGAATCCGCGCCGCGCGGGGGCGCGTTGAGCATCGCCGGCGTCCTGCTGGCGGGCGGCCGCTCGCGACGCATGGGCGGGGGGGACAAGAGCTTGAGGCCGCTCGGCGGCAGGCCGATCATCGCGCATGTGATCGAGCGCGCGCGGCCGCAGGTCCGGGCTCTCGCGCTCAATGCAAACGGCGATCCCGCGCGCTTCAGTAGGTTCGATCTCCCTGTCGTCGCCGACAGTGTCGAAGGATATGCGGGACCGCTTGCGGGTGTGCTCGCAGGGCTCGATTGGGCGGCGGCGGCGGTTCCCGGCTGCGCTTGGGTTGCGAGCTTCGCCACCGATGCGCCCTTCCTGCCGCGGGATCTCGTGCCGCGGCTTGTGGCGGGCCTCGCGGGCGACCGGTTCGAGCTCGCCTGCGCGGCCTCTGGTGGGCAGGTGCATCCGGTCTTCGGTCTTTGGCCGCTCGCGCTTCGCGACACCCTTCGCCGCGCGCTCGTCGTCGAAGGGATGCGCAAGGTCGATCTCTTCACCGCGCGCTACAGGCTCGTCACGGTCGATTTTCCCGTGGGCGAGGTCGATCCCTTCTTCAACACGAATAGTCCCGAGGATCTCGAGACGGCAGAGCGGTTGCTCTCGGTGCTGGGAGGCACAGTCTAGATTTCGGGACTCTCACACCTGTACCGAAAATCCGCCATCCACCGGAATTGCCGCGCCCGTTATGAAATCCGAGGCGCTGCTAGCGAGGAAGACGGCGATGCCGGCGAAGTCGGCAGGGTCGCCCCAGCGTCCGGCGGGCGTGCGCGCGAGCACGCGCTCGTGCAGGCCTTCGATGTCGCGCCGGGCGGCGCGGGTGAGGTCGGTGTCGATCCAGCCCGGAAGCACCGCGTTCACCTGGATGTTATCGCGCGCCCAGGAGGTCGCGACCGAACGTGTGAGCTGCACGATGCCGCCCTTGCTTGCGCCGTAGATCGCGTGCGCCGTGCCGCCGAAGATCGAGAGCATGGAGCCGATGTTGATGACCTTGCCGCGGCCGCCGCGCTTCATCGCGGGATAGACCGCCTGCGTCGCCATGAAGGCGCTGGTGAGGTTGGTATCGAGGACCCGGTGCCATTCCGCGAGGGAATATTCCTCCGGCCGCTTGCGGATGTTGGTGCCGGCGTTGTTGACGAGGATCGTGATGCCGCCGAGGCGCTCGACCGCGGCCGCGGCCATCGCACGGCAATCCTCCTCGCGGGTCACGTCGGCCTCGATCGCCTCGGCCTTGGCACCGAGGTCGCGAAGCGCGCGGAGTGCCGCGCCGTTCTTGTCGCGGTTGCGGCCCGCTATCATGACCGAGGCGCCGGCCGCCGCGAGACCGCGCGCCATGCCAAGGCCGATGCCGCCGTTCCCGCCCGTCACCAGCGCGACGCGGCCGGCGAGATCGAATGGATTCATGGTGATGCTCCCACGCTCGGTTGTCACGATGCCGATTGCGCCCCATTATAGGCGGCGGCCAACCGCCGCTACAGCGATTCCCGGACTCTCGACGAAGGGGCACAATGATCGAACTGCGCGTGCTCGAGCTGCTCTGCGCTCGATTCTGCCACGAGATGGTGAGCCCCGTCGGCGCGATCAACAATGGCGTCGAGCTCCTGAGCGAGGACGATCCCGATTTCGTTCGCGACGCCATCGGCCTCATCGGGCAGAGCGCGCGCTCAGCGTCGAAACGCCTGCAGTTTTACCGCTTCGCCTACGGCACGACGCCCACGGCCGCGAACGCGACGCCGAAGGAACTGCTGCTGGGCCTGCTCGAGGGTGGCAAGGTGACTGCGGATTGGAGCGAGAGCCTTTCTCTTTTGCCGCCGGAATGGCTGCGCGTGGCCTGCAACCTCGCAGTAGTCGCGGTCGAGACGCTGCCGCGCGGCGGAAAAATCCTGCTTCGGCCGGCGGCGGGCGCGGCTCCTGGCGTCTCTATCGAGTCCCTGGGCGATACCCTGCTCATCAACCCCGACATCGTCGCGGCTCTCGGCGGTGCGGTCCCGGCCGCCGATTTGACCTCCCGCACGATCCAGGCCCACGTGACCGCGACGTTCGCGCACGAGCTCGGCGGCTCGACCCGGCTTGCGGAAACCGGCGCCGCCCGGGCGCTTTTCGTGGCGGCCCTGCGTTAACCATTTTGCAGCGGCCCCGCGCAGGCGCAATTCGTCCCTAATTGTTAGAGCTAACCGGATCTTAAGATCGATCCGCTAGTTATCGGCGGCTTGGAAGCGCGGCCCGATTGTCGCGCGCGGAGCCTGCGAGGGGCCGAGAAACTGCGATGGACGATCTTCTCAGTGAATTTCTGACGGAGACGAACGAGAGCCTCTCGGTGCTGGATGTCGAGCTCGTGAAGCTCGAGCAGAATCCGAACGACCCGGAGCTCCTCAGCAACATCTTCCGCCTCGTCCACACGATCAAGGGCACGTGCGGCTTCCTCGGCCTCCCTCGCCTCGAGCGACTCGCGCATGCCGGCGAGAACGTGCTCGGAAGGATCCGGGATGGCGCGGTCGCAGTGACGGCCGGCGCGGTGAGCCTTATCCTAGAGTGCCTCGACGGCCTCAAATCGATCCTCGCTGCGCTCGAAGCCACCGAGGCCGAGCCCGCGGGCAACGATCGGGACTTGATTGGGCGCCTCAACCGGCTCGCGAGCGGCGCCGGCTCCGCCAAGGCGGCAAATGCCTCGGCAAGCCTCCCGGCGGAAGACCTGCTGGAGACGCCTTCCATTCTGCGCGCGAGCGAGGACAAGGAATCCGCGATTGCCGCGCAGAGCATCCGCGTGAACGTGGATCTCCTCGAGAACCTCATGACGATGGTGAGCGAGCTCGTGCTCACGCGGAACCAGCTCCTACAGATCCTCCGGAGCCAGAAGGACAGCGAATTCGGCGCGCCCCTGCAGCGCCTCTCGCACGTGACGACGGAACTGCAGGAGGGCGTCATGAAGACGCGCATGCAGCCGATCGGCAATGCCTGGGCGAAGCTGCCGAGGATCGTGCGCGACCTCTCGCGCGAGCTCGGCAAGAGGATCGACCTCCGCATGCACGGCGCCGAGACTGAACTCGACCGTCAGGTACTCGAGCTCATCAGGGATCCGCTGACGCACATGGTCCGGAACTCGGCCGATCACGGGATCGAGCTGCCGGCGGACCGTGCGGCCAAGGGCAAGCCTGAAACCGGCACCATCACGCTCAACGCATTTCACGAGGGCGGGCAAATCATTGTCGAGATCGCCGATGACGGACGCGGTCTCGACGTCGAGAAGATCAAGCAGAAGGCGATTGCAACCGCGCTCTCGAGCGAAGCCGAGCTCGCGGCGATGACGGATCAGCAGATCCAGCTGTTCATATTCAAGGCTGGGTTCTCCACCAAGGCCGAGGTCACGAGTGTGTCGGGCCGCGGCGTCGGCATGGACGTCGTTCGCACGAACATCGAGAAGATCGGCGGCGCCGTCGAGTTGAAGAGCGAGGCGGGCAGGGGCTCGACCTTCACCATCAAGATCCCGCTGACTCTGGCGATCGTCTCGGCGCTCATCGTGGAGTCCGCCGGCGAGCGCTTTGCGATCCCGCAGGTCAGCGTCGTCGAGCTCGTGCGCGCCGCCGCCAATTCCGAGCACGCGATCGAGCGCATCAACCGGACGCCCGTGCTGCGCTTGCGCAATCGGCTTCTGCCGTTGGTCTCGTTGCGGGAGCTGCTGAGGCTCGGCGAGCGCGACGACCAGGCCGAGACCTACATCGTCGTGACCCAGGTCGGCACCTGCACCTTCGGGATCATGGTCGACCGGATCTTCGATACCGAGGAGATCGTGGTGAAGCCGGTAGCGCCGATCCTGCGCGACATCAGCATGTTCTCCGGCAACACGATCCTCGGCGACGGCAGCGTCATCATGATCCTCGATCCCAACGGGATCGCCGCCTCGACCGGCGAGATCTCCGAGGGCGAGCAAGCCCCTCCCGGCGAAACCCCCGTGCGCTCGGACCCGCGCGAGGAGCGGACGGCGCTCCTGCTCTTCCGCGCGGGCGACAGCGCGCAGAAGGCGGTGCCGCTCGCGCTCGTCGCTCGCCTCGAGGAGATCGACGTCAAGCAGGTCGAGCACTCGAGCGGCGGTCCCGTCGTACAGTATCGCGGCAAGCTCATGCCGCTGGTTCCGCTCGATCCCGCCTACGCCATACGCAGCGCGGGGCGACAGCCGATCCTCGTCTTCTCGGAGCACGATCGCAGCATGGGCCTGGTGGTGGACGAGATCGTCGACATCATCGAGGAGAGCCTCGCGGTCGAGTTGGTCACGGACCGTCCGGGGCTCATCGGCAGCGCGATCGTCGCGGGCAAGGCCACCGACCTCATCGATGCCGGCTACTATCTCACGCTCGCCTACAGCGACTGGTTCCGCGCCGCCGACGAGATGGATCCGAAGCCGAAGCGCGTGCTGCTGGTCGATGACAGTCCCTTCTTCCGTAATCTGCTGACGCCGCTGCTCGCGGTCGCGGGCTACGAGGTCACCACGGTCGAATCCGGAGACCGCGCGCTCGGGCTTTGCGAGGCCGGTGAGGATTTCGACGTCATCATCAGCGACATCGAGATGCCCGGCATGAACGGCCTCGAATTCGCGAGCGCGGTGCGCGGCGCCGGTCGTTGGAAGAAGACCCCGCTTGTCGCGCTCTCCGCGCATTCGAGCCCGCGCGATCTCGATCGCGGTCGGGCCGCGGGCTTCGACGACTACGTCGCGAAATTCGACCGCGACGCGCTGCTCAGCACCCTCTCCGAGACGCTGGGCCAGGAAAGAGGTGCGGCATGAGCAGGGACGAGGCTCGGCGCGATTTCGTCTCCGTGACCATCGACGACCAGCTCTTCGGTATTCCCGTGCTGCAGGTGCAGGATGTGCTGGGCCCGCAGCGCATCACGCGCGTTCCGCTGGCGCCGAGCGAGGTCGCGGGCTCGCTGAACTTGCGTGGGCGCATCGTGACCGCGATCGACCTCCGTACCCGCCTCGGCCTGCCGCCCCGGAGCGAGGGCAAGTCCGCCATGAGCGTCGTCGTCGACCACGGCGGCGAGCTCTACAGCCTGCTGGTCGACGCCGTCGGCGAGGTGCTGAGCCTCGAGGTTGCGGCCGCCGAGCGCAACCCCGTGACGCTCGATCCCACCTGGCGCGAGGTCTCCGCGGGCATTTACCGGCTCGACGGCGCGCTGCTGGTCATCCTCGACGTCGCGCGCGTCCTCGACCTCTCTGCACGCGCGAGCGCGGCGTGAGCGGTCGGTGCGGAATCCGGAGGCTCCAGCCATGAAGTCCTGTCTCATCGTCGACGACTCAAAGGTGGTCCGCAGGGTCGCGCGGCGCATCCTGGAGGAGCTGCATTTCGCAATCGAGGAGGCCGCGGACGGCAAGCTCGCGCTCGAGGCCTGCCTCCGGCGCATGCCCGACGTGATCCTCCTGGATTGGAACATGCCCGTGATGAACGGCATCGATTTTCTCCGCCAGCTCCGTCTCAGCAGCGGCGGCGACGGGCCGGCGGTCGTGTTCTGTACCACCGAGAACGATATGGCGCACATCCAGGAGGCGATCGCGGCGGGCGCCGACGAATACATCATGAAGCCCTTCGACAGCGACATCATCCAAACGAAGCTCGCGCAGGTGGGATTGCTGTGATGAGCGCCGCGGCGGCGACCGACTCCGGCGCGAGCGTCCGGCCCGCGATCCGGGCGCGGGCGCCCTATCGCATCATGGTGGTCGACGATAGCGCGGTGATCCGTGGCCTGCTGACGCGCGCGCTCGAAACCGACCCCGAGATTTCAGTCGTGGCCTCCGTCGGCGACGGGCAGATGGCGGTCAACGCGATCCGCCGCCAGGACATCGAAGTCGTCATTCTCGACATCGAGATGCCCGTGATGGACGGCCTCACGGCGCTGCCGAAGCTGATCGAGGCGAGGCCCGGCGTGCAGATCTTGATCGCCTCGTCGCTCACGCTGCGCGGCGCTACCGTGACCCTCAAAGCGCTCTCGGCGGGTGCTGCCGATTACGTCACCAAGCCCGGCACTTCCCCGCTCACATCGGCCACTGAGTTCAAGCGTGAGCTCGCGGCCAAGGTACGCGCGCTCGCGCAGGTACGGCGGACGGCGCGGGGCGAGGCGCAGCCCACGGCGGCGTTCGCCTGCGTGGAGGCCGCGAGCGTGGCGCCGATCCCGCTGCGCCCGATGCCCAGCGAGCGCCCGGAAGCGGTCGCGATCGGCTCCTCGACCGGAGGCCCGCAGGCGCTCTTTCGCATGCTCGGGTCCCTCGTGGGCCTGCATCAGCCGATTTTCATCACGCAGCACATGCCCGCGACCTTCACCACGATTTTAGCGGAGCACATCGCGCGTCTCTGCGGGGCCCGCGCTGCCGAGGGTGTCGACGGTGAGACCGTCGAGAGCGGGCGCATCTACCTTGCCCCCGGCGATTTCCACATGCTCGTCGAGGCCGAAGGGAGCATGCGCCGGCTGCGCCTCGCCAGGACGCCGCCAGAGAATTTCTGTCGACCCTCCGTCGATCCCATGCTGCGCAGCATCGCGCAAGTCTATGGCCGCCGCGCGGTCTGCACGATCCTGACGGGCATGGGCCAGGATGGGCTCGCGGGCAGCGAGGCGCTGGTGGCGGCAGGGGGAGCGGTCATCGCGCAGGACGAGAAGACCAGCGTCGTCTGGGGCATGCCCGGTGCGGTCGCGACGGCCGGCCTTTGCAGCGCCGTGCTCGCGATCGACGAGCTCGGCCCGACGATTGCGCGCCTTGCCGCGAGGGGGGCCGCATGACGAACGAGGAATTCGATTTCCTCTGCAAGTTGCTCAAGGACCGTTCGGGCCTGGTGGTGACGCGCGACAAGGCCTATCTCGTCGAGAGCCGGCTGCTGCCGGTCGCGCGCAAGCACGGGCTCAAGAGCCTCGACGAGCTCGCAGCGGTGGTGCGTGCGCGCCCCGCGGGCGATCTCGTGCGCGAGATCATCGAGGCAATGACGACAAACGAGTCCTTCTTCTTTCGCGACATAAAGCCCTTCGAACAGTTCACGGAATACGTGCTTCCCGCGCTCGTGCAGGCGCGCGCTCAGCGCAAGCAGATCCGGATATGGAGCGCCGCCTGCTCGAGCGGGCAAGAGCCCTATACGCTCGCGATGATGCTAGCGGAGCAAGAGACTGCGCTCGCGGATTGGCAGGTCGAGATCCTCGCGACGGACCTTTCGACGGAAATTCTCGACAAGGCGGAGACGGGGCTCTATTCGCAATTCGAGGTGCAGCGCGGCCTGCCGATCCAGCTCCTCCTAAAGTATTTCAAGCAGCAGGGAGAACGTTGGCAAATCGATGCGGGCCTGCGCGCGCGGGTCCGCTTCGAGCAGTTCAACCTGCTCGACGACCCGTCACGCCTCGGCGCCTTCGACGTGATCTTCTGCCGTAACGTGCTCATCTACTTCGATCAGGCGACCAAGGGCCAAATTCTGGACCGGCTCCTCCGCGTGCTCGCCACGGACGGATATCTCTATCTCGGCGGCGCCGAGACCGTGCTTGGCGTCAGCGACCGCTTCCAGCCCCTTCCGGATAACCGCGGCATCTATGTGCCGGTCGCTGCCGCCGCCCAGCCCAAGCGCGTGGCGGTGGGATAGCGTCGCCTCGGATTGGGCGGCAGGTACCCAATCTTTCCGGGCCGCGGTGGTTGCTGAGACGCCCCAGCGGCGCTAAATCATAGTCGCCGAATGCTTTTCGGGGGGTCGCCGGCGCGTAGCCGGAGCCAACACGTCCAGGGGAGGTTGTATTATGCCCGCTCGCCCGTCGCTATTGCGTTGCATTCGACGCTGGGGAGCGATCCACGCCCTGGCGTGCTCGGTGGCGCTAGGCTTGGCGGTCTCCGCGTGCTCGGACTGGATGAGCACGATGGTGGGGAACCCCGACACCGCCGGCATAAACCTCAGCAGAATTAAGTCGAGAACCTCGCAGTTCCAAGGTGGCGGCAACTTCACGCAGAGCCTCGCCAGGGAATACGCGGCCTATGCCGACCAGCTTTACAAAGAGCGGGACTACGTCGATTCCGATTATTTCAGCAGAAAGGGAATTCAGGCCGCGAACGGAGACCAGGTGCCGCCTGAGAATCAAGCCCGCTGGGCGATCGCGCAGCAGGCGCCGTTGGGTACGCGCACCGAGCTTGCCAACGCGCGCCAGCGTCTCCTGACGGTATTGGATGGCGGCGCCCGGCAGCAGTCGCCTGCCGTCGCCGCGCGCGCGCAAGAGCGCTTCGATTGCTGGGTGCAAGAGACCGAAAGGGATTGGGAGAACATCAAGGCCGGCAGGTGCCGTAATGAATTTTATGCCGCGCTTGCCGAGCTCGAGCCCAAGACCGCGACGCCAGCGCCGCCGATTAGTTTCCAAGTCCTCTTCGAGACTGGCCACTCCGATATCACACCGGAAGGCCGACAGGTGGTTGCGGACGCGGTGACGGCGCTCAAGGCAAGGCCGGGCGCTCATGTCACCATCATCGGCAAGACCGACACGGTCGGGACGCCTGCCTTCAACGAGCATCTATCCGAGCGCCGCGCACAAGCGGTCAAGGACACCTTCGTAGCCGCGGGCGTGCCGGCCGATGCGATCACGTTGCGCTGGACGGGTGAGGAGCAGCTCAATGTGCCGACCGCCAACGATGTGTCGGAGCAGCGCAATCGTGCCGTCGACATCGTGATCCAGTGATGGCGGAGTAAAGGGACCGCGTCGGGGCGGCGCCAGGCAGCCGTCGGCCCGACGCGATCCCGAGCCGTCATTCCTCCGCGTTGGTTTTCGCGCGCGGGCGGCCCGCGCAAAATTCCTGCAGGGAGGAAGGCATGGAAGCTCTGAGAAATCCCATACGCATCATGGTGCGCGGCATTCTGTTCCTGGTGCCGTTCGCGCTTCTCATCGTCCTGGCGGTACAAGCGGTGAAGCTCATTGCGGCAGTGCTGATGCCGCTGGCACGGCTCATGCCGGCGGAGACGGTCGCTGGCGTCGCTGCGGATTATCTGCTTGCGATCCTGGCACTCGTGGCGATCTGTCTCATCGCGGGCTTTCTTGCGCGCACGGCAGTGATCGGCGCGGCCGGTGACAGGCTGGAGCAGCTCTTGCTCCGGCGAATACCGGGCTTCACCATTGTGAAAGCGATGACCGAGGGCATGGTCGGGATGGATTCGCAATCCGCAGTGAAGGCCGCACTCGCCTGGGTCGAGGATTGCTGGGTTCTAGCCTTCGTGATGGAGCGAAGCTCGACCGGTTTCTCGACCGTCTTCATTCCGAGCGCCCCGACGCCTGCGGCCGGGTCGATCTATTACCTGCCCGACGACCGCCTGAGGCTGTTGAACGTGCCGGTTTCGACTGCGATCGGCTGCATCACGCGGCTCGGCGTCGGCTCGCAGGAGCTGCTAAGGACCGTGTCGCTCGCGGCGCCGGCGGGAGCATCTTCGGGATCCTGAAGCCGCGCAGCCGACATTGCCGGCGGATTTGGAGTTTGGTAGCGTGCCGCGCCGGTCGAGCAAGGCGCTCGCGGCGATGTTTGATTTTGGATCGGGAGCGGAGATGGTCAGGTGGCTCGCACTGGCCGGCGCGGCGTTGCTCGCGATCGGCTCCTCCGCTCAGGCGGTAACCTCCGCCGAGGCGCCCGAGACCGACGTCGAGGTCGTCTGCGCGCAGTTCGGCCTTTTCGATATGGATGCGGATGGGCGCGTGCTCTTCACGCCTTCGGCGACGGTGCCGCTCACGATCGGGCAGGACTTCGGCTGGGTGATCCTCCTGCGCGCAAAGGATCCCGTCGTGCGCTGGCGCGAGGAGTTTCAGGCGCCGGCCAGGCCCAAGACCTGGGGGCCGATGATGTCGGGGCGCACGATCTCCCGCGACGGCACGACCTCGCTCATGGACGAGTATTCCGATGCCCGCGGCGGGATCATCACGCATGCCTGGCAGATCACCGAAGGCGATCCCACGGGTCACTACGTGATGCGCGTCCTCGTGGGCGGCACATCGCTGCAAATTTTCGAGTTCGAGGGAGTGCCGGGCCCGACCGGCAAGGTGCCGACCCCGCCGCCGGGCCAGCCGGTCGACAAGGCGATGCACGACTGCGCGGGCGCGATTTCCCGCGCGGAAAGTCCGAAGACGACGGGCTAGACCTTGGCGAGGCTCTCCGCCTCTACGGCCTCGCCGGGGACTGGATCGCGCAGCACGTAGCCGCGGCCCCAGACGGTCTCGATGTAATTGTCGCCGCCCGTCGCCTGGCTCAGCTTCTTGCGGAGCTTGCAGACGAAGACGTCGATGATCTTGAGCTCGGGCTCGTCCATTCCGCCGTAGAGATGATTGAGGAACATCTCCTTGGTGAGCGTCGTACCCTTGCGCAGGCTCAGGAGCTCTAGGATGCCGTACTCCTTGCCGGTGAGGCGAAGCGGCTGGCCCTCGACATCGACAGTGCGGCTGTCGAGATTGACCAGGAGCTTGCCGGTGCGGATCACCGATTCAGAATGGCCCTTGGCGCGGCGCACGATCGCCTGGATGCGCGCGATGAGCTCGCGGCGGTCGAAGGGCTTCGTCAGGAAGTCGTCGGCGCCGAAGCCGAGGCCCTTGAGCTTGTGGTCGAGCTCGCTCAGCCCGGAGAGGATCAGGATCGGCGTGCGCACGCGCGCCGCGCGCAGCCGGCGCAGCACCTCGTACCCGTCGATGTCCGGAAGCATGAGATCGAGAATAATGATGTCATAATCGTAAAGCTTACCGATCTCGAGCCCATCTTCACCGAGATCGGTGGTGTCGACGATGAAATTCTCCGCCCGCAGCATCATCTCGATACTAGCTGCGGTCGTGGAATCATCCTCGACGAGAAGTACCCTCATTCTGACCTCCGCGTGCCTGCGTAAACCGCCCCGTGCCCGGTCAGCGCACAATTTAAACATTGTTATCGAACTAGGTTAACAACCTATTAACCAGGCGAGTCTCGGCGAGGCGGATTTCACCCCCTTGGGGAGGACGTTGCGTCCTTAGCGTGCTCCGGCATTCCAGGGGGACTCCTCCTGCGGGTGTATGGGCGGCCCCGAGAGCAAATCATTCGGTAATGCGAGCCCGACTCGGGAGGGTTTTGCGCGCATCTCGAGAGCACCCGAAAAGTCGCATGTTTAACTGCACCTTAAACACGCTTCTGAGATGATCTCCGCGGCCCGGCAGAGACCGGGCATCCGCGTCCGACGAGGGGAGGTAAACCGTGGGGCTGGCGACTCTTCTGCAGGAGATGCGCGAGCTTCCCGAGCATTACCGCTATGGCCGAGTGACCGGCGTGCTCGGCATGCTTCTGGAGCTCGGTGGCGTCCCCCCGAGCCTCGCCGTCGGCGGTCGTTGCGAGGTCCTGACCCGCACGAATCGACGAGTCGCCTGCGAGGTCGTGGGCTTCCGCAACCGCCGCGCCCTCGCCATGCCCTTCAGTGCGCTCGAGGGGGTGGGGCTCGGCTCCAAGGCCGAGGTCGTGCCGGCCGTGCCGGCGATCCATCCCTCCGATGCCTGGCTCGGCCGCGTCGTCAACGCGCTGGGCGAGCCGCTCGACGGCAAGGGACCTCTCCCGGTTGGACCGGCCCCCTATCCGCTCCGCAACCCCCCGCCGCAGGCGCACAGGCGCAAGCGCGTTCAGGGCAAGGTCGATCTCGGCGTGCGTGCGATCAACACCTTCCTCACCTGCTGCCGCGGTCAGCGCATGGGGATTTTCGCAGGCTCGGGCGTAGGCAAGTCGATCCTGCTTTCGATGATGGCGCGCAATACCGGCAGCGACTGTACCGTCATAGGGCTCATAGGCGAGCGCGGACGCGAGGTCCAGGAATTCATCGAGGACGATCTCGGCCCAGAGGGGCTGAAGCGCAGTGTGGTCGTGGTCGCGACCTCCGACGAATCTCCGTTGATGCGACGGCAGGCCGCCTACGCGACCATGGCGATCGCCGAGTATTTCCGCGACCGCGATCAGGACGTCCTCTGCCTCATGGACAGCATCACGCGCTTTGCGATGTCGCAGCGAGAGATCGGGCTTTCCGCGGGCGAGCCGCCTACCAGCAAGGGCTACACGCCCACGGTCTTCGCGGAGCTGCCGCGGCTCCTGGAGCGGGCAGGGCCGGGGACGGGCAAGGGCAGCATCACCGGCCTCTTCGCTGTCCTCGTCGAGGGCGACGATCACAACGAGCCCATCTCCGACGCCGTCCGCGGCATCCTCGACGGTCACATCGTGCTGGACCGTGCGATCGCGGAGCGCGGACGCTATCCCGCAATCAACGTGCTGCGTTCGATTTCCCGCACCATGCCCGGCTGCAACGATGCGCGCGAGAATGCGGTCGTCCAGCGCGCGCGGCAGCTCATCGCGACCTACGAGGACATGGCCGAGCTGATCCGTCTCGGCGCCTACCGCCGCGGCAGCGACGCCAAGGTGGACGAGGCGATCAAGTATTATTCCGCGCTCGAGACCTTCCTGTCCCAAGCGCGCGAGGAACGCGCCGATCTCGTCGAGGGCTACGCCGCGCTCGAGCGGATCCTGGAAGGCGCGAAGGCGTGAGCACAATGGAAAGCTTGATCCGCCTGCACCGTTGGCAGGTGGATGAGCGCCGCCGCACCCTGGCCGAGCTCGAGGGGCTCGCGGAGCGGCTCCACGACGAACTCCGGCGCCTCGCCGAGGAGCAGCAGGCCGAGGCCGATGCCGCCTCGGTGTCGCTCGAGGCGCAATTCGGCTTTGCCGGCTATATCCGCCAGGCGATGGAACGCCAGCGCACGCTCGAGAAATCGCAGGCGGACGCCGAGGTGCAGATCCTTCAGGCGCGCGAAGCGCTCGCGCAGGCCTTCGAGGAGATGAAGCGCTACGAGATCGCCGCCGCCAATCGGGATCGACTGCGCCTGCAGCGCATCGCGCGCCGCGAGGCGATCGAGCTCGACGCGCTCGCAATCGAGAATTTCCGGCGGCGCTCGGGGACTAGCTAGGACGCGGACTCATTAACGCGAAGCCATAGCCTGATCGAGGCGAGCTGAACGAAAGCAAGGTAGTTCGCTGCCAGCTTGTCGTGGCGCGCCGCCACCCGGCGGAAACTCCGAGGCGCCGGCCGTCATATGCAGCGCTGGAGAAGACGCGAAAATCCACGTAACGTAGAGCCTGGATTCTGCACGAACCGTCGACAAGCCATGGCCAACCTTCCTCGTCTTAAGCCAGACCCGATTCCGCAGCCCCATCCCGTGCCGGAATTCCTGGCTGAGGGTGAGCTCAAGGCGCGTTACGAGGACATGAAAGCCATCCTTGGCGTGCCGTGGATGGGCGTCGTGACGATGAGCTTCGCGCATTACCGCGCTTTCTATGACGCCTTCTGGCAGGGTGCGCGTCCGGTCTGCGCCTCGCGCGACTTCACTGATGCATGCCATCGCCTCAGGTATCTGGTCGAAGAAAAAGTGAGCGCGCTCCAGCCACCGCCCCTTCGGCAGCGGCTCGCACAAATCGGCTATGTCGAGCGCGAGCTCCAGGACATTGATGAGAGCATCGAGATCTTCTCCGATGGAAATTTCCCATACATTCTGCTCGCGACGCTGGCGCGCTTACTGCTTGAAGGCGGCGAACTCCAGACGCCACACGACATCGCTATTCAAGCAGAGCCGGCATCGCCGAGGGCCGCGGGAAAGCTTGTTCTGATGGAGTATCATCATGCCGACGCCTCGACGCGCCTCGTGTTCGACGATCTGAAAAAGGTGCTAGGTCTACCGTTCCTGAATACCGACTACCGTGCACTGGCCCGCTGGCCCAGCTATTTCGCGCTCGCCTGGGCGGATTTGCGACCAAGGCTCCAGCGAGGCGAATACGAGACGTTGGTCGCCGAAATACACGAGGCCGCGGTCTCGACTGTTCGCTCGCTGCCCAACTACGGCAACTTGCGCGGCGAGGTGTTGCGCCTAGCCGCTCGGAGCAGCGCGTCGGAAGGCGAAGTTCTTTCGGTCGTGCGCCTGTTCCAGTGGTTGCTGCCCGGCCTCGCGGTAAACATCGCTTTCTTTCGTGCCCAATTGCGATAGCCGATCATTGAAGTTACACGCGTCATCAACCTGACAACGGCTGGGTTCGTGTCATTTGCTGCTGGTGCACAACGGCGGTCGGCGTCGGGGCAAAGCGGACATCACCGACGATTCATGAGTGCGCGCCCTAGCGGAGCGGGGTCGCGCTCATTCGAGCGCGATGCGAGTGCCGGTTGCGCCGTTCAGCAGGCGCTTGAGGTGGAAAGCTGCGAGCGGGTCGTCCGAGTGTTTGGCAACATGCGCGGCGAACGCGGATAGCGCGCCGGAATCACCGGCCTCGAGGAGCGCGAATGCCTTGCGATAGAGCTCGGCTTCCGAGACCTGCTCGAGCACGCGAGGCATCGGCTCGAAGACCCGGATCGGCTCGCTGCGGCCGCGGAGTGCGAGGTCGCCGACGGGACGACCGTGGAAGTCACCCGCGCGTGAGGCGACCGCCGCGCTCGCGAGGACACGGGTTCCGAGCTGCTTGTTGGCGACCTCCAGGCGCGCCGCGATGTTGATGGTGTCGCCATAGGCGGTGTAGTCGAAGAACCGGCCGCCGCCGAAATTTCCGACAATCGCCGGCCCTGCATGGACCCCGATCCGTGTCGCGCCCAGCGCGATCCCGCGTTCCCGGCATTGCCGGCGGAAGGATTGCGCCTCGGCGTCGAGCGCGAGCGCGCAGTCGATCGCGCGAGCGGCGTGATCGGGCTGGTCGCCGGGCGCGCCGAACAGGACGTGGAGCGCATCGCCGATGATCTTCGCGAGGGTTCCCTCATGCGCGAAGACGACGTTCGCCATCGACGCGAGGTAGTCGTTGAGAAGCGGCCCCAGCACGTTCGGCTCCAGGGTCTCCACCAGCGTGGTGAAGCCGCCGATATCCGTGAAGATCGCGGCGATCTCGCGCCGCTGGCCGCTCAAGTCGATGCCGTCCATGTCGCCCGCGAGCCGCTCTGCGAGGTTCGGCGAGAAGTAGCGCGCGAGCGAGGCGTGCGCACGCTCGGCCGCCGCCTGCCGCCGCCGCGCCTCGCGCAGCGCCTCGACGTGCCGGATCGTCTTGGCAATGGTCGCCTCGAGGTCGGGGAAATCGATCGGTTTGGTGAGGAAATCGAAGGCGCCGCGGTTCATGGCGGTACGGATGTTCTGCATGTCGCCGTAAGCCGAGACGATCACCGTCGAGAGCTTCTCCTCGGCCTCCTGCAGCTTCTCCAGGAGCGAGAGGCCGTCCATCCGCGGCATGTTGATGTCGCTGACGACCATGTCGATGTCGGGATGCTCATCGAGCTTGGCGAGGGCTTCGAGACCGTCGCGCGCGAAGAGGAAATCGATGGCTCCCTCGCGAATTTGGCGGCGAAACTTCTGCAGGATCAACGCCTGGAGGTCCGGCTCGTCGTCGACGAAAAGGATGCGCGCGGTCATGCCGGGGGCTCGAGACGGGTCTCGATCTCGCTCCTGAGCGCCATAAAATCGATCGGCTTCGTCAGGAGCGTCTCGGCGCCGCGCTCCAGCGCCTTGCGCTTGGTGTCGTCGTCGCCATAGGCCGTGATCATGATCACAGGGACGTCCGGTCGCGCGGCCTTCGCCTTCGGCAGCAGTTCGAGCCCGCTCATCCCGGGCATGTTGATGTCGGAAAGGATCAGGATAAGCGATGCGTTCTTCGCATCCGCGATGATCGCGAGCGCGTTGTCGCCGGATTGCGCGAATTCCATGAGGAAGCGGCCGGCGCGCAGGTCGCGCCGGAACTGCTGCCGGAACAGCATCTCCACGTCGGCTTCGTCGTCGACCACGAGAATGAGGACGGTCATGAACGTGCTCCCCTTTCGGCGATTGCAGCAGCTCGGCGCGGCAGGACGATCTTGAATTCCGTGAAGGTGCCGGGCTCGGTCTCCACCGAGATCGACCCCGCGTGCTGCTTTACCACGATGTCGTGGCTGAGCGAGAGGCCGAGGCCGGTTCCTTCTCCCGCTGGCTTCGTCGTGAAGAACGGATTGAAGATCCTGTCGCGCACTTCCGGCGGAATACCGGTGCCGTTGTCGCGGATCGTGATCTCGACGCTGTCGCCGAGGCTTCTGGTCGCGACGGCGAGCTTCGGCTCATAGCCATTGCCGCTCTCCTGCGCCTTGCGCTTCGTCGCGGCGTAGAACCCGTTTGAGATGAGATTGAGCAGGACGCGCGTGATCTCCTGCGGGAAAAGATCGACCTCGCCCGCCGCGGGATCGAGGGACTTCTCCAGCGTGATGTTGAAGCCCTGCCGCTCCGCACGCGCCCCGTGATATGCGAGGTTGAGGCTCTCCTCGACGATCGCGTTGATGTCGGCGGGCCGGTGCTCGCCGGTGCCCTGCCGGGAATGCAGCAGCATATTCTTCACGATCGAATCGGCGCGTTTGCCGTGCTGCACAATCTTGTCGAGATTTCCGCGGAGCATCGACATGGTATCCTCGATCTCCGCGCGCGTCGCCTTGCTCAGTTCCACCTTGCCGAGCCCCTCCTCGAGTTCGTCGATGAGCTCGGTCGAGAGCGACGCGAAATTGTTGACGAAATTGAGAGGGTTCTTGATCTCATGCGCGATCCCCGCAGTGAGCTGACCCAGTGAGGCCAGCTTCTCAGTCTGCACGAGGCGATCCTGCGCTGTCCGCAAATCCTCCAGGGACTTCTGCAGCTCGCGCGTCCGTTGCTCGACGCTCTCGAAGAGGCGAACGTTCTCGATCGCAATTGCAGCCTGATCCGCAAAGGTCGAGACGAGCTCGATCTGCTTCTGCGAGAACGGACGCACCGCGATGCGCGTCAGCGTCAGGACGCCGCTGGGCACGCCCTCGCGCAGCATCGGCACCGCGAGGATCGTGCGGAATCCGCCGAACTTCCTGCCTTCCGCGAAAGTGT
Organism: Allostellaceae bacterium; assembly: GCA_035581425.1. Taxonomy (GTDB): domain Bacteria; phylum Pseudomonadota; class Alphaproteobacteria; order ATCC43930; family CGMCC-115725; genus DASZHJ01. The sequence goes on along the minus strand of DATJVP010000098.1, from coordinate 58,698 downwards.
AATCGGGGTCGGCGTCTATATCCGGGATGTGAACGATCTGCGCCTCCGCAAGGGCTCGGCCGGTGGCGGAGCCGCGCTCAACCTCGACCGGAAGGCGCGTCACGGCCTGGTTGAACTCAGAGGAGAAGCCGTAGGACGCTGCGCGATAGAAGACGCCGTCCTGCTGCCGTGTGATGGTGCCCTGATCGGCCTCGCAGAGATGCGCCGCGGATTCCACGAGCGTCTGCAGCACGGTCTCGAGGTCGAAAGTCGAGCGGCTGATGACCTTAAGCACGTCGGCGGTGGCGGTTTGCTGCTGCAGGGATTCACGGAGCTCGCTCAGGAGACGCACGTTCTCGATCGCAATCGCCGCTTGGTCCGCGAAAATCTCGATCAGCGCAATCTGCTTCTCGGTGAACGGCCGGACCTCCAAATGATAGACCATGATGACGCCGAGCAACTCATCACCCTTGAGCATCGGCACACTGAGTATCGTGCGCAGCGGATCGATCTCTTTCGCGCCGTAGGTGTATTCCGGATCCTCGGTGACGTCGGGGATGTGAATCGTCCGCCGCTCGAGGACGCAGCGGGCCGTGGCGCTCGAGCGACCGGGGCCTATGGGGTGCCGCCCTGCGTACACCCGCAGCTCGGGCGATACGTTGATCATCACCTCGGGGTGGGCGAATTCTCCGTCATAGCGATAGATGAAGGCTCGGTGGGCATCTGTGAGCTTGACGGCACTGTCCGCGACCGTCTTGAAAACGTGCCCGAGATCGAAGGCGGAGCGGCTGATTACCTTGAGCACCTCAGAAGTCGCGGTCTGTTGCTCTAGCGCCTCGGTCAATTCGCGGGTGCGTGCCTGCACCTCGTCGAAGAGGCGGACGTTCTCGATCGCGATCACCGCTTGATCCGCGAAGGTCGTCACGAGCTCGATCTGCTTTTCCGTGAAGGGCTTCACTGCCGCTCGCATCAGGCCGATGACACCGATCGGTTCGCCCTCGCGCAGCAGCGGCACGCCCAGCATGGAGCGGTAATTGCCGACCGCCTGAAAGTCCAAGAAGGTGTATTCGGGATCGGCGAGGCAATCCGGCATGTGTACCGTCTTGGCCTCGAGCGCCGTGCGTCCAATGAGGGACCCCCGCACCGGCACGATCGGGTGCTCGACAGCGTGCTGAATGAAACTCGCGGCGGTATTGGTCGCGGCCGCAACATGATACCTGCCATCTTGCAGCTTGAACATCGTCCCGAACTCCGCCTCGCAAAGGCGGCTCGCGACCTCGAGGATGGTGTCGAGCACGGGCTGCAGGTGGAAGGACGAGCGGCTGATTACGTTGAGAACGTCGGAGGTCGCGGTCTGCCGTTCCAAGGCCTCGGTCAATTCCCGAGTGCGCGCCTGCGTCTCCTCGAAGAGGCGGACGTTCTCCATGGCGATGACGGCTTGGGCGGCGAACGTCTCGACGAGCTCGATCTGCTTTCGCTTGAACGCCCGAGGGGCCGCGCTTACCAGGCCAATCACGCCGACCACAGCGCCGTCACGAAGCAAGGGCACTCCGAGGGTGGTGCGATAGTGACCTCGCCGCGCCGCTTCCTGCCAGGCGTAGGTGGGATCGTTCGGGGCGTCTTCGATGTAGATCGTACGCCCCTCCAGCGCCGTGCGGCCTACCATGGTGCCGGTTTCCGGTGCTACCGGATGCCCGCGGAGGTAGCGAATGAATTCCGGGTCAGCGCCGTCCGCGGCCGCGACGTGATATTTGCCGTCGATCAGGCGGAAGAGGAGGGTGAAATCGGGATTGCACATGCGCCGCGCAGTTCGGACGATCGCGTCGAGCACCGGCTGCAGCTCGCCGGGCGAGCTGCTGATGACGCGTAGCACCGCGGCGGTCGCGGTTTGCTGCTCCAGAGCCTCCGCGAGCTCGTTCGTGCGCGCCTGTACTTCCTCGAAGAGCCGGGCATTCTCGATCGCGATCACCGCCTGATCCGCGAAGGTCGAGACCAATCCGATCTGATCCGCTGTGAAGGGATCGACGGCGCGGCGTCCGATGGTGAGCACCCCGATAGGCTCCCCATTGCGAAGCAGAGGAACGCCCATGAAGGTGCGAAAACGTCCCATCTTCTGGGCTTCAAGAAAGGTGTATTCGGGATCGGCGAGGACGTCGGCAACCTGAACCGGCTTGCCCTCCATGAGCACGCGGCCGACCACGCTCTCGCGCCCCGGGCGGAGCGGTCGCGATTTCTGGAAATCCACCCAGTCCGGGTGAAAGTTGTAATTGGTCACGTGGTAGAAGAAGCCGTCTGAATCCTGGCGCGTCATCGCGGCCATGTCCGCGCGGCAGAGCTTCGCCGCCGACACTGTCAGCGTCTGGAGCAAGGCCTGCAGATCGAAGGACGACCGGCTGATCGCCTTGAGAATGTCGGCCGTCGCGACCTGTTGTTGACGAGCGTCCTCGAGCTCGCGCTTCAGCGCTGCGAGCGTACCCCCTTGGCTTTTCTTCCTGACCTGCTTCGGCTTAGCCCGAGCGGGAGGCACCTTCTTGCGCGATACCCGGCGCACCCCCGCGGCACGACCACGCCCCATCGGCCCCTCCCGCCAGCGGGCTGCTGCTGCGACGAGAGCATATCCAGCCGGGCTCGGGCGAACAAGGATGGAGGCGGCTCGGTTATCCGGTTGAATCAGGCTTCAACGCCGAGGTGCGGCCGGAGCGCGTCGAGCGGGGTCACTGGGAAGCGCGGGGCAGTGACGAAGGCGACGTCGCCGTTGAAACCGCTGCCCTCCAGGGCGCGACGGAAGACCGCTCCGATCTCCGATTTAGTCTCGGCCGTGATGGGCACGCGGCTGCGCAAGACCAGATCGAAACGACCACGCCGCAGGAGCCCGTCGAGTTGCAGCGGTCCGAGCCGGCTCATGTCGAGGTCGAGGACAAAGCGAGTTCCCTGCTCGTTCTGCGCCCCGGCGCCCTCGTCGCGATTGCGCAAATAGAGTCTGATCGGGCGGACCGCGCCCTCGTCGAGGAGGGGCAGGGTGAAAATACGCCAATCGCCGCGCAGGCTCTCGCGCGCCTGCGTGCGCAGGTCGTCGAGGTCCTTTGCTAGACGCGCCCGGAGATCCCCGCGCCCAGCGGCACCAAGCGAGGCCGCGAGCTGATCGCCGGGCCACGCGGCGCTGCCGCGAAGAACGCCCAGGAAGAACAGCAAGGTCGCGGTGAGGCGAGGGGCGGACGCAGGCGTCAGGTCTGCGCGCAGGGCCGCGGCGAGCGCGGGCGCCGTCCGGTCGAGGGTTTGCAGCGCCTCGTCGAGGGCAGGCCAGTCGGCACCGAGACTGGGCGATCCCGTGGGCTTGGAGCCTCCCTGGACCCCGGACGCGGAAGGAGTGTCTATGCGCTCGAGCGAGAGTATTGCCCCCGGCGCTGCTTCGATCTGCGCGTCGAGCGCGAGTTTCCCGATTAGCGTCGCGACCACCGTGACGCCGCCGCTGCTTTGCAGGATTGTCCCGGCCATTGCAGCCGGCGTAGCCGCGGGCAGCACGCGGATTGCCAAACTCGTGCCCGCGGCGGGAGCGTCGGCTTCCGCTCCCGCAGAGAGTATCGTTGCGCGCAGCGTCTGCCCGAGCTCGACGGATTCCGAGGGCGGTGCCGCGGTCTCGCCTGCCGGCTCCGGCTCAGCCGCGCTTCTGGCGGCCGAGCTTCCAATGGGTGCGCCGTCGATGGAGAGGATCGTGGCGCTCGCGGGCGGTCCCGCAAAGAGCTTCAGCTCGACAGAGGTCCCCGCGGCGAGAACGAGCGGCGAATTGAGCGCGAGCGTGCCGAAATCGGTTTTCAGCAGCAGCGCGGCCCCGGCGTCGCTGCTGAGCACGGTGGCGAGGACGGTTCCTGCCGCGGCGAGAGCGGCCGGCGGGGGCGGCGAGGCGAAGTCCGCGATGGGCGACGCCGGGGCCGCGACGGCGGTGGGAGCCGGGTAGGTAAGCGTCGTTAGGAGGCTTCCGACGTCCGCCATGGCGCGCTCCGCTGCCTCGCTCCGATCAGAGTGTCTCGACGAGGCGCCGCGCGATCGCCTCGGCGTCGCTGGCGGCCTCGCAGGTCGGATGCCGAGTAAGCAGCGAGGCTTGCCGGCGGATCGTGTCCTTGACGTGGTCGTCGCGCCGCACCACGCCCGCGAGCTTGGGCTCGAGCTTCAGGAATTCGCGGCAGGCTCGAGCGAGCGTCTGATAGGTCCGCTCGCCTTCGCGGTGATTGGCCGCCATGTTGACGACGATCTGGATGTTGTCGGCGAGCTTCTCCATAGCGCTGATCTTGATGAAGGCATAAGCATCGGTGATCGCTGTGGGCTCATCGGTGGTGACGACGAGGCACGCGCGCGACTGCGCCGCGAGGAGCCGCACCGTCCGCTCGATCCCAGCGCCGAGATCGAGCACCGCCCAGTCGTAGACCTGGGCCAGCGCCTGCAGCTCGTTTCGGAGCGCGAAAAGCCGATTGGGTGGCAGGGTCGCGAGGCTGCCCGATCCCGAGCGTCCTGCGATGATGTCGAAGCCGCCTGAGTATTTCGTGACGGCATCGGCGAGTTTCATCTGGCCCGCCGTGACGCCGCCGAGATCGCGCTCGGGCGTCATGCCGAGCTGCACGTCGACGTTGGCCAAGCCGAGATCGCCGTCGAAGAGGAGCGTGCGCGCGCCTGCGCGAGCGAGCGCATGGGTCAGCGTGATCGAGAACCAGGTCTTGCCGACGCCGCCCTTGCCCGAGGCGACCGCGAGGATGTTCCGCTTCAGGGGCTCGTTGCCCGGAAGGGCACGCAGGATTTGCGCTGGGGTCATATGGTCACTCGTTTCTTCGGCGGGATTTGACGCTCGAGCGGGGCCTGCGCGAGAAGGCGCCGCGCGAGCAGCAGGGGATCGAGAGGGAGGAGGCCATCGGCGATCTCGGGCGCGACGCCGGCCTCGGCAAAGGCGAGTTTCGCGGCTTCGGCTGCCGCGAGCACGCTTCCGAGCCTGCTCGTGAGATCGAGCCGCGTCGCGGTCATGCGGGAGCAGCCGAGGTCGCGGAAGATGCGCGCGATCTCGACGGTGTCGACGGCATCGCCGCCGGCGGCCAGCACGAGCATGGGTTCTGCACTCGCCGCAGCGATGAGCGCCTCGAGCTCACGACGGTCGGCGGCGTTGTAGGGATTGATGCCGAAGCCGTCGATGAGCACGAGCTCCTCGGGCGGTGCCGAGGCGACCGCGAGTGCGAGGCGCCCACCGGTCTCCGCGGTGGTGAGCGAGATGCCAAGGACCCGCGCGACGGCTGCGATCTGCTCGATCGCGCCCGCGCGCACGATATCGGCGGCGATCACGCGCACGGGGCGACCGGCCATCACCGCCCGCGCCGCGAGCTTCGCGACCGTCATGGTCTTGCCGGCGCCGGGCGGGCCGACCATCAGCAGCGGGCGCATGCGACCTTGCTCGGGGACCGGCGCGAAGGAGAAGGTCGCGGCGAGCGCGCCGGAGAGCGACGAGAGATCGTCGTCGGCGTCGAAGGTGAGGGAGGCGATCAGCAGTTTTTCCGCGAGCGGGCCGGGAACGCCGCCGGCCGCGAGCGCCTCGCTCAGCCGGTCGGTCACGTCGACGGTTGGTTGGGCCGACACCATGCCCGCCTCGGCGCGGTCGCGCGCCGCAGTGATGCAGGCGCCACCTTCGGCATCGTCCTCCGTCGAGACGATGATCGCGTCGGGCCCCAGCTCCTGGCGCACCAGCGTCATCGCTTCCTGGATCGAGGGAGCCGTGAAGTTGCGGAGATGCATGGCTCGGGCTGGCTCCTCAGATCTGTCCGAGCGTGCGGATGCGCGCCTTGGGGTGGATTTCGTTCTGCGACATCACCGTCGTGATCGGGCGAAAGCGCTCGATGATCGAGCGGACATAGGGCCGGATCGCAGGGCTCGTCAGCAGAATCGGCGTCTCGCCGCTCATGGCGTGACGCTCGAAGGTCTGGCGGACGCTGGTGATGAATTCCTGGAGCCGCGTCGGCGGCATCGCCAAGTGCTTCTCCTCGCCTTGGCCCACGATCGCCTCGGCGAAGGCCTGCTCCCATGCCGGGGAGAGCGTGATGAGCGGGATGAAGCCGGTCTCGTTGGTCTGAGCATCGCTGATCTGGCGCGCAAGCCGCGCGCGCACGTGCTCGGTGATGACGCTGACGTTCCGGCTATAGCCGCAAGCCTCGGAGATGCCTTCGAGGATCGCGGGAAGGTCGCGGATCGAGATGCGTTCGGCGAGCAGGTTCTGCAAGACGCGCTGGATGCCGCCCGAGGAAATCTGGCTCGGCACCATGTCCGCAATGAGCTTCTGGTGGCTCTTGTCGAGTTCGTCCAGGAGCTTCTGCGTTTCCGCATAGGAGAGAAGCTCCGCCATCGCGTCCTTCACGACCTCGGTCAGATGCGTGGTGACGACGGTCTGCGGCTCGACCACGGTGTATCCGCGGAAGGTCGCCTCCTCGCGATTGCTCTCCGCGGTCCAGAGCGCGGGGAGGCCGAAGGTCGGCTCGACCGTGGTCTCGCCGGGAAGGTTGATCGTCTCGCCGCGGGGGTCCATGACCAGCAGCATGTTGGGACGGAGATCGCCGCGCCCGACCTCGATCTCCTTGATGCGGATCACGTAGGTGTTGGCGGAGAGCTGCAGATTGTCCTGGATGCGAACGGAGGGCATGACGAAGCCCATCTCCGTCGCGATCTGCCGGCGGAGCGAGCGCACCTGGTCCGTGAGCTTGGGGCCGTGCTCGTTGTTGATGAGGGCGAGCAGCCCGTAGCCGAGCTCGAGGCGTATCTGGTCGATCTGCATCGCCGCGTGGATCGACTCCTCCTTGGGCGGCGCGACAGCGGCGCTCGCCTTCTCGGCTTCCGCGCGGGCCTCGGCCTCGCGCCGATCGGTGAGGCGCCAGGCTGCAGCGCCCGTCAGCGCCGAGAGCGCGAGGAAGGGCAGCATCGGGATTCCCGGAAGCAGCGACAGCACCAGGGTCAGGACCGAGGCGAGGCCGAGCGCCGAGGGATAGGCGCTCAGCTGGCCGAAGAGCGCTTTGTCCATCGAGCCGGAGATGCCGGCCTTGGAGACGAGCATGCCCGCGGCGGTCGAGACCACGAGCGCGGGAATTTGCGTGACGAGGCCGTCGCCGACGGTGAGGAGGGTGTAACTCTGCGTCGCCTCGGCGAAGGTCAGCCCCTTCTGCGCCACGCCGATCACGATCCCTGCGACGACGTTGATGAAGGTGATGATGAGGCCCGCGACGGCATCGCCGCGCACGAATTTCGAGGCGCCGTCCATGGCGCCGAAGAAGTTGCTCTCGTCCTCGAGCTGGGCGCGGCGCTTGCGCGCGGCGGCTTCGTCGATGAGTCCCGCGGAGAGATCGGCGTCGATCGCCATCTGCTTGCCGGGCATGCTGTCCAAGCTGAAACGCGCGGCGACCTCGGCGATGCGGCCGGAGCCTTTCGTGATGACCACGAAATTCACCACCACGAGGATGATAAAGACGATGACGCCGATCACGAAATTGCCGCTCATCACGAAGCCGCCGAAGGCTTGGATGACGTGGCCCGCCGCCGCCGTTCCCTCGTGGCCGTGGCTCAGGATGAGCCGCGTCGTCGCAAGGTTGAGCGCGAGGCGCAGCATGGTCGAGATCAGCAGCACCGTCGGAAAGGCCGAGAATTCCAGGGGTCGTTGGATGAACAGCGACACCATCAGGATCAGCACCGAGAAGGTGATGGAGAGCGCGAGGCTGCCGTCGAGGAGCCAGGTCGGCATCGGCAGGATGAGCACGACCAGGATCGAGACGACCGCGAGCGCGAGCGCGATCTCTCCGCGCCGCAGCGCGGCGCCGACGCGCGACAGGAACTGCGCGAGCGGCGCCTGCTCCTGCGCGGTATTGGTCGCGAGGTCGGTCATCGCGCTCTCGCCGGGGCTCGCCTAGGCGCTCGCCCGCTCGGGCTCGCCGGGCATCGGCACCGGGAGGCCTTCCTGACGGTACTGCTGCAGCTTGTTGCGGAGCGTGCGGATCGAGATTCCCAGGATGTTCGCGGCATGGGTGCGGTTGCCGAGGCAGTGATTGAGCGTCTCGAGGATGAGGTCGCGCTCGACGTCGGCGACGGTGCGCCCGACGAGGCCGATCTTGCTTGCGATCACCGCGGTTCCCGCATCGCCCTCGGTCTTGAGGCTCGAGAGCATCACTGCATCGGGGCCTATGGTGGTGCCGCGCGAGAGCAGCACCGCGCGGTGCATGGTGTTCTCGAGCTCGCGCACATTGCCGCGCCAGGCGTGGCGGACGAGCATCTCCTTCACTTCCGATGTGAGCGGCCGCACCGGCACGGCGTTTGCCTCCGCGTATTTCTTGACGAAGAACTCGGCGAGGAGCTCGATATCCTGCTTGCGCTCGCGCAGCGGCGGCATCTCCAGCCGCACAACGTTCAGGCGGAAGAACAGGTCCTCGCGGAAATTGCCTTTACGCACCTCGGCCTCGAGATCGCGGTTCGAGGTCGCAATGAGGCGGATGTCCACGCGGATCGGCTGGACGCCGCCGACGCGGTCGATCTCGCGCTCCTGGATCGCGCGCAGCAGCTTCGCCTGGAGCCGCGTGTGCATCTCGCTGATCTCGTCGAGGAGCAGGGTCCCGCTATTCGCCTCCTCGAACTTACCGATGCGGCGCGCGACGGCGCCGGTGAAGGCGCCTTTCTCGTGACCGAAGAGCTCGCTCTCCAGGAGCTGCTCGGGGATCGCGGCGCAGTTGACGGAGATGAAGTTGTGACGCGCGCGCCGGCTCTTGCGGTGGATGAACCGCGCCAACACCTCTTTGCCGGTGCCGCTTTCGCCGGTGACGAGGATGCTCGCGTCTGCGGGCGCCACCTGCTCCGCGAGCTTGACGAGACTTCCCATAGCGGGGTCGCGGAAGATGAGCGAGTAGCTCTCCTGCGCTACCGCCTCCAGGACGGCTGCGATGAGCTCGGCGTCGGGCGGGAGGGGAATGTATTCCTTCGCGCCCGCCTTGATCGCGCGCACCGCCGCCTCGGCGTCTGTGCCGATCCCGCAAGCGACGACGGGGACGTTGATGCGCTCCTGCCTCAGGCTCTCGACGAGGCGGCCCACGTCGAGCTTGACGTCGAGCATGACGAGATCGGCGCCTTGGCCCGAGCGCAGCGAGTTGAGGCCCCGCTCGATATCGTCGGCATGCGCGACGGTGGCGCCGCGGGAGAGGGCGATCTTGCCCGCAGAGCTGATGTAGCCCTCGAGCGGGCCGATGATGAGGAGGCGCATCGAGCTGTCCTTCGGTTCAGGAGCGGTCGGCTTTGACGATCTCGGTCATGGTGACGCCGAGGCGCTCGTCGACCACGACGACCTCGCCGCGCGCGACGAGGCGGTTGTTGACGTAGATGTCGATGGCCTCGCCGACCTTGCGGTCGAGCTCCACCACTGCGCCGCGGCCGAGCTTCAGGAGCTGGCTCACCTGCATGGTGGCCCGTCCCAGGACCGCCGAGATCTGCACGGGGATGTCGTAGACCGCCTCGAGGTCCTTTGCGTTTTGAGGCCGCGACTCCGCCTGCGCCGGCGTCTCGCTCTCGATCTCCGCGAGCTGGAGGTTGTTGGGTTCACTCATCTTGGCTCTCCTGACGGGAAGACTCTGGCTTCGGGGTTGCGGCGGCGAGGGTACGGGCGAGGGCGGCGTCGATCGCTTGGCCGAGGCGCCGCAGGTTGCGCTCGGCGCCGCCGTCGGACCATTCGAGGCGGCAATCGCCGGGACCGAGCGTGTCCTCGGCGAGAATCACGAATTTTCCGGCATATCCGCTGCGCTGGGCGATCGCGCCGAGGCGCTGGCGCAACGGATCGAAGAGATCGTTGGGCACGCGCAACACGATCCGCGGCTCATCGACGACCTCGGCGAGGGAGCTCGCGATCATGGCCTCGATCTCCGCGAGCGGGCCCGCGCGAGCGAGCTCCGGCAGCGCCTTCGCAAGCGCGGTGCGCAAGAGCTCGATCGCCTGCCGCTCTGTCTCGCGGCGAATTTCCTCCTCGCGCGCGAGGAGCGCGTCGAGGCCGGCGGAGAGGCGGTCGACCGTATCGGCGAGGCGTTGCTCGAGGCTTGCTGTCGCCTCGATCAATGCCGCCTGCCGGCCCTCCTCCGTCGCCGCAGCGCGAGCGGCATCGAGCTCCGCCCGGCTGAAAGTCGGCTCCGTGGGCTTGCGCCCGAAATTCACGGCGATCGGTCCCTGCGGCTGATCGAAGGAGTTCTCGAAGAGGTATTTCTGAGGGATTGAGACCATGGTTCCTCAGTAGACCAACTGGTCTTCGGCACTGCCGTCGGAGATCACGATCTCGCCGCGCGCGGCGAGATCCTTGGCAAGCGCGACGAGATAGGCCTGCGCCTCTTCCACATCCTTGAGGCGGACCGGACCCAGCGACTGCATGTCCTCCTTGAGGATCTTGCCTGCGCGGTCGGACATGTTCGTGAAGAACAGCTCGCGCAGCGATTCCGAGGCGCCCTTGAGCGCGAGCGGGATCTTCTCCTTGTCGGCGCTGCGCAGCAGGCCCTGGATCGCGGTCCCATCGAGCTTGCCGAGATCCTCGAAGGTGAACATGAGAGCCTTGATGCGCTCGGCGGAGTCGCGGTTGCGCTCCTCGAGCGCCGTGATGAAGCGGTTCTCGGTATTGCGGTCGAGGCTGTTGAAAATCTCCGCGATGAGCTCGTGCGAGTCCCGGCGGTTGGTGCGCGCGAGGCTCGAGAAGAACTCGTTCCGGAGCGTGCGCTCGACGTCGTCGAGCACCTCTTTCTGTACGGCCTCCATGCGCAGCATGCGCATGATGACCTCCATCGCGAAGCTCTCCGGAAGCTGCGTCAGGACGCGTCCCGCATGATCTGATTTGATCTTCGAGAGCACGACGGCGACGGTCTGCGGGTATTCGTTCTTGAGGTAGTTCGCGAGCACGGCCTCATTCACGTTGCCGAGCTTGTCCCACATGGTCCGGCCCGCCGGACCGCGGATATCCTCCATGATCTGGTTGACGCGCTCGCTGCCGAGCACTTTCTGCAGGAGCCGCTCGGTGCTCTCGTAGGTGCCGACGAGCGAGCCCGTGGCCGAGATGTGCTCCGCGAACTCCACGAAGAGGCGCTCCACGATGTTGGAGCTCACGGTGCCCAGATTCGCCATGGTCTGGGAGATTTCCTTGATCTCCTCGTCGTCCATCAGCGAGAAGAGGCGCGCGGTGTGCTCGTCTCCGAGTGCGAGCATCAGGATCGCGGCCTTCTCGGGGCCGGTGAGCGTACGGAAATCCTCACGAACGCGCATGGTGCGCTGTGCCCTCGTTTGCGGGGTCTAGGGTGATCACGTGCCCTGGTACATCCAGCTTCGGACGATCGCGACGGCCTCCTCCGGATGCTTGTCGACGATCTCGCCGATCTTGCGGATGCTCGAGGCGGCGACGCGGCCCTCGACCTGGCCGATGTCGATCATCTGCTCGACCGGAGTCTGCGGCCGAGGCATCTGCGTGGGAACGACGCTGGTGCCGGAAGCGCCTGCGTTGCTCATCCCGGGCGGCGGCGGAAGTTGTGGGGCGCCGGAGTAGGCGGGCTCCGTCAGCAGTCCCGCGGTCTCGGCGCCGGCGCTTGCGCCGCCGCCTTCGAGCAGGCGGAAGAGCACGGGACGCACCACCAGCAGGATCACCAGGAGCGCCACCACGGCGATCACGAGCGTCTCGCCCATGCGGAAGACCTCCGCGCGCTCGAAGCCGAGGATGGTCGGGGGCGCCGGCGCTGCGCCGGGCTCGTCGGGAGTGGCGAAGCGGAGATTGGCGACCTCTAGGCTGTCGCCGCGCTTCTCGTCGAAGCCGATCGCGGAGCGCACGAGCGCGGTGATCTGCTTCATCTCATCCGGCGTGCGCGGCGCGTAGGTCTTGCTGCCGTCGGGTTTATTCTCGTAGTTCCCGTCGACGAGCACCGCGACCGAGAGCCGCTTCACGTCGCCGGCCTCGTGAACCTGGCTGCGGACCGTCTTGGAGATCTCGTAGTTGACGGTCTCCTCGCTGTGCGCGGCCTTGTTGCGAGCAGCGTTGCCGGCGGCGGCTTGCTGCTGCTGCTGATTGCCGGGGAGGTTGTTGGAGACGGTGACAGGCTGGTCGCTGCCGGTCGTACTGTCATCGTTCTGGGCCACGTTCTGCGTCGAGCGCACGACCTGGCCGTCGGGGTTGAAGGTCTCGGAGTTCGTGGTGACGCGGTCGAAATCGATGTCGGCGTGGACGTCGACGCGGACCTTGCCGGGGCCGAGCGTCCGCTCCAGGAGTTCCTCGACGCTGCGGGCGATGCGGGATTCGTAGTTGACGCGGAGTTCCTCGGCGCCGGCGCCTGAGCCGGCGTTGTCCTGCTCGCCGTCGCCGCGCGCGAGGAGATTCCCGGCGGTGTCGACGATCGAGACGCGTCCGGGCTTGAGCGAGGGCACGGCCGAGGCGACGAGATTGCGGATCGCCGCCACCTGTCCCTTGTTCAGGCGGTCGCCGCCGCGGAGCTTCACGACGATCGAGGCGCTTGCCTCCTGATTGTCGCGCGCGAAGAGATCGCGCCGCGGGAGCACGAGGTGGACGCGCGCGGAAACGACCGGGCCGAGGCTCCCGATGGTGCGCGCGAGCTCGCCCTCGAGTGCGCGGAGCTGATTGATGTTCTGTGCGAAGCTCGAGGCGCCGAAGGATTCGGATTTGTCGAAGATCTCGTAGCCGATCGAGCCGCCGCGCGGCAGACCTTGCTCGGCCATCGTCATCCTGAGTTTCGCGACTTGATCTCCGGGCACCAGGATCTGCGCGCCATCGCCCTTGAGCAGATAGGGCACGTTCATCGCGTCGAGCTTCTGGACGATCTGTCCGCTGTCCTTGAGATCGAGGTCGGCGAAGAGCAGGCTCATGCTCGGCGTTGCGAGCCGCGAGGTCAGGAAGATAAAGAAGGCGACCATCGCGACGCCGACCCCGGCAATGGCCGCGAGCCGTCCCGCGCCGAGCCGCGCCAAGCTCTGCATCAACCCATTCACGTGGCTTTGCCTCCGCTGACCGCGTCGCGATCGAGGCTAGGGCCGCTCGGTGAAAGAGTAGTTAATGCTCGGAAAAATCTGCCTATCTCGCGGCAAATCTTGCCGCGGGGAGGCAGGGTGCGGTGCTCAGCGCGGCCGATCCATGCTCCGGTAGTCCTGCAGCCGCGTGACGCGCAGGCCTGCGAGGCCGTGGCTGTCGATGAGACGCTGCCAGGAGAGGAATTCCTCGATCGAGAGCGTGTAGCGCCGGCAAGCCTCGTCGAGGCTGATGACGCCTGCGCGCACGGCTGCGACGACCTCTGCCTTGCGCCGGATGACCCAGCGCTTGGTGTTCGGCGGCGGCAGCTCGTCGATTTCCGCGGTGTGGGAAGGTGCTGTGCTCATGTTCAAAACGCAGTGCCCGCTTGTCGTTGGCCTCCCGGACGGGAGGGTGAATCGCGGCGGATATTGCACTCTTCGGGATTAAAAAAACGCTAAGGAGCGTTCTTAATCCCTTGCTAACGCACTGTGAAATGCGCCGCCGGGCTGCGAAAACCCGGCGGTGCTTTCCAAGTGATGGAATTCGTCAGCGCTTGGCGTCGATGAGCTCCTGCAGCATCTCGTCGGAGGTGGTAATCACCTTCGCGTTCGCGGAGTAAGCGCGCTGAGTGATGATGAGGTTCGAGAACTCCGTGGCGATGTCAACCGTCGAGCCCTCGAGCGCGGACGGCGCGATCTGGCCCGCGGCGCCCGTGCCGGATTGCCGCAGCAGATAGCCGCCGGAGTTGTCGGTCTGGAGATAGGTGTTTCCGGTCTGCGCCGCGAGCCCGTCCGGGTTCTGGAAGGTCGCAACGGGGATGATGAAGATTGGCCGCTGCTCGCCGTTGTCGAAGTTCGCGGTGACGATGCCGTTCTGGTCGACGTTGATGCCCGTGAAGTTGCCGTAGCGCAGCCCGTCCTGATTGACGCGCGAGACCGAGAAGGGGCCGCCGAACTGGCCGAGCCCGTCGGCCTGACCGTCGCTGCCGAGATTGAAGTTCAGGGTCTGGGGAGTGGTGGCGCCGGTAACTCCGGGATCCCACGCGATGCTGAGGGCGTTCGCGGCGTTGAAGGTGGTTCCCGCGGCGTTCAGCGTTCCATCGGGATTGAACTGCACGATGTCGTCGCCGCCGGCGATGGTGACGGTGCTGGCGCCGGCGTTGGCGAGCGATCCCGCGACCTGCCACTGGTTGGCGGTGGCGGTGCGCGTGAAGCTCAGCGTGAGGTCGTGCTCATTTCCGAGCGAATCGTAGACCGGCACGGTCACGGTGCGCGCGGGCGAGGCGGTCGTGTCGGAGGCCGGCAGGTTCGCCGCGAGGGTCACGTTGGCGCTCGCCTGCGCGGTCCCGCTGAGCCCGTTGACGTTGACCGTCTCCAGCGAGGTCAAGGAGGTTGCGGTGAGCTGCGAGAAGTCGCCGTTCTGGATCGCCTGGGCTTGCGCCGCCGTGAGAGCCTGGCCCTGAAGATAGAGACCCGCGGAATTCCGGAGATTGCCGTTGGCGTCGATGGTGAAGGCACCTGCCCGCGTGAAGGAGAATGCGCCATTGGCGCTCGCGCCGGCAGCGTTGTTGTTGACCACGAAGAACCCGCCGCCCTGGATCGCCAATGACGTCGGCGAGGTCGACGCCTGGAGCAGGCCCTGCTGATCGATCGCCGAGAAGGGCGAGACCTGCACGCCGCCGGGCGTGTAGGTGGTCTCGGTCGGATCCTGCGTCACCAGCGTCGAGAACAGCGGTTGCGTCTCTTTGTAGCCGGGCGTGTTCGAGTTCGAGATGTTGTCGGCGATCATATCGAGCGCCTGGCTGTTGGCGTTGAGGCCGGAGACAGCCGAGTACAATGCACCGAAGATACTCATGGGGGTGGCTCCTTGCGCGACGCGATCAGTTCGAGCTGGGTTGGATGGTTAGCAACTGACTCATGGGGACGCTGACGCCGCCGACGTCGAAGGTCGCGACGTTGTTGGTGACGTTGACGCTGTCGACCTGTCCGAACGCGGTTATCGTCGAGGTGATGGGCTGGCCCGAGGAGTTCGCAGCGAGAACGCTCAGGGAATAATCGCCGTTGGCGGCCGTGGCGCCTGTATTGGTGGTGCCGTTCCAGGTGAAGCTGTGGAGGCCCGCCGCGGTCGCCGCGGGAGCGGTGTAGACGACGTTGCCGTTGGCGTCGGCAACGGCGAGCGTCGCGGCAATGGCGTTGGTCGGAAGCGTGTAGGAGAAGCTCGCCTGTCCGCCGCTAAGCGGCGCCGTGTTGCTGGAATAGTTGATGGTGCGTCCGACAAGCGGGAGCGCGGAGATCGTTTGGCTCGCGTTCTGCAGGTTGATCAACGTCTGCAGGTTGTTGTTCGTGTCGATCTGCTGCTCGACCTCGCTGAACGAGACGAGCTGCTGCGTGAATTGATTGGTGTCGAGCGGCGAGAGCGGATCCTGGTTCTGGAGCTGCGTCGTCAACAGCGTCAGGAAGGTGTTGAAGTTTTGCGAGAGCAGCGATGGATCCGTGGGGCTGGTCGAGCCCGTGCTGATGCCCGAGCTGGTGTTGGCGACGGTGGAGGAGGCCGGAAGGCCGCTGGTGACGGTCGAGGACGTGATCATGGTTCCACTCAGACCTGGATGTTGAGGAGACCGCTATGCGTGGCGCCGGTAGCGGCGGGGATTACCGGTAGCGGGCCGGCATCGCCCGTTGCAGCGGAGGCGGAGGGGGCGCCGTTGGAGCTGCTCTGGCCGCTCCCTTGATTGCCGCCCTGTCCATCCCCGCGGAGGTTGAAGCTGAGGCTGCCGGTGTCGGTCTGCAGGCCGGCATCGCGCAGCGCCTGCTGCAGCTCGCCCGACCCGCGCTGGAGCATCATCAGCGTGTCGCTGCGGTCGGCGGAGATCACGGCGTTGACGTGACCGTCGTGGCCGAGCTCGAGCTTCACGTCGATGGCGCCGAGCGAGGCCGGCTTCAATTGTATCTCGATGCGGTCGAGCCCGCCGCGCGCGGCTTGCTTGATGGCGGCTGCAACTTGATCGAGCGCGCTCGCGGCGATCGCCGGCGGAAGTGTGGTCTCGGTCGCGGGCGCGGCCGCGGCGGCTGGCGCCGCCGTAAGGGCGGCCGTCGCAAGCGCGCCGGGGTCGCTATCGCTTCCTGCGGTGGGTGCGGCGCTGGAGACATCGGAGGCGTCGGCGGAGGCCTGCAAGCTTTCGGCGACCTGGCCTACCTGCGTCTGGAGTTCTGTCTGCACCGTGCCGGCAGCCGCGGCGGGCGCGGCGCCAGGCTTCGGCGCGATCGTGCTCGGATCCGGCGTGGCGGCGCCGTGGGCTTGGACCGTGGGCGGCGGCGGGGTCGGAGCGGGCGGCGTCGCCGTGGGTGGTGCGGCGCCGTGCGGGAGCGTCGCGAGGGCTTGGCTCGGCTGCGAGACGAGGTTCTGCGCGGCGACTGCGACGCGGGCACCGATTTCGGCGCCGATGGCCGGAACCGAGGCGGTGCGCGCGGCCTCCGCCGTCTTGGCAGCGGTCGCGGCGCCGCTCGCTGCCGATCCCGCTTGCTGCTGCGTCGATGTCTGCTGCTGCGGCGAGCCGGTCGTGCCGGCCGACGACGTGGAAGTGGCTCCATTACCGGACGCGGCCGTCGGTTGCGGTTGCTGCGTCGGCACTGGAAGCGGGATGGGCGGTGCGTTCGTGCCGTCGTCGGCGGAGCTTGTCTTCTTGCTCGTCGCGGGGGTGGGAACGTCGAGTGCGCCCACACCATCCACGCCCGGCGTCGATCGCCACGAGAATCCCGCAAGCGAAGGGGATGCGCCCGCCAGGAGATCCGCGAAGCTCTGCGCCGCCGGCGCCGGCGGCGTGGGCGGCGCGGCGCGGTCGAGTGCGATCGGTGAAACCGGCGCGGTATTCATTGCGGCTCCTTCGAACCATCCGGAGCGAGCTCTACGGGAGTTCGCTCGGGGGCCAAACCGCAATTCCCATGCCAGCACGTGCCAGCGCTAGAAACCGTTGCGGGACACGGGTTTTTTCGCTCGGGCCGCAATCTCGGCGCGACGATTGCTGCCGGTCCCGGCAAGCGCTACCGGCCGCCACGGGCAAAATATGCCTCCTGGGGGCACGTTTCTTGCTAGGAGGTTACTCGAAGGGCCGCCGAGCAGGCGGCTCCGGCTTCGGGCCGCTCGGCGCGACGCTTTGCCGAAGACGAGGCCGATGGTTAAACGAAGGTGAAGAGCACCGCATGTCGGGAGATGCAGACATCGCACAACCGACGCCGCTCGCTCCGGCGAGCCGCGATGCGGTGGTGCGTCCTGCCGCCGCCGCTGCGGCTGCTGCTCTGCCGGCGGACGATGGCGGAGAACGCTCTGCCTACCCTGAAACGGCCCAATCGCCGGCATTTCCGCTGTCCCTGCAGTTCGATCCCGAGACGCATCGCGTGATGATCGAATCGCGCGATCCCGTCACCGGCTTCGTCGTGTTCCAGGTGCCGCCCAAGACCGCGATCCGCGCGATCGCCGGCGCCTCCGTCGCCTTCGCGCGCGGCAAGCGCGTCGACAGCGAGGCCTAAGCTCGGCTCGCGCGGGCGCTTCGGCGCCCGGAATTTCCTGCCGCTAGGCAAAGAGCACCCGGCAGATTTTGCCGGTGGGTGCGATCGCGATCCCAGAGATCGTCACGGAACACGCGAAATTTCGGGGTTTTCGGGGCGGCGTCGCGAGCGCGCCCCATGGCACGGCAATTGCTGCCTCGCATCCGGATCGCAAAGCGGTCCGCATTCAACCCCCAGAAAGGAACTAGTAAATGTCTGACATCGTCCTCGGTACCGCGACGCAGCAGAACCTGCTCGCGTTGCAGAACATCAACGCCAACCTCGACACCACGCAGGCGCACCTTGCGACCGGTCTCAAGGTCGCGAGCGCTCTCGACGACGCGGTGAAATTCTTCCAGTCCCAAGGCCTGGACAACCGCGCCAACGATCTCTCGCTCCGCAAGGACTCGATCGATCAGGGCATCTCCTCGCTCACGACGGCGGTCAACGCCACTCAGAGCGCGATCTCGGTGTTGCAGCAGTTGCAGGGCATTCTGAACGCCGCGAAGACCGAGACCTCCTCTCAGCGGGCGGCCTCGGCCAAGCAGTTCAGCACGCTCGCGCAGCAGTTCGACACGTTGCTCAACGACGCGTCCTACCAGGGCCTCAACCTGGTGAACTCCTCGACGTCGTCTCTGACGCTGCAGTTCAGCAACGCGACCGCGTCCAAGCTGACCATCAGCGGCCAGAACCTGCTGTACAGCAAGGTCGTCACGGCAGGCATCATCAGCAAGGTGAGCAACGCCGCGAAGAACCTCGTCACCAAGGGCTTCTCCGCGGTGAGCAACGCGACGTCGGTGTTCGACAACGCGTTCCAGAGCCTGCAGAACGCGATCAACACGATCCAGTCTGCGGCGCAGTCGATCGGCGGCAACGTGACCTTCCTGCAGACCCGCTTGGACTTCACGAGCCAGTACATCGTGACGCTCCAGGGCGGCGCCAGCAAGCTCACGGTCGCCGACGTCAACCAGGAGAGCACCAACCTGGTCACTCTGCAGACCCGTCAGCAGCTCGCGATTCAGTCTCTCTCGATCGCGACGCAGTCGGAGCAGGCGGTTCTCCGCCTCTTCCGTTAATAGCAGCACATTGACTACCACGGCGGGCGGCCTTCGGGCCGCCCGTTCGCGGCCTCGGTTAACCAGGCCGCAAGCATGAGCGGTGTAGAACGCCCGCCTCACTACGACCATGAGGAGACCGGTAGAATGCCGCTCGCCATCAACCTGAAGCCGAACGAGAGGCTGATCGTCAACGGCGTGGTGATCCAGAACTCCGCCACGGCCGCGAAGCTTCTCATCCACAATACTGCGGCGGTCCTGCGCGAGAAGGAGATCGTCACCGAGGAGGGGGCCAATACGCCCGCCCTCCGCATCTATTTCGCCATACAGTGCAGGTATTTGTTCCCCGCGAAGGAAGCGGCCTATTTACCGCTAATTCATCAATTTATCGAAGAATTCGAAGCAGCAGCGCCGAGCACTGGCGAGCTCACTCGTGAGATTCGCCGGCAGGTCGACGAAGGCGCCTTCTATCAAGCGCTGAAGACAGCGAAACAGCTGATCCGGCGCGAGCAGGAGATCCTGAATGGCTTTCCCCGGACGGAGCTACCAGACGACGCCCCAGGCGGGTAACCCCGCTCGCACCGAGGCCTGGGCGTTGCTCGAAGCAGCGCGCGAGCTCAGTCACACCAAGAGCGGCCCCGTCGATCCCTTCCGCGCCGCGCTCCGTCAGAACTGGCGGCTCTGGACCATCTTCCAGGCAAGCCTCCTCGATCCCGCCTGCACGATGCCCTCGCCGATCCGCGGCAATCTCCTGGGCCTCGCGAATTTCATCGACAAGCGCACGGCGGAGCTGCTCGCGAAGCCCGATCCCGCTGGGGTCGAGCCGCTCATCAACATCAACGTGCAGATCGGCGAAGGCTTGCTCGCGGGCGCCCGCTCGTCGCAGGAGCAGCCGCAGCGTCCGGTGCAGGCCGTCGGCACCATTCGAGAGAGCGCCTAGGCCTCGCCGAGATGACCGCCGATTCCGCGGACGAACTCCGGCGGCCCCGGACGAAGGATCTCGTCGCCGAAGCCGCGCGCCAGCTCGCAGCGGGCGATGCCGCCGGTTCCGTCCGCTCGCTCCGCGAGGCGAGCGAGAGCGAGCCTGAGTCCCTCCGTCTGCATTTCATGCTCGGCCTCGTTGCCTGGCGGCTCGGCGAGCTCGAGCAGGCGCTGACCATCCTGCGTCAGTGCCATGAGCACGAGCCTATGAACGGCACCGTCGCCGAGATCGTGGCCTCGCTTTACGCGCAGGCCGGCAATCTCTCCGAGAGCCTCTATTTCGGGAAGATGTCGACGGCGTTGGGCGTCGTCCCGGAGCTCGCGGCGCTCGTGCCGGATTTCTTTCCCTCCTTCGGCAAGGCCTTTCTCTCGATCCGCGAGAAGCCGCTCTTCGCGCGGGCGCGGATGCTCGTCTCGAGCGGGCGCATCGCGGAAGCGGCGGACCTCGGCCGCCAGCACCTATCGCTCAACCCCGGCGACGGAGAGGCTCGGCAATTCCTGGGCGAGACGCTGCTGCGCTTGGGTGCCGCCGCCGCCGCCGTGGAGACGCTGCGTCCCGCGGCCGAGGCGCCCGATGCCACCGCGGCGATGCTGAGCCTCAAGGGGCGTGCGCTCGCGGCCGTGGGCGAAGGCGCTGCGGCGCGGCAGAGCCACGACGCCGCCTGCGCACTCGCGCCCGATGATGCCGCAATCGTCACGGCGCATCTCGCGGACGCACCCTGGGTCGGCGCAGACGCGAGTGAGATTGCGGTGCGTGCGGCGGCCTGGGCGCAGAAATTTTCACCCCCGAGCCGGCACGCGCCTCGCGCGCTTCCCGCGGGAAAGCTCGTCATCGGCTACCTCCTCTCGCGGCTTCCGGATCCCCGCGATGCCGCTGCGGTGCACGCAGTTGCGAGCGCGCACGATCGCTCCCGGGTGTCCGTTCTGGGCTTCGGCATCGGGGCGCAAAGCTGGCCGGAGAACGCAGGATTGAGCGGCGCTTTCGAGCGCTGGCGCGACGTCTCCGGTCTCGATCCCGCGACCCTCGCGCGCATTCTGCGGAACGAAGGGCTGCACGCTGTCGTCGACTGCACAGGCGGCAGCTCTCCGACCGATCTGCTTGCGCTCGGCCGGCTCTCCGGCCCCGTCCGCGTGGCCTGGCTCGGGAATCCTCCGGGCTTCGAGCCGGTATTCTTCGAGGCGAAGCTCGCGCCTGCCGACTATCCGCTGATCCGGGATTGGAGCCGGCCGCTCCAGCGCAAGCCCTCCCCGACGCCGCGCCTCGGGGCCGATATCTGGATGCGGCAGCTCGACGCGCGCACGGTGCGGCTCTGGTCTGCGGTGCTCTCCGCCGCACCGGAGGCGACACTCGTCCTGCGCTGCAACGACATGGGGCCCGGCGCAAACATCGACCGCCTGATCGATCGCTTCGGCCGCGAGCTTGCGGCGCGGGTCTTCGTCGTCGATGCGGCGACGCCCGAGGAATTCTACGCTGCCGTCGACGTCGCGCTGTTGCCCGTTCGCGGCCTCACGCCGCGCGCCGCTGCGGAGGCAATCGCCTGTGGCGTCCCCGCGGTCGCCATGACGAGCGCCGCACCGGCGGAGCCTTATGGCGAGTTGATGCGCGCGCACGGTCTCGGCGACAGCCTCGTCGCCGCCGACGAGGCGGACTACGTCTCGATCGCCCTCGGTCTGCTGGATTCCGAGAGCACGCGCTTGCGCAACGCCGCCGATGTCGCGCGCGCCGCCGAGGACGGGCGGTCCTCTGCGCTGACGACCGCCGAGCGCCTGGAGTCGGAGGTCCTCGCCCGTCTCGCCTCGGATAGCCCGTCGTGAGCGACGCAATCGCGGCGCGCTCGCGCGCGGCATTTGCGCAGCGCTTTCCCGAGATCGCCGCACGGCTCGACGCGCTCGATGCTCCGGTTGCGGAGATCGTCTCGGAGCAGGGCGTTGCGGTCGATATCCTCGTCGGCGAAAAGCGCGTCTATGGCGGCGATGCCCGGAGCTTCGCCGCCGACCAAGTGACGGCCTTCATGCGCAAGCCGCTGCGGCTCTACATGGAGCAACCCGGCGCAGCGGGGCTCGTCAGCGAGGTCTGCGTGCGCATGGTCGACGCGATCAAGGAAGAGCTCGGCAATCGCGGCCTCGACGAGATCGATCGTCATCCCACCGGCAATTCCACCTTCCTTGTGGTTTTCGGCATCGGCCTCGGCCACCATTTGCCGCGGCTTCTGCGCGAGACCAAGGCGCGATGGGTCGTCTTGGTCGAGCCGTCGCTCGAGTTCATTCGGCATTCCCTGGGTGCACTCGACTGGTCGGAGTTCCTCGCTGCCGCGGATGCCGCGGGCGGCGGGATCCGGATCGTCAATGAGAGCGAGCCCGACCGTATGGTCGGCGCGATCGTCGCGGAGATCTCGCGACACGGCGTTCCCTTCGTCGATGGCGCCTGGGTCTTCGCACACTACCCGCATTGGTCCTTCGTCGAGGCACGCACCAAGCTGCACGAGGCGGTGCAATTCGCCTTCGTCAACCGCGGCTTCTTCGAGGACGAAATCCGCATGATGTCGAATGCGGTCGCGAATTTCGCCGCGCGGTCCTTCGGGCTCCTCGAAGGGAGGCCGCGGCTCGAGCGTCCCGAGACCGCCGTCATTGTCGGAGCAGGTCCCTCCCTCGACGAATCCATCGAGACGCTGAAGCGCATCCGCGATCGCGTGGTGCTGTTCTCCGGCGGGACATCGCTGAAGCCGCTGCTGCGGAACGGCATCGTTCCCGATTTCCATTGCGAGCTCGAGAACGTGCCGGAGGTGGTGGAGGTGCTGGGCAAGGCCGCCGAGCACGGCGACCTCTCGCGCATCAAGCTCATCGCGTCCGCGACGGTCGATCCGCGGGTGCCGCCGATGTTCGCGGAGACCTTCTTCTTCTTCCGTGACTCCGTGAGCTCGACGAAGCTCCTGGGCAAGGATTTCAAGACGCTCTCGGGCGCAGCACCCACCTGCGTCAACACCGCCTTCGCCTCCGCGATCATGCTGGGCTTCACGAAATTCGTTTTCTTCGGCACCGATTGCGGCTTCCGCGCCGGCGGCGGCCATCACGCCAGCGGCACCGTCTACGGTGAGGTCGGCATCTACAAGGAGAGCGCGGACAAACGCGCTAAGAACCCGCTGGAAGTCGAGGCGAATTTCGGCGGCATCGCGCTCACGGATTGGGTCTACGACGCTTGCCGCCGGATGCTCGGCGAGGCCATCCACGTCTACGGCCTCGCACCCCTCAATACCAGCGACGGCGCGATCATCCCGGGCGCACGGCCCGTCGTGCCGGAAGCGGTCGAGATCGCGACGCCGCCGGTCGATCGCGCGGAGCTCTTCGAAGCGCTCCGTGCCTCCATGCCGCGCTTCCGCCCCTTCGAGATCTTGCGCCAGCGCGACTTCGCGGGCTTCGTCGCGGAGACGCGCGCCCTCTACCGCTCGCTTGCGGCGGTCCTGGAGGTGTTCGAGCCGGAGGAGGCCGATTTCGGCGGCGTCTACGCCGCCGTGAAGGAATTCCTCGCAACCGCCGATCGGGATTTCGAGGGCGCGGATTCCATGATGAGCGGCACGCTCTTCGCGCTGCCGCGTATCGCGATGTTCTACGGCTATCGCGTCGCCGAGGGCGAGTTCCGGCAGACGCTCTTCGCGATCTTCATGCGGGAGATGCGCGCGATCCTCGCGGAGATGGAGCGGGAGACGATCGCGCTCTTTGAGGGCCTCGCAAGCGCCGCCACCGCCTCCGCCGCCTGAGAACTCAGGCGAAGAGCGAGAAGATCGTTCCCGGCGTCGGGGGACCGAAAATCTGCTGCTGCGCGAGCTGCTGCTGCTGCAGGGAGGTGGCGGCGTTCGTGCTATTGGCGAAGCTCAGCTCGATCAGGTGGACCTGTGTCTGGAACTGCTGCTTGAGCTGGAGCGTCTGCAGCGCCACCTGCGTCTGGTCGTTGAACTCGATGTCCTGGAGCTTGTCGTTGAGCGTGGACCGCTGTCCTTCGGCGGCTTGCGCCGAGGTGCCAGCCACGGTCTGGTTGCCGGTCGTTGCCACGTAGATCTGCGCGATCTGGTTCTGTGCGGTCGCGAGATCGGCGAGCGCGGCTGCCTGACCTTCGGGCGTGCCGAGGTCGTATGCAGAGCTCGACTTGATCGCGAGGCCGTTCGTCTTGAGCTGTGCGACGCCGTCGGGCTGCATCGCCGGATCCGGGGGGATGACCACGAGCTGGGAAACGTCGGCGTTGGCATCGGAGAGCGCATCGTCGAAACCGGCGGAGTCGCCCGCGGTGGCTGCCGCCTGCAATGCCGTAATCTGCTGCTGAAGGTCGCTCAGCACATTCGCGTTGGCGCCCGATTGCGACTGCAGGCTCGTAAACCGCGCCTTCTGAGCCGCCGCGGCGCTGATCTGCACCTGCAGGAAATTCGTGACGGCCGTATCGGTCGTCTGCGCCTTCAAGGCCGCGACCTTCTGGTTGAACTGGTCCTGCAGGCGCTGCTGCACCAGCCCGAAGCGGTACTGCGCGAGTTTGGCGGCGTTGTCGAGCGCGCTCTGCGTGAGCACGTTCATGATATCGACGACGCCGGTGGTGAGGCTGGACACGAGGGGTCTTCCTGCTTCGAGACGAACGGCCAGTCTGCGCCGGCTTCTTTAAGACGCCGTTAACCCGCCGGAGGCGGCTACCGCGGTGTCGGTAACCATGCTCCAGGCGATCGGCGTTCCCCGGGGAATGGGGCGTGCCGCGATCCGGCCGAGGAGTTCCGGGAGGTGTTTCGGCGGCAGGCCAAAGCCGGGCCGGATCGAGCGCAGGTTGCGCGCCGTGAGCCTCTCTCCGGGAGCGATGTCCGCGACAGCGTAGAGCGATCTGCGATGGAGCTTACTGGTGGCCTCGCTGGGCTTGCCGCCGTAGCGGACGGACCCCACGGCCGCCTGCGCGTCGCGGCAAGCGCGGCAGAGGTCGATGAGTTCCTGGGGCTCGAGCGAGAAGCCGCTGTCGGGACCGCCATCGGCCCGCCGGAGCGTCACGTGCTTTTCCACGATCGCGGCGCCGAGCGCCACGCCGGCAGCGGCGACGCCGACACCGAGCGTGTGGTCGGAAAGGCCGACGACCGTGCCGAAGGCTTGCGCGAGGTGTGGGATCGTCGCGAGATTGGCCTCGCCCGCAGGGGTGGGATAGCCGCTGATACAGTAGAGAAGTGCGAGCTCCTTGCAGCCCGCGCGGCGCGCGGCTGCTACGGCCTCAGCGACCTCGCCAAGGCTTGCCATTCCCGTGGAGATGATGAGCGGCTTCCCCGTCCGCGCCGCGCGCTCGATGAGCGGCAGGTCGATCGCCTCGAAGGAGGCGATCTTGTAGGCGGGCGTGCCGAGGCGCTCCAACAGGTCGACGGAGGTCTCGTCGAAGACGCTGCTGAAGACCGCGAGACCGAGTTCGCGTCCGCGCGCGAAGAGCGGCTCGTGCCACTCCCAGGGCATGTGCGCCTCGCGGTAGAGCGAGTGCAGCGTGCGCCCGCGCCAGGGCCCTTCGTCGATGCGGAAGCCGGGCCCGTCGTGATCGATGGTGATCGTGTCGGGCGTGTAGGTCTGCAGCTTGATCGCGTCGGCGCCGGCGGCCTTCGCGGCATCCATGATCGCGAAGGCGCGCGCGATGCTGCCGTTGTGATTGGCCGAGAGCTCCGCGATCACGTAGGGCGGCGCGCCCATACCGATGCGGCGGCCGGCGATCGAGATAGAGGGCTGCTCAGACATGGGCGGGGGCCTTCTCGAGTTCCGCGAGTGCCGCTTCGAGCAAGCCGATGTGCTCGATCGTGCGGTCCTCAGGCGCGGTCGTGAGGGAGGGGAGGTGGGCGAAGCGCCCGCTGCGGATGCGGATTGCGCGGGCGTCGATCGCACGCGCTGCGAGCATGTCGTGCCGGGGATTGTCGCCGACGACGACCGCGCATTCGGATGCGACGCCTAGGCGGTCGAGCGCTTGCCAATAGCCTATGGGGTCAGGCTTGGGCGCATCGAGCTCCCAGGTATAGACGATCGCGTCGACAGCAGGCTCGAGGTCGAGCGCAGCGACCTTGCGCCGCTGCATCGTCGGCAACCCATCCGTCACGATCGCGAGGCGGTAGCGCGATCCCAGCCGTGCGAGCAATCGGCGGATGCCGGGGTCGAGATCGATCGCCGGGCGGTGCAGGCGGTAGGCCGCGACGAGCCGGCGCACGAGGGCGGGGTCGGGTTCGATGCCGAAGGCGGCGAGCGCGCGGTCGAAGACTCTGCCGCGTCCTTCGCGAGCCTCGATTGCGAGGAGCGTCTCCAAAACTGCCGAAGGGGTGGCACCGGAGAGCGCCGCGATCCGCTCCGCGACGACGGCGAAGCCGCTCCGCAGATAGGACGCCTCGTCGTAGAGGGTGTCGTCGAGATCGAGGAGGAGGGCCGAGATCATGACGGGGCCTATGCGTAGGAGCGGAGGGCCGCGAGCGCGGCGGGCTCGAGGATCGTGTCGCGGGAATAGCGAAGCATGACGAGTCCATGGCGGATCGGCCGTGGCGCGGCGCCCTCGCGCCGGCCGGCCGCGAGATCGAGGAGCCGCCGCGGCGAATCGAGCCCCGCGACGATCGAGAGGTTGGAGGCACCGCCGAAGCGGGGATTGACCTCGATGAGGCTCAGCGTGCCGTCGGCACGGCGGAAAGCCTGTACGACGACATGGCCCACCAGGCCGAGGCGAGCCCCCAGCGCGAGCGCGAGCTCCGTCAGCTCGGGCGTATCTTCCACGCGAGATTTCTGCGCCTCTCCGCCGCGGATCAACAGGCGCCTACGCGCCACCGCCTGCAGCGGCCGCCCTTCCAGGTCGAAGAGTGCGTCGACGGTGAATTCGTCGCCGGCGACGAAATCCTGGATGAGCAGCTGGCCGCGCTCCGTTCCGAGCGCCGTCCAGGCCTCGGCACTGTCGATGCGCCGCGCGCCGACGCCGCCCGCGCCGACCGCGGGACGCACGAAGATCGGGAACGCCGCGGGCATTTCGTCCGCCTCGTAGACCCGCGCGATCGGGAAGCCGGCATCGCGGCAGAAGGCGGCGAAGCGGCGCTTGTCCTGGCAGCAGGCGATCGCTTTCGGCGCCGCGACCAGTAGCGTCGTCCCGGCCGCTGCGAAGGTCTCGCGCCAGGCGGCGAGCACCGGCAGCTCCGCGTCTCGGGTTGGCACGACCAGGCCGATCTTCCGGTCGCGGCAAAGGCGTTGCAGCGCTGAAATGAAGGAGGGTTCGCTCGAAGGCGGAAGCAATACGCCTTCATCGGCAGCGTGGAGCGCAGCGCTGTCGGGCGCGATATCGGCGGCGAGGACGCGCCCGCCGCGCTCGGCGGCTGCAACGCGGAAGGCTTCCACCAGCAGGACCTTGGCACTGGCGCTGAGGACGAGGACGTTCATGCCGCACGCCGTTGCGCCGCGCGCTCGTAATCGACGACGGCGGCGATGCCGCCTTCTAGCGCAGTCGGCGGTTGCCAGCCCGTGAGCGCGGCAAGCCGCCCGATTGCGGCGGCGCTCGCCTCGTAGGGGGCGGACGCCGCGCGATGTTGCACCAGCTCCGGCGCGGCGCCGGTCAAGCGCAGCACGGTCGCCGCGACGTCCGCAATGGTGCGGGAGGCGCCCGTCGCGAGATTGACGACTCCGCTTGCCTCGGGCGATGCCGCAAGACGCAACAATCCCTCCGCGACGTCGCCCGCGAAGACGTAGTCGAACCGGTTTTCGGGGTTGTAGACCTCGATCGGCTCTCCCGCGAGGAGCGCGCGCACCCAGCGCGAGATGACGTCGCGGGAGCCGCGGCCGTAGACCCGGAAGATCCGCGCGGAGACGCCGCGAAGCGGCAGACCATCGACATCGCTCAGAAAGCGCAGCTCGGTCTCCGCGTAGTATTTTGCGGCGCCGCAGAGGTTGCGCGGAGCGACCGGGTGATCCTCGCGGAGTGCGACCGGTTGCGCTTGCGGCGTGTCGAAGAGGTAGAGCGGCGGCGCGTAGATGAGGTAGCTCGATGCGAAGATATAGGTCTCGATGCCGCCGAGGCTCCGGATCATGTCGTGGAGCCGGTGCGTCACCGCCATGTTGTCCCGATATCCCGGCAGCCAGAATCCGCTTTCCTCCTCCGAGCGCTCGAAGGCGGCGGCGAGGTGATAGATGGTCTCGGGCCGGAAACGCCGGAGTTCCTCCATGCCACCTACGGAAAGGTCGACCTGCACGTGCTTGACGCGGCTTCCGAGCGGCTCGGGCATGCGCTCGCGGTCGAGGCTCAGGACCTCGTCGCCGCGCGCGAGGAGACGCGCGACAAGCTCGCGTCCGATGACGCCGGCGCTGCCGGTGACGGCGATCCTATGCGGCATGGTCGGTCTTCTCCGCCTCGATACGCTGGCTTCGCATTGCCGCGACGACGCGGTCACCGCCGCGCCCATCGACGAGTGCGCCCGCCGCCGCAGAGGTACGCCGGCGCATGTCGGTGTCGTTGACGAGGCCCAAAATGGCATCGCCCAGGCGAGGCGCCGGGCAGTCGCGGAAGTCTCCGACATAGATGCAGCCGCCGTGCCGGGAGAGCCGGCGCGCCAGCGCCTGCTCGGCGGCGACCGTCGAGCCCAGCAGCATCGGCACGCCCATGAAGGCGAGCTCCCAGGCGGTGGTCCCCGCGGCAGCGACGGCGAGGTCGGCTTTGCGCATGAGCCCGGGCATGTCGTCGGTTCCGTGAACGATCTCGATCGCCGCGGCACTCGCCGCGGCTCGGGCCACGAGGGCTTCGAGGCGGGGATTGGCGGCGCCTACGACGACGGTCGCGGCGATATCGAGACCCACGAGACCCTCGATCGCGTCGATGGCGCGGCTCGCGTGATCCTCGGGATCGCTCCCGCCCATGCTCACGAGAATGCGCCCGACCGCGTCGGCCGGGCGGCGCGGAACCTCGCGGTAGCGCCAGAACTCCCGCCGTAGGATCAGGTATTGCGGGCCCAGCAAGAGGCGGGCTTCGGCCGCGGGATAGAGCGCGGCATCCGCGTGCAGGTTCTGGTTGACGACGAGATCGCAGCGATAATGCCGGAGCGCGCCGAGGTCGTCGATCAGCAGCACGCGGAGGCCCGCACCGCGCAGCGTCTCGAGGAAGGCGTCGTCGAATGCATAGCCGTCGAGCACGATCCAGTCGGCGCCGCGTCGCCGCGCGATCTGCGCTGACGCCGCGGCGTCCTCGACGCTCCCGATCGCATGCGGCTGGCGCTCGATCGCAAAGCCTTCACGGGCGAACCGCTCCGCGAGCAGCAGCGGCAAGCTCGTGACGAGAAAGCGGCATTCGCTGCCCTGCTCCTGCAGCGCCTCGGCGAGCGCGAGGCAGCGCATCGCGTGGCCGGTCCCGGTTGCGGCCACAGCGTCGGTGCGGATGAGGACAGAGGGCGGCGTGCTCATGCAGGCCCCTCAGCGCTGCCAGCGGGTGTGGTTGACGAGAGCAAGCTCGGGCCGGCCGTCGATCACTGCTGCGATCGACTCCCAGCACGGCATCGCCGGCGGCGGTGGGAGGAACTCGAAGAGCGCCAGCAAGAAATCGAGATCCTCGGGATAGTCCAGGGTCCAGCGCCACTTTGCGCGCGCGCCGCCGGGGCCGCTGACGGAGACGCGGTTCAGATCGGGCCTGTTCCGGATCCAGGGCGAGACGTGCTCGCGCTCGTAGGGATCGCGCGCGGAGACCGCTGCATCCTCGAGCGCCTGGCGCGTGAAGATCTCGCAGTCGAGCCCGTGCGGATAGCCGTAGACGAAATTGTTGGCGGCGTAATCCGCATCCTCCCGAGCACGGCGCGTCAGCACGTCAGCGCAGAGGCCGGGGTCGATGAGAGGGCAGTCGCTGGTCACGCGCATGATCGCATCGGCGTCGACCGCGCGCGCGGCACCGAGGTAGCGCGCGAGAACGTCGGTTTCGGAGCCGCGGAAAGTCTTGACGCCGTAGCGCTCCGCGAGCGCCTCTATAGGCTCGCATTCGGCGCTGTCGACGGTTGCGCAGACCACCGTGTCGATCCCGGGAATGGCGCGGCACCGTCGCAGCACGTGGCCGAGTACCGGCTCGCCCGCGACTTCCTTAAGGACCTTCGCGGGAAGCCGGGTGGAGGCGACGCGCGCCTGGACGATGCAGGCCGTGGTCATCTGGCGCGGCGGAGTAGGGCCGTGGGCCGTGCCGCGAGTTCCTCGATGGCCTCGGCGACGCGCTCCACGTCCTCGCCGGTCATGCCGACATAGAGCGGGAGCGAGAGCGTACGGCGGTAATAGGCGTCGGCGCCGGGAACGGCGATGTCGCCGTAGCAGCGGCGATAATAGGGCTGGCGCGGTACGGGGATGTAATGCACCTGCGAGCGCACGCCCCGCACCTCGAGATCGCGCATGAACTGGCCGCGGGTGAGGCCAATCGCTTCGAAATCGATGAGCACGGTGTAGAGGTGCCAAGCCGGGATCGAGCCCGGTCGCTTTCCGATGCGCCGGATTTCCGGAGCGAGCGCGTCGAGGCGGCCGTCGTAGAGCGCGGCGAGCGCGCGGCGGATCACGACGAAGCGGTCGAGCTTGCGCAGCTGGCTCAATGCGAGGGCGCAGTTGATGTCGCTGAGCCGGTAGTTGAGGCCGAGCTCCAGCATCTCGTAGTACCAGGGATTTACCGCGGCCTGCTCGAAGGCCTCGACTCGATCCTCGAATTGGCTCTCGTCGCGGGTGATGCCGTGATTGCGCAAACGGCGCAGCCGCTCCGCGAGCGCATCGCTCTGCGTCGTGACCGCCCCGCCTTCGCCCGCGGCGATGGTCTTCACGGGATGGAAGGAAAAGACGGTCATGTCGGAGTGCGCGCAGGCGCCCACGGGGCTTTCCCTGCCGTCGGCACGGCATTCGACGGTACCGATCGCGTGGCACGCGTCCTCGACGATCGCGAGGCCGCGCTCGCGCGCAATCGTGGCGATCTCCGGCAAGTCCGCGCATTGGCCGCCGAGGTGCACCGGGAGTACGACGCGCGGCACGAGCCCTCGGCGCTCGCTCTCCGCGATGGCCGCGAGCAGGTGCGGGACCTCCATGAGGCCGGTCTCGGGATCGACGTCCGCGAAGACCGCGTCGGCGCCGCAGAGACGCGCGGCGTTCGCGGTCGCGGCGAAGGTGATCGCGGGCACGATTGCGGCGTCGCCGGGTCCGATATCGAGAGCGCGGCAGGCGAGATGGAGCGCGGCGGTGCCGCTCGCGCAACTCACGGCGTGGCGCGCCAGGAGGCGCTCCGCGAGCGCTGTCTCGAAGCGCCGCGCGGTCGGTCCCGTAGTGAGCCAATCGCCGCAGAGCACCTCGCGCACCGCGGCGATGTCGTCCTCGTCGATCGCGTGCCGGCCGTAGGGCAGGCTCGGAAGCGGCGTTGCGCTCATGCGCGGGCGTCCTCCAGGAGCCGCTTCAGCCCTGCCTCGTCGAGCCAATCCTCGTTGGTATCGCTCGCAAAGCGGAAGCCCTCGGCCACGGGCTTGGCGCCGCCGTCGAGATAGGGATCGCGCTGCCACCAGCGGAAGGCTGGCTCGATGACGTAGCGGTCGGCGAGCTCGAGTGTGAGACGGGAGTCGTCCTCGGTGATCATCACCTCGTGCAGCTTCTCGCCGGGGCGGATGCCGACGACGCGGGTCGGGAGCTGGGGCGCCATCGAGTGCGCGAGATCGGTCATGCGCATGCTCGGGATCTTCGGCACGAATATCTCGCCGCCTTTCATCATCGCCATGGAGGTCACGACGAAATCGACGCCCTGCTGCAGCGTGATCCAGAAGCGCGTCATCCGCTCGTCCGTGATCGGGAGGTGATCGGCGCCCTCGGCGATGAGCTTGCGGAAGAAGGGGATGACGCTGCCGCGCGAACCCACGACGTTGCCGTAGCGCACCACGGAGAAGCGCGTACCGACGGAGCCGCTGAGATTGTTAGCGGCGATGAAGATCTTGTCGGAGGCGAGCTTGCTCGCGCCGTAGAGGTTGATGGGATTTGCGGCCTTGTCGGTGGAAAGTGCGATCACCTGCCTGACGCCGTTGCGGAGCGCCGCGCGAACGACGTTCTCGGCGCCGGAGACGTTGGTGCGGATGCACTCGAAGGGATTGTATTCTGCGGCGGGTACGTGCTTCAGCGCCGCCGCGTGGACGACGTAATCGACCTCGCGCATCGCAAGCTCGAGCCGATCCCCGTCGCGGACGTCGCCGATGAAGAAGCGCAAGGTCTCGCTCGGGAGCTCCGCGAGCTGTTGCTGCATTTCCCACTGCTTGAATTCGTCCCGCGAGAAGATGATGACCCGCCGCGCGCGGCCGTGGCGCAACAGCGTCTCTATGAAGCGGCGGCCGAAGGAGCCGGAGCCGCCGGTGACGAGGACGGAGGTGTCGTCGAAGATCCGCATCGCCTCCTGGCGATCGCCGGCAAGCGCGTGGGTGCCGGCGCCGCGCTCGGCGGTGAGCGGGTGCTGTCTCGCAGCCGGGCGGTCGAGGAGCGAAAGGGCGGGGCTCGGAGGCATGTTCAGACCTCGGTTGTCCTAGCGAGCGGCTCTGCGGGCACTGCCGGGATCAGTGTGACGGAAGGCGGTTAACGCCGGGTTTCGCGCGGCCATGAGGGCCGCGGATTACTTGAGAAAATTGACGAGGCTCAGTTGCTGGATGCCGCTGATCGTGGCGTAGGAGGCCTGCAAATTCGTCTCCACCTGATTGAGCTGCGTGATCGCGGTGGCGGGGTCGATGGACTCCAGGTTCGTGATGCTGCCCTGGGCGAGATTGATGAAGTCCTGTTGGTTCTGCTGCACCTGCTGTAGCGAAGAGGACTGCATCGCGAGCCCGCCCTGGAGCCCCTGCAGTCCCTGGACGGCCTGATTGAGGAGGTCGGCCGCCTGGTTGACGTTCGCGACGTCGGTGGCGTTGCTGGGATCGGGCGAGCCCGCCGGCAGGTTCGCGATGAAATTGAGGGTGCGCACCACGTTCTCGATCGCGGGATTGTTGGCGGTGATGCCGTAGCTCACGGTCATGTTGTCGTCGACGCGCGCGGTAGCGACGGTCGAATTGCCGGCGTAATAGCCGGTCGGCGGAGCGCCGCCGACGGAGGTCGAGAGCGAGCCCGGATTGGGAAGGCCGGAGGGATCGAAGGAGGGCGTCGAGGTGAGGCTGCCGGAGAACAGGTATCCGTTGCCGTCCTGGGTGTTGAGGAGATCGCCGACGACGCCCAGGAGCTGCTGCGCCTGGCTCTGGATGCTGTTCGGACTCGCGCCGTAGGCGCCGTTCGGCAGGAGTTCCTGGAACTTCTGCACAGCGCTTTGGATGTTCGTGAGCACGTCGGTGCTCTCTTGGATGCGCTGCTGCACCGTGGTGATCGTGTCGAGATAGGCCTGGCCGTGCTGCACGGCGCCCTGGAGATTGGCGACGCGGCCGGCGTCGAGGCCGAGGCCGGAAATGTCCTGGCTCTTGAGCCCGCTCGAGATCTGTCCTTGCAGCGTCGTCGCCTGGTTCTTGAGCTGATCGAGAGAGCCCAGCATCAGGGCCTGCTGTGAGATATCGCTGATCGTGGTCATGGTCGGTCAGTCCGTCACTGGATCTGAAGGAGCGCGTCGAACATGTTTTGCACCACCGAGAGCACGT
This sequence comes from Allostellaceae bacterium, assembly GCA_035581425.1. Lineage (GTDB taxonomy): Bacteria > Pseudomonadota > Alphaproteobacteria > ATCC43930 > CGMCC-115725 > DASZHJ01. The sequence continues at coordinate 25,514 of DATJVP010000098.1, read as the reverse complement.
GCGCGGAAGCGGCGTACATGTTCTGGAAGACCGTGAGGTTCGCGAGCTCCTGGTCGACGCTGACGCCGCTGACGCTCGAGGCGCGCGCCTGGACGGAGGTCTGCAGCGAGGTCTGGAACGACGCGTTGTCGCTCGCGGTCGCTGCGGCATTCGCGGTCTGCCCGACGATCTGCGCGGCGTAGTTGTTGAGCGAGGTCGTCGTAGAATTTGCGAAATTGCCGGCCGCCGCGAAGGTCTGGGCCGCATTGAGCCCGTCGACGAGGCCCTGAGAGATCGTGGGGTCCGGATTCGCGAGCGTGCCGTCGAGGAGGCCGGGGTTCGCGATGAGGTCGGGGTTGACCTGGATCGACGCGGAGTTGTCGACGCCGTTCGTGACGTCCACCGCGGCGAAGAAATGATTGGCGTCGTTGGTCGCGCCGAGGCCGCTGTTGGTCGTGCCGAGAGTGGGGGTCGAGGTCGCGTTGAAGAGGCCGTTCGAGAACTGGTTGAGCTCGGCCGTGACGTTCGGGAGCTGCTGGTCGCGGAGATTGAGGAGCGCGCCGATCTTGCCGGTGGTGATCTCGCCCGTGAGGTCGAGGCTGCCGAGCCCGAGAGGCGACATCGGCGTCGTCGCGGTGACCGTGCCGGCCTGCGTGTAGCTGAGCTGCACGGCGCTGCTGTCGACCAGCACCTTGCCGCTGGTCGTGAGCACAACCATGCTTCCGTCGGGCCGCGTGAAGTCGCTCACGCCCATGAGCTGGGCCACCTGGTCGAGCGCCTTGTCGCGCTGGTCCTCGAGCGAGGCCGTCGACACGCCGGTCGCCTGCGCGTGGGTGATGGCGTTGTTGTAATTCGCGATGCTCTGCAGCGCCGTGTTGAGCGTGGAGACGCTCGTGGCGAGGTCGCTGTCGACCCCGGTGCGGATCTGCTGGATGCCCGAGGAGAGCGAGTTGAGTCTCTGCGCGAGGCTTTGCCCGGTCGAGACCGCGTTCTGCTGCGCGATCGGATCCTCGGGGGTCGTCGAGAGCGACTGTAGCGCGCTCGCGAAATTGCCGAGGACGGTGCCGAGGGAGTTGCTGCTGTTGACCTGGCCGAAGAGGCTCTGGAGCTGCTGGAAATAGGTGTCCGTCGTGGTGGCGGCACTCGTCGCCGTGTCCTGCTGGCGCGCGGCCTCTGCGAGATTCTGGTCGACCTGGCGCTGCACCAGGCCGGTGGTGACCCCCGCTGTGCTGGTGCCGACGATCTGGCTCTCGATCGGTACGACCTCGCGGGAGTAGCCGGGCGTCTGCGCGTTCGCGATGTTCGAGGAGATGACGTTGAGGCTGGCTTGCGCCGCCTGCAGACCCGAGAGCGCGTTGTTGAGCGAGAGCGAAAGGTCCATGACCGTCCTCGAGCCCTCAGAGCCGGCGGTCGACGGCGATGCCGCCGATGCCGTCGAGACGGGCGGGCGCGTGCCGCGGTGGCGCGTAGGCCCGCGAGCGCCGCGTGTCCGAAACGACGGCCTTGGCGATCGCTGCAACCACGCGCTCGACGGCGGCGCGACCCGCGCGAAGCGCGCGCTCGTTCTCGAGTGCGGCGGCGGCGAGCCGCGCCGAGGCCGACGCGATCTCCGCGCGAAGCGCGGGCGGCGCCTCGCGCAGGGTGATCTTGCCGCTGCGCACCGCCTCGAGCTGCGCGCGGTAGTGCCGCGTGAGCCGCGCTTTCTCGTCCCTGAGGCGCTCGGCGGCGTCGAGCCGCATTGCCGCGAGCTCGGCGGTCTCGCGCTCGAGCAGCGCCGCGAGCGCGCCCGAGACCGAGATCAGGTCCGGTGCGCTGCAGGCGATGGCAGGGGAAGCGGGTCTCGCACTCATTTCTTCTGGCCCTCCTGCATGCGGAGGATCTCTTGCTGCACGGCGTCCGCGATGCCGATGCCGCCGCTCTTCGCCGCGACCTTCGCGTATTCCTGCAGCAGCAGCGAGCGGTAGACGCTCTCACTATTGCCTCCGCCGAAGAGCGCGTCGCTGTTGATGCCTTCGAACATGCTGTCCATGGCTTGCGACAGATAGAACGCCTCGAAGTCCTCCGCAGCCTTGCGGGCGGCCACGGGGTCGTTGGTCGGGGCCGGCTGCGCTGGGGTAGCGGCGCCGGTGAGCGGCGCGAGGATGGGTTTCGTCGCGTCCATCACATGAGCTCGACGTCGGCCTGCAGCGCGCCCGCGGCCTTGATGGCTTGGAGGATGCTGATCATGTCGCGGGGCCCCACGCCGAGCGCGTTCAAGCTGTTGACGAGCTCCTGCAAAGTGACGCCGGCGCGCACGACGGCCATGCGCTTTTCATGATCCTCGTCGACGTTGACGTCGGTCCGCGGCACGACGACAGTCTGGCCGCCGCCGCCGGGCGCGAACTGCACACCATCCTGGCCGGGAGGATTCTCCTGGCCCCCGGGGGCGATGCGGCGGCTCGGCGGGGCGAAGGAGTTGGGCTGCGAGACCTCTGCCGTCTCGGTAACGCGGACGGTGAGGCTGCCTTGCGCGATCGCCACCGTGCTGATGCGGACGTTCTCGCCCATGACGATGACGCCGTTCTGCTCGTCGATCACGACGCGTGCGGGTTGGTCGGGCTCGATCTTGAGCTGTTCGATGTCCGTGACGAGCGAGACCAGGTCGCCCTTGGCCTGCTCGGGGAAGGTCAGGAGAATGGTGCTGGGGTCGAGCGCGCGCGCGGCGGGCGTGCCGAGGAAGGCGTTGATCGCCTGCGCGACGCGCCGCGCGGTGGTGAAATCAGGATTGTGCAGGGTGAGGTTCATCGTGCGCAGCTTCGCGAGCTCGAACCCAACCTCGCGCTCGACGATGGCGCCGGCGGAGATACGGCCCGAGGTCGGCACGCCCTTTGTGACGCTCTGCGCCTTGCCGGAGGCCGAGAAGCCGCCGGTCGCGACCGAGCCCTGCGCGACCGCATAGACCTCGCCGTCGGCGGCGAGCATCGGCGTCACCAGCAGAGTGCCGCCGAGCAGGCTCTTTGCATCGCCGAGCGCCGAGACCGAGACGTCGATGCGCGCACCCTGGCGCCCGAATGCCGGCAGCGTCGCCGTCACCATCACCGCCGCGACGTTCTTCGTGCGGAGCGCGGCGTCGCGGGCGTTGACGCCCATGCGTTCGAGCATGCCGATCAGGCTCTCGCGGGTGAAGATCGCGTTGTTGAGGCTGTCGCCGGTCCCGTTGAGGCCGACCACGAGGCCATAGCCCACGAGCATGTTCTCGCGCACACCCTCGAATTCCACGATGTCCTTGATGCGAGAGGCCGCGTCGGCGCCCTGCAGCGCGGCGCTGAGCGCGAGCGCGCCGAGCGCGAGGAGGAGGCGGCGGCAGAGGCGAGACGGCTGGAACATGGGCTCTCGGGCACGGGTTCGGTTAAGACGCACCCTCTCATGCGAAGCTCGTGCCAGTAGCGCAAGATTCGGAAATCGCAGGTGTTTTCTCGATTCGCGCGGGCACGGCGCCGGCGCCGCACGGGCAAAGCCTGCCACTCTCCCGGCAGGGTTTGCCGGGCGGCGCGCTACGTTAATCGGGGATTAAGACTGCCGCGCGATGCTGCGGCATCCTCCGCTGACGGACGCATCGCTCCCCATGCGAATCGATTCGACCTCGCCGCTTCGACCCGCCTCGCCGAAACGCGACGGCAAGACCGGATCGGGGAGTGCATCGGATTTCGCCTCGGCCGTGTCGAGCGAGCACCCCGCATCGGCACCTGCCGCGGCGCGGCCCGTCGTCTCGGTCGAGGGTCTTTTCCAGCTACAGGAATTGCCGGATGCGCTTGCGGAGCGGCGCCGTGCGGTACAGCGCGGCAGCACGCTGCTCGACCGCCTCGACGACATCCGCCTCGCCTTGCTCGGGGGCGGCCTCTCGCGCGGGCGCATTTCGGAACTGCAGCGGGTGGCCGAAAGCGAGCGGGGCCGGGTCGACGATCCTCGACTCCTGGCCGTGCTGGACGAGATCGATCTGCGCGCACAGGTAGAGCTCGCCAAGCTCTCCCAGGTGGCATGATTCAATTTCGAATTGTCAGCAAAATCAACTAGCTGCGCGCTGCATCGGCGCTTGCCCCGCCGAGGCTCGATCCCTATACTCCCGCGCGCTTCGAGAACCTTCGTGTCTCACGGAGTAGGTGAATGCGGCCAGCCCTCCCGCCTGAATACCGTCCCTCGGAAGCTGAAGAGTTCATGAACCCGCTGCAGCGCGAGTATTTCCGCCAGAAGCTGTTGCGCTGGCGGGGCGAGCTGCTGGAAGAGTCGAACGAGACGCTTCAGCATTTGAAGGAGGAGAGTCTCTCGGAGCCCGACCTCAACGACCGCGCGTCGCTCGAGACCGAGCGCGCGCTCGAGCTCCGCACGCGCGACCGCGAGCGCAAGCTCATCACCAAGATCGATGCCGCGCTGGGCCGGATCGAGGACGGCACCTACGGGTATTGCGAGGAGACGGACGAGCCTATCAGCCTCCGCCGCCTGGAGGCGCGTCCGATCGCCACCCTGAGTCTCGAGGCGCAAGAGCGCCACGAGCGCATGGAGCGCACGCACCGCGACGATTGAGGCGCCGCTCCCAGGAGCCGAGCGCGTCGAGCACGCTAGAACGGGTTGATGACGTCCAGGAACTGCTGTCCGTAGCGGGGCTGCTGCGTGTCGGTCTGCTGGCCGCGGCCGCCATAGGAGATGCGGGCCTCCGCGAGCTTGAAATAGTTGATGGTGTTGGTCGAGCTGATGTCCTGCGGCCGGATCACGCCGGTGAGCTGGAGGTCGCGGACCTCGAAATTGACGCGGATTTCCTGCCGTCCCACTACCACGAGATTGCCGTTCGGAAGAACCTGCGTGACTTCGGCGGCGACGCTGAGATTGACCTGCTCCTCGCGCTTCACTTCTGTGGTCGCGTTTTGATTGCTGCTGCCGCTGGTGTCGACGAGGTCCGACATGTTCGCGGCGTGCGGAAGGATCTTCTGGATCTGCTGCTGGAAGCCATAGAGCTGCGGCACCGCCATATTTACGGTGCCGGCGCGCTGGAGCTGCGTATTGTTGTCGAATTGCGCTTTCTCGTCGAAGGAGACCAGCACCGTCAGGATGTCGCCGACATTGCTGGCGCGCTGATCCTTGAAGAAGGCGCGGCTTCCGGCCTGCCAGAGCGAGCTCGGGCGCCGCTCGGTCACGATCGGATCCGGCATCGGCAACGAGACCGGCTTATAGCCGGGCTGGCGAGCCGGATCCTGAATGGTCGTGAGCGGCGGCGTCTCACCGATCTGCGAGAGCTTTGTGGTCGTGCCGCAAGCCGCGAGCGTGAGGCCCAGGAGGGGCACGAAGGCGAGAGGGTGGATTCGCATGATCGAGTTTCCTAGCGGGAGGCGAGCCGCACGGCGACCGTGTTCGGCCCGGTGACGACGGCATCGATGACGCGGCTTGATTTCGTATTGGAGACGCGGATCACGGCGCCGAGGGAGCCGTCCTCGACGGCCTTGCCCTCGACCGTGAGATGCAGCGAGGCGCTGTCGAGCACGATAGTGACGATGCTGCCGCGGTGGATCACGACGGGTGTCTCCACGTCCCCCTGCCGAAGCGGCTGGCCTGCGCGCAGCGTATGGCGCGCGGCCTTGCCAACGAGGTCGGACGCCTGAAGCAGCGCGTCGGGACCGAGCCGATCCGCGCGTACGGAGACGAGCTGGATGTCACCGGTTGCGATGGTCTCGCCGGCGCCGATCGGGCGGATCAGGGTCGGTACCTCGGCGTTCCGCAGCAGACGGCCGCTCACGCGAAGCCGCTCCGCGCCGATAAAAGCGCTGAAGCGGCCGCTCTGGCGGTCGAAGTTTAGACCGTCGAGCGCAAGCGGCGTGCGGTCGCCTTGGGCGACGACGAGGCGGAGGGTCGGGTCGTCGAGCTTGATCTCTGCGCCCGAAGTCGGCGTCTGCTCCGCGAGCACGCGCAGGACCGTTTCCGAAATCTCATCGGCGCCGATGCTGCGGCTCGCGCGCTCGACCACAGCCTGGTCGAAGCGGGAGGCCGGATGCCAGTCGATGTGCTGGCTATCTGCCAGCGCGGCGAGCCACGCGGAATCGAAGACGAGCTTGCTGCCGGGAGGCGGCGCTGCCGCGACCGCGGTCTCCGCCCGCGCGCCGAGCCCGTCGAAGAGATCGCCCAGCCGGATCACTTTGTCGTCGACGCTGACGATGGGCTTCAGCACCGGCGCCGCCGCGGCCGTCAGCGGGAGCAGCAGGAAGGCGAGGAGTGCTGCGAGGAAGCGGGTCACGGCGATGCCTCAGCGGAGCTGGGTCAGGGTCGAGGCCATGTCGTCGGAGGTCTGGATCACCTTCGAGTTCATCTCGTAGGCGCGCTGCGCCGTGATGAGGTTGGTGATCTCCGAGACGACGTTGACGTTGGAGGTCTCGAGGAAGCCCTGCTGGATCGTGCCGAAGCCGGTGGCGCCGGGATTGCCGGTGACAGGCGCGCCCGAAGCCTCCGTCTGCTTCAGGAGATTGCCGCCGAGCTGCGACAGGCCGGCCTCATTCGGAAATGTCGCGAGCTGGAACTGGCCGATCGTCTGCTGCGAGTTCTGTCCCGCGATTTCCGCGAGTACCTGGCCGCTCGCGTTGACCGTGACGGAGACCGTGTTGCTCGGAAGCGTGATACCCGGCTGCACCACGTAGCCGTCGGCGGTGACGATCTCACCGGTGGGGCTGAGCTGGAAGGAGCCCGCGCGCGTATAGGCGGTCGAGCCGTCCGGCATCAGCACCTGGAAGTATCCCCGGCCTGAGATCGCGACGTCGAGCGGGTTGTTGGTGTTGAGGAGCGTACCCTGCTGGGTGATGCGGTAGACCGCCGCCGCCTTGACGCCCGTGCCGATGTCGACACCGACCGGCACGATTGTGCCATTGTCGGAGGAGCTCGCACCCGCGGCGCGTTGGTTCTCGTAGAGGAGATCCTGGAACTCCGCACGCTCCCGCTTGAAGGCGGTGGTGTTGAGGTTCGCGATGTTGTTGGAGATCACCTCGACGTTGAGCTGCTGGGCCAGCATGCCCGTCGCGGCGATGTTGAGGGAGCGCATGGGACGATCTCGCTTTCGTTAGGAGACTTTGCCGAGGTGATCGAGGGCGGTTTGAATCCGGTTCGCCTCGCCGTCGATGAAATCCTTGGCGTAGGCGTTGCCGCGCTCGACGGACATGAGGCGCGTAAGCTCGACGACGGCCTGAACGTTGGAGCCTTCGAGCGCGCCCTGGACCAGGTTGGGATCGGCCACGGGCTGCGGGGCCTGAGTGGTCGTGTAAAGGCCGCTCGCCGTCGCGCGGAGGGCATTGTTGTCGCCGAAGGTGACGACCTGGAGCTTACCGGCTTGCCCTTCCTTGGTGGTGACGGTGCCGTCCCGCGAGATCGTGATGTCGGTGCCGCCCTCGGGAACGACGATGGGATTGCCGGTTGTGTTGAGCACGGGACTGCCCTGGCTGGTGACGAGCTGTCCCGTCTGATCGATCTGGAAGTGGCCGGCGCGGGTGTAGCGCGGGCCGAAGGGCGTGCCGACCGCGAGGAAGCCCTCGCCGTTGACTGCGACGTCCAGGGGGTTGCCGGTCTGCGAGATCGGCCCCTGTGCCATGTCGCGCGCGGTGCCGGTCTCCTGGACCGAGCTCAAGGTCGTGCCGTCGGGATTGTGCATCAGGTACTCGCCAAAAGTCCGGTGCTGCGCCTTGAAGGCGGTCGTGGAGAGATTCGCGAGGTTGTTCGCGATCGCATCCGTCTGCCGCTGCAGCAGGAATTGCGAGGAGAGGGCGATTGCGCTCGAGGTATCCATGGCGGTGACGGGCTTTCCTTCGTGGCGGCGTGCGGCCCCTCGATGCACGGCTCGTGCCACCCGCCGAAAGCACTGGATTTCCGCGGTTTCCGTGCCCGGCCTGGGCGCGCGGCAAGGCGCTCCGGTAGCGCTTGCCCGGCAGTTCTTGCCCCGGCGCGTTTCGGGGCCCGGTTTCAACCACTTCTTAACTAGGAAGCACTAGCGTCTTCCACGAAGAAGCCGCTGAGACCGAGCGGCGCATCTCTGTCCAGGGCCCGATGACCGACCGCACGCTCGACGAGGACGCCGATTCCGCAGCCGATGCCGGCGAGGAGAGCGAGCCGAAACGCGGCGGCAAAAAGAAGCGGCTGCTCATTATGGCCGCGGGCGTCGTGCTGCTGCTCGCCATTACCGGCGGTGTGCTCGCCTTTACCGGGATACTCGGCAAGGGGCAGAGCGAGACCGCGGCGGCGAGCGCGCAGGAAACGACCCCGCCGCCCGCGAAGCTCGGCGTCTTTTTCGACTTGCCGGACCTTCTGGTCAATCTCAACTCGAACGGCCGCAAGGCGAGCTTCCTCAAGATCTCCGTCAGCCTCGAGCTCGAGAACCAGGGAGATGTAGCGCGGCTCCAGGCCGTGATGCCGCGGGTCATCGACAACTTCCAGGTCTACTTGCGCGAGCTCCGGGTCGAGGATCTCCGCGGCTCCGCCGGGGTCTATCGTCTGCGCGAGGAACTGCTGGTCCGCGTCAATTCCGCCGCCGCGCCGGTCAAGGTGAGGGACGTCCTCTTCAAGGAAATGCTGGTGCAATAGGCGATGTCGACCGAGCAGAAGGAGGCCGAGGAAAAGATGGCCGCCGAATGGGCGGCGATGGCGGAAGCGGGTGACGACGGCGCCGGCGGCACGCAGACGCGTGTCCTCAACCAGAACGAGATCGATAGCCTCCTCGGCGTCGACGACTCCGGGTCCCGCTCCGGCGACAATTCCGGCATCCGCGCGATCATCGATTCCGCGCTCGTCTCATACGAGCGGCTGCCGATGCTCGAGGTCGTGTTCGACCGCCTCGTGCGCTTGATGACGACGAGCCTGCGCAATTTCACCTCCGACAATGTCGAGGTCTCGATCGACAGCATCACCTCGATCCGCTTCGGCGACTACCTGAACTCGATCCCGCTTCCGGCCATGCTCGCGGTACTCAAGGCTGAGGAATGGGAGAATTTCGGCCTGCTCACCGTTGACAGCGCGCTCATCTACTCGATCGTCGACGTGCTGCTCGGCGGCCGGCGCGGCACTGCCGCGATGCGGATCGAGGGCAGGCCCTACACCACCATCGAGCGCAACCTCGTCGAGCGCCTCGTCACGGTCGTGCTCGCGGACCTTTCCGGCGCCTTCGATCCCCTGAGCCCCGTCAATTTCCGCTTCGAGCGGCTGGAGACCAATCCTCGCTTTGCGACGATCGGTCGCCCCGCCAACGCGGCGGTGCTGGCGCGGCTTCGCGTCGACATGGAGGACCGCGGCGGCAGGCTCGAGGTACTCCTTCCTTACGCCACGCTCGAGCCCGTGCGCGAGATCCTGCTGCAGGGGTTTCTCGGCGAGAAGTTCGGGCGCGATTCGATCTGGGAAGCGCATCTCGCCGGCGAGCTCTGGCACACCAACGTCGCGATCGAGGCGGTGCTCGACACTTTCGAGGCCTCGCTCAAGGACGTGCTGGAGTGGAAGGTGGGCTCGCGCATGATGTTCAATGCGGACATCAATGCGGATGTCCGCCTCGTCTGCGGCGACCTCCCGATGTTCACGGGAAAGATGGGCCGCCGGGCCGGCAACATTGCCGTCCGCATTGTCGAGAAGAACGACAGGAATAGGGGTTCCACATGACGCCTTCGCTGCTGGGCGACGCGCTCGTCGCGGTGTTGCTGGTCGCGACCATCGTCTACGTCCTGCGCCTCAACCGGCGCCTGGGCGTGCTTCGCGACGACAAGGCGAAGCTCGAGGAGCTGATCCGCGGCCTCACCGTCGCCTCGGAGAACGCGCGCGCGGGCATCCTGGGGCTCAAGGACGCAGCCGGCGAGATCGGCAAGGAGCTCCAGAAGCGCATCACCGCGGGACAACTGCTCCGCGACGATATCAACTACCTGATCGAGCGCGGCGGCGCGGTCGCCGATCGGCTCGAAGGCACCGTGCGCACCCGGCGCGAGGCGCCTTCTCGCGCCGGCGGCGAGGATCGTCCGGCCGAGCCGGCCACGGCGGCGAGCGACAAGGTGACGGCGCTTCGCGTCGATCCCGAGGCCGACGCTCCCACGCGGCGCGGCAGCCAGATCTCGCGGACGGAGCGTAATCTCCTGCGCGCTCTCGGCGCCCGCCGCTGAGGCGATTGCAGATGCGCCGCAAGCTCCGGCTCATTCCCATCCTGATCCTCGCGGCCGTCGGGCTCTTGGGCATCAAGGTCTCGGACCTCTGGCTTGCAGTCGGGGCGCAGGCAGCTTTGCCCGATCTCTCGCCGCGGGCGGGCAGTAGCGAGCCGGCACCCCAGACTGCGGCTTCGGAGCCGGCGCCCACGAAATCCGCGCCGCCGGCGCCGCAGGCGAAGAGCGAACCCGTGCCCGATCCCCTGCTCATGAGCCCCTCGGAGATCGACACGCTGCAGAAGCTCGCGGAGCGCCGCCAGGCGCTCGATCGTCGCGCGCAGGAGCTCGCGGAGCAGGAGGTTCTGCTTAAGGCTGCGAATCAGCGCCTCGACGAGAAGCTCGCGAGCCTCAAGACGCTCGAGAAGGACCTCGTCGCGACGGCCGTGAAACAGGATGCCGCCGATGACGAGCGCTTGAAGAGCCTCGTCAAGATCTACGAGACCATGAAACCGCGCGAGGCCGCGCGCATTCTGGAGCAGCTCGACATGGCGATCGTCCTCGACGTCGTCGAGCACATGAAGGAGGCGAAGGCCGCGCCGGTCCTCGCCGCGATGGACCCCGTCAAGGCCAAGGCGGTCACGGCAGGGCTCGCGGAACGGCGCCAGAAACATCCCCCTACGACGTCTCAGCAAGTTTCGGCAAAGCCGCAATGATCGCCGTTTTACCGGGCCTTAACCCGGCTTTCCTATTGAGTGGCTCGCGCCGGAGCGCGCGAGAATAAATTCCCCGCTGGAGCGGTAGATGGCGATCGATATGAACATGAATGTACTCATCGTCGACGATTACAAGACGATGCTGCGCATCATCCGCAACCTCCTGAAGCAGCTCGGCTTCGAGAATGTCGAAGAGGCGACCGACGGTGGCTCCGCGCTCATGAAGCTGCGCGACCGCAACTACGGCCTCGTGATCTCCGATTGGAACATGGAGCCGATGACGGGCTTGCAGCTACTCAAGGAAGTGCGCGCCGACAACAAGCTCAAGCATGTGCCGTTCATCATGGTCACCGCCGAGAGCAAGACGGAGAACGTGGTGGCGGCGAAGGAGGCCGGCGTCACCAACTACATCGTGAAGCCCTTCAACGCCGCGACGCTGAAGCAGAAGCTCACCGCGATCTACGGCAACTTCTGACCGCCCATGGGCAAGAAAAGCGACCTCAGACGGAAGCTCGAGACGGCAGCGGCACAGGCCAATCCCGCGGAGCCCGCGGACATCGCGGGCGTGGTCGAGGCCGTGATGAATAACCTCTCGGGCGATGTCTCGCTCGCGGAGGTCCAGCTCTATCGCGAGCTCCAGCGACTTGCGGACTACATCCAATCCGCAAAGCGCGAGATCGCGGCGCTTCGGCCCGAGGACATCCGCTCCCGCGACATCCCCTCGGCGACCGATGAGCTCGACGCAGTCATCGGCGCGACCGCGGATGCGACGGGTGCGATCCTCGATGCAGCGGAGGCGCTCGAGCGCATGGCCGAGACGATGCCCGAGGGTGACAGGGTCCGTGAGGTCGCAACGCGCATTTACGAGGCCTGCAACTTCCAGGACGTAACAGGACAGCGCATCACGAAGGTGGTGCGTACGCTGAAGCACATCGAGGACAAGATCGACGCGCTGCTCTCGGCTTTCGGCGATGGGCTCAAGGGTGGAGCGACAGCCGCCGAGGAGACCGTGCCTTCCGACGACGACCGCCGGCTGCTGCACGGTCCGCAGCTTCCGGAGGAGGCCAACCGGCAGGACGAGATCGACGCAATTTTCGCCAACACGAAGTGAGTGGCGGCGGCACCGCGCTCTCGGGCACGGGCCGGGTTCCGGATTTCGCTGAAACCGAGGTTCCGATGCGCCGCTCGCTCGCATTCCTCATGCTCCTGCTCGCGCTTGCCTTCGGGCCGCGCGAGGCCGACGCCGCCGAGAGCGTCAAGACGCGCGCTGCCGAGCATGAGCGCTACGGACGCATCGCGCTCGATTTCCAGGCGCCGGTCGAGTACGAGGCGAAGATCGAGGGCACGACCCTCCGGGTGCACTTCGCGCGCGCGATCGAGACCGATCTCGGCGCCATCGCCAAATATCTCGACGCCTATGTCGAAGGCGCGAGCCTCGACGTCGACGGCACCACGCTCACGGCGACGCTGAAGCGCCCGGCGACGCTCAAGACCTTCACCGATGGGAATACCGTCGCGATCGATCTCGTCGCCGATCGTCCGGCGGCGGCAGGCGGCAGCGAGATTGCGAAGGTCGCGCTTCAGCTGCGCTCGGCCGAGCACAAGGGCTATCACCGGCTGGTCTTCGACTGGCGCCGGCAGGTGGGCTACATGGTCGCGGAGGCGCCCGACGCGGTCCGCGTACATTTCGAGCGCCAAGCCAGCATCGACCTCGCCCGCGTCGCACAGGCGCTGCCGGGCACTTCGCCCGAAGCCGCCGACGAGGACGGCGGCACCACTCTCACGCTCCATCTCGCGCCCGGCGAGCAGGTCAAGCATTTCCGAAGCGGCACGGGCATCGTCGTCGATGTCTATGCGGCCTCCGCCGGCGCAGCTCCGACCGTCGCTGCGAAACCGGCGGCAACCGCGCCCGGAAAGAAGCCGATCGCCAAGGCGGCTGCCCCGCTCGACGTCGTTCCTCCGATCGAGCTTATCGAGCCCGCGGCGGGCGCAGGGGAAACGGTGCCCTTGCCGCAGCCCGGAAGCGCTCCAACGGGCGCCTCCTCACCTGACTCCACCTCCGATGCCGCACCCACGGCAGCACCGGCGCTGTCGGTGCTTTACGCCGCGACTTCCGATACCGCGAGCCTTCGCTTTTCCTGGCAGAAACCGGTACCCGCGGCGGTCTTCCGCCGGGCGGGAATTCTCTGGATTGTCTTCGGTGCGCCCGCCCGTGCCGATCTCGCGGAGGTCCGCCTCCGCGCCAAAGCCGCGGTCGAGCGCATCGAGCAGACCGAGGACGCGGATGCAGCGGTCTTCCGGGTGACGACCCGGCGCGGTCTCGAGCCAAGCCTGCACCGCGTCGGGAACGATTGGGTAATCGACCTCAAGGCACAGGAGCTGCGAGCGGACCTGCCGATCACCGAGGCCGCCGATCCCGCGCGCGTCGTCTTCGAGATGGCGGCCCCAAGCGAGCCCATCTCCCTGGCCGATCCCGAGGTAGGCGACCGGCTCATCGTCGTGCCGACCCTCGAGGTCGGCCGCGGCCTTCCCGCGGAGACGAGCGTCGTCGAGTTCAGCGCTCTCGTCTCCGAGCAGGGGCTCGTCATTCGCCCGGCCCAGGCCGGCGTCAGCGCCAAAGTCGTCGCAAGCGGCATCGAGGTCGCGGGACCCGAGGGTCTTGCGATCTCCAGCGCAGCGGACCGCGCCCGCGGCAGCGCCGGCGAGGCGCTGCGGATCTTCGATTTCGCGGCATGGCGCGGCCCAGCAGACGCAACCTTTCTGGATAGGCGTAGCGAGCTCGAGAATGCCGTGGCGGCAGCGCCGCTCGGACGGCGCTCGCAACCGCGCCTCGCTCTCGCACAATTCTATTTCGCCAATCTCTATGCCGCCGAGGCGCTGGGGGTGCTCGATGCGATCGAGCGCGACGATCCCGCCTTCGCAGCGGACCCGATGCTCCGCGCCATGCGCGGCGCCGCGGCCTTCCTCAACGGTGACCGCGAGCAGGCGCAGCAGGAGCTGATGCGTCCCACCCTCGACCGGCAACCCGAAGTGGGCCTCTGGCGCGGCGCGCTCTCCGCTGCCGATGGAGACTGGCGCGCGACGGTGCGCGAGGGGATGCGCGGCGCGAGCTTGCTGCCGGCCTACCCAAAGGTGCTCCGCAATCGCCTCGCGCTGACGCTCGCGGAAGCGCTCATCAGAACCGACGACGCCGACGCCGCGGGAGCGTTGCTGCGGCTCGTCGAGGAAGATGTGCCCGCGCCCGGCGATCATGCGATGGCCCGCTACCTCGCGGGTCTGCGAGCGAAGGTGCGCGGCGACCTCACGGCCGCGCTCGAGATCTGGCAAGAGGTCGCGCGGCTCGAAAACCGTCCAGCCCGTGCCCGCGCACTCGAGGAACGGGCGCTCGCGCTCTTCCAGAGCGGCAAGATCTCGCGCGCCGATGCAATCCAGCAGCTCGACGCGCTCCGCTTCTCCTGGCGCGGCGGCGCCTTCGAGTTCGACCTGCTGCATCAGCTCGGCATGCTCCTCCTCGCGGACGGCGATTATCGGCGCGGCCTCGACGTGATGCGCCAGGCGCTCTCCAACTTCCCGCATCATCCCGAGGCGCCGCTCCTGCGCGAGCAGATGGCGGGGGCCTTCGCACAGGTTTTCACCGGCGATACCTCCGCGAATCTCTCGCCGCTGAGGGCGCTCGCGCTCTTCGAGGAGTTCAAGGACCTGCTGCCGGAGGGCGCGCAGGGAACCGCGATCCTGCAGAGCCTCACGGAACGGCTGATCTCCGTCGATCTGCTGGCGGATGCGGACCGGCTCCTTGAGGATCAAGCGACGAACCGTCTCAAGGGCGCGCAAAAGGCGCATGCCGCGACCGAGCTCGCGGCGATCCGCCTTCTCGATCATCGCGCCGATGCGGCCTTGAAGGCGCTGGAGATCCCGCTCGAGGGTGACGTGGAGCCAGATCTCGCGACGCAGCGGCAGCAGCTTCGCGCCCATGCACTCGTCTCGCTCGGCCGCAGCGACGAGGCGCTCGCCGCACTCGGCAACGATTACAGCCGCAATGCCGACCGCATTCGCGCGGACGTCTACTGGAAGGCGCAGAATTGGGTGGAGGTCGCGAGGGTCTTCGAGCGGATCATCGATCCCCCGGATGCCGACGGAAAGGTCGACAAGAAGACCGCGCGCCTGGTGCTGGATTGGGCGGCAGCGCTGACGCTCGCGGGCGACCGCGGCGGGCGCGAGCAGCTTCGCAGTCGCTATGGCGCCGCCATGGCGCAGGGCCCCTATGCGCAGGCCTTCCGGCTCATCTCCGGCGAGGAGGGCGTTGCTGCCGCCGACGATCCGCGCGAGCGCGCGCGGAACCTCGCCGACATCGTCGACCTGCAGAATCTCACGAGCGAGCTCCGTAGCAGCATCGCCGGCGACAAACCCGGCGCGGTCAACTGAGGGCAGTCACTCCGCTCCCGCATAGATCGCTCGCGCGTCCGCGTGCAACGCCGCCCGCGATGCCGGGCGGAGATACATCATGTGGCCGCCGGAATAGAGCTTCAGCGTGACGCGCCCCTCGGTCAGCTTTGGCGGCAGGTGATCGATTGCGTAGCGGTCGGTGAAATAGGGCGTCTGCAAATCGGTCATCCCATGCGCGATCAGGAAGCGTAGCCTCGGGTCGAGCGCCAGCGCTTCCCGGAGATCCTCGCTCGAGCCGACGGAGCTGGTGGGGCCGCTGCCCTTGCCGTGCCAGTCCCAATGATTGCCCAGGTTGAAGTTGAGCAGGATGTAGCGCCGGTCGGTCTTGTAGTTGAGCTCGCTGCGGACATAGTCGACGAAACCGCTCGTCATCGGCGCCTCGATGCCCGAGAGAATGGGATCGCCGCTCTGCGGTGTCGCGGCCGCGGGGTAGGGGTCGGGCGCGGTGACGCTTCCGTCATACCGGCTCACGATGTCGCCGTCGCCGCCACGGACCTCCTTGACGAAGACGCCCATGGGCATGCGGCCGTGCCAGCGCGCGACCAGCGGTGCGGGGAGGCCGATGAAACCCGCGACGCGCTGGTAGAACTGGTCAGCCGCGGCGCCTTGGGGCGGAGACGCCAGCGCCGTGAGGTAGTCGCCGAGCGCGAACTTCTCGACGCCCGAGAGCGCTTCCGGCGAGAGCTTGCCCTGCGCCTCGAGCGCCACCGCCGCATAGGACGGGAGCCGCAATGCCCAGGGGAGGAGATCCAGATGGTCGCCGTTCGCGATCAGCGAGAACTCCAGCACCGGCGAGACGAGCACCGCGCCGCGCACGACGAGGCCTTGCTTCTCTGCCACCAACTTCGGCAGCCGCGCCGCCCGGTAACCGCCATAGCTCTCGCCCGCGAGGTAGAGCGGGGACTGCAGCCGGTCGAGATGGACGAGCGCGCGGCGAATGACGGCGCCGAGCGCGTCGAGATCCGACTGCACGCCCCAGAATTCCTTCTGCGCCTCGTCGTTGCCCACGAGCGGGCGGCTGTAGCCGGTACCGACGGGGTCGATGAAGACGAGATCGGTCATGTCGAGCCAGGTGTCGGGGTTGTCGATCACCTTGCCGGAGGTGAATGGCAGCTCGCGCCCGGCGCCGAAGTCGAGGACGCGCGGCCCGATCGCTCCCACCTGCAGATAGGCTGAGCCCGCGCCGGGCCCGCCGTTGAAAGCGATGGTGATGGGTCGCGTCGCGGGGTCGGCGCCGCTCAGCGTATAGGCCACGAAGAAGACTTCCGCCTGCTTCTCGCCCTTGAGATTGGTGAGCGGAAGCGCGCCCGCCGTGGCGGTATAGGCGAGCTCGCGGCTCCCGAGCTTGATCGTATGCGAGCTCACGACGTCGGCAGCGGGAAGGGGAGCGGCCTCGGGCGCCGCGGACGCCGGCGGTTTCTGCTCTTCCGCCGCGAGCGCTGGGGCAAGCGCGAAGCCGACGCAGAGAAGCGATACCGCGAGAATGCGATGAAGCATGATGGGTGCCCTCGGCTGCCGCGAGCCCCGGAGCATGCGCGTACCGTCCCGCCGCCGCAAGGGGCGACGTGCGGGAGATCACGGCGGTTTGACTATCGCGTAAGTGGCGAGCGGACCGTGCTCATGCCCCGGGGCCGAAGCTCTGCACGAGCGAGCCCGCGACGAGATACCAGCCGTCGACCAGCACGAAGAAGATGATCTTGAACGGCAGCGAAATCGTCACCGGCGGCAGCATCATCATGCCCATGGACATCAGGATCGAGGCGATGACCATGTCGATGATGAGGAAGGGCAGGAACAGCAGGAAGCCGATCTCGAAGGCGCGACGGAGCTCGCTGATCATGAAGGCAGGCACCAGCGCGCGGAGCGGGGTCGCTTCCGGCGACGGAACCTTCTCGATCTTGGCGATGTCCGCGAAGAGCTGGAGGTCTTGCGGACGGACGTGGCTCATCATGAAGGCGTGGAGCGGCGCCAGCGCGCGCTCGGCTGCTTCCGTCTCGGAGATCTTCTCCTGCATCAGCGGCTGGATGCCGCTTTCATAGGAGGCCTGCAAGGTCGGCGCCATCACGAAGCCCGTGAGGAAGAGAGCGAGGCTGATGAGGACGACGTTGGGCGGCGTCTGCTGCACGCCGAGCGCGTTCCGCAGGAACGAGAGCACCACGATGATGCGCGTGAAGGATGTCACCGTGACGAGGATCGCGGGTGCGAGGCTCAGGATCGTGAGCAGCACGACGAGCTGCACGATCCGCGCCGTCGAGCTCCCGCCCTCGCCGCCGAGATCGATGTTGAGGGATTGCGCCTGCGCCGCCAGGGGCAGGAGCGTCGAAAGGGCGGCTGCGGCGATCCCCGCGAGAAGGCGACGGCTCATGTCCGGCTCTGCTCCACCATGGCGCCGAAATCGGCCTTCGCGCGGCCGATCGCGGATTCGATCAGGAGGTCGCGGTCGGCGCCTAGGAGGATGAGGTGCTCGGCCTCGTCGCGACGCAGCAACACCAAGCGGCGCTTGCCGTCGAGCGGCAGCACCTCGAGGATGCCAAGCCGGCGCTTCGCGGCAGGAGCGACGAAGCGGCTCCCCCAGCCCATGCGCCGCACGATCCAAGCGAGCGCGCCGATGAGCGCGATCACCAGGACGAGCGCGAGCGCAAATCGGAGATAGACGTCGAGGCCCATGCGGGGATCGCCGAGACTCAGGAGCCCGAGGTCTCGGCGGGATAGGCTTCGATCGCGCGCTGGCGCGCCTCGGCGCGGCTCGCGCGCTCCATCGCCTCGCGCTGTGTCGCGAGCGCCGTGGCGAGTGCGGCGAGATCGTCGGCGAGACGCGCGAGCTTCCGCGCCGCGGCGGCCAGATGCGGCTGCGGAAGTGCAGCGACGGCAGCGCAGAGATCGGCGACCGCGCCGTCGAGGCTCGTCATGTCCACGAGGTGGCCGGTGCCGATCGCGGTGCGCGCGGTGCTGACGGTGCTGGAGACGAGGTCGATTGCGGGAAGGACTTGGCTCTCGCTCATGGCGTTGCTCCCTGAGGCGCCGGGCGGCGATTGGCGCGATAGATGTAGACGAGGATCTCGGCGACGGCGGCGAAGGCCGCGACGGGGATCTGCTCGCCGATCTCGACCGCCGCCAGAAGCTGCGCGAGATCGGCGTCCTCGCGCACCTTGACCCCGTGCTCGAAGGCGAGGGCGAGGATGCGCTCGGCGATCTCCCCGCGACCGCTGGCGACGACCCGAGGCGCATCGGCCTCACCCCGCGCGTAGCGCAGCGCCACGGCGAGGGCGGGCTTCTGGGGCGCTTGGCGGTCAGGGGGCAAGGGCGATCCGATATCGGCTAATTCGCCGGAGATACTGGCAAATCAGCCTTAACATCTGGTTGATCGCTACCCCCCTCACTCCGACCCGGGGTTTACCGGTTTTTAATGGAATAAGCGCAAAGATCCCGCCCATAGGCTCGGCCTCGACGCGGGTGCGATGGACCTCACGCAGATACCTCTCTTCAAGGCGATGGCGAAGAAGTTGGCGTGGCTCGGGGCGCGGCAGACCGTGCTCGCCGAGAACGTCGCCAATGCCAGCACCGTTGGATTTCAGGGCTCCGACCTGAAGCCCCTCGATTTCCGCACCGTCCTCGCGGGCAAGACCGGCGCGCTCGAGATGGCGCCGGCGAGCTCCGGCGTCTCGGCGTCGCCGCTTCCGGGTAAGAACCCCAACGGCTTCGAGCGCACCGCGCCTTCGGGAAAGGTGCAGCTCGAGTCCGAAATCATGAAGGTGAGCCAGACCACGAGCGACTACGCCTTCATGACGAGCCTCTACCAAAAGCAGCTCGCAATGCTCAAGACCGCCCTCGGGCGCGGCACCTAAGGCCGGAGGACTAGATGGACCTTCAGACCTCGATGCAGCTCGCCTTCGGCGGCATGGCTGCGCAGGGAAACCGGCTCAAGGTGATCGCGGAGAATCTCGCCAATGCGGATTCGACGCCGACCACTCCCGGCGGCGATCCCTATCGTCGCAAGGTCATCAGCTTCCGCAGCGTGCTCGACCGCAGCCTCGGCGCGACCGCGGTCAAGGCGGGGCCGGTCCAGAGCGCCAACGGCGATTTCGAGCGCCGCTACGACCCCGGCAATCCCGTCGCCGATGCCGACGGCTATGTAAAGCTCCCCAACGTCAATCCGCTGGTGGAGATCATGGATATGCGCGACGCGCAGCAGAACTACCAGGCGAACCTCACCGTGATCGACGCGGCGAAGGCGATGATCTCGCGCACCCTCGACTTGCTGCGCGCCTGAGCCGCAGCCTAGGAGCTAGGTCCCGATGCCCGACCCCGTCACGAACGCGATCACCGCCTATAGCAACGCCGGCAAGATCGGCGCCGCTCCCGGCCTTGCCCCGCGCGAGGACGGCGGCGGCGGTTTCGGCGATCTCCTCCGCCAGGCCGCGGACAACGTCATCGGAAGCTTGAAGCAGGGCGAGCAGACGAGCTTCGCAGGCGTCGTCGGCAAAGCCGACATCGCGCAAGTGGCGGCGGCCGTCGCAAACGCCGAGACAACGCTCGAGACGGTCGTTGCCGTCCGCGACCGCGTCATCCAGGCCTATCAAGACATCATCAAGATGGCGATCTGAGCCGGCGGCTCGCAGGGCGTGTGTGCGGCCGGCATCGAAGCAAATGCGCCGCAGGGACGATACCTTCCATGAGCACCCTTGAAATCCTCGGCATCGGGAACGAGGCGATCTTCGTCGCGCTCAAGATCGGCGCGCCGGTGATGCTGCTGGCGCTTGCAGTGGGGCTTGCGATCTCCGTGCTGCAGGCGCTAACGCAAATCCAGGAGATGACGCTGACCTTCGTGCCGAAGATCCTCGTCATCATGCTCTCGCTTCTGGTCCTGCTGCCGGTGATGCTGACGACCCTCACGACCTTCACGCAGACGCTCTTCCAGCGCGTGGCGACGGGCTGAGCGCGGGCGATGCTCGACCAGCTCCTGCCCGCCAATCTTTTCGCGGCTTTCCTGGTCTTCGCCCGGCTGGGCTCGGCGCTGATGCTGCTCCCGGGGTTCGGCGAGGTCTACGTCGCGCCGCGGCTGCGTCTTGTCCTCGCGCTCGGCCTCACGCTTCTCGCGGCGCCCGGAATCGCCCCGACGCTGCCGCCGCTTCCGGGCGAACCCATCGGGCTCCTTCTCTTGCTCGGCGGCGAGATCGCGGTCGGGCTCTTCCTCGGCACCGTCGCCCGCATCCTGCTCGCGGCGCTCCAGGTCGCGGGGAGCGTCGTCTCGGTGCAGCTAGGCCTCTCCGCCGCCCTCATCTTCAACCCCGCGGTGCAGCAACAGGAGGCGATCACCAGCGCCTTCTATAGCGTAGCGGGCGTGCTGGTGATCTTCCTTGCGGACCTGCATCATCCGATGCTGCGCGGCCTCGTCGCGAGCTACGGCGTCTTCCATCCCGGCGAGATCGCGCAATGGGGCGATGCCTCGGACGCGATCGCGCGCGCGGTGACAGAGAGCTTCCGGATCGGGGTCGAGATCGCCGCACCCTTCCTCGTCATCGGAACGATCTTCTACGTGGCCGTGGGCCTGATCTCGCGGCTCGCGCCGCAGCTCCAAATTCTCTTCGTCGTGCAACCCCTGCAGATCGTCGCGGGTCTCGTCGCTTTCGCGTTGCTGCTCACGAGCGGCATGCAATGGTTCATCGAGCGCTTTGCCGCGGACTTCGTCCGTCTCACCGGAGGCTGAGCCGTGGCGGACGACGTCGACCAAAGCCAAAAGACCGAAGAACCCTCGCAACGAAGGCTGAGCAAGGCCCGCGACAAGGGCCAGGTCGTCCAATCCCGCGAGATCAACAACTGGTTCATGATCGGGACCTCGCTGGGGCTCCTCGTCTTCGTCGCGCCGACGACCGCGCGCACCATCGGCGCGGCGCTGCTCCCTTATATCGAAGCCCCCGAGCACATCGCCGGCGGCGACAAGCTCTTGTCGGCGGTCGGAGTCACGCTCACTACGGTAGGTGGCGCGCTGCTGGTGCCGCTGGGGCTGCTCCTCGTCGCTGCGGTCGCGGGGGCGCTGGTGCAGACTGGCTTCGTCTTCGCGAGCGAGAAGCTGGTGCCGAAACTCGAGAACCTCTCGCCCGCGCGCGGCTTCTCGCGGCTCTTCTCGATGCGCTCGCTCGCGGAATTCTCCAAAACCCTCGCGAAGCTCGCGGTCGTAGTCGCGCTTGCGGCCATGCTGATGCGGCCGGAGCTCGCGGGGATGACGGTTCTCTCCGGCGCCGAGGCCGGCGTTGCGCTCAGCGAGATCGTGCGGCTTGCAGGGCGGCTCGGCCTCGGCGTTTTCATCGCGCTCACCATCATCGCCGTCGTCGACTACGGCTACCAGCGCCTGAGCTTCATGCGCTCCATGCGCATGTCGAAGCAGGAGGTGAAGGAGGAGCACAAACAGTCCGAGGGCGATCCCATGATCCGCGCTCGGCTCCGCCAGATCCGGATGGACCGCGCGAGGAAGCGCATGATGGCAGCAGTGCCGACGGCCTCCGTCGTCGTGACCAACCCCACGCACTACGCCGTCGCGCTCAAATACGAGATGGGAACCGAAGGCGCGCCCAAGGTCGTGGCGAAGGGCGCCGATCACCTCGCGCAGCGCATCCGCGAGGTCGCACAAGAGAACAAGGTCCCGATCGTCGAGAACCCTCCTCTCGCACGCGCCCTCTACGGCGGCGTCGAGCTCGATCAGGAAATCCCGCCGGAGCACTATCGCGCGGTCGCGGAGATCATCGGCTACGTCCTGCGTCTGCAGGGCAAGCTCAAGCCGCGGGCTCAGCGAGCGTGATGGGAAGGACGCACGGCGCGTTGTGCCGTCACCTATGGTAGACTACATAGCCACCGAATCGAGGGGGAAGGGAGGAGACGGGAGCGGCATGGCGCTCGTGAGCCCTGCCTTGCTGGCCAGCCGCAAGCCTTCGACGTCCGCGTCCGCGGACGCCGCAGTGCCGCGCTGGATGTACCGGCTCAGCGTGCTCGCGGCGACGCTCGCGGCGGCGGCGCTGCTCGTCGCGGCCTTCACCCTCGCCGGTCTCGCCCAGCGCTTCATTGCGTGGTCGGCGGCCGGATTCCTGGCGGCGCTCGCGCTGCTCTTCGGCGTCGCGGCGGTGGTCGCAAAGCGCGTCCACGGTGCGCTCTCTGGCCGGGTCGATCTCCTCGCGCATGCGCTCGAAGCCTCCGCCAGCGCGCATTTGGTGCTGGCGCCGGACGGGAGCGTTGCCTACGCAAATGCGGCCTTCCGGGCGCTTTTCCCCGACGGCGACGTCGATCCCCTGGAATCGATCGCGCGCAGGCTCGCACGCGAATCCGGCTCCGCCGAGGAGTTCCAGCGGCTCCGCGACGAGGCCTTCAGCCATGGCCGCGTGCGTGGAAGGATCGCGCTCCGCGACGGTGCGGGCCAGGCCGCCTGGTTCAATCTCGCGATCAACTCGCTGCCGAGCCGCGCGGGCTACACGCTCTGGAGCTTCGAGGACGTGACCGCGCGCCACGAGATGGAGCAGGTGATCCGCGACGAGCAGATGAAGCTCGCGGACTTCCTCGACCACGCGCCCATCGGCTTTTACTCCGTCGACGCCGACGGGAAGTTCCTGTTCGTGAACCAGGCCTTCGCGGATTGGCTCGGCGCCTCCCCGGGCGAGCTCGTGGAGCGCGGCGCGCTGCTTCGGGATTTCATTGCGGGCGCGAGCCCGTCGGGAAGCCCGCCGCATGCGCCCTTCGCCTCGAGCGGCACGCTGCCGCAGCGCGGCGAGGTCGCGCTCAGGGGGCGGCAGGGCCGGACCGTCCTTGCCTCGATCACGCAGACGGTGGTGCAGACGGAAAGCGGGCTCAGAACGCGCTCGGTCGTGCGCGACTTGACGCCGGAGCGCGAGTGGGAGGAGGCGCTGAGGCAATCGCGGCTGCGCTTCCAGCGCTTCTTCGCGGATGCACCTACGGGTGTGGCGCTCCTCGATGGGCAGGGCTGCTTTAGCGAGGCCAACCGCGCGCTCGGCACGCTCTTCGGCACAGCGCCCGAGGAGCTCCTGGGCAAGCGGCTCGTCGAGTTTCTGCCCGAGAGCGAGGCGCGGACGGTCGCGCGCCAGCTTGCCGCCGCGGCCGAGGGTACGGGGCGGCTCGTTGCACCGATCGAGGTGCGCCTCAAGGGCGCACGCGAGCGCTCCGCGAGCGTCTTCATGAGCCGGCTCGACGCGCCGGAGGAGACAAAGGGCGGCCTCATCCTGCACTTCATCGACACCACCGACCAGAAGAGCCTGGAGACCCAATTCGCGCAATCGCAGAAGATGCAGGCCGTGGGCCAGCTCGCGGGCGGCGTCGCGCACGATTTCAACAATTTGCTCACCGCGATGATCGGGTTCTGCGACCTGCTGCTGCTCCGCTTCCGGCCCGGCGATCCCTCCTTCGCGGATATCATGCAGATCAAGCAGAACGCGAACCGCGCGGCCAATCTCGTGCGCCAGCTCCTGGCCTTCTCGCGGCAACAAACCCTGCAGCCGCGCGTCCTCAGCATCACCGACGTGATCGCGGAGCTGTCGCATCTGCTGCGGCGTCTCATCGGCGAGAACATCGAGCTCAGGGTCGTGCACGGCCGCGAGCTCGGCCTCGTCAAGGTCGATCAGGGTCAGCTCGAGCAGGTCATCATCAATCTCGCCGTCAACGCCCGCGACGCCATGCCCTCCGGCGGCACGCTCTCGATCCGCACGAGCAACACGACGCTCCGCGCGCCCGTCCGGCGCGGGCACGAGGTGATGCCGCGCGGCGACTACGTGCTGGTCGAGGTCGGGGATACTGGCATCGGCATTCCCAAGGAGAATCTCGAGCGCATCTTCGAGCCCTTCTTCTCGACGAAGGAAGTGGGCTCCGGTACCGGCCTCGGGCTCTCGACCGTCTACGGCATCGTGCGGCAGACCGGCGGCTTCGTCTTCGTCGAGAGCGAGCCGGGGCAGGGGGCGACCTTCTCGATCTATCTCCCGCGTCTCGAGGGAGTAGACGTCGCTGCCGCGCAGCGTGCCGAGCCCGGCGAGGCCGCGCAAGGCAAGGACCTGACGGGCGCCGGCACGGTGCTGCTCGTCGAGGACGAGGACCCCGTGCGGCTCTTCAGTGCGCGGGCGCTCCGCAACAAGGGCTACAAGGTGATCGAGGCGCGAAGCGGCGAGGCCGCGCTCGAGGTCATCGCCTCAGGCGGCGACCGCATCGATCTCCTCATCACGGACGTGGTGATGCCGAAGATGGACGGGCCTACCTTGATCCGCAGCGTGCGCGAGACGCATCCGGACATGAAGGTGATCTTCATCTCCGGCTACACCGAAGACAGCTTCCGCCAGCGCCTCGGCTCCGACAGCGAGATCCACTTCCTGCCGAAGCCGTTCAGCCTCAAGCAGCTCGCGGGCAAGGTGAAGGAAGTGATGGCGGAAGGGGTGAGCTGAGGCGCTTCGGGTGGCGGGCGGTTGCGGCGAGGAGTTGCCTCGCTCGCCGCATCGGCCGAAACGAAGGATGCGCGATCAGCGCTCGTCCGGAATTTGGGATGCCGGCTCGCCGAAGGTGGCAGTCCGGCAAAACCAAGTTTCCCCAAGCCCGGCGGATTTGATGACTTTCCAGCCGCCATAGCAAAAGTCGGGATCGCCAGTCCAATCCGCACGAGCCGTCGTCGCCGCGACCAGCGCCGCTGCTGTGGCGACGACGCATACCATCTTCAGAATTATCGAGACGCGCATTTCAAGATCCTTCTCGTCTTCAGGTGTATTGCGCTCCTGGGGGCGCGGGCAAATCGTCGGTATCGGATGGCGGAGGGTCGCCTCGTCATGCTCTCCGCGACGCCATTCGTTCATCGACCTCAGTTGAAGTCTCGGCAGGACCACCAGATGATTTGGCCGTCCGGTGTTTGGACTAGGCTCCAGCCGCTGATGCAGAAATTGTGGTCGGATTCCGCACCCCAGGCGGTGCCGCCGGCTGGCAGGCCGAAGATCCAACTTGCGATGGCGTTTCCGGCCGCATCGGCCGCATTGGCTTTGGCTGGGATCGCGGCCGCAACGAGGGCGGCAGCTCCCAGCGCCGCCGCCAGAATTCGTGTCTTCATATGCTCGGTTCCTTTCATCGGCGTTGCACTTCCGATCGCAGGATCGGGTGATCGCCTTGCGCGCTCTCTGCACTGATAAGACGGACGGAACGCGCAGAGGTTCAATCCGACGCGTACCGCACGGCGCGGCCCCGCGCGCCGCGATGCTCACGGGGAGGAGGGGGCATCAGAGATGAGAACAGAAAA
>DATJVP010000097.1:0-10269 GCA_035581425.1 Allostellaceae bacterium | reverse complement strand
CGAAATCACGACGCGCTCGACAGCTACTGCGTCAACCTCAATAAGAAAGCGAAGAGCGGCAAGATCGATCCGCTGATCGGCCGCGAGGCGGAGGTCGAGCGCACGATCCAGATCCTTTGTCGCCGCTCCAAGAACAATCCTCTCTACGTTGGTGAGCCCGGCGTGGGCAAGACTGCGATCGCCGAAGGCTTGGCGCGCCGCATCGTCCAGCGCGAGGTGCCGGACGTGCTGCAGGGCGCGCAGATCTTCGCCCTCGACATGGGCGCGCTCCTTGCGGGCACGCGCTATCGCGGCGATTTCGAGGAGCGCCTCAAGGCCGTGCTTGGCGAGCTCGAGGCGATGCCCGGCGCCATCCTCTTCATCGACGAGATCCACACGGTGATTGGCGCGGGCGCCACCTCCGGCGGCGCGATGGACGCCTCGAACCTGCTGAAGCCCGCGCTGGCGAGTGGCAACATCCGCTGCATCGGCTCCACGACATACAAGGAATACCGGAACTACTTCGAGAAGGACCGCGCGCTGGTGCGGCGCTTCCAGAAGATCGACGTGAACGAGCCAACCGTCGAGGATTCCGTGAAGATCCTCCGGGGGCTCAAGCCTTATTACGAGCGGCACCACAAAGTCCGCTACACCGCGGATGCGATCCGCGCGGCGGTCGAGCTCTCCTACCGCTACATCAACGACAGGAAGCTACCGGACAAGGCAATCGACGTGATCGACGAGGTCGGCGCGGCGCAGATGCTGCTGCCGGAGAGCCGGCGGCGGAAGACCATCACCGTCAAAGAGGTCGAGGCGGTGGTGGCGACCATGGCGCGCATTCCGCCCAAGAGCGTCTCGCGCGACGACAAGGAAGTCCTCAAGAACCTCGACCGCGATCTCAACACCATGGTCTTTGGCCAGGACAAGGCGATTGAAACCCTGGTCGCGGCGATCAAGCTTGCGCGCGCGGGGCTCCGCGAGCCGGAGAAGCCGATCGGCTGCTATCTCTTCTCGGGCCCGACCGGAGTCGGCAAGACCGAAGTGGCGCGACAGCTCGCGCGGACGCTCGGCATCGAGCTCACGCGCTTCGACATGTCCGAATACATGGAGCGCCACACGGTCTCGCGCCTCATCGGCGCGCCTCCGGGCTATGTCGGCTTCGACCAGGGCGGGCTCCTGACCGACGCCGTCGACCAGCATCCGCACTCGGTGCTGCTGCTCGACGAGATCGAGAAGGCGCATCCCGATCTATTCAACATCCTGCTGCAGGTGATGGATTACGGGAAGCTCACGGACCACAACGGCAAGACCGTCGACTTCCGGAACGTGATCCTCATCATGACCACCAACGCCGGCGCCGCCGATCTCGCGAAGCCCGCGATCGGCTTCGGCGCGGAGGTGCGGATCGGCGACGACGCGGAGGCGATCAACCGCCTCTTCACGCCGGAGTTCCGCAACCGCCTCGACGCCGTGATCTCCTTCTCGTCGCTGACGCCGGAGACGATCGGCCGCGTCGTCGACAAGTTCATCCTCCAGCTCGAGGACCAGCTCGCCGACCGCAACGTCACCATCGAGCTCGACGAAGCCGCGCGGAAATGGCTCGGCGAGAAGGGCTACGACAAGCTCTTCGGCGCGCGTCCACTCGCGCGCATCATCCAGGAGCACGTCAAGAAGCCGCTCGCGGAGGAACTCCTCTTCGGCAAGCTCGTCAAGGGCGGCGTCGTCCACGTCCGCCTCCAGGGTGACAAGCTCGCCTTCACTTTCGAGGAGGCTCCGCCGCAGCCCTCGCGGAAAGAGCCGGAATTCGTGGAATAGCGGGAGCGATCCCGATCCGACGATCCCCGCGGCAACTCTGCCGTGAGGAGGCGGGCGTCGAGCGATGAGAGGGGGGCTGAGAACAATCGGCGCGCTCGGGCGCGAGGTCTGGCACGTCGTTCGCGCGGCGCTTGCGGGCTGGGTCGCCGATCGCGCGCCTAGCATGGGCGCCGCCATCGCCTATTACGCGGTCTTCTCGCTGGGGCCGATGCTGATCCTCATTATCGCGGTGGCGGGGCTCGTCTACGGAAAGCAGGCGGCAGAAGGCGCGCTCTTCGAGCAGATCGCGGTGCTGGTCGGACCGGAGAGCGCGGGCGCCGTACAGGCGCTCCTGCGCGGCGCGAGCAATACCAGCTCCGGCATCCTCGCGACCATCGTCGGCGCCGCCATACTGATCTTCGCGGCGACTGGCGTCTTCGGGGAGATCCAGGGCGCCTTCAACGTGATCTGGAAGGTCGAGCGCCCCAAGCGGAAGGGGATATGGCACGCGCTGCTCCTCTACCTCCGAAGCTCCTCTCTCATTCTCGTGACATCCCTGCTGCTCGTGGGCGCGCTCGCAATCACGACGGCACTCGCCTTCTTCAGCAACTTCCTCGAGCAATACGTGCCGGCGCTCGCGGATGCGCTGGGCTACGGCAACCTCGCGACGTCGCTCGGAGTGCCGACGCTGCTCTTCGCGCTCATGTACAAGATTCTTCCGGACGCGACGGTAGAGTGGCGCGACGTTTGGCTCGGCGCGATCACGACCGCGGCGCTCTTCATGCTCGGGAGATACGTGATCGGGCTCTACATCGGGCAGGGCGTGGTCATGTCGACCTATCGCGCGGTGGGGGCGATCGTGCTGGTGCTCGTCTGGATCTATTACGCCGCGCAAATTCTGCTGTTCGGTGCGGAGCTCGCGAAGGCGAGCGGCGACCGCCGCAGGCCGAAAGGGGGGAGCAATGACAAGCAGTGAGGCCGGAGGGGACTGGGTGGAATTCTACGATGCAACGGCGGACCGACCCCCGCGCCGCACGCTCGTCGATGCACTCGCGCGCTTCGGGGAAGCGACAGCGCCGCGACTCGCCGTCGATCTCGGATGCGGCGAGGGCCGCGACGCGATCGAGCTGCTTCGCCGCGGCTGGACCGTGCTCGCGATCGACGCCGAGCCGGACGCGATCGAGCGGCTCATGCTCAGGCCCGATCTGCCGCCGGGGTCGCGGCTCGAGGCGCGCTGCGAGCGCTTCGAGGACGCCGCCTGGCCCGCGGCCGATCTCGTCAATTCGAGCTTCGCGTTGCCGCTTTGTCCGCCGGAGCGTTTCCCGAGCCTCTGGTCCGGGCTCGTCGCCTCGCTCAAGTCCGGTGGCCGATTCGCGGGTCAGCTCTATGGCAACCGCGACGAGTGGGTTGGGCGGCCAGGCATGACCCATCTGAGCCGCGCCGAGGTCGATCGGATGCTCGCGAGCCTCGCCGTCGAGCTCCTGGACGAGGAGGAGACGGACAGCGTCACGCCCCGCGGCAAGCCCAAACACTGGCACATCTTTCACATCGTGGCTCGCAAGCCTTAGCGCAGGAAACGCCGCATGAGCCTCTCCGAATTTCTGCGCGACATCCGCGTCATCGACGTGAGCCAGTTCATTCCGGGTCCGCAGGCAGCGCTCCATCTCGCGGACATGGGCGCAGAGGTCGTGAAGGTCGAGCCGCCGGGCGGCGAGCCCATGCGCGCGTTCGGCCCCTTCGACGCCGATGGCATCTCCGCGGGCTACAAGCTCATGAACCGCGGCAAGATCGTGATCGAGCTCGACTTGAAATCGCCCCAAGGAAAGGAAGCCTTCGGCGCGCTCATTGCGTCGGCCGATGTGCTCGTCGAGAGCTATCGCCCCGGCGTGCTCGACCGTCTCGGCTTCGATCGCGCGACGCTCGAGCGCCTCAATTCGCGCCTCGTCCACGTCGCTCTCACGGGCTTCGGTCAGACCGGGCCCTATCGTCTCCGCGCGGGGCACGACATTAATTACATGGCGCTCGCGGGCGGGCTTGCGGCTTCCGGAACCGGGGACCGGCCGGTCGGCGCCTATCCGCCGACCGCGGATCACGCGAGCGCGCTCCAGGCGACACTTACCGCGGTGGCGGCACTCCTCCGGCGGGCCTCGACTGGACGCGGCTCCTTCATCGACGTGAGCCTCGCGGAAACGGTCCTCGCTTGGCAGGCGATCCCGCTAACCCTGGCGCAGCGGAAGGGCGATGAGCCTCAGCGGAGGGCACAGCGGCTCAACGGCGGCGCGGCGAACTACCAGATCTACCGCTGCAGGGACGGCAAGTTCTTCACCCTCGGCGCCGTCGAGGAGAAATTCTGGGCCGCCTTCTGCCGCGCGGTCGGGCACCCGCAGTGGATCGCACGGCACGCGGATCCGCTGCCGCAGACGGCACTCATCGCGGAAGTGACCGCGCTCATCGCGACGGAGCCGCTCGCGCATTGGGAGCGCCTCATCGAGCCCGCGGATTGCTGCTTCCATCCCGTGATCGAGCTCGCGGACGTGCCGGCGCATCCGCAGATCGCGGCGCGCGGCCTCGTCCATCGCGTGAGCGATAGCCCCGCGCTCATCGAGACGCTCTTCCCGGCCTGGGTCGATGGCGCGCCGCCGGCGCCGCGTGCGGAGCTTCGATTCGCTCATGCCGCCGAAATCGTCAAGCGCTGGAGCGCGGGGTGATCACCCACGCCGACGATCCCAAATCCCTGCAGCAGCCCTTCGAGGCCGCGGTCGTCATCCCGACGATCCTGCGGCCGACCCTGCTCGACGCCGTGCGATCGGTTTTTCGCCAGACCGGGGTCGAGCGGGTGCAGACCCTGATCGGTATCGACAAGCGCGGCGGCGATACGAGCGTCCTCGACAAGGTCCTGAAGGCACGACCCAAGGGGCACGCGGTCACGATCTTCGACCTCGGTTACTCGACGGCCGAGCGCAATGGCGGTCTCTACGGCGACGGCAACGGCGGCGCGCTCCGCACGGCGCTTTCCTATCTCGCGAACAGCCGTTACGTCGCCTATCTCGATGACGATAACTGGCTCGACCCCCGGCACCTCTCGACGCTCCTGGCTGCCATCGCGGGGAAGGACTGGGCCTATAGTTTGCGCTGGTTCGTCGATGCCGAGACGCGGGAGCCGCTCTCGATCGACATCTGGGAATCCGTGGGGCCCGGCCGCGGCATCTTCTGCGAGGAGTTCGACGGCTGGGTCGATCCCAACTGCCTCATGCTCGACAAGATCGCCTGCGAGCCCGTGTTGCGCTGGTGGCCGATCCCGTTGACGCAGGATCCGGACAAGCGCACCGGCGACCGCATGGTCTATCGCGAGCTCGTGCGGAACTTCCGCCCGGGCTTCACGGGGGAGGCGACCTCGTTCTATTTGCTGACCCCCGGAGACCAGATTCACGCGACACGGATGGAGCGGCTCAAGACCTGGATTGCGCGCCGAGAAGCGCTGGGCCGCCCGCCGCTGCGCCCGACGGCGAGCGCGCCGAAGCGCTCTCGGCGCAGCTAAACCGGAACCGTCCCCTCGACGATGATGCGATGCATGAAGCGGCGGCTGCCTTCGGGGTAGTCGGCGTTCGCCTTGTGCATGGTGCAGCGGTTGTCCCAGATGAGGATGTCGCCCGGCCGCCATTTATGCCGATACTGATACTTCGCCTGGGTCGCATGCCGCGTGAGCTCGTCGAGAAGGCGGTCGCTCTCCTCGCGCTCCATACCGACGATCCGCTCCATCCGGTTGGGGTTGAGGTAGAGCGCCTTCCTGCCGGTCTCGGGATGCGTGCGCACGATCGGATGGACCGCGTCCGGCAACTCCGAGGATTCGTCGGCGCGGAGCGTCGCGACCCGCGTTCCCTTGCGGCTGCTGTCGTATTTGTGCACGACCTTGAGACCGGCAATCCGCTCCTTCGTCGCCGAAGAGAGATCGTCGTAGGCTGCGTACATATTCGTGAATTGGGTGTCGCCGCCCGTCGGGGGCACTTCCGCGCCGTAGAGCATGGTGAGCGAGCAGGGGACGCGCTTGTAGCTGTCGTCGCTGTGCCAATGCGCGCCGACGACGATACGCTTGCCATCGCCGAGCTCGTCGCGGTCCTCGCTCGAGAGGACGGTGATCTCCGGGATCTCCCCGAGACGCGAGGCGATCCGCGTCTGCTTCATCGGCGTGCCGAACGCCTCCATCGCCGCCAGATATTGAGGGGGCGTCAGCCTCTGGCCACGGATGCACAGCACTAGACCGTCGAGGAGTGCGCGGCGCAGCGTCGCAATGGTATCGCGGTCGGGAGATCCCCGCAGATCAATCCCCTCCGCGGCGAGGCCGAGGGTGGGGGAGAGCTTGGAGAGGGTGAGCGGCATGGCGGCGCCTCCGGGGCTGGAGCCTACTCCGCCTCGCGGCGGAATGGCGAGAGCTCTTCGCCGAGCTCCTGCATCTCCGCCGCGACTGCCTCGCGCTCGCGCGCTAGGAATTTTTCGACCGCCGTGCGGAAGCTGCGATCCCTGATCCAGTGCGCGCTATAGGTAGGGGTCGGAAGATATCCCCGCTGGATCTTGTGGGCGCCTTGCGCGCCCGCCTCCACGCGCTTGAGCCCGCGCTCGATCGCGAAGTCGAGCGCGCGGTAATAGCAGAGCTCGAAATGCAAAAAGGGGATATCGACGGTGGCGCCCCAATTCCGTCCGTAAAGCGTGTCACGGCCCAAGAGGTTGAGCGCACCCGCGACGTAGCGCTTGCCCTGCCGCGCGAGCATCAGCACCACGCGGTCCGCGAGCCGCGCGTGCAGGAGATCGAAGAACTCGCGGGTGAGATAAGCGCCGCCCCATTTGCGGTCGGTGGTCGAGCGGTAGAAGCGATGGAAGGCGTCCCAATGCCGCGGCTCGAGCGCGCCGCCGCTGAGCGTATCGATCTCGAGCCCCTCCGCCATCGCATCGCGCCGCTCGCGACGGATCTGCTTGCGCTTGCGCGAATTGAGCGCGGCGAGAAAGTCGTCGAAGCTCGCGTAGCCGCGATTCTCCCAATGGAATTGCTGTCCAGTGCGCTGGAGGAATCCGGCGGCGCCGAGCCGCTCCCATTGCGCGCGGGGCGGGAAGGTCACGTGGACCGAGGAGACGCCGTGCGCTTTGGCGATCTCCAGTAGCGCCGCGATCAGTGTCTCCTCGACGTCGGCGGAGGCGCCCGCGCGAACGAGCAGGCGCGGCCCCGGCACCGGCGTGAAGGGCACCGCCACCAGCAGCTTCGGGTAATAGCTGCCGCCCGCGCGCTCGAAGGCGTCCGCCCAGCCGTGGTCGAAGACGTATTCACCGTAGGAATGGCTCTTGAGATAGAGCGGCACCGCGCCGATGAGGCGGCCGTCAGCATCCTCGACGAGCACGTGCTGCGGCAGCCAACCGGTCTTCGCGGTGGCGGAGCCGCTGGCTTCGAGCGCCTCGAGGAAGGCGTGGCTCAGGAAGGGATTGTCGGCGCCGGCGCAGGCGTCCCATTCCGCCGGCGGCACCTCGGCGAGGTGCTCGACGACGCGCACGCGCGCGGGATCGCCGCCGTCGGGCATGGCCTCAGCGCACCTCGAAGAGGCTCTCAATCTCGACCGCGACGTCAAACGGCAGCACGTTGACTCCGACCGCCGTGCGCGCATGCCGCCCGCGATCTCCGAGGACCTCCGCGAGCAGGTTGGAGCAGCCGTTCACGACCTGCGGCTGCTCGGTGAAGCTCTCGATGGAATTCACGAAGCCGCCGAGGCGGACGCAGCGGAGCACGCGGTCGAGATCGCCGTCGAGCGCGTTCTTGAGATGCGCGAGTGCATTGAGCCCGCAGAGCCGCGCGGCCTGCTGGCCCTGCTCGATGGTGATCTCGCGGCCGAGCTTCCCCTTGAAGCGGCGCTCGCCGTTCCAGATCGGAAGCTGGCCCGAGATGAAGAGCAAATCGCCCGTGCGCACATAGGGCACGTAATTGGCGGCGGGAGCGCTCGCCTGTGGCAATTCGATTCGGAGTTCCCGAAGGCGTGCCTCGATCCGGCCGGACATGCGTCGTTTCCTCTCTCATCGTGACCGGTCGAGCATAGCGGCCACTTTCGCCGCAATCCAGCGCGCCCCGAATCCGCCGCAATCCCGTATTATGAGCGCGGAAATGGATATGGAGGTCCGCGCCATGCGAGGGGTAGTCGCGGCAGTTGCGCTCGTCATCTGCGGTCTCGCGGTGGAGCCGCTCTCCGCCCGAGTCCTTGGCGATGCGACGGTCGCCTACAGCGCCGAGCGTGTGCTCACGGTGAACGGGCAGAGCTTTCCGGGCCGGATCTTTTCCATTCCGGGGCATCAGCGGCACGAGCAGACCATCGGGGGCTTTCAGCAGGTCGCGATCTTCGATCTCGTGGAAGCGCACGGCTATTTCATCTTGCCGGCGCTGATGAGCTATGTCGATTTCCGCCTCTCCGGCGCGATTGCGGAGTTGAGCGCGCCGGACATCACGGGGGCGCCCGCCGGCACGGAGACCGTAGGCGGCATTACCGCTGCCAAATACAAAGTCGGCAAGCGCGCACCCGACGGGACGCTCATCGACGGCATGATCTGGCTCACGGCCGCGGGCATCCCCGTCCGCGCGGAAGGCACGGTGACAGACGGGAACGGCATCCGCACGGCCTTCTCCTGGCAGCTCTCGCACATCCGCATGGGCGTGCAGGATCCCGCGATGTTCTCGGCCCCGGTAGGGCTCTACCGCTTGCCGGACACGGCGCTACCGGGCTTTCTCGGCGGACAGGGTGGCTAGACCAACCGCGTCCGAGAGCATCTCGCAGATGTGATGAGCATCCGTCGCGAGGATTCTTGCCGCGATCCCCGCGCCTCGCCACCATGTACTCTAACCGAATAATTTCAAAAGGGAGGAGCGGATGAGATCGCTATTGGGGGGTATTGCCGCGGCGGCGGTTGCCGTCGTTCTTCTCAATGCGCCGGCGCTGGCGCAGCAGACCATCGTCGAGGAATGGCCGACCATACAGCCGCCGCCGGCGCCGGCGCTCAAGCCCGTCACGGTCGATCCTAAGACGACTGCCCTGCTCGTGCTGGATTTCGTGAAGCAGACTTGCAACATGGAGCGGCGTCCGCGCTGCATCGCTTCGCTGCCGGTCGCGAAACAGCTCCTGGCGGCCGCTCGCGCCAGCAACGTATTCGTCGTCTACAGCCTCATTCCGAACAGCTCGATGGGCGACGTACTTCCGGAGGTGGCGCCCTCCGGCAACGAGCCCTATGTCCAGGCCACGATCGACAAGTTCTTCAAGACCGATCTCGAAAAGATCCTGAAGGATCGCGGCATAGAGACCATCATCGTCACCGGAACGGCCGCGCACGGCGCCGTGATGTACACAGGCTCAGAGGCTGTGGTCCGCGGCTTCAAGGTGATCGTGCCGGTGGACGCGGTCTCCGCCGATAATGCCTTTATCGAGCAGTACGTCGCCTACAATTTCACTTCCGCTCCGTCCGTCGCAGGCGCCTCGACGCTGACGCGGGCGAGCATGATCAAGTTCTGAGCGGCGGACAAAAAAAGACGGCGGGGCGCGGGGGGTGCGCCGCCGCCGAAGGTAGCCGGCGGAAGGGAGGAATCGCCGGCGGGGGAACTGACATAGAGTGATAGGCGCGGGCTCGCCCGCGCATCCCCGCCGGCAAATTTTCACAAAAAATGGGGTGCGGCCCTTGCGAACCGCACCCCCAATTTCTGCCTCAATTAAGCAGCGCGGGCCGGGAGGCTTGGGCCGGCGCTGCCCTGCAATCAGCTGCAGCCGCTAGTACCGCCGCAGGTGTCACATTTGAGGCAGGTTCCGTTCCGCACGAGGGTGAAGTTGCCGCATTCCGTGCAGCTATCGCCCTCGTAACCCTTGAGCCGCGCCGCTCGGATCTGCTCGAGCCGCGCGTCGACAGCGGCGGTGACGCTCACCGCCGCAACTTCCTCGACCGCAACCGCGGTTTCGGACTCCCGCGTCACGTCGAACGCGGTATTCCCCGCCATTCCCGTCGTGGAGGCGCCTCCGGTCTTGCCGGCGCCGCCCTGAAAGACCGTGAGCTTGTTGCGGACATAGCCGGTCGACGCTACGCGCATCACCGTCGCCACGTCCGGCCGCGGCGTCCCCTCGGGCAGGCTCGATTCCGAGACGCCCTTGCCGAGCGTGTCGGGCGTGAGGTCGCTCGGCTGCACATGCGCGAGGTCGTTCCGCCCGAGATAGGAGATTGCGAGTTCGCGGAAGAGATAGTCGAGGATCGAGGTGGCCATCTTGATGGTGTCGTTGCCCTCGACGATCCCGGAGGGCTCGAAGCGCGTGAAGGTGAAGGCCTCGACGAACTCCTCGAGCGGCACGCCGTATTGCAGCCCGATCGAGATCGCGATCGCGAAGTTGTTCATGAGCGAGCGGAAGGCCGAGCCTTCCTTGTGCATGTCGATGAAGACCTCCGCGAGGCGGCCGTCCTCGTACTCGCCGGTGCGCAGATAGACCTTGTGGC
>DATJVP010000096.1:0-43830 GCA_035581425.1 Allostellaceae bacterium | reverse complement strand
CGCTCCCGAACCGGGCTACTGCGAGGGCTCGACGGCGAGCGGCAGAGGCGCCACGTCACCCGCGCGCGTGGGCTCGCGGGAAGGCGCAGGACGGCTCGGGCGCGCGAGCTCGCACGCGAGGTAGTCGTTCTGGCTCATCCCCTGCCCCGCAAGGCAGGGATCATTTTGGCGGTTGTCCATCTGCGCGCGGGCGCGCTCGCTCAGCACGGGCATGCCGCCGACGGATTTGCCCCGTGCCTGCTCGAGGAGACACTGTGTGTAAGCCTGGGAGCTGCCGCCCTGCTCCAGGATCGTTCGGCATTGCGACGGGTCGATCGCTGTGTTCGGGGAGGAACAGGCCGCGAGTACGGAAAGCGGCAGACAAAATGCGACCGCACACGAGAGCCGAACCGCTCCCGTGCGACGCACTCGACTCCGCAATCTCATGTGCAAGTCCCGATTCCCCGAATGTGCTCTCGAAAACCCTATCACAAGTCGCGGTGCGAGGAGTTAATCCTGGGGATAAATGAATCCGCTCGTGGGATAGGGGTGGCCGTAGACTTCGAATTTTTCGTTCCAGACGCAAACTGCGGACCAATCGTGGCGGCTCGAGCAATCCATCGCGAGGACGCCGGTTTGGACATATCCCTTCTCGCGCCGGCCCGAACCCCAATTGGCGTGATTGATCAGCACGGTCCGGTCGTCGAGCACGCGCGCAACAAGAGCGACGTGCCCGGAGTGCATCTTATTCGTGCGCTTGAAGACTAGGACGGAGCCCTCGCTCGGTGTCTTACCGCGCCGGTAAATCCCCGCCGCATGGTCCCACCAGAGCCAGGCGTTGCCGGAAATGTTGAACTCCGACGAAGCCTTCACGTACTGCACGCAATTCATTGCGAGAGCTTCGGACACTGACGCGAGAGCAACGAGGATGCTCAGCGCGATCGCCGTCGTGCGTTTCCCCATGTTCCTCCCCCAATTGCACCGCACTTCACCCAGAACCTGCTTAATCAATGATGAACCGATTGGCAACGGCGATATCGGACCATCTTGACTCAACGGGAGCGCGAGCCGTAGAGCCAGTAGCGGCGATAGTGGAGTCGATGAGGCTCGGATGCGCTCGAACAGCCCGGAGATAAGACCGATCGCAGGAGCGATTGGCGCGGAGATCGCGGGTATCGACCTCGCGCAACCGCTCGACGACGCGACCGTCGCGGCGCTGCGCCGAACCTTGCTCGATTATCTCGTGATCTTCTTTCGCGAGCAGCGGCTCTCGCTCGACGCCTTCATGGCGCTCGCGCGACGCTTCGGAACGCCGGTCGAATACCCCTTCGTGCGGGGCCTGCCGGGCTATCCCGAGATCATCGAGGTCGCGAAGCTCGAGCACGAGCGCGTCAATTTCGGTGGAGTCTGGCACTCGGACACGACCTATCAGGAGACACCGCCGATGGGGAGCCTACTGCTTGCGCGGGAAGTGCCGCCGTCCGGGGGCGACACGCTCTTTGCCAACCAGTACCTCGCCTACGAGACGCTCTCGGAGGAGATGCGGCGGATGCTGGGGAGCCTCAGGGGCGTCAGCAGCTCCGCCAAAGCCGACGTCACGCGCACTCGGGAGGACCGGCTCCGCGATTCACCCGGCGGCAAAGCCTCGTCCGTTCTGACGGCCGAGCACCCGGCGGTCCGCACCCATCCCGAAACTGGGCGCAAAGCGCTGTACGTTAACGTCGCGCACACCACCCGCTTCGCCGGTATGACGGAGGAGGAGAGCGCGCCGATATTGGATTACCTGTTCCGCCATCAGGTCAGGCCGGAATTCACCTGTCGCTTTCGTTGGCAGGTGGGATCCCTCGCCTTCTGGGACAATCGGGCAGCCCAGCACAATCCCATCAACGACTATCACGGCCATCGGCGGATCATGCATCGCATTACTCTCGCAGGCGATCGGCCGCGGTGATTTTAGTAAAAGATTCCACGATTCCTCAGTAACAATTGTGGCACGCGGGTTCCTACCTCTGCATACTGCCGCGGCATCATGACGTGAGGATCTCATGTTCCGCCTTTTGCGGTTTGTCCGGAACGCCTGCGGTGCGCGGAAAGGTGCGACGGCGATCGAATACGGTCTCCTCGCGGCCCTTCTTGCGATGGCAACGCTGGGAACCCTGCAGACGCTGGGGACCACGCTCAACACGGGGTTCAACAACCTCGGCAGCAGCGTTCAGAACGCCGGCTGATCGGCTTCCTTGCTCTCAGTCTGCGGCGGCGCTCGCCTGCGCCGGCCGCGGTCTCGCTATTTTTGCGCCCGGCCAAACTTCCGCGCGCACACGGACGAATTGCGGCGGATAAGAAGCCGACGCCCCCAACGTCTCGGCCGCGTGCCAAACCCAGCGGGGATCGTCGAGGAACGCGCGGGCGAGCGCTATCATGTCCGCCTGTCCGGAGGCGACGATGCGCTCGGCCTGGTGCGGCTCGGCAATCAGGCCGACCGCACGGGTCGCGATTCCAGCCTCGCGCCGAATCCGTTCCGCGAAGGGGACTTGATACCCGGGACCGAGCGGGATCGCGGCCTTGAGCGAGATGCCGCCGCTGGAGACGCAGACGTAATCGACGCCGAGCTCGCGCAGCGACTTCGCGAATTCGACCGCATCCTCGACGGTGAGCCCGCCCGCCATCCAATCGCTGCCGGTGATGCGAAGACCGAGCGGCTTCTCCGCGGGCCACGCCGCGCGCATCGCCTCCACCA
The DNA here is from genome assembly GCA_035581425.1 of Allostellaceae bacterium. Lineage (GTDB taxonomy): Bacteria > Pseudomonadota > Alphaproteobacteria > ATCC43930 > CGMCC-115725 > DASZHJ01. Next base: position 41,114 of record DATJVP010000096.1, on the reverse strand, counting down.
CCTCCAACGGAAAACGCCGGCGCTTCCCGGAGCTGCCGCCGTAAGCGTCGGTCCGCGTATTGGAGAGGGGCGACAGGAACTCGTGCAGGAGATATCCGTGCGCACAATGCGCTTCCACGAGATCGAGCCCGATCCGCGCCGCGCGCCGCGTCGCCGCCGCGAAGGCATCGCGGATGCGCGCGAGGTCCGCGAGGCTCGCCTCGCGCGGCGTCGCCCAGGCCTCGGACAGCGGAATCGCAGAGGGCGCCACCGTCTCCCAGGCATCTTGCTGGGAGGTGAGCGAGGCGCCGCCCTCCCACGGGCGCTGTGCCGAGCCCTTGCGTCCGGCATGCGCAAGCTGGATCCCAATGGGCGCGTTGCCCCAGCGCCGGCACGCCGCCACGACCTCCGCGAGCGCGAGTTCGTTGTTGTCGGAATAAAGGCCGAGGCAGCCATGGGTGATGCGGCCAATGCGTTCGACCGCCGTCGCCTCGATCATCAGGAGCCCGACGCCTGAAATCGCGAGGCTCGCCAGATGCTGCAGGTGCCAGGAGTTCGCGGAGCCGTCGTCGGCCGAATATTGGCACATCGGCGAGACCACGATGCGGTTGGGCAGCGTCAGTCCGCGCATGGCGAACGGCGTGAAAAGCTGGCTTGTCATGGCGCTCTCGGGATCCCCCTCATTGAACGGCGCGCCACTCTAGTGCATCGGCGCGCGAGATGGATACGCCTTCGCCGCAGGCGGGGCGGGCGTTCGAGAGGGATTGATATTCGGCTAGGACCCCGCCTGCGGCTTTGGAGGGAAGACACGCAGGCGGGGGAAGACCCAGGAGGTCTCCGCCCGCCAAGGGGGTTCAGCGGACGGGGCGGACGAGCCGCCTTCGAGCATTAGGCCCGCCCACTCCAAATCGCTCAACTTAAATGAATTTAATCTCGTGGGGTCGCGGAATTCTGCGCCTCGCACAGCGTTTTGCGGCCTCGGAAGTGCTCGCTATACTGGCCCCAAAAGATCGGGGGAGACGATGAGCGTATCGCTGATGGACCGACGCGCATCCGCCGTGACGGCGGCGATTGCGGAAGTCAGAAGCATTGTCGCCGGCGGCACAGTGACGCGCGAAATGCTCGAGCGGATCAAGAGCGTGGCGATCGGGCTTGCAGCGCAGGCGGATCTATTCCCCGCCGAGCATTTCCCGATTCCCGTGGGCAAGAGCACGGCACTATTTCGGCTCTCCGAGGACCTCGACCGACATTTCGCGCTCTACGCGTCCGCCAGCCTGCCCGGAACGGCGCCGCCACCACACAATCACACCACCTGGGCCGTCTACAGCGGCGTCATCGGCGACGAGCGGAACCTCCACTTCGAGCGTATAGACGACGGCGGGACGCCCGGCAGCGGGCGGCTGCGCAAAACCAGCGACGTCGCGCTGCGTCGGGGAAACGCCATCGCGCTCATGCCCGAGGATTTCCACACCATCGAGGCGACGGGAAGCGCACCCGCGCTCCATCTCGCTTTCTACGGCACGAGCCTGGAACACCTTCCGAAGCGGATCGGTTTCGAAGGACCTGAGGGCGGAGCCTACGGCGTCTACGGCGCGAAGCCCGAGGTCGCGGCGCCGCGCGTTCCCGCGCGCGAGCTCAAGGCGATGCTGCGCGACGGCGGCGAGCTCGCGCTACTCGACGTGCGCGAGGAGGGTGTGTTCTCGCGAAGCCATCTCCTCTTCGCCGTTCCCTTGGCCCTGAGTCGCCTCGAGCTGAGCTTGGCAGCACTGGTGCCGCGTCGCTCAGCACGCATCGTTCTGGTCGACGACGGGGACGGCCTCGCGGATCGCGCGGCGGCTTTGATGAACCCCGCGGGATACCGCAATCTCGCGGTACTCACAGGCGGCGTTCCCGCCTGGAAGGAGGCAGGCTTCGAGCTCTTCTCCGGCGTCAACGTACCGAGCAAGGCCTTCGGCGAGTTCATCGAGCATAAAGCGGGGACGCCCAATCTGAGCGCCGCAGAGCTCAAGGCGAAGGTCGACGCCGGCGAGAAGCTCGTCATCCTCGACAGTCGTCCGATCGAGGAATACCGCAACATGAGCATTCCCGGCGGCATCGATTGTCCCGGGGCCGAGCTGGTGCGCTCCGTCCACGACGTGGCGCCCTCGCCGGATACACTCGTCGTCGTCAATTGCGCGGGGCGCACGCGCAGCATCATCGGCGCGCAATCGCTGATCAATGCAGGAATCCCGAACCCGGTCGTGGCGCTCAGAAACGGCACTATGGGTTGGCATCTCGCGGGGCTCAAGATCGAGCGCGGTGCTGGGCGCCTCCCGCCTCCCCCGTCGCCCCAGGGACTGGCGAAGGCGCGTGCAGCAGCCGAGCGCGTGGCCGCGCGAGCGGGTGTACGCGTCATCGACCGCACGGCGCTCGCGCGCTTCGAGGCCGAGCGTGAACGCCGGAGCCTCTACCTCCTGGATGTCCGGAGCCCCGAGGAATTTCTCGCGGCGCATCCCAAAGGTGCGCGGTCCGCACCGGGAGGCCAGCTCGTGCAGGCAACGGACACTTATGTCGGGACGCGCAATGCACGTCTCGTGCTCCTCGACGACGACGGAGTGCGCGCGCTTATGACGGCGTCCTGGCTCCTGCAGATGGGCTGGGACGAGGTCTATGCGATGCCCGACGCACTCTCCGCCCTAGAGCTCGAGCGCGGCCCCGCGCCGCGTGAGGTGCTCGCGACGCGAGCCGTACCCGCACAGACGATAGAGCCCAAGGGATTGCAGGCGCTGCTCGCGGGCGGCGAGACGCTTCTCCTCGATTTCGCGACGAGCCTGCAATATCGCGACGGGCATATCATGGGCGCTTGGTGGGCGATCCGCTCGCGCCTCGCCGCGGGCTTGCCAAAACTTCCGGCGCACAAGGAGATCGTCACGACCTCTCCCGATGGCGCGCTTGCGGCGCTTGCGGCGCAGGATTTGGCGGGACTAACCGCGGCGCCCGTGCGCGTGCTCGCGGGCGGCACCGGGGCTTGGCGCGCGGCGGGGCTTCCGCTCGTGCCCGGTACCGACCGCATGGCGGATCGGGCCGAAGACGTGTGGTATCGCCCGTACGACCGCGTACAGGACACGGAAGCCGCCATGAAAGAGTACCTGAGCTGGGAGGTGGATCTCGTCCGCCAAATCGAGCGCGACGGGGATGCCCGGTTCCGGATTTTGGTCTGAGGCCCCCGTCAGCTCTTCGCGTAGGTGCCGATCTCCTGCAACGGCAAGGTCGGGATCTTCTTGAGAAATGCTGCGATGGCTTCGCGCGATCCCTGCATCGTATTGGGGCCGTAGGTGTCGCTCGGGCCGGGCGGCCCGAACGTGATCCCGCTTTGCGCCGCGAGCGTGTTCAAGGCAGCTTCGCCCGGAAATAGCAGGACGATGCGGGCGACGGCGTTGTTAGCGCGCTCGACCCTCACGAGCACGTGCCAGTAGCGGCCCGCCGGCCAGGTGTCGTCACGGATTTGCAGGAGATACATGTCGGCGCCTGCGGATACCGCGCGCAGACGCATCCGGTCTTGATCGGGGTTCTTCGGATCGAAGAAGGCATAGTCGGGGCTGCCGGAGATGCGCTCGAGGCGCAGGGTATCTCCGGAGCCTCCGCCCTGCTGCACGTAGTCGCCCTCGACGCCGGGCACGTTGACCGCCTGGTCGGCGGCGAAAATCTCCTCGCTGCTTCCGAGGCAGCTCGACAGCGCAAGCAGGAGGCCGAAAAGGCCGAGCAGGCGAAAGCCGGCAGCCACTATCGTCAGCGCCCCTTGAACGCGGGCTTACGCTTTTCATTGAAGGCGCGGCGGCCCTCGATGTAATCCTCGCTCGCAAAGCACGCGGTGACCATGCGCTCGGAGCGCGCGAGGTCGCGCTCCCCGGGGTCCTTCTGCAGCTCGATCACGGTCTGCTTCACCGCCGCGATCGTCATCGGCGCGTTCGCGGCGATGGTCTTCGCGTAGTCCTCCACCGTCGCCTCGAGCTCGCCCTCCGGCACCACCTGGTTCACGAGACCCATGATGAGCGCCTGCTGCGCCGTGAATTGCTTTGCGGTGAAGAAGATCTCCTTCGCGCGCGAGGGACCCACGAGGTCCATGAGCTTGCGGATACCCTTGTAGCCGTAGCCGAGGCCGAGCTTCGCCGCGGGGATGCCGAAGCGCGAGTTCTCGGAGCAGATGCGGATGTCGCAGCCGATCGCGAGGCCCACGCCTCCGCCGATGCAATAGCCCTGGATCATCGCGATCACCGGCATGGGCAGGGTCTGCAGTTTCGCATTCACTCGCTCGGTGGTGGCGTTGTAGTGCTTCACCGCCTCTTCGCTCGCACGCTCGCTCTCGAACTTCGAGATGTCCGCGCCGGCGACGAAGGCCTTGCCGCCCGCGCCGGAGACCACGACCACGCGGATCGCGGGGTCCTTGGCGAAATCCTCCAGAATCGTCTCGGCCGCCTGCCACATCTCCAGCGAGACCGCGTTTAAGCGCGCGGGGTTGTTGAAGACCATGCGGCCGACCGGGCCATCCTTGCTCATGAGCATCTTGTCCGAAATCATCGCGAGCTCCGTTGCTTGATCCATCTCCGCGCGTGTCAGAGGACGCCGCGCTCCCGAAATCCTTTGATCTCCGCGGCGCCATAGCCGAGTTCGCCGAGAATCTCGTCCGTGTGCTGGCCTACGTCCGGCGGCTCCACCACAAGGTGGCTCGGCGTGCGGCTCAATTTCATCGGCTGTCCCTGCAGGTGAATTGGCCCGCGGAGCTTCGTCTCCAGCCGCTCGACGAGCTCGAGGTGCTTGACCTGGGGGTCCTCGAAAACCTCGTTCATGGCGTAGATCGGCCCGCAGGGCACGCCGATCCGATTGAAGCGGTCGACCCATTGAGCGCTGCTGCGCGTGCGCGTGATCTCCGCGATCTCCGCGTTGAGCCGGTCGCGGTTCTTGGAGCGGAGCTGCGCCGTCGCGTAGGCGGGGTTCGAGAGGAACTGCGGCGCCTCGACGGCCTCGCAGAAGCGATTCCAGATGTGACCCCCGGAGGCGGCGATGTTGATATGGCCGTCGGTCGTGGGGAAGACGCCCGTGGGGATGCTCGTGGGATGATTGTTGCCGGCCTGCTTCGGCACCTCGCCATCGACGAGCCAGCGCGCGGCCTGGAAATCCAGCATGAAGGTCTCGGCCGAAAGCAGCGAGCTCTGCACCCATTGGCCTTCGCCGGAAACCTCCCGCTCCAAGAGCGCCACCAGGATGCCCATGGCACAGAAGATCCCGGCGGTCAGGTCCGCGATCGGGATGCCCACGCGCACCGGCCCCTGCCCCGGCAGGCCGGTGATCGACATCAACCCGCCCATGCCCTGCGCCACCTGGTCGAAGCCGGGACGATCGGCATAAGGCCCGTCCTGGCCGAAGCCGGAGATCGAGCCGTAAACCAGCCGCTTGTTCACCTTGCGCAGCGTCTCGTAGTCGATGCCGAGACGGAACTTCACATCGGGACGGTAATTTTCCACCAGTACGTCCGCGCGCTCGACCAAGCGCTTCAGGATCGCGACCGCCTCGGGCTTCTTGAGATCGAGGGTCACGCTGCGCTTGTTGCGGTGGAGGTTGAGGAAGTCCGAGCCGTCGCGCGGACCGCCCATGCTCTCCCCGCCGGTGTCGGGCATCTCGACCTTGATGACGTTGGCGCCCCAATCCGCGAGCTGGCGGACGCAGGTGGGCCCGGCCCGCACGCGCGTGAGATCGATCACGGTGAAACGCTTGAGAGCGTCGGATGCTGGCTTGAACGGCATCATCCCTCCTCTGCGACGGCGGTGCGCGACCGCTGGCCCGCCCGCGGCAAGCGATAGGCAATTCCGATCACCGCGAAGGTGATCAGCAGCATGAGCAGTCCCACGACCGCGATCGCGCCGGGATCGCCGCTCTCGTTGAGATCGTAGATCAGCACCGACAGCACCTTGGTGTCGACCGTGAAGAGCAGTATGGCAGCAGAGAGCTCGCGGATCGAGGCCACGAAGACGAGGCACCAGGTGCTGACGACTGCGGTCCAAAGGAGTGGCGCCGTGATGTCGCTGAGCGTGCGCAGCCGGCCTGCCCCGAGGATCCGGCCCGCCTCCTCGAGGTCCACGTGGACGGCGCGAAACGCCGCCTGGAACTGCTGGTAGCCGATCGGCAATTCAATCGTGAGAAAGGCGAGGAAAAGGATGGCGAGCGTCCCATAGAGCGCGAATGGCGGATGGGTATAAGCGAAGAAAAGCCCGACGCCAAGGACGATGCTGGGGATGGCGATGGGTGCCGTCGCGAGATAGCCGAGCCAGCGCCAGAGCGGCAGCGCGCGGCGCGTAACGACGTAGGCGATGACGAGGGTGAGGAGCGTTCCCGCAGTCGCGGTCGTCACTCCGAGGATCAGCGAGTTCGAGAGCGCCTCCTTGGTGCCCGAGAGCTCCGCGAACACGAAGATGAAGTGCTGGATCGTCAGATTGGCCGGCGAGAGCGTGATGGAGAGCGTGCGCGAGAAGGCGCTCAGCACCAGTGCCGCATAGGGCATGAGAACGGAGACCGTGACGATCGCAAGCGCGAACAGCAACGCCGGAATCCGCCATCGTCCCAGCGGCACGACATCGGGCTGCCCTGCCTTCCCCCCGACGACCGCGTAGCCTCGTCGCCCTAGCAGGCGCTGTTGTACCTGCAGGAGGAGAACCGTGACCGCCAGAAGCGGCACCGCCGCCGCGGCCGCGAGCCCCGGTTGGGGCGGGAATTGGAAGAGCGTCCAGATCTTTGTGGTGATGGTCTGCAGGCCCGCGGGGATCGCGATGATCGCGGGTGCGCCAAAATTGTTCATGGCCTCGAGAAAGGCGACCAACGTTCCCGCGAGGAGTGCCGGGAGCGCGAGCGGCACTGTCACCCGGAGCGCCGTCCGCGGCCGCGTCGCGCCGAGGATCGAGGAGGCCTCCTCGAGCTCGCGCGGAATACGCTCGAGGCCGTTTGCGACGAGGATGAAGACATAGGGAAAGGTGTAGGTCGCGATCACGAACACGAGCCCGCCGACAGAGTAGATGTTGAAGGCGTGCGCGGAGCGCGGCAGGCCGAAGATCAGGCGATAGGCCTGATTGAGGAGCCCGCTGTTGGGCGCCGCCAGAATCTCCCAGGCGATGGCACCGAGGAACGGTGGCGTCACGAAGGAGGTGAGCACCAGGAGCCGGATTGCGCGTTTCCAGGGGAGGTCGCTGCGCGCCACAAGCCAGGCGAGCGGCCCGGCGACGACGGCGCAAGCAAGTGCCACCGCAAAGGCGACGCCGAGGCTCAGCAGCAGCGGCTGCAGCAGCTCCGGGTCCTCGAAGAGCGCTGCGAAATTGGCCCAGGTGAGATGGCCGCCCACATCGGTAAGACTTACGCGGAATAGCCAGCCGAGCGGCAGCCCTATCAGCCCCGCCAGTAGGACAGCGGCGACCCCCAGGATCGGGACCGCGAGCTCGAGGCGCCGAAGATCCATCGCGTGCTACGTCCGTCCCTGCCTCAGCCCCCGAAGAGCTGGCGATATTTCTTCTTGATCTCGTCCGCCTTGGCCTCCATCGCCTTGGGGTCCTCGGGCCAGAGCTTGAGGCTCGCGAGCGGAACGTGATCCGGCCGGTCCTTGACCTCTTTGTCGAGCGAGCGCGTGCCGCCCTTCTCCACCATCACCTGCTGCACCGGTGCCGAGAAGATGAAGGCATAGAAGAGCCGCGCGGCATTGGGATGCGGGGCATCCTTCAGGATCGCCGCCGGCGAGGTGATCATGGGGACGCCCTCGGCGGGATAGACGATCTTGAGCGGGTTGCCCTGGTCCATCAGCGCGTAGACGAAGTATTCGGAGCCATCGATCATTACGTCACGCTCGCCCGTCGCGACCTTGCGCGGCGGCTCAGTCGCGGATTGCACCTGCAACACGTCCTGCTGCGCGAGCTTCTCGAAGAAGTCCCAGCCCCCGAGCGCCTGCAGCGTCTCATAGGTGCTGGTCATGATGGTGCCGCTGTAATTCGGGCTCGCCTTCACGAGCCGGCCCTTCCATTTGGGGTCGAGGAGGTCCTTGAAGCTCTTGGGCGCCTCCTCCTCTTTTACGAGCTTGGTGTTGTAGGCGAAGGGGCTGAGCGTCACGCGCCAGGAGCCGAAGCTCCCGTCGGGATCGAAGGCGTTCGGAGGATACTCGGTCGCCATATCCGCGGCGAGGAAGGGCGCGAGCATGCCGTGCTCCTTCCAATAGAGGAAATGCGAGGCGTCGGAGCTGTTGACGACATCGACCGTGTGGATGCTGGCGGCGTATTCCTGCCCGATCCTCTGGAAGACGCGCTCGGAGCCGGTCCGCTCGACCTGGACGGAGATCCCCGGATATTTCTCCTGGAAGAGCTTGGCTAGGTCCTCGCCGAGCTTGAGCTCGACGGAGGTGTAGAAGACAACTTTGCCCTCTGCCGTCGCTGCTTTCACCAGTTCCGGAGTGATCGTCGTAGGTGCCGGCATCGCGGCGCGGCCGGGCTCGGCAGCGCCGAGCGCCATTGCGACCGCAAGCGCGGCCAGCCCGATTGCTCCAGATTTCATCGCGGCCTCCTTCTTGGCTCGAATTTTGGTCTACTATGCCGGGAGCGCGCGGCAGCTCGCCGGCGGGAACTCCACGGTCACCTCGCGGCCCGCGGCGAAGTCGAGCTCGCGCGGCGCGATCACCCGGAGCGCGGTGTCGCCGGGAAGCCGCACGAGATAGTCGCGGCTCGCGCCGAGATAGACCTGCCGTTCAACGGTTCCGCGCACGCGGTTCACCCCCTCGGCGACGCGCTCCGTCAGCAGGATCTCCTGGGGCCGGATCGAGACCGCGGTGTCGCCCGACGCGGCGGGCGTGCCTTGACCGCAGCGCAAGGTGATGCCGCCGCAGCGCACGAGATTGTTCCCGAGATGCGGTCCCCGGAGGATGTTGGTGCCGCCGATGAAGCGCGCGACGAACTCGGTCGCGGGACGCTCGTAGACGTCCACGGGCGTTCCCGCCTGCTCGATCCGACCCTCGCGCATCACGACGATGCGATCGGCGGCGGTCATCGCTTCCTGCTGGTCGTGGGTGACGTAAATCGTGGTATAGCGATACTCGTCGTGGAGCCGCCGCAGCTCGAAGCGCATCTCCTCTCGGAGATTGGCGTCGAGATTGGAGAGCGGCTCGTCGAGGAGGAGCGTCTCCGGCTTCACCACGAGCGCACGCGCGAGTGCCACCCGCTGTTGCTGGCCGCCCGAGAGTTCCGCGGGATAGCGGTCGGCATAGCGTCCCATTTGTGCGACCGCGAGCATTTCGCTGACGCGCTTCTCGATCTCCTCGCGCGGGAGCTTCCGCACGGCAAGCCCGTAGCCTACGTTCTGCGCGATCGTCATGTGCGGCCAGAGGGCGTAGCTCTGGAAGATCATGGACATGTTGCGCCGCTCCGGCGGGACGACTGTGCCGGGAGTCGAGAGCGTCTTCCCGGCAACCGCGATCTCGCCTCCGTCGGGCATGACGAAGCCAGCGACGAGCCGCAGCGTCGTGGTCTTGCCGCAGCCGGAGGGACCAAGGAGACAGACGAGGCTGCCGTGCTCCACCATAAGGTCGACGCGGTCGACCACGGCCAGCGCGCCGTAGCGCTTCGTCAATCCCTTGAGCTCGACCGATGCCATGTCCTCCGCTCTCCCGCCCGCCGGCCTCCGAGAGGAGGCTTTGAAGCGCGCACCCTGTCAAGGCGGCGCCATCACGGCATGTAGGCGCCGCCGTTGACGTGGATGGTCTGCCCCGTGACGAAGCGCCCCGCGGGCCCCGCGAGATGCCGGACCATGGCCGCAATCTCCTCGGGACGGCCGAGGCGTCCCACGAGCGGCGGGCTGCGTCGGTGCACCATGGGGATGCCGCCGGTGCGGACGGTGTCGATGAGCCCGGGCACGACGCAATTGACGGTGATCCCCGCCGGCGCCAATTCGTGCGCGAGTGCCTTGGTGAGGCCTACGAGACCGGCCTTCCCCGCAACGACATGCGCGCGCTCGGCTGCACCGCTGTGGCCGGTCATACCGCCGATATTGATGATGGCGGCACCGTCGCTGCGCTTGAGTGCCGCAAGGGCCGCTCTCGAAGTGATGAAGGCGCCTTCGAGGATGAGCGCAACCACAGAGCGGAACTCCTGGAGATCCATGCTCTCGATAGGCCGTTCCCTGCGCACGGCAGCATTGTTGACGAGAACGTCGAGGCGTCCGAATTTCGCGAGCGTTCCCTCGATCATCCGGTCGACCGCGGCCTCGTCCGTCACGTCCGCAAGCGCAACCAGCGCGCGTCCTTGCCGCTCCTCGATCTCGTGCGCGACGGCCTCCGCTTCCGCGCGAGATGCACGCGTGTTGATGACAACTGCCGCACCCGCCTCCGCGAATGCTAAGGCGATGGCGCGGCCGATATTGCGGGCGGCGCCGGTGACCAGCGCGACGCGCCCCGAAAGCTCCTGTTGCTGCATCCCGCGCCCTTTCCTTGCCGACCAATCGCAGGGCGCAGTTCTGGCCCGGCGCGCGCGCGGACGCAACCGTTTCGAAGCCCGCTTCGGGCATCGACAGCGGGCGTTGCCTGTTGCTAGGCTTCCCCCCAGCGCATTCATCCGCGGCAATCACAAAGGGAGCAAAACCATGAGTATCCAGCGCGTCAAAGTCGGACCTCGCATGAGCCAAGGGGTGGGCTACGGCGACACCGTCTATCTCGCGGGCCAAGTCGGCGACGAGGGCACGCCCGACGTCGCAACGCAGACGAAGCAGATCCTCGGGAAGATCGATGGGCTTCTCGCGGAAGCCGGCACCGACAAGTCGAAGCTGCTTTCCGCGACCATCTGGCTTTCAGACATCAGGTTTTACGACGCCATGAACAAGGTCTGGGACGCTTGGGTCTCGCCCGGCAACACGCCCGCCCGCGCCTGCATCGAGGCAAAGCTCGCGCGCTCGGACCTGCTGGTCGAGATCGGCGTCATCGCCGCGCGCTGAACGCAGGGATGCGGGGAGGCACGCTTGCGACGAGCGCGCCTCTCGTGCTCCACTTCCGCGGCTGCGGGAGACAAAGGAGGGGATCGTCATGGCCAGCGGCAATTTCACGCTTTACGGCATTGCGCTTTCGGGCCCGACTTACAAAGCCGCGCTTATGTTGAGCCTCTGCGGCCAGAAATTCTCCTATCGCCATATGAATCTCCGCGAGGGCGCGCACAAGAAGCCGGAGTTCCTCGCGATCAACCGCTACGGCCAAGTGCCCGCACTCGTGCACGGCGAGCTCAACCTCTGCCAATCCGGCGCGATCCTGCAATACCTCGCGGAGACCCTCGGCAAATTCGCCGGCAACTCGGTGCTCGAACGGCAGCGCGCGCGCGAGTGGCTGCTTTGGGACGCAGACCGGCTCTCGCCGGGCGTCTTCAGGAGCCGCGCCTACAAGCGCGGCTTCGTCAAGGGTGAGCCCGCGGTCATCGAGACCTTCCGTCAGCTCGGCGAGGCAGGCCTCGCCGTCCTCGACGAGAACCTCGCGCGGTCGCCCTTCCTCGCGGGCGCCGCGCCGACCGTCGGCGACGTCGCCTGCTATGGCGTGGTGGCACTCGCGGAGGAAGGCGGCTTCGACATCAATAGCTACAAGAACATCACGGCCTGGGCCGGGCGCATCCAAGCGCTGCCGGGTTTCAAGGCGCCCTACGACCTGCTGCCGCTCGCGGACATCCCCTAATCGCAGGGATGCGGGCTCAGCGCTTTCCCGCCGCGCTCCGCGGCCGCTTCGCCTCGCCGTTCTGCCCGAGGCGCTTCGCCACGCGCGCGACGACGCGCGGGCTCACGAAATGCGAGACGTCGCCGCCGAGCTGGGCAATCTCCTTGACGAAGCGTGAGGAAATGAACTGGTAGCGATCGCTCGCCATCAGGAAGACCGTCTCGATCTTGGAATTGAGGCGGTTGTTCATGCCGGCCATCTGGAACTCGTACTCGAAATCGGAGACGGCGCGCAGGCCGCGCACGATCACCGAGGCGCCCATCTCCATCGCGAAATGCATCAGCAGGTTCTCGAAGGGCCTGACCTCGACGCGCTTGCGCGTCTCGGCGTCAGCGAGGTGCGCGATCTCGTCCGTGACGATCTCCACGCGCTCCTCGGTCGAGAACAGCGGGCCTTTGCCGATGTTGCGGGCAACGCCGATCACCAGCCGGTCCACAATCTTGGTCGCGCGCAGGATGATATCGGTGTGTCCATTGGTGATGGGATCGAATGTGCCGGGATAGACCCCGATGCGCTCACCCTTCATGTTTGCCGCCCCCAATCTCGCCGCCGTTCCCGCCTTCGCCATTGCCGTTGCCGTTCTCGTCCCCGGCCTCGCCAAGCCGCGCCACCGAGACCACGCGCTCCCCCTCGCCCGGCTTGAAGACCACCACGCCCTGAGTCCGCCGCCGCGCGATGCGGATGTCGTTGACGGGCAAGCGTATCACGGTGCCGGCATTGCTCACGAGCATCACCTGGTCGCGGTGGTGGATCGGGAAGACCGCGACGATGGCATCATTACGCCTCGATAGGTCCATATTCTCGATGCCCTGCCCGCCGCGGCCGGTGATGCGGTAGTCATAGGCCGAGCTGCGCACGCCGAAGCCCTTCTCGGTGATCGAAAGCAGGAATTCCTCGCGCTTGGCGAGCGCGTCGAACTCCTCCTCGCTGATCTCCAGGGTGGCCTCGGTCTCGGACTCGGGCTCCGGCTCGGCTGTGCCGACAGCGACATCGCTCTCCGCGCCCATCTGGCGCCGCCGCTTCGCCGCAAGGCGCATGTAGGCGTCTCGTTTCTCCGGCGCTACCTCCTCGTGGCGGAGGATCGTCATCGAGATGACGCTGTCACCTTCCCCGAGCTTGATACCTCGCACGCCCACGGAGCTCCGGCCCGTGAAGATGCGAACGTCCTCGACGGGGAAACGGATCGCCTTGCCGAGTCGGCTCGCGAGCAGCACGTCGTCCTTCTCCGTGCAGATCGCGACACCGATCAGACGGTCGTCTGCGTCGTCGCCTTCGAACTTCATGGCCATTTTGCCGTTCGCCATGACGTTGCCGAAGTCCGAGAGGGCGTTACGCCGGACGTGTCCCTTGGCGGTAGCGAACAGGGCGGTGTAGTTGCCCCAACTCGCCTCGTCCTCCGGGAGCGGCAAGACCGCGGAGATGTTCTCCCCGGGCGCCAGGTTCGGCAGCAGGTTCACCATCGCCTTCCCGCGTGCCTGCGGTGTGCCCTCGGGGAGACGGTAGACCTTGAGCTTGTAAACGCGGCCCGAGGCAGTGAAGAACAGCACCGAGGCATGGGTCGAGGCCACGAAGACCTCACTCACGAAATCTTCCTCGCGGATCGACATTCCCGCACGGCCGCGCCCGCCGCGGCGTTGGGCGCGGTAGGTCGAGAGCGGCACGCGCTTGATGTAGCCGCCATGGCTCACCGTGACGACCATGTCCTCGCGCTGGATCAGGTCCTCGATGTCGGATTCGAACTCGACGTCCTCGATCGCGGTCCTGCGCGGCGTCGTGAACTGCTCTTTGACAGCCGCGAGCTCGCCATTCAGCACCTCCAGGAGCTTCGCGCGCGAGCCAAGTATCTCAAGGAAGCCGCCGATCTCACCGATGAGGCCGTTGATCTCCTCCTCGATCTTGTCGCGCTCGAGGCCGGTGAGGCGCTGCAGGCGCAAGTCGAGGACCGCCTTCGCCTGCTCGTCGGAGAGGCGATAGCTCGACCCGTCGGGCTGAATGCCGCCGCGGCCCTTCTCCTCGATCCGCTCGATGAGCGGCTTGACGACGCTTATGGGCCAGGCGCGCCCGCGGAGCGCGGCGCGCGCGGCGGCTGGGTCCTTCGCCCTGCGGATGAGCTCGATGATGGCGTCGATGTTGGCGACGGCGACCGCAAGCCCCAACAACACATGCGCGCGCTCCCGCGCCTTCCGCAGCAGGAAGGAGGTGCGGCGGGTGATCACCTCCTCGCGGAAGCGCACGAAGGCCACGATCACCTGCTTCAGGTTCATCATCTCCGGCCGCCCGCCGTCGAGGGCGAGCATGTTGACGCCGAAGCTCGTCTGGAGCGGGGTGTAGCGGTAGAGCTGGTTGAGCACGATCTCGGACATGGCGTCGCGCTTGAGCTCGATCACCACGCGCACGCCGTCGCGATCGGACTCGTCGCGGAGATCAGAGATGCCGTCGATGAGCTTGTCGTTCACGACCTCGGCGATGCGCTCTACCATCCGCGCCTTGTTCACCTGAAAGGCGACCTCGGTAACGATGATCGCCTCGCGGTCGCGGCGGAGTTCCTCGATATGCGTGCGCCCACGCATGACGATGGAGCCGCGCCCGGTGTGATAGGCGGCCCGAATCCCAGTGCGTCCCAGGATGATCCCGCCGGTCGGGAAATCGGGACCCGGAACCAATTCCATCAACTCGTCGATCGTGATCTCGGGATTCGCGATGCAAGCGCGGCAGGCGTCGATGACCTCGCCGAGATTGTGCGTGGGAATGTTGGTCGCCATGCCCACGGCGATGCCGCTCGCGCCGTTCACGAGTAGGTTCGGGAACCGCGCCGGCAGAACCTTGGGCTCGAGATTCTCGCCGTCGTAATTCGGCTGGAAGTCGACGGTCTCCTTATCGAGATCGTCGAGGAGCGCGTCGGCCGCGCGCGAGAGGCGCGCCTCGGTGTAGCGCATCGCCGCCGGCGGGTCGCCATCCATTGAGCCGAAATTGCCTTGGCCGTCGATGAGCGTGAGGCGCATGGAGAATTCCTGCGCCATCCGCACCATCGCCTCATAGACGGGGTCGTTGCCGTGCGGGTGGTATTTGCCGATGACGTCGCCGACGACGCGGGCCGACTTCCGGAAGCCCCGATTCCAGTCGAACCCGTTCTCCTTCATGGCGTGAAGGATCCGGCGGTGGACTGGCTTGAGCCCGTCGCGCACGTCCGGGAGCGCGCGCGAGACGATCACGCTCATGGCGTAATCGAGGTAGGAGCGTTTCATCTCCTCCTCGATCGTCACGGGCGCGATGTCGAGCGGCGCTGGCGCGGGCGGTTCGGTGGCCAAAAGGGGGTCCGGAAAAGGTCTTGGGATGCTCGCGCACGGAAGCGCGAATTCTGGCTCTCAGATTACCGAATTTTGCTCCTGCGAACAACGCTTGCGCCGGCCGAAATGAACGGTTCAAACACGGTCAAACCGGCGACTACCTTAAGAGAGATAAATCAGTAATATCATATCATTGAAGCCCGTCTCTGATGCCATTTCTAGCTTTGTTTCACAGCGGAGAAAATGGGGCGCTGCGCGCGACTTTCGTCACAGCGCAAAAAATGCATCGAAGGTCGGGGAGATATGCCGAATCGAACGCGTTCTCAGAACGGAATCTCGTCGTCGAGATCCTGCGAGCCGCCGCCGGACCTGCGGCTTCCGCCGCCGCCCCCGCCTCCTCCGCCGCTGCCGCCGGAGCCCGTGTCATCGGGGCCGCCGCCGCCCACCCCACCCTCGCCGCTCCCGCCGCTGCGGCCGTCGAGCATGGTGAGTTCGCCGCGGAAGCGTTGGAGCACCACCTCGGTCGTGTAGCGCTCCTGGTTGGAATTGTCGGTCCACTTTCGCGTCTGCAGCGCGCCCTCGATGTAGAGCTTCGATCCCTTGCGCACGTATTTCTCGATGACGTCGACCAGGCGCTCGTTGAAAACGACGACGCGATGCCACTCCGTGCGCTCCTTGCGCTCGCCGGAGTTCTTGTCGCGCCAACTCTCGGAGGTCGCCAACGACATGTTCGCCACCCGCGTTCCGTCCTGGGTGCTGCGGATCTCGGGGTCGCGCCCGACATTCCCCACGAGGATCACTTTGTTGACGCTGCCGGCCATCGCAATACCTCTCGTCTCTGCTACTTTGGATCGGTACCGAATCCGATGAGACCATACCACGAACGCGCGGGACGATGTCATGCAAGCGGTACCGCGCAAGCCCTTGAGCCTGTGGATAAGTTCTGGGAGTCGCCTTGTCCTTGACAGCCCCGGTATAATCGCCACCTAAAGGCCTGGTACCGACCAACATGCAGCTCATCCGGGTTCGCGGCGCTCGCGAGCACAATCTCAAGAATGTCGATGTCGATATGCCTCGCGATAGCCTCGTCGTGTTGACGGGGCTTTCGGGCTCGGGGAAGTCGTCGCTGGCGTTCGACACGATCTACGCGGAGGGCCAGCGGCGCTACGTCGAGAGCCTCTCCGCCTATGCGCGGCAGTTCCTGGAGCTGATGCAGAAGCCCGATGTCGATTCGATCGAGGGCCTCTCGCCCGCGATCTCCATCGAGCAGAAGACCACCTCGAAGAACCCCCGCTCCACCGTCGGCACGGTGACGGAAATCTACGACTATATGCGGCTGCTCTATGCCCGCATCGGCATCCCTTACTCGCCCGCGACGGGGCTGCCGATCGAGAGCCAGACGGTCTCGCAGATGGTGGACCGCCTCACCGCGATGAAGGAGGGGACGCGGCTCTACCTCCTGGCGCCGGTGGTGAGAGGGCGCAAGGGCGAGTATCGCAAGGAGCTCGCGGATTTCCAGAAGCGCGGCTTCCAGCGCGTCAAGATCGACGGCAAGATGCTCGAGATCGACGCCGTGCCCCCCCTCAACAAGAAGCTCAAGCACGACATCGAGGTCGTGGTCGACCGGCTGGTGCTGCGCGACGGGCTCGGCAATCGCCTCGCGGACTCGCTGGAGACGGCGCTCGGCCTCGCCGACGGACTCGCGATCGCGGAGAACGCGGACACCGGCGAGCGCACGATCTTCTCCTCGAAATTCGCCTGTCCCGTCTCGGGCTTCACCATCCCGGAAATCGAGCCCCGGCTCTTCTCATTCAACAACCCCTTCGGTGCCTGCCCTGCCTGCGACGGGCTCGGCACCAAGCTCTTCTTCGACCCCGAGCTCGTGGTTCCGGACGAGCGGCTGAGCCTGCGCGAGGGTGCGGTCGCCCCCTGGGCTAATTCGAGCTCGCAGTACTACACACAGACCCTCGACAGCCTCGCACGTCACTACAAGGTCAGCACCAACACGCCCTGGAAGGACCTCCGCCCGGAGGTCCAGCAGGCGATCCTCTTCGGCTCCGATGGCGCAGAGATCGCGATGAAATACGACGACGGGCTCCGCGCCTATACGACCAAGCGGGCCTTCGAGGGCGTCATCCCCAACATGGAGCGGCGGTGGAAGGAGACCGACAGCGCTTGGCTCAAGGAGGAGCTCGGGCGCTACCAGAACACACGAGAGTGCGAGACCTGTCACGGCCGGCGCCTCAAGCCGGAGGCGCTTGCGGTCAAGATCCGCGGACTCAACATCAGCGAGGTCACGGGCTTCTCGATCCTCGAGGCCGCGGACTGGTTCGGTAGCCTCGACCGCCATCTCAGCGCAAAGCACCGCGAAATCGCCCAGCGCATCCTCAAGGAGATCAACGAGCGGCTGGGCTTCCTCAAGAACGTCGGACTCGAATACCTCACGCTCTCCCGCACCTCCGGCACGCTCTCCGGCGGCGAAAGTCAGCGCATCCGCTTGGCCTCACAGATCGGCTCGGGCCTGACCGGCGTCCTCTACGTGCTGGACGAGCCCTCGATCGGGCTCCATCAACGCGACAACGACCGGCTGCTCGCGACCCTGCAGCGCCTCCGGGACCTCGGCAATACCGTAATCGTCGTCGAGCACGACGAGGAGGCGATCCGCCATGCCGACTATCTCGTGGACATGGGGCCGGGCGCGGGCGTCCATGGCGGGCACATCGTCGCTGCCGGGAAGCCCGCGGAGGTGATGGCCAATCCCGATAGCATCACCGGGCAATACCTCACGGGACGCCGCCGTATCGAGGTGCCGGAAAACCGCCGGCGCGGTCATCTCGGACAGACGCTCCGCATCGTCGGCGCGCGCGCCAACAACCTACAGAATCTCACGGTGTCGGTCCCGCTGGGCACCTTCACCTGCGTCACCGGCGTCTCCGGCGGGGGCAAGTCGACCCTGGTGATCGAAACGCTCTACAAGGCGCTCGCCCGCCGCCTCATGGGCGCCCGCGAGCATCCCGGCGAGCATGATCGCATCGAGGGCGCGGAGCATCTGGACAAGATCGTCGACATCGACCAATCGCCGATCGGCCGCACGCCGCGCTCCAATCCCGCGACCTACACCGGAGCCTTCACACCGATCCGCGACTGGTTCGCGGGCCTTCCGGAGGCAAAGGCCCGGGGCTACGCGCCCGGCCGCTTCTCCTTCAACGTCAAGGGCGGACGCTGCGAGGCCTGCCAGGGCGACGGCGTCATCAAGATCGAGATGCACTTCCTCCCGGACGTCTATGTCCAGTGCGACGTCTGCAAGGGGAAGCGTTACAACCGCGAGACCCTGGAGGTGCTCTTCAAGGAGAAGAGCATCGCCGACGTGCTGGACATGACCGTGGAGGAAGGCGCGGAGTTCTTCCGTGCGGTGCCGGCGATCCGCGAAAAGCTCGTGACGCTCCAGCGCGTGGGCCTCGACTACATCCACATCGGCCAGCCCGCGACGACGCTTTCCGGCGGCGAGGCGCAGCGCGTGAAGCTCGCGAAGGAGCTCTCGCGGCGCGCCACGGGGCGCACCCTTTATATCCTCGACGAACCCACGACCGGCCTCCATTTCGAGGACGTGAAGAAGCTCCTGGACGTGCTGCATGCGCTCGTCGACCAGGGCAATACCGTGCTGGTGATCGAGCACAATCTCGAGGTCATCAAGACCGCGGACTGGATCCTCGATCTCGGGCCGGAGGGCGGTGCGGGCGGCGGGCGTCTCGTCGCAGAGGGGACGCCCGAGCAGGTCGCCGAGGCCAAGGGCAGCTATACCGGCGAGTATCTCCGGAGCTATCTCGCGCGCACTCCCAAGCGTGCACAGAAGCGCGCGTGACCCCTCCCCTCAATAGCGTCCGCTGAGCGCAGCCCACGCGAGCCCGAGCCCCTGCCACGGGCTCGGTGCCGCGAGCCGGGGATCGAATACGTCATGACGGACGCGAGCGATCCGCCGGAGCGCGCGCTCCGCAATTCGTCCCGGTAATAGGGCCGGCATCGCGGATCGTGACGCCGCGCGCGCGTGGTCGCGGGCGCCCTTGAGACGCCGCGCGGCATCTTCGGCGAGCGTCTCGACCGCCTTTGCGAGCGGTGGTGTCGCCTTTAGCGCGAAGAGACTCTCGGGATCGAGTCCGACCTCTGCAGCGAGGGTTGTGGGAATGTATTGGCGCCGCGCGCGAGCGTGGAAGGGGATCGCGCGCAGGATTCCGACGGTTGCATAGGCAATACCGATATCGCGCGCCGCGGCTGTCGCGGCCACGTCGTCGCGAGCGCCGAGTATCTCGAGCGCAAGGAGCAGCAGCACCGAGGACGTCGCCTCGCAATAAGCCTCGAATGCCGCGAGGCTCGCGGGCGGTGCGTCCTGGAGATCGAGCACCCTTGCCTCGAGGAGGCGCTCGAAGTGCTCACGACTCAATCGGTGAGCACGTATCGCATGGGTCAAGGGCTCGACCACCTCGTGGCGGCGCACGGGGCCGTCGGCATAGGCGCTATCGAGGCTTTCGCGCCACCATTGCAGGCGAATCTGCCCGAGCATGGGCTCGGTGACGGTTTCCCGGGTGCGGGCGACCTCGTAGTTGAAGGCGTAGAGCGCCATCAGTGCCTCGCGCCGCTCCCCGGGCGCGAAGAGCGCGGTCAAATACCGATCCCGGTCGTGCCTTCGCAGCAGCGACGCCACTGGCGAGAGGGCTTTCATGGGAGCATCGAAACTCGCTGACCAGGCCGAATTTGCGGCTATTTTATGGCATGTTATGATCTCAGATGCTGGCAGGTACACATAAACCCTAGAGGACCAAATGAAAAACCCGCTGGACTCGCTCGGAAAGACAGTTTTCCTCGGTTTCCTTCTCACCGCCGTCGTGGCGGTCTTCATGCACGTCGTCAGATAGGCGAGGAGGAAACCATGGAATCCCTTTGGTGGCCGTTCCTCTTCCGCTGGCTCCACATCCTCAGCGGCGTCATGTGGATCGGTCTGCTCTGGTACTTCAACTTCGTGCAGACGCCGTCGATGCCGAAAATCCCCGACGAGCAGAAGCCCGCGATCGGAAAGGTTATCGCGCCGACCGCGCTCTTCTGGTTCCGCTGGGGTGCCATGTCCACGATCGTGACGGGGATCATTCTCGGGGGCTTCCTGCACTACTTCCCGCAGGCGATCTGGCTCGATCTCGGTCCCGCGAACAATCACCAGTTCATGCCCATCGGCATCGGCATGTGGCTCGGCACCATCATGTGGTTCAACGTCTGGTTCATCATCTGGCCGAACCAGAAGAAGGTGCTGGGCATCGTCAACGCGACCGCCGACGAGAAGAAGCGCGCGGCCCGCATTGCCGGCCTGACCTCGCGCACGAACACGATGCTCTCGATACCGATGCTCTACTGCATGGCTGCTCAATCGCACGGCGCATTCTGATCGCTCAGGCGGCAATTACCCGAGGCCGGGGCCAAAACCCCGGCCTCTTCACTTGGTTGTGTCCGCTCCGTTGCAAGATTTTAATTTGGCGCGGCCTCCGTCCGTCATAGCTCTGTAAACCTATCGACGTATCACCTGCCATCTGTGGGATTTCGTCACCGATGAAGTCCCGCGGGCGGCATTTGCGCTGCTGTGACACCCAGAAGGAGGAATCCCCGTGGCTTTCGAACTACCGCCGCTGCCATTCGACAAGTCGTCGCTCGAGCCGCACATGTCGGTGCGCACGCTGGAATTTCATCATGGCAAGCATCATCAGGCCTATGTGACGGCGCTGAACGGCCTCGTGAAGGACACGCCGCTGGCAGCGAAGCCGCTCGAGGCCATCATCAAGGAAACCGTGGGCGATGCTGCGAAGGCAGGGGTCTTCAACAACGCCGCGCAAATTTGGAACCATACCTTCTTCTGGCATTCGATGAAGCCGCAGGGGGGCGGCGCACCCTCGGGGGACATTGCCTCCGCGATCGACGGCGCCTTCGGCGGACTCGACAAGTTCAAGGAGATGTTCAAGCAGGCCGCGACGACGCAATTCGGCAGCGGATGGGCCTGGCTCGTGGTCTCGCGATCCGAGCTCAGGGTCGTAAAGACCCCGAATGCCATCTGCCCGATCGTCGACGGCGAGATCCCGCTCGTCACCTGCGACGTCTGGGAGCACGCCTACTACCTGGACTACCAGAATCGGCGTGCAGATTTCGTCCAGACCTTCTTGGACAACCTCGTGAACTGGGACTTCGCGGCGGCCAATCTCGCTCCGGCGAAGAAGAAGTGACGGTGTTGGCGAGGCGGGTGCTCCGGCCCGCCTCGACTATGCCACGGCGAGCGAGAGCAGCGCTGCCGCGACGTGCCGATCCTCGGCCATGAGCACGTTGTAGGTCCGGCAGGCGGCGCCCGTGTCCATGGCGTCGACGACGATGCCGGCCTCCTTGAGCGCACGCCTGAGCTCGGGCGCCACCGGCTGCATCCGCACTCCGCATCCCAGGAGCAGGATCTCTACCCCGCCCCGCCCCGTCACCGGGGCGAGCGATCCGATCGTCACCTCCGCGAGCTCGCGGACGGGCCAGGCCAGCGTCGCATCTGGAAAGACGATGACGGAGCCGCGGTGGAGAACGCCGGTGACGCGAAAGCCGGGCGAGCCATAGCTCTCGATCACCTGACGCCCAGCCGGGATGAGCGGCGTCAGGTCCATCGCGCTAGCCGCTTGGCCCCTGTGGCGCCGCGGTAGGGATCGCTTTGTCTTTGTTCGCGTCCGCCTCCTCGCGCGCGGCCCGGCCGGGGCGGATGTAGTAGAGAAGCGGCGCCGCGATGAAGAGCGACGAGTAGGTGCCGATCACGATGCCCCAGAGCATCGCGATGCTGAAGCCGCGGAGTACCTCGCCGCCGAAGCCCAAAAGCGAGAGCACCGCAAGCGTCGTAGTGCTCACGGTCAGGATGGTGCGGGAGAGCGTCTCGTTGAGGCTCAGATTGATGAGCGTGCGAAAATCCATGGTCTTGTACTTGCGCATGGTCTCGCGCACGCGGTCATAGATCACGACGGTATCGTTGATGGAGTAGCCCGCGATCGTCAGGATCGCGGCCAGCGTCGTCAGGTTGAACTCGATCTGCAGCAGCGCGAAGAGTCCGACGGTCGTGATGGAATCATGGAGCGTCGACAGCATGGCGCCGACGCCGAACTGCCACTCGAACCGGAACCAGACGTAGATCGCGATCGCGATGAGCGCCAGCACGGTCGCCTTGACGCCGGCGGTCACGAGCTCGCTGCCGACCTTGGGACCGACCATGGAGACGCCGCGGAATTCCACCTCCGAGCCCAGGGCCTGGCTCACCGCGTCGACCGCCTTTCCCTGCGCCTTGTCGTCCCCGGGCTGGCGCGGCAGGCGCACAAGCACGTCGTTGGGCGCGCCGTAGCCCTGGAGTGCGACCTTCCCGAGATCGAGCTTGTTGAGTGTCTCGCGCATCGCCTCGAGATCGGCGGGCCCCTTTGTGCGCACCTCGATGTCGACGCCGCCGGCGAAGTCGATCCCGAAATTGAGACCGTTCACGAAAAAGAGGCCGATCGAGCCCAGCGTCAGCAGCAACGAGAGTGCGAAACCCAGGAGGTGGATCCGCATGAAGTCGATGCGAGGAACCCTACGGATGATGATCAGCGGACGGAGCATGGACGCCTCAGATCGGGATGACTCTGGGTCGGAAACGCCTGACCCAGGTGACGATCTGGAGTCGCGTCACTAGGATCGCCGAGAAGAGCGAGGTCGCGACCCCGAGACAGAGCGTCACAGCAAATCCCTTCACCGGCCCGGAACCCAGCCAGAACATCAGCACGCCCGCGACGAAGGTCGTGACGTGACTGTCGAGGATCGTGCCGAAGGCGCGCGCGAAGCCCGCTTCGAGCGCCGAGAGCAAGGTTCGGCCGCCGCGGACCTCCTCGCGGATGCGCTCATAGATGAGGACGTTCGCGTCGACGGCCATACCCATGGTGAGCGCGATGCCCGCGATGCCCGGGAGAGTGAGCGTCGCGCCCAGCAGCGTCAGCGCCGCCATCATCATGCAGAGATTGAAGAAGAGCGCGACGTTCGCGAAGATGCCAAAGAGGCCGTAGAACACCACCATGAAGACGACGACGAGGATCACGCCGACGAGGCTTGCGGTGGTGCCCGCGTGGATCGAGTCCGCACCGAGATCGGGACCGACCGTGCGCTCCTCGAGGATCGTAAGCGGCGCCGGCAGCGCTCCCGCGCGCAGCAGAAGCGAGAGATCGCGCGTCGATTCCGTGGTGAAGCTGCCGCCCTCGATGATGCCGCTGCCGCCGAGGATCGCGCTCTGGATCACCGGCGCACTGATGACCTTGCCGTCGAGCACGATGGCGAACCGCCGGCCGATGTTCGACTTGGTCACGTCGCCGAACTTGCGACCGCCGGCGGCGTCGAACTTGAAGCTGATGATGGGCCGGCCGTTCTGATCGAAGGTCGGCTGCGCGTCGACGAGATTGTCTCCGGCGACCATGATGCGCCGCTCGACCACGTAATACTGCGTGGGCGCATTGGGGTTGCGCGCATCGGGCGCGGAGGGCAACAGCTCGTCGCCGGGCGGGACCCGCATTCCCGGCTTCACCTCGCCGGTCATGGCGTTCTCGTCCACGAGCTGGAAGGTCATCTTCGCGAGCTTGAGCAGGATGTCCTTGATCGGCTTGGTATCGCCGACACCGGGAATCTGCAGCAGAATGCGATCGTCGCCTTCGCGCTGGATTGTCGGCTCCTTGGTGCCGAGCTCGTCGACGCGGCGCCGCACCGTCTCGATCGATTGCTCGAGGATCTGGGTTCGGCGTCTTTCCAGCTCAACGTCGCTGAAGAAGAGCGCGACATGGCCGTCGGCCCCGATCGTCGCCTGCAGCTCGGGATCGATCTTCTTGATGAGCGTGCGCACGTCGTCGAGACGCGCGGCGTCCATGACCGTGAACTGTACCTGATTGTTCCGGACGGTGATGCCGCCGCTGTAATTGATCTTGGCGTTGCGCAGCTCCGTGCGCGCGGAATCGACTGTCGCATTGAGTCGCTCGCGCAGGACCGCGTTCATGTCGACCTCGAGCAGCAGATGCGCGCCGCCGCGGAGGTCGAGGCCGAGATTTACCTGCTGGTGCGGGAGCCAGCTCGGAAGCCCCGCGAGCGTCGCCGGCGAAAACAGGTTCGGCAGCGAGTAGACGAGCCCCAGGAAGCACGTGCCAAGGATCAGCAAGAGCTTCCAGGGTTGAAAATAAAGCATCGCCTATGACCTCGCCTGCGCGCCGCTTACTTGCCTTTGGCGGTCTCGGCGGCCTTCTCGTCGGCGGTCTCGGTTTCCTTGGCTTTGGCCGCGGGCTCGGGCTTGGCGAGCACTTGCGTGATGGTGCTGCGCACCACCCGGACGCGCACGTTATCGGCGATGTCGACGCTGACTTCGTTGTCGTTAACTACCTTGGCCACGGTTCCGATGATGCCGCCGGCAGTGACGATGCGGTCGCCGCGGCGCAGCGCCGCCAGCATCGCCTTATGCTGCTTCGCACGCTGCTGCTGCGGACGAATCATCATGAAATACATCACCGCGAACATCAGCGCGAGCATGGGCAGCATGCCCATGAGACCGCCTAAGTCACCGCCCGCCGCCTGCGCGTATGCCGGCGTAATCCACATCGTCCCTCCAGGGGTCGCGAAAATTGAGAGCGCACGCCCAGAGGCGGCGCCCGAAGAGCGGCCATTGGTACGCGGTTTGACCGTAAAGAGCAATGCCCGCGGGACCCCCGCGGAAGGCCCGGCTTTGACGGGTTCGGCAGCTGTGATAGGGTCCGCCCCCTTCGAGAAACCCGCTCCTTTCCTTGCCTCGATGGCCGAACCGAAAAACCTCGAACCCCTACTGCGCCGCGTCGCCGACGCGCTCGACCGGCTCGCGCCGGCACCCAAGCCCGAGCAGGATTTCAGCGCCGCCGACGCCTTCGTCTGGCACGCCGAGCGCGAGTGGCTCGAGCCGGTGCCGACGGTCAACCGGGTCGAGATCTCGCTCCTCAAGGGTATCGATCGCGTCCGCGACATTCTCCAGGACAATACCGAGCGCTTCGCAAGCGGGCTTCCCGCCAACAACGTGCTCCTCTGGGGGGCGCGCGGCATGGGCAAGAGCTCGCTCGTCAAGGCGATCCACGCCGCGATCAACGCCCGGCATCCTCGCTCGCTCGTGCTGATCGAGATCCACCGCGAGGACATGCCGAGCCTGCCTCGGCTCCTCGCGCTCACGCGCAAGACGGAGCGGCGCTGCATCCTCTTCTGCGACGATCTCTCCTTCGATCATCAGGACACGAGCTACAAGTCGCTGAAGGCGGTGCTCGAAGGCGGGATCGAGGGACGGCCCGCCAATGTCGTGCTCTACGCGACCTCGAACCGGCGCCACCTGCTCTCGCGCGACATGATCGAGAACGAGCGCTCGACCGCGATCAATCCCGGCGAGGCCGTCGAGGAGAAGGTCTCGCTCTCCGACCGCTTTGGACTCTGGCTCGGTTTCCACGCCTGCGACAACGAGACCTATTACGCGATGGTCCGCGGCTATGCCGAGCGCTATGGCCTCGAGGTGCCGCCGGAGCAGCTCAAGGCCGAGGCCAACGAATGGTCGATCACCCGCGGGGCCCGCTCGGGCCGCGTCGCGTGGCAATACATTCAGGATCTGGCGGGACGCCTCGGCAAACGAATCGGCTGAGGACCCTCATCCGCTCGCAGCGGTCGGCGGGAGATACTCCGTCGGATCGAGCGCGCGGGTTCCCTTGCGCACCTCGAAGTGAAGCTGCGGCTCGTTCACGGTGCCGGTCGCGCCCACGCGGGCGATCATCTGCCCCCGCTGCACCTTGTCGCCGCGCTTCACCAGCAGCACGGCATTGTGCGCATAGGCCGTCATCCAGCCATTGGCGTGCTTGATCAGGATCAGGTTCCCATACCCGCGGAGCTCGTTTCCGGCATAGGCAACCGTCCCCGCATCGGCCGCGAGCACGGGCGTTCCCGTGGGTGCCGCGATATTGATGCCGTCATTATGTGTGCCGCTCGCACCGGTCCCGTAGCGCGTGATGACGCGGCCCTCGACCGGCCAGAGGAAGCCTGTCCCGCCTTTGGCTCCGCCCGTCGGCGGCGGTAACGACGCTGACTGCTCTGGCGCGGGCGGCACGGCTGCTTGCGCCGGAGGCGGCGGCGATGCCGGCGCAGGTCGCGGCGCTGCACTCGACGGCGGCGAGACCGGCGTCGGCGGCGCAATGGGCTGTATCGAGGGCGATGCCGGCAGCGGCGGGGCCGCATTCGTCGGCGGTGATGGCGGCGGCGAGGATGGTGCGCGGCCGGAGGGAGGCGGCGGCGGCAATTCCGTGACCGCTACTCCTGGATTGCGCGAGGAAGGTGTCGGCGTAGTCGGCGTCGGCGACGCGGCCGCCGCGGGCGGCAGCACGAGCGTCGTACCCGTGCGGATCACGAAGGGCGGCTGGAGATGATTCGTCTCCGCGAGCGTCGCGACGTCGACGCCGTACTGCCGGGAGACGCTGTAGAGCGTGTCGCCTACGCGCACGAGGTGGGTGCGGATCTGCGGCAGAGTCACGGTCTCGCCCGCACGCAGCCGGTAGGGAGGCTCTAGCTTGTTGGCATCGATGATCGCGCGGATCGGCACGTCGTAGCGACGAGAGATCGCGTAGAGCGTTTCTCCCGGCAGCACGATCACGCTGTCGGGATGCCACCTGGCGCCGCCCTCGGGCGAATTCTGGTCGGAGGATCCCACCGGCGACCCGCTGCCATTCGGGCTGCCCGGCTGACAAGAGGCCGCGAAGGACGCGATCGCCACCAGAAGGAGCGCTCGGCACCAAAAGGAGCTCGACATGGCGCGACAGTCTAAGTCACAGGCCCCGGCCTCACAATCGCGCCGGGCTCTCCCGTGCGAGCCCTGCGACGAGTGGGACGAAGCGGACTGCGCCGAGCTCCTCAGTGACGGTCTCCTCGCCCTTGCGGCGAATGCGCAGGAGCTGCTGGTCGCGCCGCTCCTCGCCGACAGGGATCACCATGATCCCTCCCTCGCCGAGGCTCTTGAGCAGCGCGGGCGGCACCTCGGCCGCGGCGGCCGTCACGATGATGCGATCGAAGGGCGCTTGCTCCGGCCAGCCCTTGGCACCGTCGCCGAGCCGGGTAGTGATGTTATGGATGCGGAGCGCTGCGAATCGCTCCTCCGCGGTCTTGAGGAGATCGCGATAGCGTTCGATCGTGAAGACGCGGCGGCAGAGCTTTGCAAGAATCGCGGCCTGGTAGCCCGAACCGGTGCCGATTTCCAGCACTTTATGCCGGGCGCCCACCTCGAGCGCCTCCGTCATCCGCGTGACCACGAGAGGCTGGCTGATTGTCTGGCCGTGGCCGACCGGGAGCGCCACGTTGTCATAGGCGCGATCCCTGAAGGTGTCCGGGAGAAAAACCTCGCGCGAGACGCGCTCGATCGCGCCCAGAACCCGCGCATCGGTGATACCCGCCGCGCGCAGCTCCATGATGAGGCGCACCTTCTTGGTCGCAAGCGCCGTGCTCACGGAAAAGCCCTGCGCAGGGATTGCAGCGCCTCATTGTTGGTTAGGTCGAGCAGGATCGGCGTCAGCGCGATCTTTCCTTCCGTGACCGCCGCGAGATCGGTGCCGGGAAGCCCGGGGTCCTTGTCCCGCAGGGGGCCGATCCAATAATAGGGGCGCCCCCGCGGGTCCGTGCGCTCCATGAGCTGGTCGCCGATCTTGTGGCGACCTTGACGCGCGACAGCGATGCCGGCGACGGCTTCCGGCGGCAGATCCGGGAAATTCACGTTGATGAGCGTGCTCCGTGGCCATGGTTGCGCGACGAGGCGGCGGATGATGTCGGGCGCGTGGCGCTCGACGGTCGGCCAGTGGATGGCGTCGCGGTCGGAATAGACCATGCTGAGGGCGATAGCGGGCACGTCGAGGAGCGTCGCTTCCATCGCCGCCGCAACTGTTCCCGAATAGGTGACGTCATCGCCGAGATTGGCGCCGGAGTTGACCCCGGAGAGCGCGAGGGTCGGGCGCTTGTCCGCGAGGAGCCGGTTCACCGCGAGGAGCACGCAGTCCGTGGGAGTTCCGTCGACGGCGAACCGCTGCGGCCCGGCCTGCCGCACGCGAAGCGGCCGGTGCAGGGTCAGCGAATGGCTGGCGCCGCTCTGCTCGAGCTCCGGCGCCACGACCCAGACGTCCGACGACATGCCGCGGACGATCTTCTCCAGGAGCTTGAGGCCCGTCGCTTCGATGCCGTCGTCGTTGGTGAGGAGGATCCGCGCCCGGCTCAGATCGATGGGGCGATCAAACATCGGGCGCGAGCTTCTCGATGCCGCCCATATAGGGCTGCAGCGCCTCCGGTATCTCGACCGAGCCGTCCGCGGCCTGGTAGGTCTCGAGGAGCGCGATCATCGTGCGGCCGATGGCGAGGCCGGAGCCGTTGAGCGTATGCACATGCCGCGTCCCCTTCCCTTCCTTCGGGCGGAAACGCGCCTTCATGCGCCGCGCCTGGAACTCTCCGCAGTTGGAGCAGCTGGAGATCTCGCGATAGGCGCCCTGTCCCGGCAGCCAGACCTCGATGTCGTAGGTCTTGCGCGAGGCGAACCCCATGTCGCCGCCGCAAAGAAGCATCACGCGGTAGGCGAGCCCAAGCCGCTTCAGAATCTCCTCGGCGCAGCCTGTCATCCGCTCGTGCTCCTCGCCCGAGGCGTCCGGGTGCGCGATCGAGACCAGCTCGACCTTCGAGAACTGGTGCTGGCGGATCATGCCGCGGGTGTCTTTGCCAGCAGCACCCGCCTCGGAACGGAAGCAGGGGGTCCAGGCGGTAAAGCGCAGCGGCAGCCGCGCCTCCTCCAGGATCTCGTCCCCGACGAGGTTCGTGAGCGGAACCTCCGCCGTCGGGATGAGCCAGAGGCCGGTTGTCGTGCGGAAGAGGTCATCCGCAAATTTCGGCAGGCTGCCGGTACCGTAGACCGCCTCGTCGCGCACGAGATAGGGCGGCGAGACCTCCGTGTAGCCGAACTCGCGCGTGTGGATATCGATCATGAACTGCCCGAGCGCGCGCTCCAGCCGCGCGAGCGCCCCCTGCAGCACGACAAATCGCGCGCCGGAGAGCTTGCCCGCGCGCGTGAAATCCATGAGGCCCAACCGCTCGCCGATCTCGAAATGCTCCCGAGGCTTGAAGCCGAGCTGAGCGGGGGTGCCGTGCCGGCGGAGCAGACGATTCGCGTCGGCATCGCCTCCCTCCGGCACGTCCTCGGCAGGAAGGTTCGGGATGGTCGCGAGCAGAGCCTCGACGGCGCGCAGGCGCTCGGCGGCCTCTGCCTCCATGACGCCCTGCCGCTCCTTGCTCGTGGCGACCTGCGCCATGATCGCGGCGACGTCCTGACCCTTCGCTTTCGCCGTGCCAATCTCCTTGGAAAGGCGATTGCGCTCGGCTTGAAGCCGCTCGGCCTCGGTCTGTGCCTCGCGCCAGGCCTTGTCGAGCGCGAGCACCTCCGCGGACTGCGGGGCAAGGCCGCGCTTCGCGAGACCTGAGTCGAACGCCGTGGGATTATCTCGAATCCACTTCAGGTCGAACATGCGAGGCTTCGCCCATCGTTTCCGGCGCGCCGGTTATAGAGGCTCGCACGCGCGCCGTCCATCGCGCGGGGATCAACCCGCCGCTGCTTCCCGCTCCTCCTGCGCCTCGCGCTCCGCACGCTGCTTCTCGACGAGACGACAGCAGAGGATCGAGAGCTCGTAGAGCGCCACCATCGGAATCGCAAGCGAGGTCATGCTGAAGAGATCCGGCGGGGTCAATATCGCCGCAAGGAAGAAGTTGACGACGATCGCGTAGCGGCGCTTCTCTCGAAGCTGCTGCGACGTGATGATTCCGACACGCGCGAGAAGGGTGAGCAGCACCGGAAGCTGGAAGGCAATGCCGAAGGCGAAGATGAGCCGCATCACGAGCGTCACATACTCGCTGACCTTCGGGAGGAGCTGCATCATCACGGTCTGGTCCTGCCCGATCTGCTGGAAGCTCGCGAAGAATTTCCAGGCCACGGGAAAGATCACGAAATAGGCGAGCGACCCGCCAAGGATGAAGAGCACCGGCGACGCAATGAGATAGGGAAAGAAGGCGCGGCGCTCGTTCTTGTAAAGGCCCGGCGCCACGAACATCCAGAGCTGCGTCGCGATCACGGGAAAGGCGAGGCAGAATGCGGTCCAGAGCGCGATCCGCAGGTCGGTGAAGAAACCCTCCGTCAGATCCGTGAAGATCATGTGGCCGCCGGAGGTCTCGCTCAGGATGTTCTGCAGCGGCCTTGCGAGGAAATTGAGGATGTCGCCGGAGAAGTACCAGCCGGGGATCAACATCACCACCAGCGCCAGGACGGAATAGACGACGCGCCGGCGCAGCTCGATCAAGTGATCGAGCAGCGGCATCTTGCCTTCCTCGAGTTCCTCTTCTACTTCGGCCATGGGCTCAAACCGGTGTCGGTGTCTTCTCGGGCGCTGCGACGCCTGCGGTCTCCGTCGCGGCCGTAGGCGGCAGCTCGGCCTGAGCCACGCCCTCGCTCGGGGCCTGCGTCGCCGGCGGCAGATTGATCTCCGTGCTGGCGCCGGTTCCCGTGAGCGCCGCCGTCACCTCCCCCTTGGGATCGATAGAGTTCTCAATCTCCTTCGCGACGTCGACGGAGGCCACCTTCTCGATCTCCTTGCGCGCGTCCTCGAGTTCGCTCTCGCGGATCATCTGCTCGACGCTCGATTGGAACTCGCGCGCGACCACGCGCGCCTTGCTCACCCATTTGCCGAGCGTCCGCAGCACGCTCGGGAGGTCCTTGGGCCCGATGACGACAAGCGCCACCAGTGCGATCACCAGGATCTCGGACCACGCAAAATCGAACATCGTTAATACCCGTCCGACAGAGACGGCGCGGATAATGGCAGATATGGGGTCGAGGCGGCAATCTCGCGGGCTTCGGCCTCAATGCTGCCCTTGGCAGTCCCTGAGCACTGCCAGAACGACTTGAATTGCCACGACGATGAAGATGATCTGCCCCGCGGCGGAGCCCTTCTTTGAGCCGCGCGAACCCGACCAACTCGCCTTCGCGCGAAGGTGGTCGTCCCGTAGCCGGACCAGATAATCCGCGTGCTCGCGGGACACCAGCGGAAGCACCCAGGGCTGATGCCGCTCATAGTCCTCCAGCGCCCGCTGGATGCTGTCGCGCGCGATGAGGCGCATGCGCCAGCGCGGCAAACGCCCTAGAAAGGCGCGCGCGATCTGGCGCCGCTGGCGCGCCGCGAAATCCCCGCCGGCTCCCACCGCGGCAGTCTTGAGCTCGCCGTACCATCGCTCGGCCGCAAGCCGCGCGAGCACCTGCTCGCGCAGGGCCTTCCGTTCCTCGCCGACCCAAGCGATTGGCCGATCCCAATCGGCGGCGCGGACGATCTCCGCGAAGCGGGCAATGGGAAGACTCCGGTCCTCGACCGCGATCTTCATCAACTCCGCGACCACACGCTCCTGCTCCGAGAGCGACCAGAGACCCCGGGCGCTGCCGCGGCTGAATTCCGCGAAAGCCGCCTCGGTGTCGCCTGCTGCCGCCGCTGTCTCGAAACGCCGCCGCGCGGCAGCCGCCTCCAGATCGTCCTCGGGGTCGAAGGCCGGATTCTCTTTCTGATCCCCATCCGGCTCGGAACCGGGATCATCGAAATCGCCCTCGTCGCTCGCTGAGAGGATTTCAGAAGGCTCGCCCGCGCCGGCGCTGCGCTCCGCCCAGGCAAGGGCGCGCTCGAAGGCAAGCCGCAAGCGCTGAAAGGCCTGAGGGTCGCGATCGGGATGCGCCTCGCGCAATCGCTGCGCATAGGCGCGCCGGATCGCACGGGCGTCGGAGGTCGGCGCGATCCCCAATTCCTGCCACATGTCGCGGCTACCGGCTCAGAGAAAGAATTCGTCGTCGACGCGGTCGAGCCGCTCCGCCAACGTCGAGCGCGCGCGGTCGATCTCCTGGGGATCCTGACCCTCGAGGCGCGAGAGGAATTCCGCAAGCCATTCGCCGATCGCCTGGCGCATGTCGCCGAGCCGCTCCTCGTAGAGCCGCTCGGCCCGCGCCACCACCGCGGCGTTCTCGGCCTCATCGCGCGGATGCACCTTGAGCTTTGCGAGCGCCGCCAGACGCTCCTTGATCTCCGCCGAAGTGAGCACGCCAGGATTGCCCTCGATCACCAGCGTCTCCTTGCGACCGGTGCTCGCGACGGTGGTCTCGACCTCGAGGAGGCCGTTCGTGTCGTAGGTAAAGCGGACCGCAACGGACTCCTTGCCCTCGGGACCCGGCGGAATCTTCACGGTGAGCTTGCCGAGAAAGATATTGTCCTTGATGAGCCGCGCCTCGCCTTGATAGACGGAGACGTTGATCCGCGTCTGATTTTCCTCGATCGTCGTGATGTCCTTGGTGCGGCTTGCGGGGATCACGGTGTTGCGCTCGATGATCGGCAGGAAGAGCCCGCCGATCCGGCGCCCGCGGGAATCCTTTTCCGAAGTTCCGATCCCCAGGGTGAAGGGCGCGACGTCCGTCAGCACGACTTCCTCGAGCGTCTCGTCGCGCATCGCGAGCCCCGCCCGCACGGCGGCGCCGCGCGCCACCACCTCGTCGGGATTGATGTGCTGTATCGGGAGCCGCCGGAAGAGCCGCGCGATGAGGCGGCGGAACATGGGCATGCGAGCAGCGCCGCCCGCGAGCACGATCTGCGCGAGATCGTCGGGCTTGACGCGCGCGTCGCGCAAGGCGCGTTCGATCGGCGCCCGCACCTTCACCATCAGGGGCTCCGCGATCGTCTCGAATTTCTCCCGCGTGAGCGTCCACTCGATGGGCTTTCCCTCGTAGACGATCTCGAGGCTTGCGCTCTCGGCATCGGTGAGCCGGCGCTTCAGTAGCTCGGCCTGCCGGCGGAGCGCTCCGTGAACGGCGGCGCCCGATGCGGGCGATGGCATGCCCGCTTCCCGCCCCGGTCCTGCCATGAAGGCCGCGACGATCGCATCGACGAAATCTTCGCCGCCGAGCCAGCTGTCGCCCGCGGTCGCGCGGACCTCCATTACGCCCTCGAAGCAATGCAGGATCGATACGTCGAAGGTGCCGCCGCCGAGATCCACCACCATGAGCGTGCTCTCGTCGCCGGCGGAGCCGAGCCCGTAGGCGAGCGCCGCCGCCGTGGGCTCCGTCAGCAGCCGCTCGACGCGTAGCCCCGCGAGCTCACCTGCAGCCTTGGTCGCCTTGCGCTGGGCGTCGCTGAAATAGGCGGGAACCGTGATGACCGCCTCGCTAACGGGCTCTCCGAGGAACGCCTCCGCGTCAGCCTTGAGCGAGCGCAGCACCAGCGCCGAGAGCTCCTCCGAGCGATAGCCGCGGTCGCCCAGGAAATGCAGGCGGTCGGTGCCCATGTAACGCTTGAAAGCCGCAGCGCTCCGCTGGGGATGGCTTGCGAGCCGCTCGCGCGCGGCGAGGCCGACGAGGATCTGTCCATCGTCGGCGGCGCTGACGCAGGACGGAGTCAGCAGATGCCCGAGTGCGTTCGGGATGAGCGTCACCTCGCCCTCCCGCCAAATGCCCACGAGGCTGTTGGTGGTGCCGAGATCGATGCCGACGATCATGAAAAGTCGCTATCGCTACAAAGGGGTAGCAACGTAGCGCCGGCGCCCTAGGGGGCGCAATGTGGATTTCCCCGCGGGGTGTGCAGAGGATGACCGCTTGCGGCGATCTCAGCGGACGGAGCTTGCGACCGTCTCCTCGGGGAGCAATGGCTCGAGCTCCGGCGGCGCTCCCGCATCGTCCTCCAGCACTTCGGAGGCTGCCACTTCCGCCGGGAGGGCGGTCTCGCGGATAGAAACCGCGGGGCGGCCGCCGATCAGGCCCGCCGCCTTGAGCTCGTCCATGCCCGGGAGATCGTTGACCTCGCCGAGGCCGAAATGTCGGAGGAAGGCGTCCGTGGTGCCCCAGGTGACGGGCCGGCCCACGGTCTCGCGCCGGCCTTTCGGCATGATCCATCCGGCCTCGAGGAGCGTGTCGATGGTGCCCTTGGAGATTTGCACGCCGCGGATCTCCTCGATCTCCGCGCGCGTCACGGGTTGGTGATAGGCCACGATCGCGAGCGTCTCGACGCCGGCACGCGAGAGGCGCCGCTGCACCGTCGTCTCGAGCCTAAGCCGCGGCCCGAGATCGGGCGCGGTGCGGAAGGTCCAGCCCCCGGCGATCCGGACGAGGTTGACACCGCGTCCGTCATAGTGCTCCGCCAGCTCCGCGAGGAGCGTCGCCACGTCCGCCTCCTCCGGCAGACGCTCGGCGATGCTCGCCTCCTCGACAGGTGCAGCAGAGGCGAAGATCAGGGCCTCGATGAGGCGTAGCGCCTCGGCATGGGAATTGAGTTCGATGGCATTCATGGCAAGAGCCTCATGTCGCCGAGGTGAACGGTGGGCTGCGGAGATAGATCGGGCCGAAATTCCTGTCCTGGCGAAGCTGCACCTTGCCCTCCCGCACGAGCTCGAGGCTCGCGGCGAAGGTTGCGGCGATCGCGGAGCGGCTCACCAAACCGAGGCGCAGGTTCGGCGGCAGGAAGCTCACGAGCGTCCGCCATTCCGGCATGCGTCCGAGGAAAGGCGTCAGTCGCTGCAGCGCATCGTCCATGGAATAGAGCTCAGCCGGCGCAATGTGCAGCACCGAGGACTCCGCGCGCGCGCGCCCGTCGCCATAAGCCTTGAGGAGCTCGAAGAGCGTCGCGTCGTAGACGTGATGGCGGAGGACCGGAATTCCCTCGGGGGCGCCGCGCTGGAAGACGTCGCGGCCGAGCTGCGGCCGTGCCATCAACCGCGCGCCCGCCTGTTGCATGGCCTCGAGGCGCTGGAGCTGATAGGTAAGCGCTGCCGCGAGCTCGGATCCCGAGGGTTCGTCGTCGGGTTGCGGTTCCGGCAGCAGCAAACGCGATTTCAGATAGGCGAGCCAGGCCGCCATCACGAGATAGTCGGCTGCGATCTCGAGCTTGAGCTGGCGCGCGGCCGCGATGAAGGCGAGATACTGATCCGCGAGCTGGAGGATCGAGATGCGCGTCAGATCGACCTTCTGCTCCCGCGCGAGCGTGAGCAGCATGTCGATCGGCCCCTCGTAGCCGTCGAGATCGACCACGAGCTCGCTTCCCCCGAGCGACGGGCGCTCCGGCTGCTGCTCGAACGGCTCCTCGGTTCCCGGCATCATCAATGCCCCGTCACCCTCAGGATCAGCTCATAGAGGAATCTTGAGGGCGGGCCAATGATATCGCCGAGCGGATTGATTCCTAAGCCCGGAAAGCTCGGCAGCACCAGCAGGAAGAAGATCAGAATCAGCATTCCATAGGGTTCGAGTCGCGCCAAAGCCATGGACAGGGGCTGCGGCAACAGCCCAACCGCGACTCGTCCGCCGTCGAGGGGCGGCAGCGGGATCATGTTGAAGACCGCGAGAACGATGTTGAGCGCGACGGCATTGCGCAGATTGAGGAACACCCAATCGCCGAGTGCCTGCGGCAGCAGAGGCACGCCGTGCACGAGGAAGGCCGCGGCCGTCGCCATGACCAAGTTGGTGAGCGGACCCGCGGCCGCGACCCAGATCATGTCGCGCTTCGGATTTCGCAGGCGCCAGAAATTCACGGGAACCGGCTTTGCGTAGCCGAAGAGGAATGGCGATCCCGTCAAAAGTAGCAGGCCCGGCAGAAGCACCGTCCCGACGGGATCGATGTGGCGGAGCGGGTTGAGGCTGAGGCGCCCCGCGCGGAGCGCGGTGTCGTCGCCGAAGCGAAGCGCGGCGTATCCGTGCGCTGCCTCGTGCAGCGTGATCGCCAGAAGCGCCGGAAGAAGCCAGACGGATATCCTGTAGATCAGCTCGTCGCCGCCGAGCATGCCGTCGCATCCGAAAGAAACGTGTCGAGGCGAGCCTCGGCCGCCGCTCGATCCCAGGAAGAACGCGGTCGGCGCTGCGCCTCGGCGCGGCGCAGCCGCCGCCGTGCTTCCGTGCTGAGCGGTCCTGCGCCTTGAACGACCGCCTCCATCTCCTGGGGATCCCCGTTGCAGTGGAGAGCGAGGTCGCAACCCGCCGCGAGGGCCATGCACGCGCGTTTCTCTAACGATCCGCCGAGCGCCCCCATCGAGAGGTCGTCCGAAACCAAGACACCATCGAAGCCGATGCTGCCGCGGATCGTCTCGCGGATGACGCGGGGCGAGAGCGTCGCCGGAAGCTCCGCGTCGAGCGCTTCGTAGAGCACGTGCGCCGTCATCGCCCACGGCATTCCCGCAAGGGCGCGGAATGGGGCGAAATCCGTCCTGTCGAGCGTCCGGAGATCGGCCGCGACGCGCGGAAGCGCGAGGTGGCTGTCGACGCCGGCCCGACCGTGGCCGGGAATGTGCTTGATGACCGGCAATACGCCGCCCTGCAGCAGTCCCTCGCAGGCCGCACGGCCGAGGCGCGCCACCTCCTCGGGATCGCTCCCGTAAGCGCGGTCGCCGATGATCGCGTCGGCGCCGGGAACTGGCAGGTCGAGGACGGGCGCGCAATCGACGGAGATACCGAGGCTCGCGAGGTCATCGGCGATGAGGGCCGCGGTGAGCTGCACCGCTTCGCTTGCGCGCCCGCCTCCGAGCGCCGAAAGGCATGCCGCCGAGGGGTAGCGTCGCCAGTGCGGCGGTTCCAGCCGAGCCACGCGGCCGCCCTCCTGATCGATGAGGATCGGTGCGTCAGCGCGGCCGACTGTCTCGCGGAGCGCCGCGACGAGGCCGCGAACCTGGCCAGGCTCCTTGCAGTTGCGCCGGAAGAGGATGAATCCCAGAGGAGCGGCGTCGCGGAAGAAGTCGCGCTCCCATCCCGTCAAGCTCGCGCCCGCGCAACCGAGGACGACGGCGCGGGTCTCAGGGTTTGACAAGAATGCACCCGACTTTGCGGTCGCGCAGCGCACTGCAGATGCGCTCGGCATCGATCGCGTCGGCGATGGGCCCGATCTGCACGCGAAAGAAAACGCCGCGGTCGCCGAGATCGACGCGATCCGCCCGGTAGGGGAGCGACCCCAGAATGTCCGCGTTCTGCTTGCGGATGCGCTCCCATTCCTGCTTCGCGCCGTCCTCGGTCTTTACCGACGCCACCTGGAGCCGATAGCCCTTGCCATTCGCAGCCGGAGCGGGCGGCGGAGGCGTCACGCCCTGCTGCGGCGTGTTCGGTGTGCTGGGCGCGCGGGCCTCTCCGGGCGAGGCCGGTATTGCCGGCGCCGCCGGCTGGGTGGCCGGCGGAGACGCCGGGGTGGTCGTCGAAGGTGCTGCCGGAGAGGTCTGCGCCTGCGTCTGGGCCGGAGCGGGTGTCGCCGGAGGTTCCGGCGCGGGTCGCGGCAAGGGGGCTTCCGGCGGCGCCAGAACGTGTTCAGGCGTGCCGTCGCCCTTCTGATTGAAGACGAGCCGGTCGCGGTTCGGAATCTCCATGCCGCCGGGGTCGCCGGGCTTCACCTTGATCGGGTCGTTGTCGGCTTGGATGAGCGGCGCATGGGCGCCCGGCTCCGGCGCCCGCCGCAACTCATAGGCAATCCACAATGCGCCGGCGCAGAGCGCCATCACCGCAAGCGCGAGCGCGACGGCGAGACCGCGGTGCCCGCGGCGCTTGATCCGCCGGAAGGGGACGCCTGAGCCGCGGGGAGATCCGATCGGTTCGAGATACGCCATCAGCGCATCTCCTCTACCGGTTCCACGCCGAAGATTCTCAGACCCGAGGCGATCACGTGCTTGATTCCCTGTACCAGAGCCAGCCGTGCCAGCGAGAGTTCGCGTTCTTCCGTGATGAGGAAGCGCAACCTCGCGTCGTCCTTGCCCTTATTCCATAGCATATGGAATTGCGCAGCTAGATCGTGAAGAAAAAAAGCGACACGATGCGGCTCGTGAGTCTCCGCCGCACTTTCAACGAGTCGTGGCCAGCTCGCGAGTTGCTTGATAAGGCTCAGTTCTTCCGCGACCTCCAGGCGGTCCAGGCGTGATTCCGCGAGCGACTCGGAGGAAAGCTCGATCTGCGAAAACTGATCGCGCGCCAGACGCAGCACCGAGGCCGCGCGCGCATGCGCGTACTGGACGTAGAAGACAGGGTTGTCCTTCGACTGTTCCATCACCTTCGCGAAGTCGAAATCGAGCGGCTGGTCGTTGCGGCGCGTCAGCATGATGAACCGAAAGACGTTCTTGCCGACCTCGTCCACGACCTCGCGCATGGTGACGAAGGTGCCCGCGCGCTTCGACATGCGCACGGGTTGTCCTGCGTCGAAGAGGTTGACGAGCTGGCAGAGCTTCACGTCAAGGCTGCCCTTCCCCTCCGTGAGCGCGGTGACCGCCGCTTGCATGCGCTTGACGTAGCCGCCGTGATCGGCGCCCCAGACGTCGATCATCTCGGCAAAGCCGCGACGGAACTTGTCGAGGTGATAAGCGATGTCCGCGGCGAAATAGGTCCAGGACCCGTCGGACTTCTTGAGGGGACGGTCGACGTCGTCGCCGAACTGGGTCGAGCGGAAGAGCGTCTGCGGCCGCGGCTCCCAATCCTCCGGAAGCATGCCCTTCGGCGGGTCGGGCACGCCGGTATAGACGAGGCCTGCTGCCTCGAGCGTCGCAAGCGCCCGCTCGATCGCGCCGGCTTCAACCAGCGCGCGCTCCGACGAGAAGACCGCGTGCTCGATTCCGATCGCCTCGAGGTCGGCGCGGATCAGCGCCAACATCGCGTCGATGGCGAAGTGCCGGACCGGTGCGAGCCATTCGGACTCCGGACGATCGATCCACTCCTTGCCGTCGCGAGCAGCGAGCGCTGCCCCGACTTCGCGCAAGTACTCGCCGGGATAGAAGCCCTCTGGGATCCCGCCGATGGTCTCGCCTAGAGCCTCGCGGTAGCGCAGATGGGTGGATCGCGCGAGCACGTCGACCTGGGCGCCGGCGTCGTTGATGTAGTACTCGCGGCAGACGCCAAACCCAGCCTTCTCCAGAAGCGCCGCCAGGGCGTCGCCGAAGACGGCGCCCCGGCCGTGCCCGACATGCAGCGGTCCCGTCGGATTGGCCGAGACGTACTCGACGTTGACCGAGCGCCCCTCCCCCATCCGCGAATCCCCGTAGCTCGGTCCAGCGCGGAGCACTTCCGCAAGACGCGCGTGCCAGAACGTCGGTGCGAGACGCAGATTGAGGAATCCCGGACCCGCCACCTCCGCGCTCACGATCTCCGGATGGCGCCGGAAACGCTCCGCGAGGAGTCCTGCGAGCTCTCGCGGGTTCTTGCGCGCGGGCTTCGCGAGCACCATCGCGGCATTGCTGGAGATGTCGCCATGCGCGGGATCGCGCGGCGGCTCGACGGCGATGCGCTGGAGATCGAGCTCCGCGGGAAGCGATCCCTCCGCCGCCAACGCTTTGACCTCGGCCGCGATCACCTCGTGGAAATGCGCGAAGAGATTCATCATGGCGCGGCGTAGCGGTCGAAGAGGCGCGCGTGCTCGTCGAGAGCGAAGCGGTCGGTCATTCCCGCAATGTAGTCCGCGACCACCCGCGCCGTCACCGGAGTTTCCGATCCGTCGGTCTGCTGCCGCCATTCCGTCGGCAGGCATTGCGGCTCGCGATGCAGCAGCGCGAAGAGCTCGGCGACGATGCGCTTCGCCTTCGAGGACATGCGGTTGACGCGGTAATGCCGGTACATGCGCTCGAAGAGGAATTCCTTGAGCGCCTTGTCGTTGGCCCGCATCTCCTCGGAGAAAGCCACGGTGGCCGCGCCGCGACCGCGCACCGCCTCGGCGCTCGCGATCTGCCCCTCTCGCACCCTGCGTCGCGTCTCCGCGATGAGATCGCTCGCCATGCGATCGATGAGACGGCGGATCGATTCGTGGACGAGCCGCGTGCCCTCGAGCCGCGGATAGCGCGAACGCACTTCCGTGAAGACCGGCCCCACCAGCGGCACACGATCGAGGTCCGCCGCCTCGAAGAGCCCGGCGCGGAGCCCGTCGTCGATGTCGTGGTTGTTATAGGCGATGTCGTCGGCGAGTGCTGCCACCTGCGCCTCGGCGCTCGGCCAAGTCGCGAGCTCGAGATCGTGGCGCTCGACGTAGGACGCGATCGTCGAGGGCAAGGGCTTGCTGCGCGCACCGCCGATCAGCGGGCCGTTGTGCTTCACCGTGCCCTCGAGCGTCTCCCAGGTGAGGTTCAGCCCGTCGAAGTCGGCGTAGCGGCGCTCGAGCGAGGTCAGGAGACGCAGGGTCTGGTCGTTGTGCTCGAAGCCTCCGAAGGGACGCATCGCCTCGTCGAGCGCCTCCTCACCGGCATGACCGAAGGGCGTGTGGCCGAGGTCGTGCGCGAGCGCCACCGCCTCCGCGAGGTCCTCGTTCAGGCCGAGCGCGCGGCTTACGCTGCGGGCGATCTGCGCGACCTCGAGACTGTGCGTGAGGCGTGTGCGGTAGTGGTCGCCTTCGTGGTTGACGAAGACTTGCGTCTTGTATTCGAGGCGCCGGAATGCGGTCGAGTGCACGATGCGATCGCGGTCGCGCTGGAAGGGCGTGCGTGTCGGGCTCTCGGGCTCGGCATGGAGCCGGCCCCGGCTCGCCTCCGGCCGCGAGGCGTAGGGCGCGAGTGCGAAACCTTCGGTCATGGGCCGGGAAGCTACTCGCGCTCCCCTGGGGCTGGCAACGCCTGGCCGGTTTGACAAACCGGGGTCAGTACCTACATTGAGGAAGTCCTAGACGAGGAGCCCCATGGCCGAAGGTGGAACCAGCAGCGCGCGGCGCATCAGTCTTACCGAAAATGCCGCCAAGCGCATTGCCGAGCTCAAGCTGCAGGAGAACGTGCCGGAGGCTTGCCTCAGGCTCGCGGTCTCCGGTGGCGGCTGCTCCGGATTCCAGTACGGCTTCAGCTTCGACGACAGCCGTCAGGACGACGATCTCGTCTTCGAGCGCGACGGGGTCGCGCTCGTGATCGACGCGACCTCGCTCGAGCTGGTGGATGGCGCGGAGATCGATTTCGTCGAGGACCTCATGGGCGCCTCCTTCCAGGTGCGCAATCCCAACGCCAGCTCTTCCTGCGGCTGCGGCAAGTCCTTCGCGATCGGCTGA
>DATJVP010000095.1:0-25219 GCA_035581425.1 Allostellaceae bacterium | reverse complement strand
TGTAGAGCCGCATCACCTTGGAGACGCCCCAGACGATGCCCTGGCTGAACCAGCTCGTGAGCACGTGATCGGAGGCGCCGGAGCCGAAGAGGAGCTCGCCCTCGCTCGACATGATGCTCCGCGAGCAGGAGAGGCGCTTCTTGCCCGCGCGGATCAGCGCCCAGATCATCGCCATCGGCGTGCGCGAGAGAGTGCTGCCGCCGATCCCGACCTTGTCGCCATCCTCGACGAGCTTCGCCGCCTCTTCCAGCGACATCACCTTCTCGCGCAGGCTCCGGTCGCGCTCGACGGTCCTTCTGCGCAGCTCGAGATATGCGTCCGCCAACTTTCCTTCCTCCAATGCTATCCCGGACGATTGAGTCCGGTCTCGGCGTTGAATTCCCGGATTAGTTCGTCCCAGCGCGGGATCGCCGCGTGCAGCCCGGTCCAGAACTCCTGCGGCCGGCGCCTGTCGAAATCCACGAGTGGCACGCCCTGCTGCTCGACCCAGGTGTAATAGCCGAGATTGAAGATTCGGTTCCGCTCGGCCGCGCCGAGCTCGAGCAGATGATCCTCGGAGGCGCCTTCGAGATGGCGCGCGAAGACCTCACCCGCGCCAACTCCGTCGAAGCCCGCGGGATAATGTGCGGCCTCGAATTTCTGCCGCTCGCTGCCGTACATCGCAGCGCTGTCCGTCGCGACGGTCACGATCGCATCCCCGGGCCCGAGGCCGAGACGCTTTGCGGTTTTGATCGCACCGAGCACGTTGGCGATGCTGGAGAGGCCGAGTGCATCGAGGTCGCGGACGGCGGAAGCGTGCACTTTCTGCCGCGCCATCAGGTACTGCCGCCCGGTCTCGCTGTTGAAGAGCAGGTTGAGCGAGTCCGTGCTGCGGTCGGAGATGCCCGCGACAAAATCCGTGTTCATGACGTTGTGGATGAAGGGGATATGCTTGTCGCCGATGCCCTGGATGTTGTGCTCGCCGTAGCCGTTATAGAGCATGGTCGGACATTCGAGAGCCTCGACCGCGACGACCTTCGCACCGAGCTCCGCCTTGAGATAGTCGCCCGCGCCGAGCGTCCCTGCCGAGCCGGAGGCTGAAACGAAGGCGCGGAGCCGCAGCTTCGGATATCCTCCCCGCGCATCCTCGAAGACCGCGCGGAGGGCGGGTCCCGTGCAAACCCAATGCGCGAGGTAATTCCCGAACTCGCAGAACTGATTGAGGATCATATTCGCGGGGTCGCGGGACAGCCGCGCGCACTCGTCGTAGATCTCCTTCACGTTGCTCTCGGTGCCGGGCGTGCGGATGATGTCGCTGGGATCGGCGACCCAGCGCTTGAGCCAATCGAAGCGTTCCTGACTCATTCCCTCAGGCAGCACGGCGACGCCGCGGCAGCCGAGGATGCGGGAGATCGCGACGCCGCCGCGGCAGTAGTTTCCGGTCGAGGGCCAGATCGCCTTGTGTCGCTCGGGGTCAAACTGCCCCGTGACGAGGCGGGGCACTAGGCAGCCATAGGCCGCCAGCACCTTGTGCGCGCCGATCATCGGGAAGGTGCGGCCGAGCGCCACGAGGATGCGCGCGGAGACGCCCGTCAGCGCGGGCGGCAAGTCGAGATAGGCGGGCACTTGTTCGCGCCTGCGCCGGGTCCGGTCGTTGTACCAATGCACGCGGAAGAGATTGAGCGGCTCCGGCGCGTCGGGGTCGACGCCGCCAAGCCGCGAGACGATGGAGTCCGCAATCTTCCGGGGCTCGGCGAGCTCGGCGAAGGTCGGAAGCACCACGCGCTGCTCGCGCAGGTGCTTCACCGCGCGCTCGCGGATGCGCCGGTCAACGATCTCCGTCGTAAGTTCCGTCCACGTCACGCGTCCGGTAATCCCCTAGCTGCGCCGCTGTGAATAGCATGGCGCTCGCGTGGCTTACAACCGACCGAGGCTGCATGGCTATGGGAATCTTCGCCGCGAGAGGGCAACATCAGAGCCGGGGTTCAGGAAGCTCGGAGGCGGCGCTCATGGCGAAGACGCTACCATCTCAAGCGCGCGTGGTGATCGTCGGTGGCGGCGTGGTCGGCTGCTCGATCGCCTATCACCTGACGAAACTCGGCTGGAGCGATGTCGTGCTCCTCGAGCGCAAGAAGCTCACGAGCGGCACCACCTGGCACGCGGCGGGTCTCATCGGCCAGCTCCGCGCGACCCTCAACATGACGCGGCTTGCGCGCTACACGGCGGAGCTCTATGCGAGCCTCGAGGCCGAGACCGGGCAGGCGACGGGCTGGAAGCAGCGGGGCTCGGTGGCGCTCGCGACGACGCGCGCGCGGCTCGAAGAGCTGCTGCGCGGCGCCTCCATGGCCAAAACCTTCGGGCTCGAGATCCACTCCGTCGGCGCGAACGAGATCAAGCGGCACTGGCCGCTCCTCGATGTCGGCGACGTCGTCGGCGGCGTTTTCATTCCGAAGGACGGCCAGGTCAATCCCGTC
This sequence comes from Allostellaceae bacterium, assembly GCA_035581425.1. Taxonomy (GTDB): domain Bacteria; phylum Pseudomonadota; class Alphaproteobacteria; order ATCC43930; family CGMCC-115725; genus DASZHJ01. The sequence continues at coordinate 22,766 of DATJVP010000095.1, read as the reverse complement.
GATGTCACGATGGCGCTCGCGAAGGGTGCCACACGGCGCGGCGCCCGCATCTTCGAGGAGACGAAGGTCACCGCGATCCGCACCGCGCGCGGTCGCGCGATCGGCGTCGCGACCGAGGAGGGGGAGATCGCGGCGGAATACGTCGTGCTCGCGACAGGGCTCTGGTCGCGCTGGCTCGGCAAGAGCTGCGGGGTCAATATTCCGCTCCAGGCCTGCGAGCATTTCTACGTCGTGACCGAGGACTTCGCGGAGCTCACGCCCAATCTCCCGGTGCTGCGCGACCCCGATCACTGCGCCTACTTCAAAGAGGATGCGGGGAAGCTGCTCTTTGGCGCCTTCGAGCCCAACGCGCGGCCCTGGGCGGTAGAGGGCATCCCCGAGGAGTTCGAGTTCACGGAGCTCAACGAGGATGTCGAGCATTTCGCGCCGATCCTGGAGGCGGCGATGCGGCGCATCCCCGCGCTCCAGCATGTGGGCATCCGTAAGTTTTTCAACGGTCCCGAGAGCTTCACGCCGGACGTGCGCTACATGCTCGGGGAGACGCCGGAGCTGAAGCACCTCTTCGTCGCTGCGGGATTCAATTCAACGGGCATCCAGTCCGCGGGCGGCGCAGGGAAGGTGCTCTCGGAATGGATCGTCGGCGGGCATCCGCCCATGGACCTCTGGGACGTCGATATCCGGCGGATGCAGCGCTTCCAGAGCAACAAGCTCTACGCCGCAGATCGGGCCGCGGAGTCGCTGGGACTCCTCTACGCGATGCATTGGCCCTACCGCCAATACGAGAACGGCCGCGGCGCGCGCACTACGCCGTTCCACGACCTGCTGGCGGCGCGCGGCGCCTGCTTCGGCGAGGTCGCGGGTTGGGAGCGCGCGAACTGGTATGCGCCCAAGGGCATGGAGCCGCGCTATGACTATAGCTACCAGCGCCAGAACTGGTTCGACCGCGCCGCGGCCGAGCACAAGGCCGTGCGTACTGGCGTCGCCGCGCTCGATCAGAGCACCTTCGCGAAGTTCCGGGTCGAGGGGAAGGACTGCGAGCGCGTGCTGCAGCGGATTTGCGCCAACGATGTGGCGGTGCCTGTCGGAAAGATCGTCTACACGCAATGGCTCAACGAGCGCGGCGGCATCGAGGCCGATCTCACGGTGACGCGGCTTTCGGAGACCGCCTTCCTGGTGGTCACCAGCGCAGCCTGCGCCGTCCGAGATTTCGATTGGCTCAGGAGCCACATCCCCGAGGATGCGCTCGCGGTCGCGGTCGATGTGACCTCGGCCTATGCGGTGCTAAGTGTGATGGGTCCGCAGAGCCGCGCGCTGCTTGCGAAGGCCTCGGGCGAAGATCTCTCGAACGCGGCCTTCCCCTTCGGCACCTCGCGCGAGATCGAGCTCGGCTATGCGAAGGTGCGGGCCTCGCGCATCACCTATCTCGGAGAGCTCGGTTGGGAGCTCTATATCCCGACCGAATTCGCGCGCAACGTCTTCGCCGCCGTCGATCGCGCGGGCGAGGCCTTCGGCCTCAAGCTCGCGGGCATGCACGCGATGGACTCTTGCCGTATGGAGAAAGCCTATCGGAGCTGGGGCCACGACATCAGCGACGAGGACACGCCGCTCGAGGCCGGACTCATGTTCGCGGTCAAGCTCGGCAAGGACTTCATCGGGCGCGATGCGCTGTTGCGTCAGCGCGAGACGCGGCTTACGAAGCGCCTCCTCCAATTCGCACTCGACGATCCAGAGCCGCTCCTCTACCACAACGAGCCGATCTGGCGGGACGGCAAGCTCGTGGGCCGCACCACTTCCGGCGCCTACGGCCATCACCTCGGACGCGCGCTCGCGCTCGGCTACGTGCATGACGAGGATGTCGATGCGTCGGGGCGGTGGGAGATCGAGGTCGCGGGGGTTCGCTATTCGGCGAAGGCGAGCTTGGAGCCGTTTTACGATCCCAAGAGCTTGCGCATTAGAGCTTAGCGCGATGCATCAGGCCTTGAGCCGCATATTCTCCGGATCGTAAAGCGGCTCCCGCGTCACCGTCGCGGCACGACGGACGCCGAAGGTCTCTATCTCCACCTGCTGGCCCTCTTCCGCCAAATCCGAACGGACGTAGCCGAGTGCGATTGTTTTTCCGAGCCGGTGCCCGTAGCCGCAGGAGGTCGCGAGTCCGACACGCCGCTCCCCCCTGAAGATCGTCGAGAAAGGGAGGGCATCGACTTCGGCATCCTCGACGATCATCGGCACGAATTTCTCGACGGATCCGGTCGCACTCTCCGCGAGCAGCGCCTCGCGGCCTGGGAAATCCGGCTTGCTCAACCGGACGAAGCGCGAGAGCCCCGCCGCCAGTGCCGACCACTCCGTGCTGAGGTCTTGCTTCCACGCGCGATAGCACTTTTCCAGTCGCAGCGACTCCATCGCATAGAGGCCGAAATCGCGTATGCCGTATTCTAGGCCTGCCTCCCAAACCGCTGCGTACACCGATACGAGATGCTCCATCGGCACGTGCAGCTCCCAGCCGAGCTCGCCGACGTAGGTGACGCGGAGTGCCAGGACCGGCGATCCCGCGATTTCGATTCCCGCGCAGGAGAGCCAAGGGAACGCGGCGCTGTCGAGTTTCGCCGCGGTGATTTTGCCAAGGAGATCGCGCGAGCGCGGCCCCGCGACCACGAGGGTGCTGAACTGCGCAGTGACATTCTCCAGCGTCACTCCCACCTCGGGGAGACGGGCGCGCAGGTAATCCTCGTCGTGCCATTCGGCGCTGCTCGCCGTCAGGAGAAGGAACCGGTCGTGCGCGAGCCGCGTCACCGTCAGCTCTGAGAGAACGCCGCCCTTATTCGTGAGGATATAGGCGAGGGTAATCCGCCCGGGTTTCGGGACGGCGCCGGCTACAATGGTCTCGAGCCAGTGGGCGGCGCTGGGACCGCCGAGCTCGAAGCGCGAGAAGCCCGGAAGCTCCGCGACCCCCACATGCTCCGCCACAGCCCTGCATTCCTCGCCCACGGCTTCGAACCAGTGTGGCCGCTGAAAAGTCGGCGCGCCGCGCGCTTCCGCGGGAGCGCGCGGAAACCAGACCGGCCGCTCCCATCCGTTGCGCGCGCCGAATAGCGCGCCCTTGCCTTGGAGCACTGGATAGAGCGGCGAAGTCTTGGCGGGGCGGCCGGCGGGGCGCTCCTCGAAGGGGAAGCCGATCGCGTATTCGTTCTGGTAGAGCTCGACCGCCTTCGCCGCGACATGGGGCTTGGTGACGAAAGCGGTGTAGCGACGGGGATCGCAGCTCCAGAGATCCCATTCGGGCTCGCCCTCGACGATCCACTCCGCGAGCGTCTTCCCCGCGCCGCCGGCCTGTACGATCCCGAAGGAGAAGACGCAGCATTCGTAGAAGTTCCGCAATTCCGGCGCGGGGCCAATAAGGGGATTGCCGTCGGGCGTATAGGGGATCGGGCCGTTGATCACCTTCTTGATTCCGACAGAGCCGAGGATCGGCACACGCCGACAAGCCGACTCGATCTGCGGCTGCAGCCGGTCGAGATCGTCGGGGAAGAGCTGGAAGGAGAAATCCGCGGGCCTGCCGTCGAGCCAATGCGGCGTCGCGTTCCACTCATAAGGACCAAGCAGCAGCCCTTGGCCCTCCTGCCGCAGGTAGTAGCTGTCGTCGGGATCGCGCAGCAACGGCAGCTTCCCCGTGCGGGCCGCGAGTTCCGGGATGCTCTCGGTGACGAGATATTGGTGGCTCATCGCAACGTTGGGAACGTCGCGGCCGACCATGGTGCCGATCTCGTCCGCGCGATAGCCCGCGGCATTGACGACGATCTCGGCCCTGATCACACCTTGCGGCGTTTCGACGCGCCACTCGCCGCTTCTCTCGCGCGCGATTCCCGTCACCGGGCAGAAGCGGAAGATAGTAGCTCCCAGCGCGCGTGCCGCACTCGCGAGCGCCTGCGTCAACTGCGCGGGATCGATGTCGCCGTCGTAAGGATCCCATTGCGCGCCGCTGAGGTCGTGCAGCTCCACGAAAGGATAGCGATCCCTGATTTCGTTGGGGCCGAGCATCTCGAACTCGATGCCCTGGTGCTGCGCCATCGCCGTGACGTGGCGGAACTCGTCGAGCCGCTCGCGTCCATGAGCGAGACGGATGGCGCCGGTGACGCGATAGCCGATCGGGCTCTCCGCGCGCTTCGCGAGTTCCGTGTAGAGCTGCGTCGAATAGCGCTGCAGCTTCATGATGCCCCAGCTTCCGGAGAAGTTCGGACAATTCCCCGCGGCGTGCCAGGTCGAACCGGAGGTGAGCTCGTTCTTCTCGAGGAGAACCGTATCGGTCCAGCCGACCTTCGCGAGGTGATAGAGCGCGCTGCAGCCGACGGCGCCGCCGCCGACGATCACGACCCGCGCATGGCTAGGAAGCTCCGGCATGCGCGGACGATAGGAAGGCGCTTGCGGATTGGCAATCGTCGAGGCGGATGCCTAAGATGCCCAACCCGCAGGGATCGAACGAGGAACGAGCTATGAGCGGCAGCGAGATCATGACGGTACCCGCGCGCAAGGGCCGCGCGACCCGCCTCACCAAGGGTCAGGCGATCAAGATCATCAACACGCACGGGACGCAGGTCGTAGACACATGGGCCTTCAGCGCCGAGGACTTGCACGAGTTCATGTCGATGGAGCACATGCGGCCCACCATTGGCACTATCTTTCCGCGCAAGGGGCACAATCTCTACACGAACCGCCGCCGCCCGATCCTCTTCTTCGAGGAGGACACCTCGCCTGGCATTCACGACACGCTGATGGCGGCCTGCGACGACTATCGGTATGGGCTCCTCGGCTGCAAGGAGTACCACGACAACTGCACCGACAATCTGATCGCGGGCATGCGGCAGATCGGACTCATGCCACCGGAAGTGCCGGCGCCGCTTAATCTTTGGATGAACATCCCCGTCGACGGCAAGGGCGACACGAGTTGGGGCGAGCCGGTCTCGAAGCCCGGCGACTACGTGATCCTTCGCGCGGTCATGGACTGCATCGTTGCGATGTCCTCCTGTCCGCAGGACATCCTGCCCATCAATGGCAAGCAAGGCGTGATCCGGGACGCGCATTACGCGATTCTCTCCTAGCATGGAGAGCGCGGACATAGCCGCGCTGATCGCGGGTCAACCCGCGGGCCATTCTCTCGCGCAGCCCTTCTACCGCGATCCCCGTATCTTCGAGCGCGACATCGAGCGCATCTTCATGCGGCATTGGCTCTGCGCGGGGCATGCGAGTGCGCTACCGAGCCGCGGCGATTATCTGCTGGTGGAGTACGGCGCGGAATCCGTGATCATCGTGCGCGGGGAGGGCGGCGAGCTCCGTGCGCTCGTGAACGTCTGCCGCCACCGGGGCTCGCGCGTGTGTTCTGCGCCCGGCAATGCCGGCTCGTTTTCGTGTCCCTATCACGGCTGGACTTACGGGCTCGACGGCAAGCTCCTCGCCGCGCGTCATATGCCCGCGGATTTCGATCTCGGGAGTCATGGGCTGCGGCAGATCGCGCTTCGCATCGTCGCGGGGTTGATCATGATCTCCTTCGCGGAGCGGCCGCTGGGCCTCTCGCATGGGGAGAAGGCGATCGCATCCTCCTTCGACCCCTATGGTTGGTCTGGGGCGCGCGTCGCTCACCGGAGGACCTACGCAATCGACGCCAACTGGAAGCTCGCGGTCGAGAATTATCTCGAGTGCTATCACTGCGCGCCGGCTCATCCCGAATACTCGCGGCTCCACGCGCTGGAGCAGCCGCTTGCGCGGATCGAGGCGCTCGATGCGCGGATGCGCGAGCGAGAGTGTGCGCTCGGTCTCGATATTCCCGCGCACGAATATTGGGAGCCTTCATCGATGGGCGAGGAGGCGGTCTTCGGCTTCCGCTATCCGCTCTACGAAGGTGTCGTCACCGGAAGCCGCGACGGCAAACCCGTGGCACCCCTGATGGGGCGGTTTCGCGACTACGACGGCGGCGTGACGTCCGTCCATCTCGGACCCGCGAGCTTTTTCATCGCCTACGGGGATCACGGGGTGATCTACCGCTTCGTGCCGAAGACGGTCGATCGCTCCGAGCTCGAGGTGCTATGGCTCGTGCGCGGCAACGCGCGCGAAGGTGTCGACTACGACCTCGAGGCGCTAACCTGGCTCTGGGAGGTCACGAGCGTCGCGGACAAGCGCATCATCGAGGAGAACCAGCGCGGCGTGAACTCGCGCTTCTACGTTCCGGGGGCCTATGCGCCCATGGAGCCGAATGCGCGCCGCTATATCGCCTGGTATCTCCGCGAAATCGCCTGAAGGCTCAGGGCTGGTTTGCGAGGCGGTTGACGATCCGGCGCTGGAACTCGTGCGTCGTCACCTCGTGATAGGGTGAGAAGCGGCCGTCATGATAGCCCGGCGAATGCCGCCCGATCTGCATGCCCTCGACGACCATCATGTCCTCGCGGTTGGTCTTGGTCCAGAACTCGACCACACGGTCGCGACCGGCTTTGAAGCGCTCCGCGCTCGCGCCCTCGCCGAGGAAGTAGAAGTGGAAGCTCTCGGCGGTGCGCTCCGGCGCCACGGGATCGACGCCGAAGACGAAGAAATAATCGGGATGGAGCCCGAGCATCAAGTTCGGCAGCAGCGTCGGATACTCCGCAATCTTCTCCTGCGCGGGCGTAAGGCCGGGAAAGCGCGGCAGCTCCGCGTGGCCAGCGGCCGCGGGGTCGTACTCATTGCTGACCTGCCCGAGGTAGAGGTCCTCGACCATCGAGTAATGCGCCTCCATGCGCGAGGCCGCGTTGAGCGTGGGATGCGCGAAGGGGAGGTGGTAGCTCTCGAGGAAGTTCTCCATCGCAAGCTTCCAATTCGCCGCGAGATCGAAGGTGCAGGAGGCGCCATGGCGAAGCTTGGAGAAATCGTAATGCCGCCACCGCTCCCCGAGCGGCGCCAAATGCTTCGCGAGCGGCTCGGCCGTGCCCGAGACATTAACGAAGACGAGATCGTTCCAGATCTCGCAGCGCACGGGATCGAGCCCCATCTTCGAGCGGTCTATACAGGGGCTATCATGGCTCGTGGGGCCGCTGAAGAACGGCGTCATCACGAGCGCACCGTCGAGCCCATAGGTCCAGGAGTGGTAGCGGCAGACGAGGCGCGGCCGCTTCTTCTGCGCCTCGCCTACGAGCTGCATTCCGCGGTGCCGGCAGACATTGTGGAATGCCTTGACCTGGCGCTTCTCGTTGCGCAGCAGCAGCACCGGCAAGCCCGCGACGGTTACCGGTAGAAGATCGCCCGGATCCGGGATCTGCGCGCCGACCCCGACGAAGGTCCAGGCGTCGAGGAAGAGCGCCTTGCGCTCGGCCTCGAGGACGCGCGGATCGGTATAGGCAGCATTTGGAAGGCAGACGGCTTCGGCGGTCGGACGGTTGATTGCCTCGACGACGCCCGAGGTGAGGATTTCGCCAGCGCCTGACAGCATGGGAGCTCCCGTCACTTGGACTTCGAGGCCTCGTTCAGGATGTGCTGCGGGGTGCTCGAGACGATCTGCGCGTAGTTCGGCACGAACTTGCCGCCTTCGATGAGGCCGACGAAAGCGGGCTTGAGCTCCTCCGCGAGGATCTTGCGGATGCGCGCGTGGATCTCGATGTCACGCCACTCGCCCACGAGATAGAAATGGTCGGGGTCTGCCACGTCGCGACAGAGGACGCCGTCCTTCACCTGCGCCGACGACTTGTGCATGGGGTTCGCGTCGGAATAGTCGAACTCGTCGAAGAGGCGAATGAACTCATCGCCCCGGCCGGGCTTCACGCGGAAATCGTAGATGTGGAAGTAGTGGCCTTGTTTGGCCAGCGGTTCGAGTGCCATGCCGGACCTCCCGGTTAGACGACGGTGGAAAGGGGCGCTTTCCTACGATACTCCAACCCGCCGCCCCCGTGAAAGCGGGGCCGGATTGCATGGGTCGCCGAAGGGATGCATAGTTCGGGACCCACTTCTCTAGGAGACCGGTAGATGCCCGACAGCGCGCGGACCGAGACTCCCGCAGCGAGCCCGGCGCTCCGCTGGCCGAGCGACGGACTCTCGAAGATCCCCGACTGGGTCTACACCAGCCCCGAGATTTACGAGCGCGAGGTCGAGCGGATCTTCCACGGCCGCACCTGGAATTTCGTGGCGCTCGAGGCGGAAATCCCCGAGCCCGGCTGCTTCAAGCGCTCCTTCGTCGGCGCCACGCCCGTGATCGTCGCGCGCGATCTCAAGGGCGCCGTTCATGTCTTCGAGAATCGCTGCGCGCATCGCGGCGCCGAGCTCTGCCGGCCCGCGCTCGGCAAGGCGACCGAGCTCGTCTGCCCCTATCACCAATGGACCTACGATCTCGCGGGTAATCTGACGGCCGTGCCCTTCCGCCGCGGCATCAAGAACGAAGGCGGCATGCCCAGGGAATTCCGTCTCGAGGATCACGGGCTTCTCAAGCTCAACGTGACGACGCGCCACGGCGTCGTCTTCGCGTCCTTCGCGCGCGACATGGAGAGCTTCGAGGATTACATCGGCCCGGATGTCCTCAAGGATTTCGATGTCGTGTTCCCGGGCCGCCCGCTCAAGATCCTCGGCTATTACCGGAACACGGTGCCCGCGAACTGGAAAATGTATCACGAGAATCTCAAGGATCCCTATCACGCGACGCTGCTGCACGCCTTTCTCGTGTGCTTCGGGCTGATGGTCGCGGGAAACCGGTCCGCGATGATCGTCGATGCCTCGGGGCGGCATGGGACGCTTGCTTCGGCGCGGCCGAAGGAAGGGCCCAAGGTCGACGCCGACAGCAAGGCGCAGATGCGCGCCTTCTCCGATGCGCTCAAGCTCGAGGACCGGCGCTTCCTCGAATTCGTGCGCGAGTTCGACTCGGAGTGGTCGGTGACGATGCAGACGATCTGGCCGAATCTAATCGTCCAGCGCGAGCTCAACACGCTTGGCGTGCGGCAGATTGTGCCGCGCGGGCCCAATGAGTACCTGATGAACTGGATCATGTTCGGCTACGAGGGCGACAGCGACGAGATGACCCGGCACCGCCTCCGCCAAGGTAATCTCATGGGGCCCTCCGGCTTCCTCGGCATCGAGGACAACGAGGCCATGCGCTTCGTGCAGCAGGGCATGCTCAAGTCGGAGTCGGACGGCTCCGTGATCATGCTGGGCGGTGCGGAGGAGGGCACCTCCTACAAGATGATCACGGAGGCGGGCATCCGCTCCCTCTATCGGCACTACCGAGAGGTCATGGGGCTTTGAGCGCGCCGGCGGCGGATCTGCGCTCCCTCCGGCTGGAGATCGAGGAGTTCAACGCGGAATACGCGGCCGTGCTGGATGCGGGCCGCGTCGCCGATTGGCCCGCCTTCTTTTCTGAGGATGCCGTCTACCGCATTACCGGACGCGAGAACTGGGACGCGAAGCTGCCCGTCGGCCTCGTCTATTGCGAAGGGATCGGCATGCTCCGCGATCGCGCGCTCGCAATCGCGAAGACCACGATGTTCGCGCCCCGCTATCTCCTGCACCAGATCAGCAATACGCGCGTGCTCTCGGTCGATCCCGCGAGCGTTGTCTCGGCCGAGGCAAACTATGCGCTATTCGAGACGCTGGTGGACGAGCGGACGACGCTGCAACAGGTAGGGCGCTATCACGACCGCTTCATCCGCGAGGACGGCCGGCTGCGGCTCAAGGAGCGGCACTGCGTCTACGATAGCCTGATCATCGACACCGCGCTCATCTATCCGGTTTAGCCCAGAGCGCCTGCAAGCGGTGCTTGATGGTGGCCCAGAGGATGGCCAGCACGTTGAGCGAGGCCGTCTGCCGCGGGGGAGCGGCTCCGGCACCGAGCGCAGCATTCAGATTGGCTGCAAACTCCGCGACGACACGTCCACCGAACTCCCGCGCCAGACCCGAGCGCGAGAATTGCGCGAGCGGTCCCTGGAGATCATATTCGACGACGATCGCGACGCGCGTTCCCGATCCCTCTGGCGCGAGGCGGTAGCGGACCTCGCCGCGGGTGCGCGAGCGCGAGCCCGTGTCGGTGCCGGCGCCGCGGATCACGCCGGCCTTCGCGGCATCGTCGCGCTCGATCGTCGCCGTGCCCGCGAAGCTCGCAGAGATCAGTCCGAGCTTCACGCGGAGCTGTCCCTTGACCGAGCGGTCGTCGTAGTCGCCGAGCTCGGCACCGGGAAGGCAGGAGGCCATCATCGGAAAGTCGCCGAGGGCGCGCCAGACGATCTCCGGCGAGGCCGCGACCGTGAAGCTCTCGTCGAAGCGCGTCCAACCCTGGCGCTGTGCCTCCTCGACTGGAGCCGCCGTCGTGGCACCGCGGGTTTGCGCTGCCGCGGGTGTGAAGCTCGCGGGCGCCGCCGAGGGTTGCGCGATCGGCTGAGGCGTGGGCGCCACGGCGGTTCGCTTCTCCGCGACGCTCCGCACCGCCTTGACGATGCCGAGATAGCCGGTGCATCGGCAGAGGTTGCCGGAAAGCTCCGTGCGGATGCGCTTCTCGTCGGCGCCGGGCAAACGGCGCACAATGTCCCGCGAGGCGATGAGCATTCCCGGCGTGCAGAATCCGCACTGGAGCCCGTGCTCGCGCGAGAAGGCCTCGCGCAGCTCCTTCATGTCAGGATCGTCCTCGAAGCCCTCGATGGTGCGGACCTCGAGCCCATCGCAGGCAATGGCATAGGTGATACAGGAGCGCACGGGGATGCCGCCGAGGAGGACTGTGCATGCGCCGCAGACGCCGTGCTCGCATCCCAGATGCGTCCCCGTGAGGCGGAGCTGCTCGCGCAGGAAATCGCCGAGATGAGTGCGCGGCTTGACCTCCGCCTCGACCTTCCGTCCGTTGACCGTGAGTGTGATCGCGGTCATGCGGGGTAGGCTTGCTCTATCGCGCGCATCAGCACTGCCGCGCGCATCCGCCGCTCCGGCTCCTCGAGCGCGCCGACCGCCGCGAGTGCTGCCTCGGGGGTCGCTACCGCGCGCCTCCCTTCCGCGACCGCGCGCGCCATTTCCGGCAGCGCGATCGGTGCGCCCTGGGTGGCGCCGAGGAAGAGCCGCGCGATTCGCCGCTCGGGATCGAAGATGGCGCAGGCGCTCGCCTCCGGAAACTCACCGGTCTTGCGGCAGAACTTGTAATAACCGACGCGGTGCGATTTCGAGAGCTTGGGGACGAGGATCGCCACGATCGCCTCGCCATCCGCGAGGGCGGTGGTGAAGGCGGCCTGCATGAATTGGTCCGCGGGCACCTTGCGCTCGCCCTTGCTCCCCGCGATGACGACGGTCGCGTCGAGCGCGGCGAGCGCCAGCGGCCAATCGCCGGCGGGGTCTGCGTGCGCGAGGCTACCGCCGATGGTCCCGCGGTTGCGCACGGAGCGGTAGGCGATGCCGGAGGCGACCTGCGCCACGAGCTCGGCGCCTTCGAGCTTGCCGGCGGCGTCCTCTAGCTCGGAGTGGGTGACTGCAGCGCCGACGCGCCAGTGGTCGCCGGCATCCGCGATCCGCCGCAGCTCCTGTAGGCGCGAGATATCGACCAGGAGCTTCGGGCGAGCGAGGCGCAGGTTGAGCATCGGTCCCAGGGATTGACCGCCCGCGAGCGGCTTCGCCTCGCCGCCGCCTTCCGCGAGGTGCCGGAGCGCCGCGCCCAGATCCGCGGGGCGGACGTAGTCGAAGGCCGCGGCCTTCATGTCTTGCCCGTCCCGGTCTTCGCGCGCGCGAGCGCCTCGAGCAAACGACGCGGCGTCAGCGGCGTCTCCGTCACCTCGACCCCGAGGCCGCGGAGCGCGTCGTTGACGGCGTTGAAGATCGCGGCGGGCGGCGCGATCGCGCCCCCTTCGCCCATGCCTTTCATGCCAAAGGCCGTGTAGGGCGAGGGCGTCTGCATATGGAAGATGCGCATCGCCGGAACTTCGGTGGCGCCCGGCAGAATGTAATCCGCGAAGGTCGAGGCGAGCGGCTGGCCGTTCGCGTCGTAGGGGCTCTCCTCGTAGAGCGCAGTGCCGATCCCCTGCGCGGCGCCGCCGAGCATCTGCCCGTCGACGACCATCGGATTGACGAGCGTCCCGCAGTCCTCGCAGATGACGTAGTCGAGGATCTCGACATGGCCGAGCTCGGTATCTACCGCGACCACCGCCGCATGCGAGGCGTAGCTGAAAGCGCCGGTATCTACCTTCGGCCGATAGGCCGTCGTCGTCTCGAGCCCGCCGAGATCGACATCCGGCGGCAGACGATAGGGGAGGCGATACCAGGCCTCCGCGATGTCCTTGACCGAGACCGCCGCCTGCGGTCCTACGACTTGGCCCTGCTCGTAGCGCACGGTGTTGGCGGCGCTCTGCATGAGATGCGCGCCGATGGTGAGGAGGCGCGGGATCAGCGTCTCGCAGGCGCGCGCGACCGCGCCGCCGGCCATCACCATGCTGCGGGAGGCATAGGTTCCCGTTGAATAGGGCGTGATGCCGGTGTCGCCGAGGACGACCTTGATATCTGCGATGTCGATGCCGAGCACCTCGTTCGCGACTTGCGCGAGCGTCGTCTCCATGCCCTGCCCGTGCGAGTGGACACCCGCGCGCACTTCGAGCCCGCCGCCGGGCGTAATCCGCACCGTCGCCTGGTCATAGCCCGGGACGATGGAGAGGCCCCAGGCCGCGAAGACGCTGGTGCCGTGCGCGGATTGCTCGCAATAGCTCGCGAAGCCCACGCCGATGCGGCGTCCGTCGGTCTCGCCGCGGCGCTGGCGCTCGCGCCAGGCGTCGAGATCGATCTTCTCGCGGACCTGCTGCAGCGCTTTCCGGTAGTCGCCGCTGTCGTAGTGCTTCTTCGCGACGTTGTCGTAGGGCATCGCCTCTGTAGGCACGAGATTGTCGCGCCTGACCTCCCAGGGCTCGCGCCCGACCGCGCGGGCGATCGCGTCCATGGTGAGTTCCATCGCGAAGCAGACGCCGGTGCGTGCGACGCCGCGATAAGGGAGGAAACCCGGCTTGTTGGTGGCGATGCAGGCGGTCTTGCAGCGATAGCCGCGGAACTCGTATGGGCCCGGAAGATTGCCCGTCGCCTGTCCGGTCTCGAGCCCCACCGTGTAAGGCCACATCGAATAGGCGCCGCCGTCGATCACGATCTCCGCGTCGAGCGCGAGCAAGCGGCCGGTCTCGCTCGCATAGGCGGTTATGCGATAGTGGTGCTGGCGCGAATTGGCACCTGCCACCAGATGCTCGCGGCGGTCCTCGACGTAGCGGAAGGGGCGCCGGAACTTCTGCGCGAGCCAGGAGAGGCAGATCTCCTCGGGCTGCAGGATGCATTTGTAGCCGAAAGCGCCGCCGACATCGGGCGAGATCACGCGGATGCGGGCGTCCTCGAGGCCGAGCGTCTCCGCCAGCCCGATTCGCACCATGTGCGGCGTCTGCGTCGAGGAATAGACGATGAGCTGATCGACCCGCTCGTCCCAGACGGCGAGCACCGCCTTACCCTCCATCGGCACCATGGCTTGACGCGAGAGCGAGACCTCCTTGCGGACCACGACGGGCGCTCCCTTCGAGCGCGCCTCGAAGTCGCTCTCGTAGGTCATGCCGATGAAGACGTTGTCGGGCCACTCCTCGTGAAGTCGCACCGAAGCGTCCGCCCGCGCCTTCTGCGCATCGACGATTGGCGGAAGATCGTCGATCTCGAGCTCGATCAGCTCCGCGATGTCCTCGGCCTCCGCGCGCGAGGGTGCGATGACCATCGCGATGGGCTCGCCGACGAAGCGGACCTTCTCGTGTGCGAGCGGGTACTGCGTCGAGAGGCGATAGCCCGGCAGCGTCGATGCCGAGACGATGGGTTTGACGCCTTCGAGATCGGTCCAGATGAAGACCGCGTGCTCGAGCCCCGCGGGCTTGCCGATGCGGCGGATGCGGCCGTGGGCCACCGGGCTGCGCAGGAAAGCCACTTCCTGCTGGCCCGCGAGGATCATGTCGGAGACGAAATTGCCGCGCCCGTGCAGGTGCCGCGCATCCTCCTTGCGCGGGACCCGGGCGCCGATGCCTTGGGCTGTCATCGGGGAGTACTGGGTGATCGTGATTGCCAGCTCAAACGACGTTTAACTCCTTCACCGGCCGCTTCTCGGGAATCCGCGAATAGCCGAAAGGCGTGAGATCGAGGCTGCGATAGCGGCCGTAGGCGATCAGTTCGGAAATGCCGCGGCCGGTCGCGGGCGATTGCTGGATGCCGTGGCCGCTGAAGCCGTTGGCGAACAGGAAGTTCTCGATCTCCGGATGCGGGCCGAGGATGCCGTTGTGGTCGAAGGTGTTGTAGTCGTAATGCCCGGCCCAGGCATTGACGATCTTGACCGCTTCGAGCGCGGGCACGCGCTGCGCGAGCGGCGGCCAGACGAGCTCGTCCCACTCGGTGTAGTCGACTTCGAAATCCGGCACCTCGGGCTCGCGCTCTTCCGGCGGCGAGATGCCACCGATGAAGAACTTGCCCTCCGGACGGAAGAAGGCTCCGCTCGCGTCGATGAGCAGCGGGCAGCCCGGAAGCTTTTCGCGGCAATCGAAGACGAAGACGCAGCGCCGGCGCGGCTCGACGGGGAGATGGACACCGGCGAGAGCCGCAACCTTGCCCGCGCTCGGGCCCGCGGCGTTGACGGCGATCCCGCAGGCAAGCCGTGTCCCGTCCGCGAGCTTCACCGCCTCGACGCGGCCTCCCTTGCGCTCCAGCGCGACGGCAGCTTGCGCCACGTATTCGACGCCGAGGCTCCGCGCCTTCCGCCGGAAGGCTTGCAACAGGCCATAGCCGTCGAACCAGCCTTCGTCCTTGACGCCCAGCGAGCCCAAAGCGATCCCGTCGGTCGACATCCACGGGAATTTCTCCTTGAGCGCCGCGGGCTCCAACAGCTCGATCGAAGCGCCCATGCTCGTCTGCAGGCGCTGGTTCGCCTCCAGAACCGAGCGACCCTCCGCGGTCGCAAGGAACATGTAGGGACGCTGAATGTAGCCGACATTCGCGGGCTCGCCGTCGACCGCGAGGCGCTCATTGGCCCCGCGCAGGAACTCGATCCCGAACCGTGATAGCTCGATGTTCGTGGGCGTAGAGAACTGCAGCCGGATCGAGCTCAGCGAGAGCGCGGAGGAGGCGAAGCGATAGGTCGGATCGGGCTCGAGCACCACGATCCTGCCCTTGAAATCCGGGTTGGAGGCGAGGAAATAAGCGATCGAGCTCCCGACGGCGCCGCCGCCGATGATCGCGACATCAGTCGTATCCGTCACCGCTGCTCTCTCTTCTGTCATTGCGTGGGTCGGAGCTTATCGTCCGAATTCCCACTTGGCGAATCCCAAGCAGGTTTTGCGCTGCCGCCCTCGCGCCCTTAAGATCGAACGAAAGGGAGGGGCTCATGCTGCTCAAGGACAAATCTGCCATCGTCACCGGCAGCTCCCGCGGTATCGGTCGCGCGGTGGCGCTGCGCTTCGCCCGCGAGGGCGCCAAGATCGTCGTGAACTGCGTCGCCAGCAAGGAGAAAGCCGAGGGCGTCGCGCAAGAAATCCGGAATGCCGGCGGCGAGGCCGTCGTGGTCCAGGCCGATATCTCCCGCGCCGATGATGCCAAGCGCCTCGTTGCCTCAGGAATAAGTGCATTCGGCAAGATCGACATCCTCGTCAGCAACGCCGGCATAATCATCGACCGGCCCTTCGTCGACAGCACGGACGAGGATTGGGAGCGCTCGATCGGGATCAATCTCGGCGGGTTCTTCAATTCCACGCGGGCGGTGCTGCCGCACATGATCGGGCGTCGCTACGGCCGCGTCATCGCGACCGGCTCCTGCATTACGGAGGTCGCGGATTTCGGCGGCAATGCCTATTCCGTCTGCACGGCCTCCAAGGGCGGGATCACCATGATGCTGCGTCCGATCGCCGCGGAGGTGGCACGCCATGGCATCACCGTGAACGCGGTCTCGCCGGGCTACATCGCGACGGAGATGCTGGGACAGATCGATGCCGCGGGGCTCGAGGCGGCGCTGAAGCTCGTGCCGATGCGCCGGTACGGCAAGCCCGAGGAGATAGCCTCTGCCATGGCCTATCTCGCCTCGGAGGAAGCCGGCTACATCACAGGCCAGACCCTCCGGGTCAATGGCGGCCTTTCCATGGGCTGAGGAGATCCATGCGCGTTCTTTTCTACAGCACCCTCGACGATCCCGCGGAATGGCTGCCGGAGCTGCGGCGCGAGCTGCCGGAAGGCACGATCGAGCTCTGGCCGCAGATCGAGGATCCCGCATCCGTCGATGTCGCCCTCATCTGGACCCCGCCGCCGGACGGGCTCGCGCGCTATCCCAATCTCCGCGCCGTGCTTTCGCTGGGTGCGGGCGTGAACCAGCTCGATCTCGCGAGCCTCCCCAAGGGCGTTCCGGTAGCACGGCTCGTCGATCCGAGCCTCACCGAAGGGATGCGCGACTACTGTCTCTGGGCGACCATGCGCTACCACCGTTACCTCGACGAGCACGCCGCGAACCAGGCCCAACGCAAATGGGTCTACAAGATGTCGCCGCCCAAGGGTTCCGTCCGCGTCGGCGTGATGGGGCTTGGCGAACTCGGCTCCGCAGTCGCACGTACCCTGGTCGCGGCAGGTTTCGACGTCCGTGGCTGGGCGCGGTCGCCGAAGACCATCGAGGATGTGCGCTGCT
Source organism: Allostellaceae bacterium (assembly GCA_035581425.1). GTDB lineage: Bacteria > Pseudomonadota > Alphaproteobacteria > ATCC43930 > CGMCC-115725 > DASZHJ01. The sequence continues at coordinate 6,139 of DATJVP010000095.1, read as the reverse complement.
TCGCGGGCGAGGCGGAGCTCGCGGCGTTCGCGGCTGAGACGCAAATCCTGATCTGCCTCCTGCCGCTGACGGCGGAGACGCGGGGCATCCTCAACCGCCGGCTCTTCAAGATGCTCCCGCGGGGGGCGCGGATCATCAACGTCGGCCGCGGCGCGCATCTCGTCGAGGAGGATCTCCTCGCGGCGCTGGACGCCGGCGAGATCGGGGCCGCGACCCTCGATGTCTTCGCGCGCGAGCCGTTGCCGGAGGACCACATCTTCTGGTCGCACCCAAAGATTACGGTGACGCCGCACGTTGCCACCTGGGGCACCGCCGCCTCGGCCGCGCCGCATGTTGCCGAGAACGTCCGCCGCGCCGTCGCGGGCCGCAGGCTCCTCAATCAAGTCGACATCGAGCGGGGATATTGAGAGCGATGGGGCGTACGATCCTCCGCGGCGGCCGCGTGCTCGCGCACGCGCGCGCGGGTATCTCCGAGAGCGACATATTGGTCGAGGGCGAGCGCATCGCCGCGATCGAGCCCTGGGGCCGGATCGAGGCGCCGGACGCCCGCGTCATCGACGCGCGCGAGCGCATCCTCATCCCCGGCCTCGTCAATGCGCACACGCACGGACACGGGGCTCTCTCCAAGGGAGTGGGAGACCGCTGGACGCTGGAGCTGCTGCTGAACGCAGGCCCCTGGGTCTCGCGTCTCGGCTCGCCCGAGGATAAGGCGCTCGCCGCGAGGCTTGCTGCGGTCGAGATGCTGCTCAAGGGCTGCACCGCCTGCTACGACCTCTTCGTGGAGTTTCCGATCCCGACGCGCGAGGGCCTCGAGGCGGCTGGGAACGCCTACGCCGAAGCGGGAATGCGCGCGGTGATCGCGCCCATGATGGCGGATAGGTCCTTCTATGCGGCAATACCCGGATTGATTGATGCGCTTCCGGCGGGGCTCGCAGCGGAGGTACGCGGCCTCGCGAGCACCAGCGGCGATACGCACCTCGATATCTGCCGGTCTGTCCTCCGGACCTGGCCCTTCGGTCGCGAACGGGTGCGGCTTGCCGTCGCACCGACCATCCCGCTCCATTGCGCGGACGAGTTCATGGTGGGTGCGGCCCGGCTCGCCGCCGAGCACGGCATCGGCTACCACATGCACCTCGCGGAATCGAAAATACAGGCGGTTTCGGCGCGAAGCCGCTACGGGACGAGCCTCGCGCGCCATCTCGATCGTCTCGGTGTGCTCGCGCCCACCTTCACGGCGGCGCATGCGGTCTGGCTCGATGCCGAGGAGATCCGCATCCTCGCCGGCGCCGGCGCCTCGGTCGCGCACAACCCCGGCAGCAACATGCGCCTCGGCTCCGGCATCGCGCCCGCGCGCGCGATGCGCGACCTCGGCGTCAATCTCGGCATCGGGACGGACGGCTCGAACTGCTCCGACAACCTCAACATGTTCGAGGCCATGCGTATTGCCTCGCTCGCCTCGCATGTGCGCGGGCCCGACTATGAGCAGTGGCTTGGTACGGCAGAGGTTTTGGAGATGGCGACGGAGGGTAGCGCCAAGGCGCTCGGCTTCGCGGGCGCACTCGGCCGGATCGAGCCGGGCTTTCTCGCGGACATCGTCTTCCTCGACGCCGGCAACATCAACTATCTCCCCCTCAACAACCTCGTCAATCAGCTCGTCCACACCGAGGATGGGAGCGGGGTCGACAAGGTGATGGTGGGCGGGCGGCTCGTCGTCGACGAAGGAGAGTGCCTAACCGTCAATCCTGCGCAGCTTCGGCGCGATGTCGAGGCGGCGGCCGAGCGTCTCGCGCGGAGCACGGTTGCCCAGCGGCGCCTCGCCGAGCGCCTCGAGCCCGCGGTCGGCGCCTTCTGCCGGGCGCTCGCGGCGACCGATCACCCCATCAACCGCTATGCGAGCGCCCAAGGCTCCGATCTTTGAGCCGGGCTGATGCGTCGCCGTTCATGCCATTGATCTGCTGTGTAACCCGTGATTAGATCGAAAAACCGAAGGTGCATCGTGCTCGGCGACGAGAAGTCGACTGCGCGAGAAAAATGCAAGGTGAGCATTTCCTAGCCAAGCGCGGTGCATGCGGCGAATGCTGTGGGGGCCTAAAAATCTGATGAAGCGCTGCGCGCGCGCGGCTCGACGTCGGAACTGCGATCAACGCCATAAACCGAGACAACGCGAAGCGGTTGTCGCGCCATAGAGGAGGCGAAAGCCATGCAAGCCTACAAGTTTGTTCAACGGAGTTTGCTTGCGCTCGGGGTCGCCCTGGGCTCGATCGCGGTTGCGCAAGCCGCGGAGACCAAGGGACCCGTGACGGATGACATCGGTGTCTTCGTCATTCCCAAGGGAGCACCGATCCAGATCGGCGGCTACTGGGTGCTGTCCGGCGCGGATACCGCGCTCGGCCTCGACCAGAAGCGCGCCGTCGAGATCGCGATCAAGGAGCATGGCGGAAAGCTCCTCGGTCATCCCGTCAAGTTCAACGTCGAGGACTCGCTCTGTAACGCCGAGGGCGGCCAGACCGCGGCGACGAAACTCGCGGCCAACCCGAACACCGTGATCGTGATCGGCCCGTCTTGTTCGAGCGAGGCGACGCCGGGCGCCCCGATCCTTTGGAAAGCGGGCATCACCAGCATCGGTACCTCGCCGACGGCTCCGCCCCTTACGGCCGCCGACCGCAAGCCCGAATACGCGGGCTTCGTGCGCACGGTCTATAGCGATGCCTATCAGGGCGACGCCGACGCCAAGTGGATGTGGAACGTTCTCAAGGTGAAGACGATCGTCACCGTCCATGACGGCAGCCCCTATGCGAAGGGCCTCGCCATGGCGACGGCGGAGAACTTCAAGAAGCTCGGCGGCAAAGTCATCTCCGAAGAGGCCGTGCAGCCGACCGACGTCGACATGCACGCAATGCTGACTCGCGTGGCGACGGAGAAGCCGGACCTCCTCTACTTCCCGATCTTCGTCGCCGCCGGCGCGCAGATCCTGCGGCAAGCGAAAGAGGTTCCGGGCCTAGAGAAGGTGCAGCTCATCGGCAGCTCCGGCATGCTCGCGGCCGACCTGATCAAGGCGGCGGGCGCTGCCGTCGTCGGGTTCCGCATCACCTATCCGGACATCTCTCCGGAGGCGATGGGCAAGGGCTATCCGAAGTTCGTGGAGGAGTACAAGAAGGCCTATGGCGAGGCGCCTATCGAGGGCTATCACGCCAATGCCTATGACGCCGCCACGCTCGCGTTCAAGGCGATCGAGAAAGTCGCCAAGACCGACGCCGCGGGCAACCTCTACATCGGCAAGAAGGCGCTCCGCGACGCGGTCTTCGCGACCAAGTTCGAAGGCATCAGCGGCCCGATCGCGTGCGATGCCTACGGCGAGTGCGCGAAGTTCAAGCCGGCGGTCTATCAGTTCACGAACTCCGATCCTTCGACCTTCAAGCCCGGCGTCAACCCCAAGAAAATCTATCCGTAAGCTAGACGAACGGCCATGACGGCCGGCGGCCGGCGAATGCGATCCCGCTCCAAGCGGACGACATTCCCGGCGGCCGGCCGGCAGGCTTCAGCAGACGTTTCGAGGTAGTCTACCAATGGCCGATACGGCTGCGGATCGCACTCTGATCCCCCGTCTGAGCACGCTCGCACGTTTTACCTTCGTCGACGTCATCCTCTGGTGTCTGCGGATCGGTGTCACCATCGTCGTCGTCGGTGGGACCATCGGCACGCTGATCAAGGGCCGCTACGAGTTCGCGCAGTGGTTCGACCTCGTGATGTTCGGCCTGACGCTCGGCAGCGTCTATGCGCTCATTGCCCTCGGCTACACCATGGTCTATGGCGTGCTCCGCCTCATCAATTTCGCCCACGGCGACATCATGATGACCGGGGCGTTCTCGGGTTATTTCATCGCTGAGTACTTCGATCGCTCCGGCTTTCTCGAGAGCTACCCCATTCCCGCGATGCTCGGCATTCTTGCGGTCGCCGTCACGACCTCGACCGTGATCGCAGTGCTGACGGAGCGCCTCGCTTATCGGCCATTCCGCCACGTGCGCGGCTTCGCGCCCCTGATCTGCGCGATCGGCGTCTCTTTCTTTCTGGAGCAGACCTTCCGCGGGATTTTCGGCTCGAGCATCCGCTCCTATCCCGATCCGCAATGGCTCACCGGTGCCTATACCATCGGCAGCAGCGTGCGGATTCCCAGCGTCGACATTCTCGTGATCGGCTCCGCGATCGTCGCGATGATCATCCTCTACCTGATCGTCCAGCGGACGAAGATGGGAACTGCGATGCGCGCGGTCTCCGAGGATACGGACGCTGCCGCCTTGATGGGGATCGACGTCAACAAGGTCGTCGTCTTCACCTTCGCGCTCGGCGGCGCGATGGCGGGCATTGCCGGCGTGTTCTACGCCTTCGTCTTCAAGCAGGTCTATTTCTTCATGGGCTTCACGCCGGGCGTCAAAGCCTTCGGCGCGGCGGTGCTCGGCGGCGTCGGCAGCGTCCCCGGCGCAATGCTGGCCGGACTGTTCCTCGGCATCGTGGAATCCGTGGGGCCCGCGCTCTTCCTCGACGGCATCGGCATTCCCGCGCCTTACCAGCTGCGCGACCTCATCGCGTTCACGCTTCTCATCATGGTGCTGATCTTTCGCCCCTATGGGATCATGGGCGAGCGCATGGCGAAGAAGCGCGCATGAGCGCCGTCCCGACCGCGGCGGGCGGCGGCGCCGGCGGAGGACGCGCTCTGCTGAGGGACGCCGTTCGGATCGGGCTCGTCTTCGGCGCGGTCGCCGTCTATATCGCGGTCGTCGGCATCCAGCCGATGTTCGACCGACGCTGGATCGTCGTCGACGTCGTCTCGCTCGGGCAGGCCGCCCTGATCGCGATCGCGCTCGGCGCGGGAGCGGCGACGGTCCTGCGCTCGCCGCCCCCGAAGCCGCTGCCCGCCGCCGCTGCCGGCCTCGTCGCCGGAGCCGCCGCCGGATTTCTGCTCGCTCTCCTGGCGTTGGGGATGCAGACCCTGCCGCTCCGCCAGATTTTCATCGCGCTCTCGCCGATCCTCTCAAGGACGCTGACCTTCGGGCTCGGCGCGCCGCTCGGCGGCCTGATTCTCATCGCCGCAGCGACGTTCCTGGGAGCGATCGGCGCAGCCTTGGCGCTCACTTCCCGGCGGGTCCGCGATCCGCTGCTGATCGGCCTCGCTTTCGTCATCGTCTTCGGCGTTTTCCAGGAACTCATCCAGATCCTTCTGCAATCGAACGCAGCCGCCGATGCAGTGCGTCAGGCGTTCTATTCCTGGGAGGGACTCGAACCCGGCGGCGCGGCGGCGATCTTCCTCGTCGCGAGCGCGGGCGCGGCGCTCTGGATGGGCGCTTTGCGCGCGAGACTTGGCGAGGCCATGGCTGGGTTGTCGCCGAGCCGACGACGTCAGGCGAGAGCGCTACGGATCTTGGCTCTCGTCGCGCTCCTCGTCCTGATGCCGGTCCTCGCCGGCTCCTACATCGGCCAGGTGATGATGCTGGTCGGGCTCTATACGCTGATGGGCATGGGCCTCAACCTCGAGGTCGGGCTCGCCGGCCTCCTGGATCTCGGCTTCGTCGCCTTCTTCGCGGTCGGCGCCTATGCGACGGCGCTTCTGACCGCCGACAGTCCGCATGCGCTCGCCTCCTATACCCCGCTGCCGAGCCTTTCTTTCTGGGCCGCGGCGCCGCTGTCGGTTCTCGCTTCGGTCGTCGTCGGCGTGCTGTTCGGCATTCCGGTGCTCGGCGTGCGCGGCGACTACCTGGCGGTCGCGACCATGGGGCTCGGCGAGATCGTGCGCGTCATCGTCCAGTCGGACATGGCCGCGCCGTTGCTCGGCGGCGCCCAGGGCATCCTGCAGATCCCGAAGCCCAGGATCGGGGCCTTCGAACTCGCCGACCCCGTCGACCTCTTCTATCTGACGCTGATCGCCTCCGGCTTCGCCGCCTATTGCGCCTGGCGCCTCGAAAACTCTCGCCTCGGGCGGGCCTGGTTGGCGGTGCGCGACGACGAGGACGTCGCGCAGGCGCTCGGCGTCAATCTGGTGGAGGTCAAGCTCCTGGCGTACGGCCTCGGCGCCGCTTTCGCCGGTCTCGCCGGCTCGATCTTCGCGGTGATGCTGACGTCGGTCTATCCGAGCAGCTTCCAGCTC
>DATJVP010000094.1:0-42130 GCA_035581425.1 Allostellaceae bacterium | reverse complement strand
TCCGGCGGCGCGTCGCTGCCTAGACCGGGCACTATTGTGGAAAATCCTTAAAATGGCCTATCCGTCCAAAATGAGGGGCAGGCGCAAATAGCGCGCGGAAATGAGCGACGCACTCTCCGAAGGGATCGGGTGGCCGCATTCGATCGACCCGCGCTCGCACTCGCGGGGTCGCGTCAATTGCAGCATTTGCGCCGCGTCGCCGCTGGTGTCCGGAGGCGGCCGTCGCGCCGCAGGATGCTCCGGTGGGGCCACGATCATGGTAAAAAATCTAGCCAGAATTGGACCTGGCGAGCGCTGTGCGCCCTATCGTCGCATTGCCCCAAATCGGAATGGGCTCGGGCATCCGCGGCTCTCTTGCGCCCTCGAGAGTCGCCGGAAGCCGCGTTCGGTCGTCCTGCCGCTCAGCTCAACTCCACGGTCTTTACGTCGAAGAGCGCCACCCAATCCTCGACGTCCGCGATCATCAGGGCGCCGGCGCCGTTCATCTCGTCCACGAGGCGCTCCGCGCTCAGGGGGCCGGTGAGCGGAAGATGCGAGAGCCGCTCCTTGATCCCTCTGAGACGGCGGCGCAGGCGCTTCGAGTTCTTGGCGACGATCTCGAACTCCGCTTGAGCCCGGAGTGCGAAAGCAGCGGCCGAGAGTGCGGGAAGTGCAACACCGAGCACACCGAGCCCCTCGATTACCGGATGGACGGCTCCCGCCGCTTCCGGGCCGGCGAGGACGATGAGCGCGATCTTGGTGAGCGCCGCAAGAAAGGTTCCGGCGAAGCAGAGCAGGCCGAGCGTGCCGAGCCGAGCGGCGACGGTGCCGGCGCGTCTCGCATTGAGCTCGTGGAAGGCAATTTGCTCCGCCAGGAGGCCATTGACGAAGCGGGCGCGCACGGAGTGCAGATACTCCGCCTCGCAGCGCGCCGCGGGCACGCCGACCTCGCGCACGACCGCGCTGAAGTACCAGAGCACCCAATCCTGCCGCCGCGCGGTGCGCGCGCCGTGCGTCGAGAGGATCGCGGCGCGATTGATCGGCAGCGTCCGCCCCAGCAAAACCAGATAGGCCATCTGCCGCATGAGCTCCGCGAGGATGCGGTAATCGATCCAGCGGTCGTGCCAGCGCCGCACGCGATCCATCGCGACAAGTCCGCCGATCGTGGCGAGCGAGGCGATCTCCAGAACGACGAAGGGCCAGCCCGGCTCGACGGCGAAGGCGAGCCCTGCGCAGGTGAGCGCCGCCGCGCCCAGCGTAAAAAGGGCGAGATAGGTCGAGCGGTGACAATGCGAGTAGAAGAGCGCGAGCACGTCGGCGCGGTCGCGGATACGCTCGTAGGCCGCGATCTTCTCGAGCTGCGGCGGGGTCAGCACCTGACGCACCGCGTAAGGCGGTGCCACCGTCGCCCGGTGCTGCCGGCCCCGCTGCGGCAGGGCGAAGAGCCCGCGGAAGCGCTCGAAGGCGAGCATGATGCCCTTCGAGGGCCGCGGTTGCTCGTCGTAGAATTGCTGCAACGGCGAGCCCGCCCTGTAGGGAAGGCGCCGCCAGCGGTCCCCGAGACCGCGCCATCCCGGGGCGGGCACCTCTTCGTGCTCGGCGAGGAGCCGCGGGGGCTCGAGCAGGGCTTCAACCCGGTCCCTGAGGTCGGCGAGCGCGTCGGCCTCCGGCTGCGCCGGCAGCTCGAGCGCATCGCGCTCCGCCAGAAGCCGCATCGCGCCGGGCGCGTCCGCAGGAATCCAGAGGACGGGAACGCCCGCCGCCAGCGCAAATGCCACGACGTCGCCGGTCCCGCCAAGGCCACCCCAGCGGTCGCGCTGCCAGACCGCGATCATCACGTCGGCGCTCCGGACGACGAAGCGGCCGACGGCATAGTAGCTCTGGTCGCCCGTGGGGGCGCCGCGGCCGCCATCGAGAGCGATCGTGCCCTCTTCCGCGTCCGCGCGCGCGAGGAGGCGGCGGAATTCGTTCTTGCTCTCCTCCGTCTCGAAATCCCGCTCGTATTCCGACTGCGCGAAGGGAAGCGGCGCGAGGAGACGATAGCCGAGGCGCGAGGCGATCTCGGCGGCGAGCCGGTCCGCGCCCTCCGCGAGCGGGGAGATCATCCGCAGCACCGGCGGCTCCTCGCGATAGGCGCGGCTCCCGCGACTTGCCTTGGCGGCGGCTTGGACTGCGTCACGGATGGCAGCGAGCGCCGCCGCGATCTGCGATTCGATCGCCGCCGCGTTCTCGCAGTAGCGGTCGGCGATGTCGCGGTGTCCGGTGACCCCAACCCGCACGGCAATGCGCGGCCGCGGATCGAGGCCGGCCTCGGCATTCATCAAAGGCTCTCCGGCTGGAGCGCGAAGACCGGGATGCGCGCGCCACCGTCGACGGCGGCGACCTTGCCCGCGAATTCCGTCTCGCCCGCATAGCCCGCGAGCAGAAGCTCGCAGTGGAAGGGCTCGGTCGCGTAAACGCCTCGGCGCGAGACCGCGGGCCGCCTCGGCACGAGCGTCCCCTGCTCGAGCGCGAGGCGCGCCGCACGCGGCTCCGAGACCGGCGCGAGATCGCAGGTGACGGAGGCATCGGGCGCGCACGCGAGGGCGAGCGCGAAGGTGGCCGCCTCGGAAGCCGTCGCGAAGAGCCAGATCCGACTCCCCCCATCGGTCCGCACGGGCTCCCCAAGCGCGCTGGCCGGGGCCTTGCGTGGGGTCTCGCTGCTGCCATCGAGGCAGACGAAGGCCGGCGGGATCGGCCCCGCTGCGCCGCGCTGCTCCGCCAGGCGCACGGGATCCACCGTCTCCGCTCCCGCAACGATCCGCTGTCCCGCCGCGCGCCAGCAGCGCATCGCCGCGCCCGCGGGCGAGCCGCCCTCACCGCTCCAGGCGAGGCAGAGCTGAATGCTCTCGCTTTCGAGCTCGCGCGCACGCTGGATCGCCTGCCCCATCGCGAAGCGCGAGGTCAGCTGGCGATCGTCGCCGGCGCCCGCGGCGGACTCTTGCCCAAAGGCCGCGATCCGGGCCGCGCGGTCGAGACAGGCGGCGCTGCGGCGCGCCCATTCCGCCTGCGTCGGAAGCTTGACGCGCCCGGATTGCGCGATCGCGCGATCCGCGAGCACCGCATTGAACTCGGCACCGGCCTCGATGAGCGTCTCCGCCGCGACGATCTCCGCGGGATTGGCAAGGCCGCCGAAGATCCAAGCGGGCTCCGCACGCGCAGCGAGCGCACGCAGTCCTGTCGCGAAGCGTACCTCGTCGAAAGGCTCGGAGAACCCGCCATCCGCGATGAAATGCGCGACCGGCGGCTGGCGCAGCGCATCGAGGATGCGCCGTTCGGGCACCTCCAGCAGGCGGCAGAGCAGGCGCATCTGGCGCCGCGTGCTCGCGATCTTGCCGCGGTCGGCATCGCCGGATTGCCGCGCGAGCTCCAGTAACTGCGCCGCACGCTCGGCCTTGCCGAGGATGAGTTGCGCCTCGGCGGCGCTCGCAATCTCGTAGTAGGAGCCGGGATGCTCGCCGAGGAGGCTCAGCACGGCGGTCGCGACCTCGCGCGCGCGGCCCCGGTCTCCCGCGGCGATGAACATGGTGGCGGCGTTGATCGCGGCGTAGTACCCGCCAAACTTCGCGTGGACCGCCGCGTAGCATTCCGCCGAGCGCAGCGCCAAGTCGCGCTTCGCGCCGCGCTCGCGCTCCTGCGCCCAGAGGTCCTTGCGCAGACGCGCCTCGAGGGCGGCCGCATCCTCGTCGGCTGCATGCTCGGCGAGGTCGAATTCGCCGAGCATGCGCCAAGCCTCGTGCACCGCGCCGGAGCGGGCGCTCGCAAGCACCGCGCGATGGCGGATCTGGGGATCGCGTGCAAGCGAGGGCCGGCGCAAGGCCTCGATCGCGAGCTCCCAGGCCTCGAGGTTGCAGCCGCGCGCGAGCGCGAGGTCGATCTGATCGAGCCAGGCTGCCGCATTCCAGCCTCCGCGGCTGCCGCGCCGCATCTTTGCGAAGATGCGGAGCCGGTCGAGCTGCAGGATGGTGAGGCGTTGCTGCTTGTCGACGGCGATGATGCCGCCGTCCTGCCAGAGATTGAGCGCCTCGAGCACGCTCCGCCGGTCGACGCCGAGGGCGAGCGCGAGCTTGCCGTGGGTGAGGCGCTCGGGGACTTGAATTTGTGCGCCCTCGCGCACGCCCAGATGCTCCGCGCGGCGGAGGAGATAGCGCGCGAGGCGGATCTCCACGAGCCCCGCGAAGGCGAGCCCGTCGATGAGCGAGAGCAGCTCGCCCATCTCGTCCGCAAGCTTGGCACCGACGGCTTGCGCCACCGGCGGCTCCGCGGCGACGAAGGCGCGGAACTCGGTCGCGGGGATCTCGATGATCGCGGAGTTGGTGACGGAGACGGCGCGGAGCGATGCCAACGCGCCCTCGCGCGCGCCCGCCATCGCCACCGCCTCGCCGAAGCTGTCGCCGCGACCCAGGAGTGCCACCGAGAGACTCTGCTCGCCTTCCTCGGAGGTGGCGAAGATCTCGGCGACGCCGTGCTCGATGACGCAGACGATGCGCTGAGCGCGCTCCGTGGTCGCGATGACTTCGCCCGCGGCATAGGCGCGGAGCCGCGAGGCCTGCGCGAGCGCGTCCACCCGCTCGAGCGCCGCGCCCTTGAAGACGCGGGAGCCACGCATCACCGCCGCCATGAAGCCGCGGTCGATACTGGGTGCGCGCGCGGCGGCGGGCATCACTCGCCCGGTCGAGACCGGCGCAGCGAGTACATACGGCAGGCGCCGTACCCTTTGGCCATGGGCTGAATCCCCACATACTCGCAGCGGAATTCGCCGCCGGCCTCGCAGTAGAGCGTCGCCGCGAACTGCTCCGTCACGTAGATCGCGCCCACCTCCGTCACGGGCTCGATCCGCGCCGTCCGGATGATCTCGGTGCCGAAGAACTTCTCGCGCTTGGTCACGCGATCGTAGCCGCGGCTCACCGGCCCCACATGCGCGCCGATGCGGAGCCCCTGGACGCTCGGGAGCCCGACCCTCTTCAGGCGCTCCGGCCGCATTGTCTCCTGGAGTGCGAGGCAGCAGCGCGCTGCCGTCCCGACACCGGAGACCACGAGATATATGCCGTCGCCCGCGGTTTCCGCATACTCGACTGCGGCGCCGAAGGGCTCGAGCGCGTCGCCGAAGCCGCCGATGACGTGATCGAGGAAGCCCTGCATGTCGCGCTCGGCCAGCGTGCTGAAGCCCTTGACGTCTCCGAAGACCAAGGCGCGCTTTACACGGATCGGCGGCGGCGGGTCCGGTGGCGCCATATCCGCGCGGCTGCGCTTGCGCGCGACCAGCGGGGCCGGCGTGAACGCGATCGCGTCCCCGCGCGCATCGATCGCGATACGCTGCGCCGGCGCGTCGAGCGCCTCCGCACGCAGCAAGGTGAGCCCCATTTTCTGCTCGAGGCAGAGCGTGAGAGAGGTGAGCTCGTCCGCCGCGCCCGCCTCGGTCACGACGCTGACGGAGTTCTTGCCGTCGAGGCAGCGCCGGTAGGCATCCGCCCACTTGGCTCCCTTGGCGCTGACCCACTCGAGGCAGGCCTCCTCGCTCGCCGGCTGCACCAGGTTGAGCCGCGCCTTCCGCGCAATGAGCGCCTCTGCAAGGCAGATATCCAGGGGATCGAGGAGGGTCACGTAAACGGCAGCGCCCTCGGCTCTCGGGAGCACCCGATCGAGCTCGCGCTCGAGACTTATACGCGCGGCGTCACTGCCGTCGAACCGGGGCGCCGCCGCGGCTCGATCGGGTAGGAAGCAGGCCACCACCGGCTCGCCGAGCGCGTCGATGAGCTCGCGCCCCAGCCCCTTGGCGTTGCTGAGCCAGCGCATCTGCTTGCGCGTCGCGGCGATCTCGTCCTGTCCCGCAGCCGGGAGGCTGGCGGCACGGCGGAGCGTCGCGACCGCGCCCATGGTGTCGTCGAGCAGCACCAGTGCCTCGCCCTCGGTGGCGAGGCTCCAGTAATTCTCCGTCTCGGCGCGCGCGAGCCGGAGCGCTTCCGCAGCCATCGCCTTCGATCGCGCGGCGTCTCCCGCGAGGAACCACATGCTCGCGGCATTGATCGCGGGGTAATAGCTGGGATTGCCGTTCTGAAAAACGGTCTCGTAGGCGGCGGCGGATTGCGCGAGCAAGGCGCGCTGCTCCGCCGCCGCGGCCTCGACGGCTCGGTCCTTGAAAAGGCGCGCGGAGAGCGCCGCGAATTCGTTGCTGAGGCTGCCGCCAGCGAGCGCAGTGATCCTGCCCTTGGCGACGAGGTCGGCCAGGCGCGCCTGCGCACGGTTGGTGGCGCCGGCGCGCGCGAGCGCGAGCAGGGCCTGATATTGCAGCTCCATAGACTCGGGATGCTCGGCGAGCCCACGCTGCGCCAGATCGTACATCTTGAGATAGTCGGCCTCTCGCCTGCGGACCTCGTGCACGCGCTGGAGCCAGGTCTCCACCGGAGTCGTCCCGGCCGCGCCGCTCGTGTCCATCGGCATCCCCTCAGTGCTGCGCCGGTGCCCAGGCGGGGAAAGGGTCCGGCAGACGCGCCCAGCCCTGCGGTCCGAGCGCCAGCTCCGCCTCGTCGAGCGCGCAGCCGTCGAGCGCGCGCGGGATCGCGCCTTGATCGAGGCCGTGTCCGATCAGGACGAACTCCTGCTGCCGGTCGCCGAAAGGCTCCTGCCAGCGTCGCTCGATGACGGCCGCCGCACCCTGCGGCCAGCGCTCGCGCGGCACGCTCGCCCACCAGAGGCCGACGGGATAGGCGACGTTCAGCGTTCCGCAGCGGGACCACAGGCAGACGAGATCGGGCCGCGCTGCAAGCCAGAATTGGCCGACGGCTCGCAACACGCCCGCGAAGTCCTGCCGCATAAAGGCGGCAAACCGAGCGCCGCTGAAGGGCGTCCGAAGCCGGCGCACGACGGTCTCGAGGCCGAGTTCCGCGAACTCCCTCGGCTGCGCTCCCGCCTGCAGCATCTGCCAGCTCGGGACGCCATCGCTCTCCCGCGGAAGAGCGGCGAGCTCGCCCACGAGCGCGAGCGGTTCGTCGTAGAGCCGGATTTCCGCCCCGCCATTAAGGGACCGCAGCATCCGGCGCAGCCGCAACTGCTCCGCCGCGGAGAGCCCGCGCGCGTCCACCGCGAGGCGGTCCGCATATTCGATCGAGGCGATGAGATTGGCGCGGGCCATCGCATGCGCCTGCCCATGATCGTGGGCGTGATCGTGGCCGTAGGCCTCGCCGTCGTGATGGTGATGGTGATGGTGATGATCGTGGTGGTGCTCATGATCGCAGGCATGCGGCGAGGCTTGATCCTCCTCTGCGAGCGCCGCGTAGAGCGCGGCGGGCTCGATGGCGGCGATCGACCGCGTCCTTCCTGCCGAGCGCAGCTCGCCAAGGCCCGGTGGCATTTTTTCCGCCGGCGCCTCCGCAAGGGCAGGACCGGCGGGCCTGCCGGTTGCATCGAGCAGCAGGTCGGGCCCTTCGTCCGACACCCGCGACAAGGCTCCCGCGCTCGCCTGCGGCCAATCGATGACGCGCGCGCCCGGAGAGCGCGCGAGCTCCGCCCGGCAGCGCTGTCGCAGCGTATCTCCGATAAAATAGATAAGGCCCAGCGCCATGCATTCCTCCCTCGCTCTTTGTAGCCGATCGACCGATCCGCCGCATCAGCGCATCTGATGTGGCGGCCCGGCGGCGGTTCCCCTGTGAATCACTTCACATTTTCGGCGCGCGGGATGGCGGCGCAGATGCAATACTATATCGCAGGCGTGCCTCGCCGCGCCCGGGCATCCGGAGGATGCATGACCGACCCCAAGCAGCCGAGAGCCGGCCTCAAGCTCCAGAAGCGCACCACGGATCTCCTGGAGAAGAACCGCCTCCCCGTCACCGCCAAGGCGGAAACCTCGGAGGTGAGCGGTCAATATGACGCCTGGATACGCTGCCCCTATTGCAACGCCCGGGGCTTCGTCGGGGGTCTCGATCACCGCTACTATATCGCGGTGCGTTGCTGGGCCTGCGGCGAGACGTTCCTCGCTTGAGCCGCGCCCGTCCGGGGTGTGAAACGGATCACGAAAAAGCGACATGAACGCTGGCGCATCCTTCGGGGCCAGCGCATAGAGGTGGCGGGCGGTCGCTGCGCCACCCTAGCGCGCTCCGATCCCAATCAGCCCATCAAGGAGGTTACATGACGGCGCCAAAGCAAATGCGAGAGGGTATCGGACTAGACAAGGCAACCGCGGACAAGCTCGACAAGAAGCGGATCGCTCCCACGCAGAAAGAAGAGCCCTCCGAGGTCAGCGGCCAATACGATGCCTGGGTCCGCTGTCCGAGCTGTGGTGCAGCCTGCTTCGCGCGCGGCCTCAATACCAACTATTACGTGCCCCGACAGTGCTGGAACTGCGGCTACGTGTTCCTCGCCTGAGATCCCGGAGATCGAGCCGCCGCCCCGCGCCAAACCGGAGGCGGCGGTTTCGCTTTCGGTTCGCATCAGGCGCGGAACGACACCTATTCCGCGCCCAGCCTGTGAAGCGGATCACGCCGGAACCGAGGCCGGGCTCGCATATCTCCTGTGAGGGGCGCATAGAACGTCGCAAGACCCGACGCACCAAATTCGGATTGGCCGGGATGAAATCAGGGAACGAAAGGAGAAATTGCTCGTTCTTTGCGGATTGCACCGGGGCTTCTCGAGTCGGGACATCCGCATCGTTCTTCTATATATTTTTTTGTGAAATCGCATGGGCGCTTTCACACCGCGGCGGATGCGGTTGCTGAATCGAAATCTACAGGAGGTACCATGCCTGCACCCAAGGACATCAAACAAGGCAAGAAGGTCGACAAGGCCGAGGTCGACAAGCTCGACAAGAAGAAGCAGGTGGCGGGTCTCAAGGAAGAGCCCAGCCAGGTCAGCGGTCAATTCCGTTACGACGGATGGAGATCCTGTCCCTATTGCGGTGCGTCGAACTACTGCGTCGGAATGGATTCCGACGTCTATCTCGCGTTCAGGTGCTGGAGCTGCGGTAACTGGTTCCGCGCCTGATCGAGAGCGCGACACCGCTCATCGAGGTATCGATTAGCTGCCGCCGGCCGGGCGCCCTTGCGGGCGCACCGGACGGTGGCGTGCCTCGTACGAGCGGCCCTCCGGCATGACAACCGCCGCCGCCCCCGACGCGAAACTCTCGCTCAGCGAGCTCGCCCGCTGGACCTGGCAAATAATTCGCCCGGCTCCGTGGATGATCGCGGCGGCAGCCGCGGCCGACCTCGTCGTCACGCTCGGCGGCCAGGTCCAGGTGCAGCTTTTCGCCCGCGTCCTCGACCAGATCAGGGCGCTCGCGGCCCCGCAGCCTGGGGATGCGCACCCCTCCTTCTGGCTCGCCTATCTCCTCGTTGCCGTCGTCATTCTGCTGCCCATTTGCTCCTTCGCGGCGCGCGTGGTCACGGCCTTTGCCGACAGCCGCATGCTGGAGCAGCTCCAGCTTTCGCTCCACGACAAGCTGTTGCGCCTCGGCACCGAATGGCACGACCGGCACGACACCGCGACGAGCGTGCAGCTCGTCGATCGCATCGCCCGCGGCGCACAGCCGATCCTGACCTTGGCCGCGAAATACCCGGTCGTGCAGGTGATCGGGCTCTGCACGGGCTCGGGCCTTCTCTCCCTCAATCTCGGCCAGTCGCTCAATACGCCCTGGGAAGTCCAGGCGGTGGGCTTCGCATTGCTGCTGGGTCTTCCCTTCCTATCGTGGTGGCTCTCGAACCGCGTTCGCGCGAGCAATGCCGTGGTGCAGGTCGCGGAGACCCAGGTCTCGTCGGAGATACTGAACTCGCTCACGCTCCCCGGCGACATCCAGGCGATCGGCGCGGTACCGCAGCGCTCCCAGCGCATGGCCGAGCGGCTGCGGAGCGCCGCGCAGGCGCGCTTCGTCATGTCCGTCAATACGGAGATGCCGAACCAGCTTTCGCAGGCGTTGCCGACGCTGCTGCAGGCGCTCTTCCTGGTCTACGCGGTGCTCGCCGTCGCGACCGCCTCCAAGGTCGACAGCAACGCCATCGGCGCGATCGTCGCGGTCTATTTCCTCGTGCCGATGGTCGTAAATCCGCTGATCTCGCTCATCAACTTCTTCACCGGCCTCAACGCGCAATGGCCGATGATCCGGATGTTCGGAGAGGTGCTCGACGCGAAGCCCGCGACCGTCGACCGCCCCGATGCCCGCCCTTGGCCGGCGACCGGCGCGCAAGTGAGCTTCACGGGCGTGCAATTCTCCTACGCCCCCGGCGCCGCCAAAATCCTCGACGGCGTCGATCATCGCTTCGAGCCGGGTAAGCTCACTGCGATCGTCGGCCGCTCGGGCTCCGGCAAGAGCACGATCATCCGGTTGCTGACGCGGCTCCGCGAGCCCACGGGCGGCACGATCCGCATGGGCGACGTCCCGCTCGACGACATCAAGCTCGACGATCTCCACCGCAACGTCGCGATCGTCGGGCAGAAGGCGCTCTTCATCTCCGATAGCGTGCGCTCGAATTTCAAGCTCGCCGATCCCGGCGTGAACGACGCTGCGATCGAGGAGATCTGCCGCAAGACCAAATTCTGGGACGTGCTCGTGAAGCACGAGAAGGATGCGGGGCATCCGCTGGCATCGCCGCTGGATCTGCCGATGTCGCGCGATGGCGATCCCTTCTCCGGCGGCGAATGCCGGATCTTCGCGGTGACGCGCGCGCTGCTGCGCCGCCCCGCGATCATGCTCCTCGACGAGCCCACGACCGGCGTCAACGCCTTGCAGCTCGAGGAGCTCGCGGAGCAGCTCCGGGAGGCCTGCCGCGGCATCACCACGATCGTCGTGGAGCACAACTGCGACTTCATTCTCGGACTTGCCGATCAGGTCTGCGCGCTCGACACCGGCCGCTTCGCGCAGGTCGGCGATCCCCGCCAACTTGCGGCGGCACCGGGGGTCTTCCACGAGATGCTGGAGGCGCGCCAGCGCCTCGCGTCTGGCGCCGCGGGCATGAAGATGGAATCCTTCCCTGCCCCGACGATCGGCGGGCGGCCGCCGCCCGTACCGAAGGGCGCCGCGGGCGCAGATATGATGGTTGCCGCGGGTTCACCCATGAAGAGAATGCCCACATGACCCAAGACGCATCTCCGCTCCGCTACTTCGGCGTCGAGGCGGAATCGAGGGAAGCTAAGCTGCTGCGCTTCGTCCTGGAGACGGCGGTCGCGTCCATCGGCGGCGAGGAAGGGTCGCTCCTGGTCTACGATCCCAAGGCGAACGACCTCACCTGGGCGATGACCGTCGGAAGCGAGGAGGCCGAGAAGAAGCTTTTGGGCACGCGCCTTCCTCTGGGCGCGGGGATCACAGGGCTCGCCGCCGCGACGCACGAAGTTCAGGTGGGCGCGCCCATCTATCACGATATCGAGCAGACCAAGCGCAAAAGCTCGGACCCCGAGGCCGTCGTGGCAGCACCCATGCTGACCGACGACAAGCTGATCGGCGTCATCACCACCGTGAGCTTCGAGAAGGGCCGGCGTTTCAGCGCCAAGGAGGCAAACATCTGCGGCCGCTTCGCGAAGATCGCGGCGGTCATCGTGGAGCAGCATCAGAAGATCACCGGCGCCGACGACCGCGCGCTGCTCGCCACCAGCGGCAAGGACGCCGAGACCAACACGCGGCTGCAGGAGATCGACGCTTCTCTCAAGAACATCGTGGAGCATCACCCGGCAGCCCTCGCGCAGGTCTCGGCGATCGTCGCGAGCGTCGAACTGGCGCTCGGCCGGCCGAGGCGGTAGGCGCCCAGTGCCGACAAGCCCATTGCTGGAGGCGCTGACGACGCCGCTCGAGGAGTGGTGGAAGCGCCCGCTCGCCCCGGTCGAGGTCGCGATCCTCGACAGCGGCATCGATGCCACACACAAGGATCTCGAGGGACGCGTCGCCGCCTCCTTCGCCGTCGAGCCCGCCGAGGGCGGGCCGAAACTCCGCGAGGTGCCGCTCGGCACCAACAACGACGTCTTCGGCCACGGCACCGCCGTCGGCAGCATCATCGCGAAGGTCGCGCCCAACGCGCGCCTCGTCGACGTTCGCGTCCTGGGCACCGACAATTCCGGGACCGCCGAGTGCTTCGTCTACGGGCTCAAGGAGGGCGTGCAGCGGAAGTGGCCGATCCTCAACCTGAGCCTCGCGCTCTCCGCGAAGTTTGGGAGCGACGCACGCCCGTTCTGCGAGACCGCATGGCACCAGGGCCAGCTCGTGGTGAGCGCCAAGCGCAATATGCCCGTGATGGATCTGGGTCTCCCCGCGGAGTTCGCGACATCGATCAGCGTCGACACGGACGTGCTCCCGGACACGCACCACATTCGCTTCCAGCCCGGCGAGATCATCGAGTTCGTGGCGCTCGGCGAGAACGTCACCGTCGCAGCGCGCGGCGGCGGCTACACGACCTTGAGCGGGACCAGCTTCGCCACCCCCGTGATCTCCGGCCTCTGCGCGGTGCTCCTCGGCGCCTTTCCGGGGCTGCTGCCCTTCGAGGTCCGCACCATCCTCAAGTACCACGCGGAGATCGTGCGGCCAGCGAGCACGGTTGACAGCCCCGCCCCGGCCTGAGCGGAATCCGAAGACAGCGGAATTTCATCAGGAGGGATCGATGCGCGCGAACCGGGTGCGGGAGCTCTGGCGCGAGGACAAGGCGGTCGTCAACGGCTGGTGCGGCATCCCCAGCGGCTTTGCCGCGGAGGTGATGGCGCATATGGGCTGGGATTCCCTCGTCGTCGACATGCAGCACGGCGTCGTCGATTACCAGGCCATGGTGTCGATGCTACAGGGCATCTCCACGACCCCGGTCGTGCCAATGGTGCGGGTGCCTTGGAACGATCCCGCCGCCATCATGAAGTCGCTCGACGCCGGGGCCTACGGCGTCATCTGCCCGATGATCAACAGCCGCGCGGAGTGCGAGACCTTCGTCCGCGCCTGCCGCTATCCGCCCCGGGGCTATCGGAGCTCGGGCCCGATCCGCGCCTCGCTCTACGGCGGCGCCGATTATCACGAGAAGGCGAACGACACGATCGTCGCGATGGCAATGATCGAGACCGCGGAGGCCGTGGAGCAGCTCGACGGGATCCTCTCGACGCCGGGCCTCGACGGGATCTACGTCGGCCCCTCCGACCTCTCGCTCTCCTACGGGCTAGCACCGGGCCTCGACAAGTCCGACGACCGCATGGTCGGTGCGCTTACGAAGATCGTCGAGGGCTGCAAGCGCCACAAGGTCGTGCCGGGCATCCACACCGGCAGCAGTGCCTATGCGAAGCGAGCGATCGCGATGGGCTTCCGCTTCGTGACGCTCCTCGGCGACGCGCGGCTCCTCACCATGGCGGGACAGCAGATCGTCCGCGAGATGCGCGAGGGCGCGCCCGCTCCCGCGAAGCCCTCCGGCCCCTACTGAGAAGCGCTCAGTCCAGCACTTCTTTATTGATGACGTTCTCGCGGATCGGCTTGCCGTCGAGCATGCTCAGGATGTTCTGGACGGTGGTGATCGCCATGCGGTCGCGGGATTCGACCGTGACCCCCGCGACGTGCGGCGCCACCACGACGTTCGGGAGCTTGAGGAGCGGGTGATCGACGGCGGCGGGCTCCTTCGCGAAGACGTCGATCCCCGCGCCCGCGATCTGCCCCGTCTTGAGGGCCGCCTCAAGCGCTGGCTCGTCGATGATGCCGCCGCGGGCCGTGTTGACGAGGATCGCCGTGGGTTTCATGCGCTGGAGACGCGCGGCATTGATCAAGCCCACGGTCTCTTTCGTCTTGGGGCAATGGATCGTCACGAAATCCGCGCGCGCGAGCGCCGCATCGAGATCGCTCGCGGGCTCGTAGCCGGCGGCGCGGATCGCATCGGCGGAGACGTAGGGATCGTAGACGACGACCTTCATCTCCATGCCGAGGCAGCGCTTTGCGGTCCGCGTGCCGATGCGGCCGAAGCCCACGACGAGCACGGTCTTCTGCCAGAGATCGACGGGCACGTCCTTGAACTTGTCCCACCAGCGGCCCTCGCGGACGAGCGCATCCATCATGGCGCCGCGCTTGGCGAGGGTGAGCATCAGGAACATCGCCTTCTCCGCGACGGAGACGGAGTTGGCGGTGCCGGAGACGAAGAGCGGCACGCGCCTTCGCGTGAGCGCGGGCACCTCGACGGCGTCATATCCCACGCCGACGCGCGCGACCACCTCGAGCTTCGGCGCCGCATCGAGCTCGGCCGCGGTGAAGGGCGTCGCGCTCAGCGCGATACCGACGGCGTCGCCCAGAGCGGCCCGCAGCTCCTCAGGCTTGATCGTGTTCGAGAACGACACCGCCTCGATGTCGTCGCGGCCCTGGAGTTGGTCCCATCCCGCGCGGGCGAGGTTGTTGGGCAGCAAAATCTTCTTTCGGTTCGTGGTCATCCCCTGAGGTCTCCGATGAATTGCCGGCGGGATGCTAGCGCATACCTGGCGGGCCTGGACAGCCGCCTCCCCTTATAATACCTATCCGCCGCCTTTCATTCCCTTTCAGGCGCAATAGCCGATGTCCGTCACGCCCCTTTTGACCGAGCCGGGCGCCCCCGAGGCGCGGAGACTGTTCCGCCGCCGCACGGTCTACGCCGCGCTCACGCTCGCGACCTCCGCGGGGCTGCTGGTGATGATGGCTATGGCCCTCGGGAAGCCCTTCGGCGTCCTCGACGGGATCATGCTCGCATGCTTCGCGGTGACGGTGCCGTGGACCGTGATCGGGTTCTGGAACGCCTTCATCGGCCTCACACTGATGACCTTCTCGCGCGATCCCGTGACGGCGGTCGCACCCTTCGCGCGGAGCGGGGACGCCGAGGGCCCGATCGCCTCGCGCGTGGCGTTCCTTGCATGCATCCGAAACGAGGATCCCGCACCGCTCGCGGGCCGCATCGCCGCCATGCTCGACGATCTCATCGCCAGCGGCTCCGCGGATCGTTTCCATCTCTACATCCTCAGCGACAGCAGCTTCCCCGAAGTCGTGCGCGCGGAGGCGGAGATGGCCGAGCGTCTCACGCGCGCCTACGCCGGCCGCCTCCCGGTCACCTACCGCCGGCGGGAGAAGAACACGGGCTACAAGGCCGGGAACGTCCGCGATTTTTGCGAGCGCTGGGGCCGCGAGCACGATTTGGCGCTCATCGTCGATGCCGACAGCCTGATGTCTGCGCCCGCGATGCTGCGCGTGCTTCGCATCATGGAACGCAATCCCGGGATCGGCGTCCTGCAGACGCTGGTGACGGGTATGCCCACGGGAAGCGCCTTTGCGCGCATCTTCCAGTTCGGCATGCGCCTGGGCATGCGCTCCTATACCCTCGGCAGCGCCTGGTGGCAGGGCGATTGCGGCCCTTATTGGGGTCACAACGCCGTGCTCCGCCTCGCCCCCTTCATCGAGCACTGCCACCTGCCGCTGCTGCCGGGGAAGCCGCCGCTCGGCGGCCACATCCTCAGCCACGACCAGGTGGAAGCGGTGCTGATGCGCCGCGCGGGCTACGAAGTTCGCGTGCTGCCGGCGGAAGGCGACAGTTTCGAGCAGAATCCGCCGACCCTCCTCGAGTTCCTCCGCAGGGATCTCCGCTGGTGCCAGGGCAACATGCAGTACTGGCGGCTCCTCGCGCTGCCGGGCTTGCGTCCCATGAGCCGGATCCAGCTCGCCCTTGCCATACAAATGTACCTGGGCTCGCCGGCCTGGATGGGATTCCTTCTGCTGGGCGTCGCGCGCGCGACGCTGCCATTCCTGCCTCCCATGCATTTCGATCCCGAGATCGGCCCTGCGATGTTCTTCGTCGTGCTCTTCATGACCTTCGCGCCGAAGATCGCGACCGCCATCGACGTGTTCCTGCGCACGGGGCTGCGGCGCGGTTTCGGTGGGGGCTTCCGCTTTGCCGCCAATCTCGTCTCGGAGATCCTGTTCTCGGCACTGCTCGCGCCGGTCGTGGCCCTTGCCAATACCATCTTCATGACTGGCCTCGTCTTCGGCCGAACCATCGGCTGGACGGCCCAGCGTCGCGACGACCACGCCGTGAGCCTCCTAGACGCGACGCGCCGGCTCTGGCCGCAGACCGCGCTCGGTATTCTCCTTGGCGTCATCGCCTGGCGCGGCGGCTATTTCCTGATCTCGCTCCCGATGACTCTGGGCTTTGCGATCGCCATCCCCTTCGCAATCGCGACCTCGCTGCCGAGTCTCGGCCGGGTGTTCATTCTCTTAGGCCTCGGGCGAATCCCCGAAGAGACGCATGCGCCGCCGATCCTGCACTCTCTCGGCCTGCCCGCGCTCGCGGGACGGCTGCGCCCGGCCGGGACGCGCGATCCCGCGCTCGACGCCGCAGACTGACATGCTGCGGCTCCTCGTGCTGCTGGCGGCGGTGGCGGGACTTTCCGCCGCTGCACACGCCGGCGACCTCGTGCAGGTCGAGAATGTCCCGCGCGCGACTCAATGCGCGGAGGAGGACAACGTCTACGTCAAGTTCTCGCGGCGTGGCGTCGTGCATTTCGCGATCGAGGCTCTGCCGCCTCCCTATCTCGCGACGCTCCGCAAGGACAACACCGCGCCGAATTTCGCGAACTGCGACATGTCACACGACGTGACCTATCCCTTCAAGCGCCGCGACCTCCTGCTCTACGAGGATCGGAACTATCGCTTGATGGGCCACATCTTCGACCGCTTCTGGCGGCCCGAGCGCGTGCCGTTTCGCGTGGGAAAGGCGGTGGTGAGCGGGCTTCACCTCGTGCAGCTCTTCCGCCGCACCGAGGGACACTGGATCGAGGTGCTCGTTGTCTATCCTTCCGATGGATACTGGCGCGCGAAGCCGCTGCCGCCGCCGCAATTCGCGGATACTGGTTATGGCAGCTCCTTCCTCATCGGCCCGATCGAGGACGAGGACCGCCCCTTCGTGCCGATCAAGTCGATCGAATTCGTGCCGGACAAGGTGGAGTTCCACCTCATCTTCGAGTCCGGCGAAGCCACGCTCCGTGTCGCCGAGGCGTCGCGCGCCCGCACGCGGCTCGAGGTCTCCCTCTCGCCCGCAGCCGGCGCGGCGCCCTTTGCCGCGCTCCGCTCGATGTTCGTCTCGCCGGTCGAGTCGGACACGGCAGAGGCGGTGATCGCCTCGCCGGGATTCGCGCCCGTGACGATCCCAATACCCAATCTTGCGCTCGCGGAGACCGGCGACATCACTTTCGCCCGCTCCGGTCCCTCCGAGCACAACACGAGCGCGCCCGACATGCGCTTCAGCGATTTCGAGCGTGCCCCGGGATCTTTCGGCCCCTGATCTTTCGATTGATTTGCGCCGTGGGCGCGCGATATTTCTCCCGAGAATTCGCAGCGGGTGTCGTAGTGGCCGTTCGGACGGGCGAGCCGGGAATGCCCGGCTTTTACAGCGCCGGCGAGTTGAGGAGCGATCGCGTGGTGCACGCGATCGGAATACTTTCAGCGCCGATTGCGGTAGCGGCTCTGCTGGCAATCGCCGTTCATCGCAGCGGCGCCGAGCGGCTTCCGGTGATCCTCATTTACTCGGTGGGCCTCCTGGCCATGCTTTGGTTCTCGGCGGCCTACAATCTCTCGCGCCGGCCGGAGCGGCGGGAGGTGCTGCGGCGCTTCGATCACGCCGCGATCTTCCTGATGATCGCCGGCACCTACACGCCCTTCGTCGCGAACGTCGCCGATCCCGTCTGGCGCTGGGGCTTGATGATCGCCGTCTGGCTCATCGCCTCCGCGGGAATCGTGATCGAGCTCGTGCTGCCGCGGCGACTCGACGGGTTCTCCGTGCTCATCTACCTCGGTCTCGGCTGGATTGTGGTGATGGCGCCGGGCCCGCTGCTCGGCCCGCTCACGACGCCGGTCATCGTGCTCCTCTCGGTCGGGGGTGCGCTCTATACGGTCGGTGTGGGATTCCATCTCTGGCAAAGTCTCCGCTTTCACAACACGATCTGGCATGCAGCCGTAGTGACCGCAGCAGGCCTCCACTACTCCGCGATCCTCCTCGGCGTCGCCCTGGTACCCTCGAGCTGATCTCCGGCGAGGGACTTGCCGCTCCGCATCAGACCTCGGCAGAATGGACGGAAGGAGACCCCGCCCATGGCCGAGCGCTACGATCCCATTGCCTTCGAGCTCTTCAAGAACGCGATCTTCTCGATCGCCGACGAGATGGCATTGACGGTCTTCCGAACGACCTATTCGGGCGTGCTCAAGGACAACATGGACTATTCGACGGGCTTCGCCGACGCCGAAGGCAAGCTCGTCGCGCAGGGTCTGACGCTCCCGGGACATCTGGGCTCGATCCCGACGGCGATGGAGGCGGTGCTGCGGCACTACCGCGCGGACATGCGGCCCGGCGACGTCTTCATCATGAACGACCCCTTCGACGGCGGGATGCATCTTCCCGACATCTTCGTCTTCAAGCCGCTCTATCACGGCGAGGAGCGGATGGGCTTCGCAGCGACCGTCTGCCATCACACCGACGTCGGCGGCCGCGTTGCCGGCTCGAACGCCTCGGATTCGACGGAGATCTACGCCGAGGGCCTGCGCATCGCGCCGCTCAAGCTCTACGAGGCCGGCAAGCTCAACCAGACCATCATGACCTTCATCGAGAAGAACGTACGTCTTCCCGTGCAGGTCTTCGGCGATCTCCGCGCGCAGCTCGCGGCTTGCCACATCGCGGAACGGCAATTCGCGGAACTCGTCGCGAAGTACGGCGCGGCGCAGACCAAATTCTTCATGCAGGAGACGATCGACTACGCGGAGCGCTTGACGCGCGCAGCGCTTCGCAAGCTGCCGGACGGCGAATGGAGCTTCGAAGACTGGATCGACGATGACGGCATCGACTACGGAAAGCCGATCCGCCTCTTCGTCACCGTCAAGAAACGCGGCGACGGCATGGTCGTGGACTGGACCGGCACGGCGCCGCAGGTGAAGGGCGCCATCAACAACACGCTCTCCTACACCAAGGCTGCCTCCTATACCGGCATCCGCTCGGTGCTGCCGCTGGGCATTCCCAACAACGAGGGCGTCTTCCGCGCGATCGAGGTTATCTGCCCGCCCGGAACGGTCGGCAATGGCGTGCTGCCCGCGGCCTGCGCCGCGCGCGGTCTCACGGGCTTCCGCATGACCGACTGCATGTTCGGCGCACTCGCGATGATGCTGCCGCAGAAGGTGAAAGCCGCGGGCGACGGCGGCAACTCCGGCGTCTCCATCGGCGGCTATTACGGCGACCGGCGCCCCTTCATCTTCGTCGATTTCATTTGCGGCGCATGGGGCGCGCGTCCTTTCGCGGACGGGCTCGACGGCAACTCCCACATGTTCGCGAACATGGCCTCGCCATCGGTCGAGGTCCTGGAGGCCGAGCATCCGATCCAGCTCCTCGCCTACGAATATGTCGCGGACAGGGCCGGCCCCGGCAAATTCCGCGGTGGGGTCCCCTTCCGGAGGGACTACCGTTTTCTGGAGGAGGAGGCGACGCTGCAGGTCCGCACCGACCGCAGGGATCATCGCCCCTTCGGCCTTTATGGCGGAAGCCCCGGCCAACCCTCGGAGAACTATCTCAATCCCGAAGGCGAGAACCGTGTGCTCCCGAGCAAGCCCACGATGACCATCCGCCGCGGCGACGTGTTCCGACACGTGCTCGCGGGCGGCGGCGGCTGGGGCGACCCGCTGGAGCGCGATCCCGCGGCCGTGCTGAAGGACGTTCGCAACGAGCTGCTCTCGCCTGCGAAGGCGCTCGCGGACTACGGCGTCGCGATCGATCCGGCGGCATTGACGGTCGATCTCGCACAGACCCAGCGCCGACGGGAGGAAATGCGCCGCGCCCGCGGCTGGCGCGAGGTGCCGAAGGTGCAATGGCACGATCCGCCAACGCTCGCGCGCGCGGCGGAGTGAGGGCATGACCGACTACCGTGTCGGCGTCGACATCGGCGGCACCTTCACCGACATCGTGCTTCTGGGCTCCGACGGCAAGATTCACACCAAGAAGATCTCCTCGAGCGTCGACGACTACGCGCGCGCGATCGTGGAGGGCCTGCGCGAGGTCTTCGCGGAGACCGGGATTGAGGCGCGAGCGCTTTCGGAGATCCGACATGGCACCACCGTCGCCTCGAATGCGATCCTCGAGCACAAGGGCGCGCGCGTGGGGCTCATCACAACCAAAGGCTTCCGCGACGTACTGGAGATCCGCACACTGCGCATGCCGCGGCTCTACGACATCGGCTGGATGAAGCCGCCGCCGCTGGTCGAGCGCTACCTTCGCCGAGTGGTGGACGAGCGCGTCGACGCAGCGGGGCGGATCGAGCGCGCCCTCGATCCCGAGGACGCCGAGCGCGCGGTCGAAGCGCTGCTCCGCGAGAAGGTCGAGGCGATTGCGGTCTGCCTCCTCAATTCCTACGCCAATCCTGAGCATGAGCGCACGATCGCCGAGATCATCAGGCGCAAGGCTCCGGCAATGACCCTCAGCGTCTCCTCCGAGGTCCTGCCGGAAATCCGGGAGTACGAGCGGACCTCGACGACGGTGATCAATGCCTATGTCATGCCCATCGTCGCGACATATCTGCGCGCGCTGCGCGCCGATCTCGATCGGGCCGGGGTATCCGCACGTCTGCTGCTGATGCAGTCGAATGGCGGGCTTACGACGGATGGCGCGGCGGCGGCGCGCCCCATGCACATCATCGAATCCGGTCCTGCCGCGGGGGTGATCGGCGCGCAGGCGCTCGCGCGCGCAAAGCAGCTCCCGAAGATCATCACCTTCGACATGGGCGGCACCACCGCTAAGGCCGCGATCGTCGAGGGCGGCGAGGTCGCCCGCGCCGCGGAATACGCGGTTGGTGCCGGCATCGTCGTCGGCTCACGTCTGCTCACGGGCGCGGGCTATACGCTCAAGGTGCCCGCGATCGACTTGGCGGAAGTAGGCGCAGGCGGCGGATCGCTCGTCTGGATCGATGCCGGCGGCTCGCTTCAGATCGGGCCCGAGAGCGCCGGCGCCTCGCCGGGGCCCGTCTGCTACGCCCTCGGGGGCGAGACGCCCACGGTCACCGATGCCAATCTCGTCCTGGGATATCTCAACCCGCGCTATCTCGTGGGCGGCGCGCTCGCGCTCGACGCAGAGAAGGCGAAGCGCGCCTTCGAGGAGAAAATCGCGCGACCCCTGGGGATGACGGTCGAGGCGGCTGCCTTGGGCGCGCACGAGATCGCGGCCTCCAACATGATCCGTGCGATCCGCGCAGTCTCGACCGAGCGCGGGCGCGATCCGCGGGAGTTTGCCCTCTTCGCCTTCGGCGGCAACGGGCCGCTTTTTGCTTGCGGCATGGCCCGCGCGCTCGGCGTTGACCGCATCGTGGTGCCGCCGGCGGCGGGCCTCTTCTCGTCCTTCGGCCTGCTCTATGCGGGGGTGGAGCATCACCTCTCGCGCACCTTCCGCCGTCTCCTGCGCGGTGCCGATCTCAGGGAGATCGACCGCGCCTGGATTGCGCTTGCCGAGGAGGCGCGAGGGCAACTTGCGAGCGAGGGCTTTTCCGCCGCCCGAATGCGCCTCAGC
Organism: Allostellaceae bacterium; assembly: GCA_035581425.1. GTDB lineage: Bacteria > Pseudomonadota > Alphaproteobacteria > ATCC43930 > CGMCC-115725 > DASZHJ01. The sequence continues at coordinate 20,639 of DATJVP010000094.1, read as the reverse complement.
CGCTCGGCGGCGCTGCACTACCGCGGCCAGAGCTACGAGTTGACAGTGCCGGTCCCCGACGGGTCCATCGACGCCGCGATGGTCGCGCATCTCGAGGCGGCTTTCGCTGCCGAGCACGAGCGGACCTATGGCCATCGCGCCGGCCCCGACGAGCCCGTCGAACTCGTCTCGATTCAGGTTGTCGGCCACGGGCTGCGAGAAGGCGCGAGCGTCCCCGAGCTCGTGCGCTCGAGCCGCCCCGAGCCCGAGGCCCCACCGCCGCGCTCCGCCTATTTCGGACGCGAGCACGGTTGGATCGAGACGGCCGTGCTCCGCCGCTCCGACCTGCAAAGGCCCAGGCGTGGCCCCCTCATCGTGGAGGAGTACGACTCGACCTGCCTCATTGCCCCGGGGGCCACGGCGAGCCTCGATTCCGGTGGCAACATCGCGATCGAGCTGGGCCGAGGGGGTTGACGGGATGGTTGCCAGGGCCCTTCGGCGGCGGTATGTGCTGAGGGTCTCAGGGTACGGTTCCTAAGGGATCTTCCATGGCCGTCGAGTATTCGCAGCAGGGCTCCGTTGCCATCCTCACCGTCAACAACCCGCCGGTGAATGCGCTCAGCACCGCCGTCCGACAAGGGCTGGTGGACGGCATCGCGCGGGCGATCGCCGATCCCGCGATTGCCGCCGTTGTCCTCGTCGGCAAAGGCAAGACCTTCATTGCCGGCGCCGACATCCGCGAGTTCGGGAAACCACCGCAACCGCCGCGACTGACCTCGGTGATCGCGGCACTCGAGTCGAGCCCCAAGCCCGTGGTTGCCGCGATCGACGGCGTGGCGCTGGGCGGCGGACTCGAAGTGGCGCTGGGCTGCCATTTCCGGGTCTCGACACCGAGGGCGCAGATGGGCCTGCCGGAGGTCCGGATCGGCATCATCCCCGGTGCTGGCGGCGTCGAGCGGTTACCGCGCCTCATCGGCATCGCTGCAGCGCTCAAGATGATCGTCTCGGGCGACCCCGTGCGCGCGCCGCGAGCGGCGGAGCTCGGCATCGTCGATGCCGTGGTCGAGGGCGATCTCCTCAAGGAGGCTGTGGACTTCGCGGACCGCGCCGTGCGCAAGCAATTGCCGCTGCGGCGCCTCAGCCAGGTGCCGATCAACACGAGCGCCGGCGATTGGAAGAAGCTTCTCGCCGACGCCCGCGCGACGGCAGCAAGGCAGAACCGCGGCCAGATCTCGCCGCAGAGGGCGATCGACGCCGTCGAGACCGCGATCACCCATTCCTTCGACGACGCGCTCGCGGCGACCGTCAAAAGCATCGGCGAGCTCATCCCCTCGGATCAGGCGAAGGCGCTCCGCTACGCCTTCTTCTCCGAGCGCGAGGCCGCAAAGATTCCGGATATCGACCAGAGCATCGCCGCGCGCCCCATCGCGAGCGCCGCCGTCATCGGCGCGGGCACCATGGGCGCGGGCATCGCCATGTGCTTCGCCGATGTCGGCATACCCGTGCGAGTTCTGGAGAACTCGCTGGATGCGCTCGACAAGGGCCTCGCGCGCATCGATGCGCTCTACGAAGAGATGGTGCAGAAGGGCCGGATCGACGCCGAGACCAAGGCGAAGCGACTTTCCTTCATCGGCAAGGCGCCGGACTACTCGATCCTCGCAGAGGCCGACATCGTGGTCGAGGCGGCCTTCGAGGAAATGGGTGTGAAGCGCGACGTCTTCGCGAAGCTCGACGCGCATTGCAAGCCCGAGGCGATCCTCGCGACCAACACCTCCTCGCTCGACGTCGACGAGATCGCGCAGGCGACCAAGCGGCCCGAAAGCGTGATCGGCCTCCATTTCTTCAGCCCCGCCAACGTGATGCGGCTTCTGGAGATCGTCCGCGGCAAGGAAAGTGCCAAGGACGTGGTTGCGACCTCGCAATGGCTTGCAAAGCGCATCGGCAAGGTCGGCGTCGTCTGCGGCGTCTGCCACGGCTTCGTCGCCAACCGGAGCCGCGGCGCGATGACGCGCGAGGCTTCGTTCCTGGTTGACGAGGGCGCGACGCCGCAGCAAGTCGACAAGGTGCTCTACGACTTCGGCATGCCCATGGGTCCCTTCGCGGTCGCGGACCTCGCAGGGATCGATGTGGGCTGGCGCGTCAGGCGCTCGCTCGACGCGACGCGGCCCAAGGACCAGCGCTATTCCCCGACGGCCGACCGACTCTACGAGCTCGGCCGATATGGGCAGAAGACCGAGAAGGGCTGGTATCGATACGAGCCGGGAAGCCGCACGCCGCTGCCGGATCCCGAGGTCGATGCGGTGATCCTGCAATCCGCCCGCGGTCAAGGGATCACGCGCCGCCCTGTCTCCGACGAGGAGATCCTCGAGCGCTGCCTCTACGCCGCCGTCAATGAGGGCGCCAAGATCCTCGAGGAGGGGATCGCGCTTCGCGCGAGCGACATCGACGTGATGTGGCTCTACGGCTTCGGCTTCCCACGCTGGCGCGGCGGGCCGATGCACTATGCCGAGAGCGTGGGGCTCGCCAAGGTCTATGCGGCCGTGCAGGGATTCCACAAGCAACACGGCGCGCTCTGGACGCCGGCGCCGCTGCTGCAGCGCCTCGCCCAGAGCGGCGGCAGCTTCACCGGCCGCTGAACGGCCGCTACGGACTACGGGAGGACCGCCGATGGATCTTCGCTTCACGCCGGAGGAGAGTGCCTTCCGCTCGGAGATGCGCGCCTTCTTCCGCTCGGCGCTCCCGGAGCCGATCCGACGCAAGATGGTCGAGGGCCGGCACCTTTCGAAATCCGATATCGTGACCTGGCAACGCATCCTCAACGCCAAGGGCTGGGCGGTGCCACATTGGCCCGTCGAGTGGGGCGGTAGGGGCTGGACGCCGGTGCAGCACTACATCTTCGGCGAGGAGATGCAGCAGGCGCCCGCGCCGCAGCCGCTCGCCTTCGGGACGCATATGGTGGGTCCCGTGATCATCGCCTTCGGGAACGAGGAGCAGAAGCGGCACTACCTCCCGCGCATCCGAAACATCGAGGACTGGTGGTGCCAGGGCTTCTCGGAGCCGGGCTCCGGCTCCGACCTCGCTTCGCTCAAGACCAGCGCCAAGCGCCAAGGCGAGCACTATGTCGTCAATGGACAGAAGACCTGGACGACCCTCGCGCAGCATGCGGACATGATGTTCTGCCTCGTGCGCACCGATCCCGCCGCGAAGAAGCAGGAGGGGATCTCCTTCCTGCTCATCGACATGAAGAGCCCCGGCATCACCGTCCGCCCCATCACCACGATCGACGGGAGCGCCGAGGTGAACGAGGTCTTCCTCGACGAGGTCAAGGTGCCGGTCGCCAATCGCATCGGCGAGGAGAACAAGGGCTGGGATTACGCGAAATACCTGCTGGGCCACGAGCGCACGAGCATCGCGCGCGTCGGCGTCTCCAAGGAGCGCATCCGGCGCCTCAAAGAGCTCGCGGCGCTGGAGCCTGCAGGCGGCGGCGGCCGAATGATCGACAATGCGCGCTTCCGCGAGCGCATCGCAGAGGTCGAGATCGAGCTCAAGGCACTGGAGATGACCCAGCTCCGCGTGGTCGCGGCGGAACGGCACGGCCGCTCGAAAAAGCCCGATCCCGCCTCCTCGATCCTCAAGATCAAGGGCTCGGAGATCCAGCAGGCGATCTCGCTGCTCCTGATGGAGGTCGTCGGCCCCTATGCCATGCCCTATCGTGCGGACATCGAGGGCGTGAACGAGCCGCCGGTGGGGCCGGACTACGCGGGGCCGCTCGCACCCACCTATTTCAATTGGCGCAAGATCTCGATCTACGGCGGCTCCAACGAGATCCAGCACAACATCATATCCAAGGCGATCCTGGGGCTCTGAGGCAGATGGATTTCGATCTGAGCGAGGAGCAGCGGCTGCTCCAGGAGTCCGTCGGCAAGCTGATCGCGGACGAGTACGACTTCGAGCAGCGCAAGGCCTACGCGAAGGAGCCCACGGGCTTCAGCCTCGCGCGCTGGGCGCAATTCGCGGAGCTGGGATTGCTCGGCATTCCCTTCCCCGAGTCGCTCGGCGGCAGCGGCGGCTCGGCAGTCGAGACCATGATCGTGATGGAGGCATTCGGCCGCGGCCTCGTGCTCGAGCCCTATCTCGCAACCGTGGTGCTCTGCGGCGGCATCCTCCTCCGCGCCGGCAGCGCCGCGCAGCAGCGGGAGCTCATCCCCGCAATCGCCGCAGGGAAACTCCACTTCGCCCTCGCGCACGGCGAGCGACAGGCACGCTACGATCTCGCGGATGTCGCGACCGCAGCCCGCACCACGAGCGGCGGCTGGACGCTTAATGGTCGCAAGGCGGTCGTGCTCCATGGCGACAGCGCCGACCGTCTGGTGGTCTCCGCACGCAGTGCCGGCGCGGAGCGCGACCGGAGCGGCGTCAGCCTTTTCCTCGTCGATGCCAAGGCACCGGGCGTCTCGATTCAGGGCTATCCGACCGTGGATGGGCTCCGCGCTGCGGAGATCGAGCTCAAGGACGTGAAGGTCGGACCGGATGCCCTGATCGGCGAGCGCGACGGCGGCCTAGAGATCGTGGAGCGCGCGATCGATGCCGGGATCGCGGCGCTCGCGGCCGAGGCCGTAGGCGCGATGACGGCGATGCACGAGATCACCGTCGACTATCTCAAGACGAGGAAGCAGTTCGGCGTCGCGATCGGCACCTTCCAGGCGCTCCAGCATCGCGCGGTCGACATGCTGGTGGCATTGGAGCAGGCGCGCAGCATGGCCTATCTCGCGACGATGATGGCGGAGGAGCCCGACCCAGCGGAGCGGCGCCGGGCGATCTCCGCGGCCAAGGTCCAGATCGGCCGCTCCGTGCGCTTCGTAGGCCAGCAATCGATCCAGCTCCACGGCGGCATCGGCATGACCATGGAGTACAAGATCGGCCACTACTTCAAGCGCGTGAGCATGATCGACACGCTCTTCGGCGACGCCGAGCACCACCTCGCGCTGGTCGCCGGGGCGGGCGGGCTCGTCGATCCTCTCTAGCTCAACGGCTCGCGAATTTCGTGCAGGGCGCAGGTTTGTCCGCGAGGTGCCGCCCGGTATAGCTGTCGATCGTCTGATCGACGCATGTGCCATTCGAGAGCTGCACCCGCCGGACCACCTGGCTCCCAACCTTGCGGACGTCGAGTACGCTAATGGGCTGAGCGACGCTTGGAGCCGGCGGGGGGGCCTGCGCGTGCGCAGAGGAGATCAAGCCCGACGTGGCCGCTGTCTGAAAGAGCTTGTTCGTGATGATCCACCGCGAGACCGCCTGGGCCGTCGCGTTGAGCGGCCTCACGGTCAGCAGGATGTCGCCCGATGGACAGGTCAAGAGATCGATTGCATAGGGCGTTTCCGACGGCGGCGTGACATGCTGGATGCGCGTGAGGCAATCGACATTCTGCTGCCACGCGGAATCCTGAGCTTGCAGCTCGCTGACGTCGGAGCCGGGCGGGAGGCCCCGGAAGACTGCCCAGAGCCATTGCTGATATTGCGGCACGGCGCCGACGATCGCGACCGCGAGCGTCGGATACATCAGCACCCACTGCCACCATGGCTGCGAGGACTTCGAGGGCTGGGACGATGTCTTCATGGCTCGACCCCACGAGCTAGGAAAGAGCGCGCGCCGCCTCCCATGCGATGAGTTTCTACATGACTTGCAGCACCCGGCCTGTGACCGCACTCACAAGCTCATGCGGCGGCGCGCACTGTTTAATTCTACCCTAAGGCGGGCTTCCGCATGGGGCACTTTTCCCGCGAGAGCACTGAATATTTGCCGACAATTGCGCCGATACCGTTTTTTGTCACAGCGAGGCCGCCGAAACCGCTAGTTGGCGAGCCGCATGACCGCGCGCAATCCCGCGGACTATAATCGCCGCGGCCGAGCGCGAGTGGGCTTCGCGCGACGGCGGGGAGGTAGGAATGGCCGAAGTGATCTCATTTGAGCCGGGGGGCTATCGCTACATCAAGGCGGTTTTCCAGTATTCAAGCGGCGCCGCGGCCGAACCTGGCTTTGCGGTCGAGCGGGCGTGCCTCAGGAAGCCGCTGCCGCTCGCGGAGGGCTTTGCCGCAGTCGAGGCGCATCTGCGGAGGCTCGGGCGCCCCACGACCGCCTTCTGCGCCTGCGAACTACGCTCGCCGGCGCCCTTCACCGAGCAAGGCTTCTACGATTTCAACCGGCACTATGTGCAGACGCTGGAGCGTTGGGGCCTCTATCGCGACGGCGACAACCCCGTGGCGCGTACCAATGTCTGCCCGCAGCACGAGCCGCCTGCTGTCCCCTCGCTTTATGCCTTTTCCTACACCGTGCCGGCGGCGCGCGGCCTCGAGGACGGCTTCGTCATCGCCGGCTCCGGAGAGACGCAGCCCGGCAACACTCCGCAGGAGCGGATCGTCGCGCACGGAGATATCTCGCCTCCGGGAATGGCCACGAAGATGCGCCACGTGATGGGGGAGATGGAGCGGCGGCTCGCAGCACTTGGCTTTGGCTGGCGCGATACGACAGCAACACAGGCCTATACCGTGCAGGACATGGGGGCGCTCATCGAGTCGATCATCGTCCGCCGCGGCGCCGCTCCCTGTGGGCTCACCTGGCATTTTGCTCGCCCGCCCATCCAAGATCTGGAATTCGAGATGGACGTGCGCGCACCCGCCCGTGAGATCGTGCTCTAGCCTCTGCAACGAAATCGCCCAAATCGCATTCCGATCTAATGAGTTAGAATGAGGGTGGGGATCGCTCGGCGAGCGACCGCCTAGAATTAGGCGGGCGCTGGACCCTCCTCGCTCTCGCCGCAAGGGCATTCCTAGGCACTGCGGGTCTCTTCATAATGGAACGCCGAGGCCAAGGGCGCGCGCCACCGCTATGAACGACATCTCACCCCGACGCGATGCCCCCGTGGCACCGCCCCGGCCCCAGCCGGTGGTGGGGCCGCGGAGGCCCCTCTGGCGCCGCCTGCTGGCGCTGCTGGTGGCCTTCGCGCTGGTGGGCGGCCTCGTCTATTGGCTGCAGCAGCGCTCGACCCACGCGCCGCCTCCGCCACGCATCGGCGTCAACGGCGCAATGCCCGTCGTCGCGGCGACGGCGGCGAAGGGCAGCATCGACATCGTCTACAGCGGACTCGGCACAGTGACACCGCTCGCGACCGTCACGGTGAGGACCCAGATTTCCGGACAGATCATGCGGATCGCCTTCACGGAGGGTCAGATCGTCAAGCAGGGCGAGCTCCTCGTCGAGATCGACTCGCGTCCCTACGAGCGCCAGCGCGACAATGCACAGGGTCAGCTCCTACGCGACCAGGCCCTTCTCAAGAACGCCTATTTGGACCTCGCGCGATACAAGACCCTGGTCGCCCAAGACTCGATTCCCCGCCAGCAGCTCGATACGCAGGAATCGCTCGTGCATCAGCTCGAGGGCACCGTGAAATCGGACCAGGCGATGGTCGATACGGCGACCCTCAATATCGACTACTGCCACATCATCGCCCCCGTCGGTGGCCGCGTCGGGCTCAGACAGGTAGATGCTGGGAACTATGTGCAGCCCGGCGACGCCAACGGGCTCGTCATCCTCACGCAGCTCGAGCCGATCACGGTCATCTTTACGCTCCCAGAGGACAATCTTCCGGTGGTGATGAAACGGTTGCATGCGGGCGCCACACTGACGGCCGAGGCCTGGGATCGCAGCCTCTCGACGAAGCTCGCGACCGGCACACTCATCACCGTCGACAACCAGATCGATACCACCACTGGCACCGTCAAACTCCGCGCTCAATTCGAGAACAAGGACGGCAGCCTGTTCCCGAATCAGTTTGTGAACATCCGCTTGATCGCGGACACGCTCCAGAACGCGACGACTATCCCCGTGGCGGCGGTGCAGCGCGGCGCTCCCGGAACCTTCGTCTATCTCGTCAATGCCGACGATACCGTGAGCGTGCGCCCGGTCGAGCTCGGCCCTTCCGAAGGCGAGCGAGTTGCCGTCACCTCGGGCCTCGCCCCGGGCGATAACGTCGTCGTCGACGGTTCGGACAAGCTCCGCGACGGCGCGAAAGTCACTCCGCGCACAACGGAGACACCCGCGGCGCCGCCCGCCAAAGGCCAAGGCGGACAGCGCAAGCGCGGCCAGGGCAAATGAGCGGGCCTCGCTTCGAGCCGTGAGCCCTTCGCGCCCGTTCATCCTGCGGCCGGTCGCCACCTCGCTGCTGATGGCGGCGGTGCTGCTGGTGGGCGGGCTCGCCTTTCAGTTCCTGCCGGTCGCGGCACTCCCGCAGGTCGACTATCCCACGATCCAGGTCCAGACCTTTTATCCCGGCGCAAGCCCGGACGTTATGACCTCCTCGGTGACGGCGCCGCTGGAGCGCCAGTTCGGGCAGATGCCGAGCCTCATTCAGATGTCCTCGAGCAGCTCGGCCGGCGCCTCCGTAATCACGCTGCAATTCAGCCTCGACATCGGCCTCGACGTGGCGGAGCAGGAGGTCCAGGCGGCAATTAATGCCGCTGGCAATCTCTTGCCCTCGGACCTGCCGGCGCCGCCGATCTACGCCAAGGTCAACCCTGCGGTGGCACCGATCCTCACCCTCGCGCTCACCTCGAAGACGATGGCGCTGCCCCAGGTCGAGGAGCTCGCGGACACACGGCTCGCGCAGAAGATCTCGCAGCTCCCCGGCGTTGGCCTCGTGAGCCTCAACGGCGGTCAGCGGCCGGCCATGCGTATTCAGGTCAACCCGCGCCAGCTCGCGGCCTATGCGATCAATATCGACGACATCCGCACGGCGATCTCCAATGCCAACGTCAATACGCCCAAGGGCAATTTCGATGGCCCAAGCCGCGCCTACACCATAAACGCCAACGATCAGCTCCAGACCGCCGACGCCTACCGGGATCTCGTGGTGGCCTACCGCAACGGCGCGCCCGTACGGCTCTCGGACGTGGCGACGGTGGTCGAGGGTGCCGAGAACACTCGGCTCGGCGCCTGGATGAACAACATCCCCGCGGTCATTGTGAACGTGCAGCGCCAGCCCGGCGCCAACGTGATCCAGGTGGTGGACAGCATAAAGTCGTTGCTGCCGCAGCTCCAGAGTTCGCTGCCCTCGGCGATCGAGGTCACGGTGCTGACGGACCGCACCCTCACCATCCGCGCCTCCGTCCAAGACACCGAGATCGAGCTCGGGCTCGCGGTCGCACTTGTGGTGCTCGTGATCTTCATTTTTCTGCGTAACCTCAGGGCGACGGTCATCCCGAGCCTTTCGGTGCCGATCTCAATCGTTGGCACTTTCGCAGCCATGTATGGGCTCGGCTTCAGCATTAACATCCTCTCGCTGATGGCGCTCGTGATCGCGACGGGCTTCGTCGTCGACGACGCGATCGTCATGATCGAGAACATCGCGCGCTATATCGAGGAAGGGCACTCGCGCCTCCAGGCGGCGCTTAAGGGCGCGGAGCAGATCGGCTTCACCATCATCTCCCTCACAGTCTCGCTGATCGCGGTGCTGATCCCGCTCCTCTTCATGGGCGAGGTGGTGGGCCGCCTCTTCCGGGAATTCGCGGTGACGCTCGCGGTCACCATCCTGATCTCGGCAGCGGTCTCGCTGACGCTGGTACCGATGCTCTGTGCGAAGCTCATGCAGCGGACCTCGGCAGATACAGAAAGCCGCTTCGAGCGCTGGAACCGGCTCTGGTTCGAGGCGCTCGCGCGTGGCTACGACCGGACGCTCCAGATCGTGTTCCGGCACCAGCCCTTCACGCTCCTCGTCGCCGTGGCAACACTCGTGCTCACAGTCGTGCTGTACATCGTGATCCCCAAGGGCTTCTTCCCGGTGCAGGACACCGGCCTCATTCAGGGCGTTTCCGAGGCCTCGCAGAGCATTTCCTTCGGTGCGATGGCGGCGCGCCAGCAGGCGCTCGCGGAGGCGATCCTCAAGGACCCCGACGTTGAGAGCCTCTCCTCCTTCATCGGCGTCGACGGCACGAATACGACGCTGAATAGCGGCCGCTTCCTCATTAACCTGAAGCCGCGCGACGAGCGCAGCCTAGACGCAGTCGCAATCATCCGCCGCATTCAGCGGGAGATAGCGGGGGTCGAGGGCATATCGCTCTACATGCAGCCAGTGCAGGACCTCACCATCGACGCGACCGTGAGCCGCACCCAGTATCAGTTCATCCTCGAGGACGCCAATCCCGATGAGCTCGCGGAATGGACGGGGAAGATCGTGAGCCGGCTCCAGACGCTTCCACAGCTCGCGGACGTCACGAGCAATCTTCAGGAGAGCGGGCTCTCCGTCTACGTCGAGCTTGACCGCGACACCGCGAGCCGCTTCGGCATCACCCCCGCCACGATGGACAACGCGCTGTACGACGCGTTCGGACAGCGGATCGTCTCGACGGTCTATACGCAATCGAACCAGCATCGCGTGATCCTCGAGGCCAATCCCTCCGCCACCGACGTCATGGAGGCCCTCCGCGGGATCTACCTCCCCTCGGCCACGGCCGCTAATGGGCAGGTGCCGCTGCTCTCGATCACGAAGCCCATGATCCAGACTGCGCCGTTGCAGATCAATCACCTCGGACAGTTTCCGGCTGCGATCGTCTCCTTCAACCTGGCGCAGGGCGGGTCGCTCGGCGAGGCCGTCGGAGCGATCACCCAGGCGGAGCGCGACCTCGGCGTGCCCCGGAGCGTCATTACCTCGTTCCAAGGCTCTGCTCTGGCCTTCCAGTCCGCGCTCAACAACGAGCTCTTCCTCATCCTGGCGGCGCTCATCACGGTCTACATCGTTCTCGGCGTCCTCTACGAGAGCTTCGTCCATCCCGTGACGATCCTTTCGACGCTACCCTCCGCCGGGATCGGTGCGCTCCTTGCGCTGATGGTCGCGCAGCAGGATCTCAGCATCATCGCGATCATCGGCATCGTCCTCTTGATCGGCATCGTCAAAAAGAACGCAATCATGATGATCGACTTCGCGCTCGATGCGCAGCGCAACGAGGGCAAGTCGGCGCTGGAGGCGATACATCAAGCCTGTCTCCTGCGCCTCCGGCCGATCCTGATGACGACGATGGCGGCGCTCCTGGGCGCGCTGCCGCTGATGGTCGGGACCGGCGCCGGCTCCGAGCTCCGCCATCCGCTGGGACTCACGATCGTCGGCGGGCTCATCGTGAGCCAGCTCCTCACGCTCTACACGACGCCGGTCATCTACCTCGCCTTCGACGCGCTCGCGACGCGCTTCGGCCTCTCGGTCTCGCTCGGTGTCGACGAGACCGGCGACGAAGCAGCGGACACATGAACCCCTCCGCGATCTTCATCCGCCGAGGCGTCGCGACGACGCTCCTCACCATCGGCGTGGCGCTCGCGGGCGCCGTCGCCTTCTTCAGCCTGCCGGTCTCGCCGCTGCCGCAGGTCGATTTCCCGACCATCTCCGTCCAGGCGACACTTCCCGGCGCAAGCCCCGAGGTGGTCTCGACCAGCGTGGCGACGCCGCTCGAGCGCCACCTCGGCGAGATCGCCGACGTGACCGAGATGACCTCCACCAGTACGGTCGGGAACGCGCGCATCACCCTGCAGTTCGGCCTCGATCGCGACATCGATGGCGCCGCCCGCGATGTGCAAGCCGCGATCAACGCCGCGCGGGCCGACCTCCCCACCAATCTCCGCACCAACCCAACCTACCGCAAGGTCAACCCAGCGGAAGCGCCGATCATGGTGTTGACGCTCACTTCCGACACGAGAAGCCCTGGCCAGATCTACGACGCAGCGACCACCGTGCTCGAGCAACGCCTCTCGCAGGTCGACGGTGTGGGCCAGGTGAGCATCGGCGGCAGCTCGCTCCCGGCGGTGCGTGCCGAGCTCAACCCGCAAGCCCTCTTCAAGTACGGGATCGGGCTGGAGGACGTCCGCGCCGCGCTTGCGGCTGCCAACGCGCACAGTCCCAAGGGCAGCATCGAGGTTGGCAACGATCACTATCAGATCTACACGAACGACCAGGCGAGGGTCGCCGCGGAATACCAATCTCTGATCGTCGCCTACCGGAACGGCGCCGCGGTGCGTCTCTCCGATCTCGGCGAGGTCATCGATTCCGTCGAGAACGTCCGCAATGCCGGCCTCGCCAACGGCAAGCCTGCGGTGCTCGTCATCGTCAATCGCGCGCCCGGTGCCAACATCATCGACACCGTCGACCGCGTGACGGCGCTGCTCCCGGAGCTCCAGGCCTCGATCCCCAGTGATATCGACATCAAGATCGCCGTCGACCGCTCCACGACGATCCGCGCCTCGCTGCTTCACGTCGAGCAGACCCTGATGATCGCCGCGGGCCTTGTGATCGTGGTGGTATTCCTGTTCCTGCGCAACATTCGCGCGGCGCTGATGCCGGGGATTGCGGTTCCGGTCTCGCTCCTCGGCACCTTCGGAGTGATGTATCTGCTGGGTTACAGCCTCGACAATCTCTCGCTGATGGCGCTCACGGTCGCGACCGGCTTCGTCGTCGACGATGCGATCGTCGTGCTCGAGAACATCTCCCGCCACATCGAGGCTGGCCTATCCCCCTTCCGCGCCGCCCTCAAGGGCGCCGGGGAGGTGGGGTTTACGGTGCTCACGATCAGCGTCTCGCTCATCGCCGTCTTCATCCCGATCCTGCTCATGGGCGGCATCGTAGGGCGGCTCTTCCGCGAATTTGCGGTGACGCTCTCCGTTGCGATCATGGTCTCGTTGGTGGTCTCGCTTACGACCACGCCGATGATGTGCGCCCGTCTCCTCAAGCCACGGTCCGAGAGCAACCATGGCAGGGCCTATCGTGCGAGCGAGGCGATCTTCGAGCGAATTCTGCACGCTTACGACGGTGCCCTGCGCTGGTCGCTCGCGAACGGGCCGATTGTGATGACGATCCTGCTCGCGACGCTTTGCCTCAACGTCTACCTCTACATGATCGTTCCGAAGGGCTTCTTCCCACAGCAGGACACCGGCCGAATGATCGGCGGCATCCAGGCGGACCAAAGCATTTCCTTTCAGGCGATGCGCGAGAAGCTCGCGCAATTCATCTCGATCCTGCGCGCAGACAAGGCGGTGGAAACCGTCGTCGGCTTCACCGGGGGCGGCCAGACCAATTCGGGCTTCGTATTCATCGCGCTGAAGCCGCTCTCCCAGCGCAGCATCTCCGCCGACCAGGTCGCCGTGCGGCTTCGGCGCGAGCTCGCGGTAGTCCCGGGTGCATCGCTCTTCCTACAGCCCGTACAGGACATCCGCGTCGGCGGCCGGCAGAGCAACGCGCTCTATCAATACACGCTGCAGGGCGACGATCTTCAGGAGCTCTATGCCTGGGGACCCAAGATTTTGACGGCGCTGCAGGCGCTGCCGGAGCTCACGGACGTCAATACCGATCAGCAGCAGAACGGACTCGAGACCGATATCGTCATCGACCGCGCCACCGCAGCGCGGCTCGGCATCTCCGTGAGCCAAATCGACAACACGCTCTACGATGCCTTCGGACAGCGCCAGGTCTCGACGATCTTCAATCCACTCAACCAGTATCACGTGGTGATGGAGGTGGCGCCGGAGTTCTGGCAGAACCCGGAGACGCTCAACGACCTCTACGTCAGCACCTCCGGCGGCGCGCTGACGGGCACGCAGTCGACGAGCGGCACCGTCGCAACCACTGCGGCGAGGACCGGCGCCAATAACCCCGCCGCCACTCCCGCGAGCAACCCGCTGCAGCAACTCCGGACGAACCAGATCGCGACGGGCGGGCGCTCGAACACATCGACGGGCGCCGCCGTCAGCACGAAGGTCGAGACCATGGTGCCGCTCGCGGCCTTCGCGCATTACGGGCCCGGAAAGACTCCGCTCGCGGTCAACCACCAGGGCCCCTTCGTCGCGAGCACCATTTCCTTCAACCTCGCTCCTGGTGTGGCGCTGAGCGACGCCTCGGCGGCCATCACTTCCGCGATGCTCCGCCTCGGCGTTCCCGGCACCATCCACGGCACGTTCCAGGGCACCGCCCGCGCCTACGAATCCTCGCTGGCGAACGAGCCGATACTCATCCTCGCGGCGCTCATCGCGGTCTACATCGTCCTCGGCATGCTCTACGAGAGCTACATTCACCCCATCACGATCCTCTCGACGCTGCCCTCGGCCGGCGTGGGCGCTGTGCTCGCACTGATGATCTTCAACACGGAATTCAGCATCATCGCGCTCATCGGCGTGATCCTGCTCATCGGCATCGTCAAGAAAAACGCGATCATGATGATCGACTTCGCCCTTGACGCCGAGCGCCGGGAGGGACTCACCCCGCGGGATGCGATCCATCGCGCCTGCCTCCTACGTTTCCGCCCCATCATGATGACGACGATGGCGGCGCTCCTCGGCGCCATTCCTCTCGCGGTCGGTTTCGGCGACGGCGCGGAGCTGCGCCAGCCGCTGGGCATCTCCATCGCGGGCGGGCTCATCGTGAGCCAAATGCTCACCCTCTTCACGACGCCGGTGATCTACCTCTATCTCGACCGCTTCCGGCTCTGGATCGGCGGCTGGCGCGGCAGCAGCGAGACCCGCTCACTCGACGAGGCGCGCTGATATGGAGGCGACGAACCTTTGGAGAACCTTGACGGCGCTGACCATCGTCTCGCTCTGCGGTTGCACGGTCGGGCCGGACTACAGCCGCCCCGCGGTCGAGACGCCGACGACATTCAAGGAGATCGACGGCTGGCGCGTCGCGAACCCGCGGGACGTACCGAACGAGCACTGGTGGACGATCTACGACGATCCCGTGCTTGATGGACTCGTGGCCGAGGTCGAAGTCTCAAACCAGAATCTGAAGGCGGCGGAGGCGGCATACCGCCAGTCGGTGGCACTCGTGGGCGAGGCGCGCTCCGCTTATTGGCCAACGGTCGATGCCAATGCCTCCGCGCTCCGGGCGAACGCCGGGACCACCGGAAACGGGAGCCGCGCGATCCTCAGCGTCTCATCGGGCGCCACCTGGGAAATCGACGTCTGGGGCAAGATCAGGCGCAACGTCGAGAGCGAGGTCGCGGGCGCGCAGGCGAGCGCAGGCGATCTCGCGGCCGCGCGGCTCTCCGCGCAGTCGCTGCTGGCGCAGCAGTATTTCCAGCTCCGCATCGACGACGAGCTGGAGCGGCTCCTGTTCGAGACCGCCGATGCCTATGAGCTCTCGCTCAAGATCACCGTCAACCGCTATAACGCCGGAACCGCCGCACGGTCGGACGTGACCGCGGCACAGACGCAGGTGGAATCGACGCGCGCGCAGGCGATCGCCGTAGGCGTGCAGCGCGCGCAGCTCGAGCACGCCATCGCCGTCCTCATGGGCAAGCCGCCGAGCCAATTCTCGATCGCGAAGGCGCCGCTCATGACGGACGTGCCGGTGGTGCCGCCGGACCTGCCCTCGGCCCTGTTGGAGCGCCGCCCGGACGTCGCCGCTGCCGAGCGCCGCGTCGCCTCCGCGAACGCGCAGATTGGCGTCGCCGTCGCCGCCTACTATCCCGACATCACCTTGACGGCCTCCTACGGCTTCCTTGGCAGCGCGCTCGACAACCTGATCCGCGCGCAGAACGCGGTCTGGTCCGTGGGGCCGCAACTCGCGCAGACCGTCTTCGACGGCGGCCTTCGCAGCTCCGAAGTCGAGGCCGCGCGCGCCGCCTACGACCAGAGCGTCGCCAATTACCGCCAGACCGTTCTCACGAGCTTCCAGCAGGTCGAAGATCAGCTCGCCGCCCTGCGTATTCTCGATCAGCAAGCACGGGTCCAGGACCGCGCGGTCAAAGCCGCGATCGAAACCGAGCAGCTCACCGTCAATCAATACAAGGCCGGCACCGTCGCATATACGGCGGTGATCGTCGCGCAAGCGCAAGCTCTACAGAACCGCGAGACCGCGATCAACATCCTCGGAAGCCAGCTCACCGCAAGCGTCTCGCTGATCCAGGCGATCGGCGGCGGCTGGAGCGCGGAAGAGCTGCCGGCGCCCTGACTCTCATCTTAGGAAACGAGCGAGATCGAGACCTCCGACGCCTCGAGCCCAACGCGCCCAACGCGGCCGATGATCGCCGCCGACGCATGTCCTGCCGCGACGAGTGTGGCGACACACGACGCCGCTTTGTCCGAAGGTACGCCCGCGAGCAATCCGCCGCTCGTCTGGGGGTCGAAGAGGAGCGCGCGGAGCTCCGAATTCCCGCTGCCCCGCAGTAGACGTGCAAGCGTCAGATTCTCCGTCAGCAGCGTCGACGCGATCCCCGCGCGTGCGAGCTCCTGCGCCTGAGGGTAGCTCGGTATGGCGGCGGCATCGAGCGTGGCGTCGGCTTCGCTCGCCGCGAGCATCTCACCCAGATGCCCGATGAGCCCGAAGCCGCTCACGTCGGTCATTGCGCTCGCGCCCGAAGCAATCAGGATTTGTGCGGCATCGCGATTGGATCGTCGCATCGCCGAGAGCGCCTGCTCGATCGCGGTGGCGGGTGCGCGGGCGCGCATCGCGGCCGCGAAGAGAATTCCCGTCCCCAGCGGCTTCGTGAGGATGAGCGCGTCTCCCGGCTCGAGCCCGCCCTTACGCAGAATACGCTTGGGATCGACCTCGCCGGAAACGGAGAAGCCGAGCGCGAGCTCCAAGCCTTCGCTGGAATGGCCTCCCACGAGCGCCACGCCTTCGCTGTCGAGAAGAGCGCGCGCGCCTGAGAGGAGCTGGAACAGTGCTTCCTCCGTCTTCTCCGGCGGACCCTGCGGCAAGACCGCGATGGCAAGTGCGTGCCGCGGCGTTCCGCCCATCGCATAGACGTCGTTGAGTGCATGATTGGCCGCGATCTCGCCGAAGCGGTAGGGGTCGTCGATGAAGGCGCGAAAGAAGTCGACGCTCTCCACGAGATGGAGGCCTGCGGGCGGCATCAGCACCGCGGCGTCATCGGGCCTGTCTAGTCCCACGACCGTCGCGCCCGGTGCGGTCGGCGGCAAACGCCGGAGCGCACGCCCCAGCGGCCCCGGCCCCACCTTGGCCGCGCAGCCGCCGCAGCGCATCTCCGCCGCCGCGGCAGGCGCCAGCACCGAGACGGGTCGGGTCGACATGCGCGCGACGAGGGCGTCGGTATCCCGGTACATGCGCATCCAGCGCCGGTCGATCCAATCCTTGAGCCGCCAAAGCCAAGCGCCCTCGGCCTTGAACGCGCCACGGGAGGCAATCGCATAGCGCTCTCCGGTGGAGATCAGCGCGAGGTGCAGCCGCTGCGGAGTCCAGGGCTTCAGATCTCTGCCGAGGGCGCGGCGGCGGAGATTCTGCGCGAGCGGCGGCCCCGCGCGGACCGCGAAGACACCGGCCTTCTCGCGCGGCGCATGCGTGAGCGTCGCGCAATCGCCGGCAGCGAACACGTCGGGGTCGTTGAGTGACTGCAGGCTGGGACCGACCGCAATGAAGCCACCGGGCGCGAGCGTCAACCCCGTCCCTGCAAGCCATGCCGGTGCTGCCGCCTCCGTCGTGACGAAGACCGTGTCCGCGGGGATAGACTCTCCGGACTCGGTCAGGATCGCGCCCTTCCGAACCTCGAGGACACGGGAGCGCTGATGGAGTGCAACGCCGCGCTCCGCGAGGACGCGACGGAATGCCTGACGCACCCGCACGTTGTGCGTGGGCAAAATGTCCCCCTCCGTCACGAGAGCGAAGAAGAGGCGCGCGGGATCGGCGAGGTCGCGGACCAGCCGCGTGCGCACGGAGAGCAGCAATTCGACGCCGCCCGCGCCACCACCGATCACGGCGACACGCTGCGCCCCGGTGGCGCTGCGGCAGCGTTCCTCGAAGGCCGCGAATTTTGCGAGGAAGGAGCCGATGGGCTTGACCGCGATCGCGTGCTCGCCGGCGCCGAGGATGTCCCTCAGCGAGGGCGCAATGCCCACGTCGACCGAGAGTATGTCGTAAGCGATGGGCGGCCTGTCCGCGAGATTGAGGCGCTTCGCCGCGCGGTCGAGCCCTACCGCTTCCGCGTGAATGAGCCGCGCGCCCGTCACGGCGGTGAGGCGCAGGAGATCGATGTGTGCCTCTCCCTCCGTGTAGAGGCCGGCGATCACTCCCGGAAGCATTCCGGAATAGGGTGTCTCGAGATCGCGCACGACCAAAGTGAGGCGCACGCCCGGCACCGGATTCATCGCGAAGGCCGTCAGCACGTGCACATGCGCGTGCCCGCCGCCCACGAGCACGATATCCGTGTGCACCTGCTGTGCGATCATCATAGTGAGCCGCAGCCCTCGACACCCTCGGCTGCCATCCAGGCCTCGAAAGCGGCGGCAACCGCCTCGCCCGTGACCAGGCCCGCGTGCCAGTCCGTCGCAGCGGGCCGAACGATGAGCATCCAGCCTTCGCCATAGGGATCGGCGTTTGCCGTCTCCGGTTGGTCCACCAGCGCCGCATTGTGCGCTACTACCGTCCCCTCGAAGGCGGCCTTGGCGGCGCCGACCCATTTCCCGCCTTCGACGGTCGCGAAGGAGCGGTTCCGCTCGAAATCGAGCCCGACCCGCTTCGGCGTGAACACCAGGATATTTCCCGCGAGCGCGACAGCGATCGAAGTCCAGCCCAGGCGGAGCGTGCCGTCGCCGAGCGGCGTGTACCAGATCTGATTCGGCACATCGTAGAAGAGCCGCTCCGGGAATTCGCAGCCGCGAACCATTACCATCGCCGCGCCACCTAGTAGGTGAGGACGCGGCAATCGTCGTCCATGAGCCGCTCGATCATGGCCGCCGTGCCCATGAAGCCGCTGCATTCCGGCACGAGATCGTCCTTGCTCTTCTCGAAGAGATCGAGATTCGCTGGACAGGCCCAGAGCCGCGCGCCATTCGCATGCGCGTCCTTGATCCAATCGTAGACGGTTTTGCCGCTGCCCGGCTTGATGACGATGGCTTCGGCGACGCCCTTGAAGAGCAGCCTGCCCGCGGTCGCGGCGCAAACGACGTCGACCTCGTACTCCATCGCCGCGGCCACGGCTGCGTGATAGAAGGGCGCGCCCAGCTCCTCGGCATTGCGGGGATCCGTGTTGACGAGCACGACGAGGAGGCGTTTCTTCATGCGGCTTCCTCACCCGCGACGAAAGCGTCGGTGCCGAACTCAGATGCATGGAGCCGATCCGCAAGCGCCAACTCCTCCGGGCGCGGCGCGTCCCGACGGAAACGCACGCCCAGCGCGGCGCCGACCCCGTCCTCGAGCGCAGCCTCGACCTCGCCCATGCGCGGCATCCGTCCAAGCGCCTCGGAGAGGCTGATGAGCGCCCGCGCGAGCGAGGTCGCGCTCACGCCCGGCAAGACCAGCACCTCCGACATCGCCACCGCATCGAGCTCGATTAGCACCGTTCCCTGCAGAACGAGCGCCGCGCCCTCGATCTGGCCGCTGGTGCCGCAGAGTTTCCGGCCCATGCAGCGGATCTCGCCGGGCGTGGCGAATTCCGCTGCGATCCCGAGGCGCGAAAGTCCCGCGGCGACGCTGCCGCCGATCTCAGCCGCCGCTCGCTCCATCCGTCCGCCGAAGCGCCGCCGATCCGCGACGACATCCCAGGCGAGGATGCCCGGCGCCATGTAGACGGCACCGCCGCCAGTGGGCCGTCGTGCAATCTCGACGCCCCGGCGCCGGCACGCCTCGAGGTCGACGGCATCCGCCAGCACCTGGTGCCGTCCGAGCAGCACCGAGGCGGGAAAGCGCTGAAAGCGGAGCGTCACCTCGCCCATGCAGTGCGCCGCCGCGAGCGCAGCCGTCAGCGCGAGGTTCCAGCGCGCGGGCTTCGTGCCGGTGTCGATGAGGCGGCCCCCTCTCACGACCGCTCAACCTCCTCGATCTTCATGCGGCGGCCCCATTTGTCGAAGAAGTTGCCCTCGTTGAGAACGAGACGATCGTCATCGAGCCGCGCTTCCAGCGCCTTGAGCCGGAGCCGGGCCGTGGGATTGTCGAGCGGGCCCTCGTGCGGCGCCCGCTCCGCGAAGAAGGCAGCGCCATCCCAATCGACTCCGGAGCCCGCGAAGAGCACGACGATCTCGCCCCAATCGACCTCGTCGCCGATCACGTGGACGTAGGTCGAGCAGAGCGTGCTCACCCTCACGCCCACGATCTCCACCAGCACCACCAGCGCGGTGAAGGCGCCGCCTTCCCGGAACTCCGTCCGGAGCCATCGGTCGAACTCGGTGACGCCACCGCCGGTCTCAGAAATCGACACGGGGCGTCTCCGGCATGTAGTGGTCGAAGAGCACCCAGAACGCGCTGCCATGAGCGGCGTCGTACCAAGCCTCGAATTCCGCGAGCTTGGCTCGAACGTCGGGCGGGGTCTCCCCGTTCTTCGCGCCGAGCGCCCCAACCATTGCCTCGATTACCGGCCGAAAATGCTCGACCGTCGCCGTCCGCGCCTCGGTGTCGCCGCTCCAGCCGAGCTTGTCGCGGAAAATCGCAACTACACGCGCGACCGCGGTTCCGCTCTCCCCGGCGGCGGCCTCCGCGAGGCTCCGCATGAAATTGAATCGGCGAAACGCGTGCGCGCGCTCGCGCTCGAGCAAGGCAACGCTCCGCGCGTAGTCCCGGCGGAAGCGCTCCTCCTCGCTGGCGGCGCTCTCGGCCGACTCCTGCAGCGCGTCGAGGAACGAAACCGGCCCCGGCGTCATCGCGCGCGCCCGCGATGTGGCGGAAGAGAGTGGGAGTCGAACCCACC
>DATJVP010000093.1:0-33991 GCA_035581425.1 Allostellaceae bacterium | reverse complement strand
CCCTGCGTCAGCCCATGCAGGAAGCCGCTCGCGTAGAGGTCGCCGGCGCCGGTGGTGTCGACGACGCGCTCGACGGGGGCGGCCGCGATCTCCAGGATCCCGTCCGCGGTGACCACGAGCGAGCCCTTGGCGCTCCGCGTCAAGACCGCGATCTCGCAATGGCCGCGCACGGCCCGCGCGGCCGTCTCGAAATCCTCAGTCTCGTAGAGCGAGCAGATCTCGATCTCGTTGGCGAAGAGCACGTCGATCTGATCCTCGACGAGGGCGCGGAAATCCGCTCGGTGACGCTCGACGCAGAAGGGATCGGAAAGCGAGAGGCTGACCTTGCGCCCCGCGGCATGCGCGATCTCAGCGGCCTCGCGGAGCGCCGCCTTCGCCTTCGGGGGATCGAAGAGGTAACCCTCGAGATATGTGATCGCCGCGCTCTCGATGAGAGCGCGGTCGAGATCCTCGCGCCCGAGCTCGACGCAGGCGCCGAGATAGGTGTTCATCGTGCGCTGCGCGTCCGGCGTCACCAGGATGAGGCAGCGCGCGGTGCCGGGACCCTCAGACGCTGCGGGCACCCGGTAGGTCACGCCGGCGGCGGTGATGTCGTGGCGGAAGACGCGTCCCAGGAGATCGTCGCGGATGCGGCCGATATAGGCCGCGCGCCCGCCGAAGGAGGCCACGCCCGCGACGGTGTTGGCAACGGAGCCGCCGGACATCTCGACCCCCGGCCCCATCTCGCCATAGAGGAGATCGGCGTCTGCGGCCCCGACGATGCGCATCGTCCCCTTCACGAGGCTGCGCCGCTCCAGAAAGGCGTCGTCGGCATGCGCGATCACGTCGACGATGGCATTGCCGATGCCGAGAACGTCGTGGTCGGTACGGGTCATGCGCAGAAGAACTCTCGGATTGATGAGGGCGGGCGGAGTATAAGGGGCGGTGCCGCGCGAGAGAAGCGTGGCTCCTTCCGGTCGATCCCGAGTCCACCTCGCATGCGCTCGCTCCTCAAGACGGTCGGTCTCGCCTTCGAAGACGCGCTCGCCCCGGCGCAGCGCCACGCGCTCATCTTCAGCATCGTCGGCGCCGTCGCGGTCTTCGTCCTGCTTCTCCTCGGCGTAAATTACGGTGTCTCCTGGGCGCGCGTCAGCGACCACTGGTGGTTTCGCTGGCCCATCGAGATCCTCGGCAACCTCGCCGTGCTGGGCCTCGCCTGGCTGCTTTTCCCGGGAGTCGCGACGACGATATTGAGTCTTTTTCTCGAGCCGGTGCTGCGGCGACTCGAGAGCCAGCACTATCCGACGCTCCCACCTTCGCTCGGCATGTCCTTCGGCGCCTCGCTCGTGAGTGGGCTACGCCTCCTCGGCCTCACGCTCGCGCTGAACCTCCTGGCCTTGCCGATTTATTTGCTGATTCCAGCAATAAACCTGTTTCTTTTTTACCTTCTCAACGGGTATCTTCTGGGCCGGGAATATTTCGATTTGGTCGCGCTTCGCCGGCTCGACGGCGTCGCAGCAGGGGCGCTCTGGCGCGAGCGCCGTGGTCGCTGGCTCCTCGCGGGCACGGCGATCGCAGCCCTCCTCTCCCTGCCCGTCGTCAATCTGGCGGCCCCGTTGGTGGCGGCAGCGCTGATGCTGCACCTGGTGACGGAGGCCGCAGGGTTCGCCGGCGCAGAGCGTCGGCCGAGCCGATGACCCTCAACGCAGGGTGAGTGCATGTTTCGCCGCAGGAAACCAACCGACGATATCCCGGAGATCACTCCCGAAGTCGTGGAGGAGCTCGATCTGCCGGTGAAACCCGGCGTGCGGCCCGCCGCCGCGGGCCCTATGCGAGCGCCGGTGATGCCGCCCCGGGCACCGGCGGAGGCGCAGCGCCCCTCGCCGGAGGTACCGCGTCGGCTCGACGGGGCCGCTCCGCCCGCGCAAGTGGGCGCGGCCGCGAGCAAGCGCGAGGCGGAGATGCGCAAGCTCATCGTCGGGCGCGAGATCTCGCTCTCGGGCGAGATCACCTCCTGCGACCGGCTCGTGGTCGAGGGCAGCGTCGAGGCGAACCTCGCGAATTGCCGGGACATCGAGATTTCCGAGAGCGGGGTCTTCAAGGGCTCGGCCTCCATCGAGGACGCCGAGATCCGCGGCCGCTTCGAGGGCGTGCTCAACGTCCGCCGCCGGCTGCTGATCCGCGCCACCGGCCAGATCGTCGGCACCGTGCGCTACGGCCAGATCGAGATCGAGTGCGGGGGCCAAATTTCCGGCGATATTCAGGCGCAGCCGACGGTGAACGAGCCGCCGGCGCCCGCGATCGAGGTACGGCCGATCGCGGCACTCGCGGCCGGGGACCGTCACTCGGACTAGTCTAGAGGGCCCGGAGGTGCCGGGCCGCACGGGGTTTGGGGGTTGGAATGGTTGGCCTCGGGCCGGCGAACGGTCGAGGAATTGGGCGGAAGGGGCTCGGGCGGGGGATCGGTATCGTCGCGGCCCTGGCGCTGGCTTCGGCGCTGGCGGCCTGCGGCGGTCCGGCGCAGACCGGCAGGTTGCCACCGGACCAGCGCGGCGGGGCGGCCTCGGGCACTCCGGCCGCGACGGAACTCAAGCGACTCGACGGGCTGAGCGACCGCGAGGTGCGCGGCGTCCTCGGCGAGCCCGATTTCCGCCGCGACGAGCCGCCGGCGGAAATCTGGCAGTATCGCAGCGCGGAATGCGTGCTCGACCTCTATCTCTACGACGACAGCGGCCAATACCGGGTGGCTTATGCCGAGACCCACGACCGCGGCTTCGCCCGGGTCTCGCAGACGAGTTGCTATACCGGTCTCGTCAACACCCGCAACCCAATCCGCCAGGGTCAGCTCTGATATCCTCGGCGCTCCCCACGCGCCTCGGTGGAGAAGCGACATGGATCTGAAACTGCAGGGCGCCGCGGTCCTCGTCACCGGCGGCAGCCAGGGCATCGGCCTCGCCATCGCCCGCGGTTTCGCCGGGGAAGGCGCGCGCGTCGCGATCTGCGCGCGCGATCGCGGCCGGCTCGACGCGGCAGCGACGGAAATTCGCGGCATCGGCGCCGAGTGCCTGGCCATCGCAGCCGACCTGCTCGATGCGGACGCCTGCCGGCGCGTCGTCGACGACACGGCGGCCGCCTTTGGCCGCCTCGACGTCCTCGTCAACAACGCCTCGACCAGCGTCGACCGCACGCCTCGCTCCCTCGAGGACGCGAGCGACGCGCAGCTCCTGGAGCGCGTCATGGGGAAGACGATGGTCGCGATCCGCTGCTCGCGCGCAGCGCTCCCGCATCTGCGCCGCGCAAGTCACGGCCGCATCGTCTGCATCGGCGGCACCGCCGCCAGAAGCGTGTTCCGCACGGGGGAGCTCCCCTCCATGGGCTCTGGACTGCCGCAGGGGCTCGGCAACTCCGCGCTCGCCAATTTCGCGAAGCACCTCGCAGAGGAAGTCGCGAGCGAGGGCATCCTCGTCAACATCGTGCACCCGCATACCACGCGGACGGGCCGCCATCCCGGCCGCATTGCGCGCCGCGCGCAAGCGCTCGGCGTCACTCCGGCCGAAGCCGAGGTTGCGATCGCGGCGCAGTTTCCGATCGGCCGCGTCGTCGAGCCCGAGGACATCGTGCCGCTCGTCCTGCTGCTCTCCTCGCCGCTCGCGGGCGCAATCACGGGACAATCCATCACGATCGACGGCGGCGCGTTGAGGAGCATTGCCTACTAGCGCGCGTTCCGTTTAGCATTGCCGGAGAACACGCCGAAATCGGCCGATTCCGCCGCATCTTGTTTGCCCTAGCAACGCGACACAAGCGATGCCCGCGCGGAGGAAACCCCTATGGCTAGCACGAATAGCGAGCAGATCATTCGCGACTGCGCGCACTCGATCATGGCGCTCGTGAAGAAAGTCGGCACGGATCGCGATCGCTTGCTCGAGGGATTGGCGACGACGATGAGGCCTGCGCTCGCGCAGCCCGACCTGCTCTCCCTCGGTGTGAAGCGCGAGGGCAATCATATCGACAACTCGAAGTACCTCTATTACGACGGCCTGCTCGTGATCACCCTGGATCAGTTTCCGAAGGGCAAGCGGATCCCGCCCCACGATCACGGCGTCTGGGAAGCTCTGGCGATCTATCGCGGCAGCGTCCAGCACACCGTCTACGAGCGCAAGGACGACGGCTCGAAGGAGGGCTTTGCCGATCTCGCGATGATCGAGGATCGCGTCCTGAAAGCCGGCGACATCTCGATGGTGGCGATGCCCGCGGAGATCCACGGCTTCACTGCGCTCAGCGACGACACCTATTCGCTGACGGTGGTCGGCGGCCATTACAAGGCCGAGCGGCACTACTTCAAGCCGGAAGAGAAGACCTGCGTCGTCCGGCGGCCGAGAGCGCTGAGCTGAGCCGGCACGGCAAGTCACGGGGTTGAACGAATCCGCGATGACGGCGCGTCCGAGGACGCGCGCCGGTGAGCCGGAATTACGGAGATAACAAAGGGCGCCCAAGCCCCGCGACCGAGGAGGAAACGACGATGAAGAAGCTGTCGAGACGACAGGTGAACCTGCTGCTGGCGACGGCCGCGAGCGGAATCGCGGCGCCGTCGATCATCGCGCATGCCGGCGAGAAAGTGTCCTTCGCGATGGGCGCGGGCGCGTTTTATTTCACGCTCCACTATATTTCGGAGGCGGGCGGCCTTTATGCAGCCGAGGGTCTCACCCTCGATTCCGTCAACGTCTCCTCCGGCCCGCGGCAGACCGCGGCCATCATGGGAGGCGCCGCCGATGTAGCGCCGCTGGGGCTCCAGCTCGTGGTGCAAGCGGCGCAGCACTCCGGCAACATCGTCGCGGTCTCCGCGGGCTATAACATCCTTCCGATGTCGATCCTGCTCTCGAACGATGCGATCGCGCGGAACGGCATCTTGCTCACGATGTCGACCGACGAGAAGGTCAAGCGGATGAAAGGGCTCAAGATCGGCATCACCACGCCGGGCTCCGGCACCGACGACATGGTGCGCGCCGTGCTGCGCAAGCGCGGCATGGATCCCGACCGCGACATCACGATCCAGCCGCTGGTGAACGCCGAGGGCATGCTGGCCGCGCTCGAGCGCGGCGCCACCGACGGCTTCTGCTTCACTTCGCCGATCCCCGAACTCGCGATGAGCCGCAAGCTCGGCCAGATCGTGCTCGAGCCGCTCAACGGCGACGTGCCGGAGGCGAACAACGTCCCCTATATCATCCTCTCCACCAACCGCGAGGCGATTGCGAGCAAACGCCCGATGCTGCTCGCGATGGTGCGCTGCTGGACGAAGGCGATGGATCTCGTGCGCTCCGACCCCGCGCAAGCGAGCAAGCTGGTGCACACCTACTTCCCGGACGTCGAGCAATCCGTCTACGACGCCGCCTACAAGAAATACCAGCAGGGTGTGCCGAGCTCGCCGATGGTGACGGCTGAGCAGACCGAGAACGTCGTCAACTTCATGAAGATCAGCAAGGGCGTTCCCGTGAGCGCCAATTACTCCGATGTGTTCTTTCCGGGCATCGCCGAGGAGGTCATGAAGACCCGCGGCAAGACCTGAGAAATGTCCACGCCGTCGCAGCAGGCCCAATCCGGCGCTCGTGACAGCGTCGTGGGCTGGCAGGTAGCGCTCGGGGTCGCGCTGCTGATCGGATGGGAGATCGCGGGCCGCGCCGGCGCCGCACGCTGGGTGAGCGAGCCGAGCAAGATCGCGGTCAAGCTCTGGATCTGGCTCGGCGGTCCGCTCTACGTGCACCTCGCCGCGACCGTCACCGAGCTCGTGACGGGCTTCGCGATCGGCGCCTCGCTCGGCGCACTCGCGGGCATGATGCTCGGGCGCTCTCCCGTCGCGGCGGCGGTCCTGCGCCCCGTGATCGTCGGGCTCTACAGCGTGCCGCTGGTGGCGCTCGCACCGCTCTTCATCATGTTCTTCGGCCTCGGATACCTGCCAAAGATCGTGCTGGTCGGTATCGTCACTTTCTTCCTGCTGTTCTTCAACACCTTCTCGGGCGCGCAGCGGATTGACGAGGACCTCGTCCATTCCATGGAGATCATGGGCGCCGGGCGCTGGGAGATTTTTCGCAAGCTGGTGGCGCCGGGTTGCGCGGTCTGGATCGCCGGCGGCATCAAGACGGCGCTTCCCTACGCGCTGGTTGCGACGGTAACCGGCGAGCTTCTCGCGACGCGCGCCGGTCTCGGCCTCCTGCTCAGCCAAGCCGCCGAGCAATTCGACATGACCTCGATCTATGCGGTGTTGCTGCTGCTGATGGTGATCGGACTGCTTCTCAGCGAGGCCGCCAATCGGATCGAGCAGCGCGTCCTGCGTTGGCGGCAGGCGGCGGAGTAGCGCATGGACCAGATCGCGCCCGCCCCATCGCAAAGCCGAAAGCGCGACGATCCCGCCAAAATCCGCCTCGTCGGGGCTGGCAAGACGTTTCAGGTCCGCGGTACGGAGCTCGAGGCCCTGAAGCCCGTCGATCTCGGTGTGGGCGGCGAGGAATTCGTGGCCCTGGTGGGGCCGAGCGGCTGCGGCAAGTCGACCATTCTCAATCTCGTCGCGGGACTTCTCGCTCCGAGCGCGGGACAAGTCCTCTACGACGGCGAGCCCGTGACCGGGCCCAACCGCCGCGTCGGCTACCTGACGCAGAAGGACACGCTGCTGCCGTGGCGCAGCACGGCCGACAACATCCGGATCTCCCTCGAGCTCAAATGCCGCGCGACGCCGCGGGCCGAGGCCACCGACCGCGTCGCGCAGATGATGGAGCTGGTGGGGCTCCGCGGCTTCGAGCACCACTACCCCGCCGAGCTCTCCGGCGGGATGCGCAAGCGTGCGGCGCTTGCGCGGACGCTCATCTATGAGCCCGAGACGCTTTTGATGGACGAGCCCTTCGGTGCTCTCGATGCGCAGCTCAAGCTCCTCATGCTGGACCAGCTCCAGCGCCTCACTCGGCACCGGCGGATGACCGTCCTGTTCGTCACGCACGATCTCGGCGAGGCGATCACGCTCGCGGACCGGATCGTGGTGGTCTCCGCGCGGCCCGGCCGTATCCGCGCGGTTCACGAGGTGCGGCTCCCGCGCCCGCGGGACGTCTTCACGATCCGCTTCAGCGAGGACTTCGCTCGCCAGCACGAGCGGCTCTGGGACGAGCTCAAGGACGACATCATCAAGGGGACGGACGTGTGATGGCGGAGCAAGCGGGCTCGGTCGCATCGCTGGCGTTCCCGGGCAGCCGTTCCGGGGAGACGCCGCTGGCGCGCGCGCTCACGACGCCCCAGGGACGCATCGGCGCCCGTATCTTGCTCGTCGCGATCCTGCTCCTCGCCTGGGAATTCGCACCGGTAGGCAAGGGGACGGGCTTCTGGCTCAGCAAGCCCTCGCTCGTCGCCGGTACGATCTGGCAGTGGATCCTCGACGGCACGCTTCGCGTCCATCTGCAAGCGACACTGGCGGTCATGGCGGAGGGCTATGTCACGGGTTGCCTCGCGGGGATCGGGATCGGCATCGTGCTCGGCCTCGTGCCGCGCCTGCACCGGGTGGTCTCCCCGTTCCTCGCAGGCTTCTATGCGATGCCGAAGATCGCGCTCGCGCCGCTCTTCATCATCCTCCTCGGCGTGGGCGACCTCTCGAAGGTTGCGCTCGTCGCGATCACCGTCTTCTTCCTCGTCGTCACCAATACCATCGAGGGCGTGCGCGACGTCGACCGCGATCTCGTGCGGTCGCTGACGCTGATGGGCGCGACGCGGGTCGAGGTGATTCGCAAGGTCGTGGTGCGCTCGGCTCTTCCCTGGATCTTCACGGGCATGCGGATCGCGGTCCGCTATGCCTTCACCAACACGCTGCTCGCAGAACTCATCGCCGCCAATCGCGGGCTCGGCTTCCTGATCGAGTTCAATTCCGGCAATTTCAACATCACCGGCGCCTATGCGGGGATCGCCGTGCTCGTCCTCTGCAGCGTGCTCTTGACGGAGCTCTTGAGCCGCCTCGAGGCGCGGGTCTCGCGCTGGCGCGGCTAGACCGCGCGTTTGCGCTTGGGTTTCGCTGGCGGCTCCAGCGTGGTCTTTCCCTTGAAGGCGCAGAGGTCGCGGACGACGCAGGCCGGGCAGTTGGGCTTGCGCGCGGTGCAGACGTAGCGGCCGTGCAGAATGAGCCAATGATGCGCATGGAGCTTGTAGTGCGCGGGAACGACCTTCTCGAGCCGCGCCTCGACCTCGTCGGGCGTCTTGCCGCGGGCGAGCCCCGTGCGGTTGCCGACCCGGAAGATGTGCGTGTCGACCGCGATGGTGGGCTCGGCGAAGGCAATGTTGAGCACGACATTCGCGGTCTTGCGCCCGACGCCGGGTAGTCTCTGCAAGGCCTCGCGCGTCCGCGGGACCTCGCCGCCGTGCTCGGCGAGAAGCAATTCGCTCAGCCGTTGGACGTTCTTCGCCTTGGTGCGAAAAAGGCCGATCGTCTTGATGAACTCCTGAATCCGCGCTTCGCCGAGCGCCGCCATCTTCGCGGGCGTATCCGCCAGCGCGAAGAGCGGCGGCGTCGCCCTATTGACGCTCGCATCCGTCGCCTGCGCCGAGAGCACCACCGCCACCAGTAGCGTGAAGGGATTGATGTACTCGAGCTCGCCCCGGGGATTCGGCCGCTCGGCCGCCAAGCGACGAAAGAACTCCTCGACCTCCGCGGGTTTCATCGGGGCATTCTATCGAGGCGCTGCCTGCGGGACCATCCCGCGTCCTTCGACGCGCTTCGCTTGCTCAGGATGAGGAAGAGAAGTGGATGGCAGTAGCAGTAAGGATGGTCCTCATCCTGAGCAAGCGACCGAAGGGAGCGCGTCGAAGGACGCGCCGCCGGCGATCCAGCCTCTCTGTGGAATTCATTCAACCGCGGGCGCCTTTACCTCCGTTCGGCTGCCGCCTAAGCTCCCGGGCATGGACGACGAGAGACGCAGCGAGCCGGCTCCGGTTTTCTTCGACGCCGTGCTCTATCCGCACCGGAGCCTTCCGCCGCAGGGATTCATCCTGTTGATGGCGGTGCTCGGCGCGGTGAGCTTCGCCGCGGGGATGAGCTTCGTGCTCCTCGGTGCCTGGCCCATCTGCGGGTATTTCGGGATCGACGTGCTGCTGGTCTACCTCGCCTTCCGCGCGAGCTATCGCAGCGCGCGGATGCACGAGTGGGTGCGTCTCACCGGCGACACGCTGACCGTCGAGCGCGTGGGCGCGCGCGGCGAGCGCTGGCGCTGGCAGTTCCAGCCGTACTGGCTGCGCGTCGTCCTCGAGGAGCACGAGGAGACGAACCGCCTCGTCATCGCCTCGCATGGACGCGAGCTTGTCGTCGGCGGGTTCCTCGCGCCTGCCGAGCGCAAGAACCTCGCGACCGCGCTTAGGGATGCGCTCCACCGCTGGCGCGACCACATCGGTCCCGCCGCCTAAGCCTTGAGCCCGAGGACATCCTTCATCCCATAGAGGCCGGCGGGCTTGCCGGCGACCCAGCGCGCAGCGCGAATCGCGCCCCGCGCGAAGATCGCCCGCGTCCCCGCGCGGTGGCCGAGCTCGAGCCGCTCGCCGGGCGCCGCGAATATCACGCTGTGCTCGCCCGCGACGTCGCCGCCGCGCAGCACCGCAAAGCCGATATTGCCGCTCTTCCGCGCGCCGGGATGGCCGTCGCGCACGCGCTCGCTGCGGCTTCCGAGCTCGATGCCGCGCCCGCGCGCCGCTGCCTCGCCGAGGACGAGTGCGGTGCCCGAGGGCGCATCGACCTTGTGGCGATGGTGCATCTCCAAAATCTCGATGTCGTAGTCCTCGCCGAGCGCGCGCGCCGCTTCCTCAACGAGGCTCATGAGGAGGTTGACCCCGAGGCTGAAATTGGCAGCCCACAAGACGGGGGCACGCTTCGCGGCCTCGCGGATTACGGCACCTTGCTGCGCATCGAGGCCGGTGGTGCCGAGGACGAGGGCCCGTCCCGTCTCCGCCGCGAGCCGCGCATGCGCGAGGCTGGCCGTGGGGACGGTGAAGTCCAGCACCACCTGGGCCGCCATGAAGACTGCGCCCGCATCCGAGACAACCGGAACTCCGAGCGTCCCCACCCCCGCAAGCTCGCCCACGTCCTTGCCGAGAAGCGTGCTTCCCGGCGACTCGCTTCCGGCGACGACCCGGAACCCGCCCGCCGCCTGCGCCTCGGAGACGAGCATCCGTCCCATCCGCCCGCCGCAGCCGACCACGCCGATGTCGATTTGAGTCATGGATTGCTCCAACCGCTCACCCAACCCTCTCCCCGCGGGGAGAGGGTTAGGGTGAGGGGGCGTTAGGCACCGCGCAAGCCCTATCGGCTTCCGCCCCCGCGCGAATTCCGATAGAAGACGCCGGCAATGGCACTGTTGCGCTCGGCCGCCA
The DNA here is from genome assembly GCA_035581425.1 of Allostellaceae bacterium. Classification (GTDB taxonomy): domain Bacteria; phylum Pseudomonadota; class Alphaproteobacteria; order ATCC43930; family CGMCC-115725; genus DASZHJ01. The sequence continues at coordinate 23,629 of DATJVP010000093.1, read as the reverse complement.
CGGTCGGTTTCTACACCCTGCTGAGCCGGGTCCTGGGTTTCATCCGGGACATGCTGACCGCGGCCTATCTCGGCGCCGGCCCCGTCAACGACGCCTTCGTGGTGGCGCTCCGCCTTCCCAACCTCTTCCGCACGCTCTTCGCCGAAGGCGCCTTCAACGCGGCTTTCGTCCCGGTCTTTGCGGCGATGATTCACGGCGAAGGCGCGGCGGCTGCGCGACGCTTTGCGGAGGAGACGCTCGCGGTCCTGGTGGCGGCGCTGCTCCTCTTCCTGATCGCGGCGGAGATACTGGCGCCGGAGCTGGTGGCGCTGATCGCGCCGGGCTTCCGCGCCGATCCCGAGAAGTTCCGCCTCACCGTCGCGATGACGCGAATCACCTTTCCCTATCTTCTCTATATCTCGCTGGTGGCGTTGCAGGGGGGCGTGCTCAATTCGCTCGAACGCTTTGCCGCGACGGCCGCGGCGCCGATCCTCCTCAATCTTTGTCTTATCGCTACCCTCGTGCTCGTGCGGCCGCTCTCGGGCCCCGCGCTCGCCTGGGCGGCGACGGCTGCGGGCTTTGCCCAGTTCCTCTGGCTCATGATCTCCTGCGAGCGTGCTGGCATGGCCTTGGGACTGCCGCTCCCGCGAATCACCGCGGCGGTGGGGAAGCTCCTGCGGCTGATGCTGCCGGGGACTTTCGGGGCGGGCGTAACCCAGCTCAACCTTTTCCTTTCGACCGCCGTGGCCTCGCTGCTGCCGGCGGGCGCGGTCTCCTATCTCTATTACGCCGACCGCCTCAACCAATTGCCGCTGGGCGTCGTCGGAATCGCCGTGGGCACCGCGGTGCTGCCGTCGCTCTCGCGCCAGGTCCGGGGCGCCGACGATGCGGGCGCGGCAACGACCCAGAACCGGGGCATCGAGCTCGCGCTCATGCTGACACTGCCGGCGGCGATGGCGCTCGCGGTATTGGCGCAGCCGATCCTCGCGGCGCTCTTCGAGCGCGGCGCCTTCGGCCCGCGCGAGACCGCGGCGACCGCGCCCGCGCTCGCGGCATACGCGGCGGGTCTCCCGGCCTTCGTGCTGGTGAAGCTCCTGGTGACCGGCTTCTTCGCCCGACAGGACACGCGCACGCCCGTGCTGCTCGCGCTGCTCTCGCTCGCGGTCAATGCCTCGGCGATGGGGCTTCTCGGATTCGTGCTCGGCTTCGCCCATGTCGGCGTCGCCATGGCGACCTCGATTGCGGGCTGGGTCAATGCGCTCGGTCTCTGGATCATCCTGCACCGGCGCGGCCACTTTGCCTTCGACGCCCGCTCGCGCCGCGTCCTGCCGCGGCTCATCGGCGCCGCGATCGGCATGGGCGTCGTGCTGGCGCTCCTGCTGCTGCCGCTCCAAGCCGCGCTTGCGGGGCCCTCGACGGAGCGGCTCCTAGCCCTCGCGGCGCTGGTGGCGGCAGGGCTCGCGAGCTTCGCCGCCTTCGCCTTCCTCTCGGGTGCGGCGGATTGGCAGGAAATCGCGCGCAGGCTCCGACGCCGTGCCGCTTGACCCGCGCTACCCGCTTACCCGATAAAGCGCGGCCCTCGGCGATCCGCCGCTTCCAACCCGGACGGAGCTCATGAACCGCATCTTCTCGGGCGTCCAGCCCACCGGCAATCTGCATCTCGGCAACTATCTCGGCGCGATCCGCAATTGGGTGGCACTGCAGAACGACTACGACTGCATCTTCTGCATCGTCGACCTGCACGCGCTCACGCTGCCGCAGGACCCCCTGCAGCTTCGCGCGCAGACTCGTGAGGTCACCGCCGCCTATATCGCCGCCGGCATCGATCCCGAGCGCTGCATCATCTTCAACCAGAGCACGGTCGCCGCCCACAGCGAGCTCGCCTGGCTCCTTGGCTGTCTGACGCCGCTCGGCTGGCTTAACCGCATGACCCAGTTCAAGGAGAAGGCGGGGAAGCAGCGCGAGAACGCGGGGCTCGGCCTCTATGCCTATCCCGTGCTGATGGCCGCCGACATCCTCCTCTACAAGGCGACGCACGTGCCCGTCGGCGAGGACCAGAAGCAGCATCTGGAACTCGCGCGCGACATTGCCGGCGCCTTCAACCGGCGCTACGAGGTGGAATTCTTCCCGCTCCCGGAGCCGCAGATCTTCGGCGCGGCGACGCGCGTCATGAGCCTCCGCGACGGCACCAAGAAGATGTCGAAGTCCGATACCTCCGATTACTCGCGGATCAACATGACCGACGACGCCGACCTCGTGCGCCAGAAGATCCGCAAGGCCAAGACCGATCCGCACCCGATGCCCGAGAGCGCAGCCGAGGCCGAGCGCCGGCCCGAGGCCGCGAACCTCCTCGGCATCTATGCAGCGCTCGCGGACAAGAGCCTGGAGGCGACGGTCGCGGAATTCGCAGGTGCGCCCTTCTCGCGCTTCAAGGAGACCCTCTCGGACCTCGCGGTCTCGGTGTTAGGCCGCATCGGCGGCGAGATGCGGCGCCTCCTTGCGGACCCGCAATTCATCGACCAGACCCTCCGCCGCGGCACCGAGCGCGCCCGCGCCATCGCCGACCCGAACCTGCGCGCGGTCTGCGACATCACGGGGCTGCTCCGGCCCTAGCGGGGCACTGGCACGCACGGCATCCTCCCGGCCGCGCTCTAGCGGTCGGAGAAGCACCTTTGGCGGACGGCGAGCGGTCACGGTGTAGCGCGGCCCGGAACCGATTCCTGTCCGGGGATTTTGCTTTGACCGGGGTGGGCGGCTGCCGTCAGATGGGCGCGCAGGTCGCATCATCCCCGGGGCAGAGCGAGTGGCAAATCGCAGGGAGCGCCGTGCGGCAGCGAAGGCCGGACGGTCCGACCAGAAACGGCAGCGCCCGCCGGAGCTCGACGCGGCGCTGGCGGAGGCGTCGCGGCTTTATCAGGGAGGGCTCCACCTCGAAGCCGAACGCCTCTGCCGCGAGGTGCTCGCGGTAGCTCCGCGCGTGCCCTATGCGAACTATCTCCTGGGCATGATCGCAATAGCGACCGGACGGCAGGAGCTCGCGGAGTCGAGCCTCGCCGAGGCGCTGGCACTCGCGCCGCGCGAGCCCGCGGTCCACAACGGGATCGCCCTCCTCCGCGCAATGCAGGGAAGATTCGCGGATACGCTCGCGGCCCACGACCGAGCGCTCGCGATCGATGCGAACGACGTCGGAGCGCTGATCGGCCGTGCGCTCGCGGCAGCGGAGCTGGGCGAGCTTCCCACCGCCGAGCAAAGCCTGCGCCGCGCGCGTGGAATCGCGCCGCACTCCCTCGATGTGCTCCGCCATCACGCGGCGGCGCTGGTGGCGCTCGGGCGATCGGAGGAGGCCGCCGCGACCTATCGTGAATTGGTCGCACTCGAGCCCCGCGATCCCGTGGCAGCCGTCGGCCTCGGCGGCGCGCTCGCCGATCTCGGGCGCAGCGAGGAAGCAATCAGACAGTGCGAGCGCGCGCTCGAACTCGATCCCGGCCTCGCCGCGGCGCATCTCAAGCTGGTGCAGCTCCTCTGCGGGTTCGGTCGTGTGGATGAGGCGCTCGACCGCGCCCGGAAGGCGATGCGCGAGGCTCCCGAGGCGCGCGAGACCGTGGCGGCCTTTGCCCTCGCGGTGTCGCGCCGTATTCCGACCGAGCACGATCCCGAGATCGTGGTGGGAATCGAGCGCTGCTTCGCCGCATCCGGGATGGATCACGGCATGCTCGCGAAGCCCGCAGCCCGTCAGCTCCGCGCGCGCTACGGCCTCGACGCCGCGCCAGTCGAGATGGCGGAAGCCGCAGTGGACGCGCTTCTCCGGAACGAAACGCCGCCGCTTCTCGCGGACGAGCTCCTCGCGCTTCTTCTCGCAAAGACCGTGAACCGCGACGCCGTGATCGAGCGCTTCCTGACGGCGGCACGGCGGCGCCTCGCTCTCGCGGCGGCGATCCCTGCAACAGCGCATCCGTTCCTCGCGGGATTGGCCCTCCAGTGCTTCAACAACAACTACGTCTTCGCACTGAGCGAGGAGGAGGAACGCGGGCAGGCGGCGCGCGAAACGGAGTTCGCGCAAAAGCCGGCACCTGATGCCGCTCTCGAGGGGCGGCTCCTCCGCGACGCGCTTTTCGCCCCGCTCGCCTGGCGAGCCGATGCGGCGTCGCTCGCGGAGATCGCGCTCGAGCGCTGGTCCCCACATTTCCGCGCGGTGATCGAGCGCACGCTACTGGAGCCGCTCCAGGAGCGGGAAATCGCCGAGACGCTCCCGAGCCTCGGTGGAAGCGAGGATGCGACATCGCAGGCCGTCGGCCGACAGTACGAGGAGCACCCCTACCCCCGCTGGTTCCTGCTGCCGCAGCAACCGCGGACGCGTCTTGCGGCAGGGCTCCGCCAACGGTTCCCGCATGCGCGCGTGCCCGAATTCCTGGAGAGACCGCTCGAGATCCTCGTCGCAGGCGCGGGGACAGGCATCCAGCCCATAACGACCGCGCTCGCGCTCGAGGGGGTCGAGGTGCTCGCGGTCGACCTCTCGCGCGCGAGCCTCGCCTATGCCGCTCGGATGGCGAAGCGGCTTGGGGCGGCGAACCTCGAATTCCTGCAGGGCGATCTCCTGCGCCTCGGTGAGCTCGGTCGCAGCTTCCCGGTGATCGAGGTCGTGGGCGTGCTGCACCACTTGGAATCCCCCATCGCGGGCTGGCGCGTGCTCGCGGGGATGCTGCGCCCCGGGGGCTGGATGCGTGTCGGGCTCTATAGCGAGGCTGCGCGTGCAGAGGTCGTGGCGGCGCGCGCACGGATCTCGGCGCTCGGTCTTTCGCCGACCCCCACGGGTATTCGCCGCTTCCGCGAGCGCGTGCTCTTCGGGAACGAGGCCGCCGAATTCCCGAAGCTCGCGCTCTCCAACGACATCTGGGATTTGAGCGGCTGTCGCGACCTACTGTTTCATGCCTGCGAGCACCGCTTCACGTTGCCGCGGGTGAAGGCGATGCTGGCGGAGCTCGGCCTCGCCTTCGTGGGATTCGAGCACGATCTCACGGGGATTCCCGCCCGCTATCGCGAGACCTATCCAGAGGATCCCGCGATGACCGATCTCGACAACTGGGCAGAATTCGAGGCCGCGCACCCCGACGCCTTTCCGATGTACGTCTTCTGGTGCACCAAGCCTTAGTGCAACTCGGCGCCCGCCGGAGGTTCGCCCTCGAGATAGACGGTCGCGTCTGCGATGGCGCCGCTCTCGGGCATGAAGGTGAACATGCGCACGGGGACGCGCCCCACCGCGACGAAGGCATGCGGGACGCCCGCGGGGATCGCGATGGTATGGTTCGCTTCCACCAGGATGCGCTCATCGCCGAGGCGCATGTCGAGCGCGCCTTCGAGGACGATGAAGATCTCGTCCGAGGCCTTATGAACGTGGAGCGGCGCGCCGCAGCCGGGCTCGATCACGCTCATGCCGGCGACGCAGCCGACGCCCTGGTCCTTCCCGGCGAGGATGAAATTGCGATAGCCGGGCCGCCAAGGGATCTCCGGCGCTTTGGTGATGGCTATGACGGGCATGGGTGCCTCCTCCTGACCGCGGCGCAGCAATCGTAGCACGCGGCGGGTGCGGACTGAACCGGGCCATTTTGTGGCACTTCCCTCACCCGCCCTGTGCCGCCATAGCGGAAATACTACCGATTCCCGCGAGCGACCAGCCACCATCGACGGGTATGACCGCGCCGGTGACGTAGCTCGCGAGCGGAGAGGCGAGAAAGAGTGCGAGCCGGGCCACATCCTCGGTTTGCCCCAGGCGCCGAAGCGGGATGCTGCGCTCGACCGCGCGCCTGGCGGCCGCGCTCGGCATCAAGCGTCGCACGCCCTCGGTTCCCTCGATCGGCCCCGGGACGATCGAATTGACGCGGATGCCGTCCCCGCCCCACTCCATCGCGAGCACCCGCGTCACCATATCGACCCCGGCCTTGGCAGCGCAGACATGGACTTGCAGCGGCGAGGGGTTGAAGGCCTGGGGCGCCGATATGTTGATGATGGCAGCGCCGGGTTTGCGCAAATGCGCGTGCGCCGCGCGGAGAACGTTGAAGGTGCCGAGGAGGTCGATGTCGACGACCGCCTTGAAGCCGTTCGCGGACATGCCGAGCGCCGGAGCCGGAAAATTCCCGGCGGCGCCCGAGACCAGCGCGTCGATCGGCCCGAGCGCCGCCGATACCTTCTCCAGCACCGCCGCTACCGCGGCGTAATCGCGGACATCGGCGGTCTCGCCCATGACCTCGCCGCCATGGGCGCGAAGCGCCGCCGCCGCGGCATCGACGCGCGATTTCGAGCGGCTCGCGATCGCGACCGCCGCCCCGGCTCGCGCGAATCCCTCGGCGATCCCGAGATTGATCCCGCTGCTCCCTCCGGCGACGAATACCGTCTTGCCGCGATAGTCGAATGCCCCGTCCATGATGTTCCTCCCTTCGGCTGGATTGCCCCAAGTATCGCATTGCGCAATGCCTGGCGGCATACCGCACACGCGCTACGCGTCGTCCCATCACTATCGAGGCGGCTCAAACCTTCGGCATGGTGAGATTGCGCGTTGCCGCTGGTGAATCGCGGCGGTAAGGTGGCCCTCGTCCTCTCGAATCCAGCCGCGCATCGCAGCCTCGCATGGACATCTACCTCCCGATCGCAGAGCTCTCCGTGGACGTGATCGTCCTCCTGGGACTCGGCGGGCTGGTGGGCGTGCTCTCGGGAATTTTCGGGGTGGGCGGCGGGTTCCTGCTGACGCCACTGCTGATCTTCATCGGCATTCCGCCGGCGGTCGCGGTCGCGAGCTCGGCCAATCAGCTCGTGGGCGCCTCGGTCTCCGGCGTCATCGCGCATTGGCGGCGCGGCAACGTCGATTTCCACATGGGCGCGGTGCTGCTCATCGGCGGCTTCCTCGGCTCCGGATTCGGCGTCTGGCTTTTCGCGCTGCTGCGCCGGGTGGGACAGGTCGAGCTGGTGGTGACCGTGAGCTATGTCGTCCTCCTGGGCATCCTCGGCTCGATCATGCTGGTGGAATCGACCCGCGCGATCATCCGCCAGCGCCGGCCCGGCGGCGCGCGGCGAAAGCTCCACCAGCACATGTGGATCCACGGCCTGCCGCTCAAGATGCGCTTCCGCCGCTCGAAGCTCTACATCAGCGCGATCGTGCCGGTGGGGCTCGGCTTCCTCGTGGGGATCCTCTCCGCGATCATGGGCGTAGGCGGCGGGTTCATCATGGTGCCCGCGATGATCTACATGCTGGACATGCCGACGGTGGTGGTGCCGGGGACCTCGCTCCTGCAGATCATCTTCGTCGCGGCCAACGTGACGGTGCTGCAGGCGATCGGCAACGGCACCGTCGATGCGGTCCTGGCCTTGATCCTGCTGGTGGGCGGCGTCATCGGCGCGCAGGTAGGCACGCGCTTCGGCGCGAAGCTCCGCGGCGAGCAGCTCCGTGCGCTCCTGGCGCTCCTCGTGCTCGGGGTCGCGGTGAAGCTCGCCCGCGACCTCGGCGTCCGGCCCATCGATCTCTATTCCGTCGTCGCGGTAGGGAGCACATGAGGGGGGCGCATCTCCGCGCTGCCCTGGTGCTCGCGAGCCTCGCCGCCGCGCTCGCGCCCGGCGGCGCTCGCGCGCAAGCGCTCGTTGCGGACCTCACGAGCCATCTCGTCGCGATCACCACGGGTTTCACCGGGACGAGCGTCGTGCTCTTCGGCGCGACCGAGGGCGAGGGCGACGTGATGGTGATCGTCCGCGGCCCCGAGCGCGACATGAGCGTCCGCCGCAAGAGCAAGGTCGCGCAGATCTGGATCAACACGCGCGAGGTGACCTTCACTCAGGCGCCGAGCTTCTACAGCCTCGCCTCGAGCCGCCCGCTCGACCAGATCGCGCCGCCGGCCATGCGCCAGCTCCAGCAGATCGGCCTCGAGAATCTCCGCCTCAACACCGCCGGGACCGTGCCGCCGGACGAGACGGCGGAGTTTCGCGAGGCCTTCCTGCGCAACCAGATCCGCGCGGGCCTCTATGTGCCGGCCGTGGGCCAGGTGAATTTCCTCGGCAGCCGGCTCTTCCGCACGACCATCACCTTCCCCAGGAACGTGCCCACGGGAACCTATCGCGTCGAGGTGTTCCTTGTGCGCGACAAGGCCGTGGTGAGCGGCCAGACCGTGCCGCTGGTGGTCTCGGAGATCGGGCTCGATGCGGAGGTGCACGACTTCGCCGACCGCTACGCGCTCCTCTATGGCTTGATTGCCGTCCTCTTGGCCGTGGTGGCAGGATGGCTCGCGAGCCTGCCTTTCCGGCACTCCTGAGAGGGTCCGCCATGAGCGATCCCGCCCCGTCCGCCCAGCGCATCTTTCTCGTGGTCGTGGACGAGAGCTCGGAGATGCCGGTCGCGATGCGCTATGCCGCGATGCGCGCGCGCAGGACCGGCGGGCGCGTCGCCCTGCTCTACGTGATCGAGCCGAGCGATCTCCAGCAATGGATGGCGGTCGAATCCTTGATGCGCGAGGAGCGCCGCCAGGAGGCAGAGCAGCTCCTGCAGAAGCTCTCGCAGGAGGTGGTGGAGCTCGCGGGCTCGCAGCCCGTCGTCTACATCCGCGAGGGGCGGCGGAGCGACGAGCTTCTGGCGCTCATCGCGGAGGAGCCCAGCATCTCGATCCTCGTTCTCGCCGCCGGCACCGGTCCCGAAGGCCCGGGTCCGCTCATCACCGCGCTCGTGGGAAAGCAAGCTGGCAAACTCCGCCTCCCCGTCACCATCGTCCCCGGCGGCCTCACCAAGCAACAGCTCGCGGCGGTGACGTAAATAACAGGCCCTCGCGACCGCTCCGCGAAATTGGCGGTTCGCTCACCCGCTATCCGGCTGGTAGTACGGGTCCTCCCAGGCCGGCAGGGCGAAGACTTCCTCGGGCTCGGAGACGCCGCGGAGCTCGTACCGGCCGAGCGAGATCATGGGCACGCCCAAGCCGCGCACGAAATCGCCGGAGAAAAGCACGCCCTTGCCGAGGCGCCGGCACAGCATCTGCAGCCTGCTCACGAGGTTGACGGCGGGGCCGATAACGGTGAAGTCGAGCCGGCTTGCGCCGCCGATGTTGCCGTAGATGACGGTGCCGAGATGGAGCGTGATGCCGAAACGCACCACCGTCTCGCCCGCCGCCTCGCGCCGTCGGTTCACCTCCGCGAATTCCGCGAAGGCCGAGCGCGCTGCCGCCAGCGCCGCGAAGCACATCGGCCGCGGCCCGCCACGGGTCAAGGGAAAGATCGCGAGAATGCCGTCGCCGATGAGCTTCAGCACCTCGCCGCCATGCGCCTCGACCGGGGAGATCACGGATTCGAAGTAGTCGTTGAGGAGCGTGATCATCTGCTCGCCCGAGAGCCGCTCCGAGAGATCGGTGAAGTGGCGGAGGTCGGCGAAGAGGATCGCAGCCTCTATGGGCTGGCCGCTGCCGCGAAGCACCTGGCCCCGGAGCACGCGCGTCCCGGCATCGGCGCCGAGATAGGTCTTGAGCAGCGTCTCGGCCGCGCGATGGGTCGCCCGCGCCTCGACGACCACGCCGAGATAAGGCACCAGCGCATCGAAGACGGCGAGGTCCTCGGCGCTGAAGCCGCCGGAGTGCCCCGTCGCCCAGGTGACGGCATGGTTGGTGCCATCGGTGAAGGGCAGCCTCTGGGCGACGTAATCCGTGAAACCGTCGGCCTTGAGCTCCGAGAGGATCGCAAAATCGAGGACGACTTCCGGGTTCTCGAGGCGCCGGCGGAAGCGCTCGGCGCCACCATAGATCCAATAGACGGGGCTATTGATGTAGCTCGGCTGATCCTCGACCCCATGCGAATGCCGCACGATCCTGCCGCCGGACCCGCAGCGCCACTGCAGGGTGAGACCGCGGAATTGCGGGTCCAGCACATGGGCGTGCATGGTCGCGCGATCGAGGGGGATGCCCGCGTCCTGAATTCGCTCGCAGAAGCTCGCGAAGAAGGCGCTGATGTCCGTAACCCCGCGGGCGGCCCTCACCAGCCAATCCACGAGCGGCGCGGCTTTGAGGCGCCCCACGGTCTCGAGATCGGCGTGGCCGGCCTCGGTGATGTCGGTCATGCGCCATTTGAAGCGCGCCGGGGCCATCGAGGCAAGAGCGGCCGCAGCATGGCTGACCGCTGGCGCCGGATTGACCCTACGCGCGAAAGGGTTGACTTGGAGGGCCGGAATCCCAAGGTTGAGCGCCATAGAGCCTTCCACAGCGAGCCGCTCATGTTCATCCAGACGGAAACCACGCCCAATCCTGCCACTCTCAAGTTCCTCCCGGGACGCGAGGTGATGGCGAGCGGCACGGCCTATTTCACGGATACTGCCGCCGCCGGACGCTCTCCGCTGGCGCAGCAGATCTTCACGCTGCCGGGCGTGAGCGGCGTCTTCCTAGGCGCCGACTTCGTCACCGTCACCAAGGACGCCGACCGGGACTGGACCGAGCTCAAGCCCGCCGTGCTCGGCGCCATCATGGAGCACTTCACGGCCGGACGGCCGGTGATCATTGGCGAGGCCGCCGCCCCCGGTGCCGGCGCCGAGGAGGACGACGAGGTCGTCTCGCAGATTAAGGAGCTCCTGGAGACGCGGGTGCGCCCGGCGGTCGCGCAGGACGGCGGCGACATCATCTTCGACCGCTACGAGGACGGCGTCGTCTATCTGCACATGCAGGGCTCTTGCTCAGGCTGCCCCAGCTCGACCGCGACGCTCAAGGCGGGCATCGAGAACATGCTCCGCCACTACATCCCCGAGGTACACGAAGTCCGCCCGGTCTGAGTGGCGGCGCTCAGCCCGCCGTCATCATCGAGACCGGGAGATCGCTGTCGCTCAGCAGCGGGTAGAGGCGCGAGTCGAAGAGCTGATAGTGCCACCATTCGTATCGGTAGAAGTCCCAGCCCGCCGCCGTCATGAGGCCGAGGAGCAGCAGGCGGTTGTGCTGCGCCTCCGGCGAGACCGCGGTGTTGCCGTGATGCGAGAGCGGCGTGAAGGCGTCGAATCCCGTTCCCATCTCGAGCTCGCGCCCGCTCGCATCGACCAGGGTGAGATCGACGGCAACCCCGCGCGAGTGCGGGGAGCCGCGGCGGGGATCGGCGACGAACTCCGGATCGGGTCGCGCCTCCCAGAGCTTCCACTGCGCTTCGGAAGGCCGAAACGCATCGAAGATCTTGAAGCCCAGCCCCAGCGCCCGCGCGAGCTCCTGCGCGCGGACGAGACGCTGCTCGGCCACCGCGTGGAGGTAGCAGAGGGCGCGGGCATAAATGGGCTTTCCCGTGACGTTGTTGGGGGTCGCATAGGCGATCTCCAGAGCGACACCATGGGAATTCTGGCCGATCTCGACGAGTGCTGCGGGCATGGGCTCTAGGGAGAGATTGCGGAAACAGGCGGCAGCAGGGATGCTCCTCTTTCCTATCATGCCGAAGGCCCGCTTGCGATGAGGGTTCTCGCATTCGACAGCTCCGGGAACGGCTGCTCCGCCGCCGTCGTCGGCGACGACGAAGTGCTCGCGCACGAATTCGAGGCGATGGCGATCGGACAGGCGGAGCAGCTTCTGCCGATGATCGCGCGCGTGATGGAGGCGGCTCGGATCGGCTTCGCCGATCTCGACTGCATCGCCGTCACGGTCGGACCTGGAGCCTTCACGGGCGTGCGCATCGGGCTCGCCGCCGCCGAAGGCCTGGCGCTCGCGAGTGGCAAGCCGGTTCTGGGCCTCACGAGCTTCGAGACGGTGGCGGCGGCCGTCCCGGATGCGGTCATTGCGGCGGTTGCGGGAGCCGGGGAGTGGCATCTCGTCGTGGCGCTCGATAGCCGGCGCAAGGAGCTCTATCTGCAAGCGTTCGACCGGAAGCGAATTCCCGTCGGCAGCGGCGCCTTGGTGCCCCCGCAGGATTGGGTGTCCTGGCTCCCAGACGGCACGATCGTGTTTGCGGGCGACGGCGCCGGTCGACTCCAGTCGGCGCTCGCGGGGCGGGTTGGCGTAATGGCTGGAATCGGTACTCCCGACGCCGTCGATTTGGGTCGCCTCGCGCGCGAGCGCTGGCTTCGGGGTGAGCGGACGGAGCGGCTCGAGCCGCTCTACCTCCGCGCGCCCGATACGACGCTCCCCCCGCCCGCAGGCCGCCCTTGAGCTCCTGGCAGATCGCGCGCATCGCCGATAGGGACCTGGCGGAGGTGGCGCTGCTGCATGGGCTTTGCTTTCCGGGCGAAGCCTGGAGCCGCGAGGACTTCGCGGGCATCCTCGCAATTGCCGGCGCGAGCGGGCATTGGGTAAGCGAGGCAGAGGATCCGCAACGCCGTCCGCAAGCCTTCCTGTTCGACACGCTCTTGGGCCCCGCCGGCGAGATCGTAACCCTCGGCGTCGCGCCGGGCGCGCGCCGGCGCGGGGCCGGCCGAGCTCTACTCGGCGACCTCTTCGTGCGCGCGCGCGGCCTCGGCATTGCAATGCTCACGCTCGAGGTCGCCGACGACAACGCCGCCGCGCTCGCGCTCTATGAAAGCCTCGGCTTCGAGCGCCTCGGCGTCCGCCGCGGCTATTATCGGCGCCCCGGCGGCGCGGTCATGGATGCGCGGCTCTTGCGGCGGATACTGCTCCCGGGCTGAAGAACGCCCGTGATACGGTGCGCGATGGGCGTCACAATCGCGCCCGAAGTCCTGAATCGCGCGGACGAGGTCGTCGAGTGAGCGCCAAGTCGGCACCCGCCACTTGCTTGCGTTTTTAAGCATCTGCGGCGCGTTCTATTCGGCAGATCAGGGGCCCGATCTTGTTCTGGTAGGAGCGATTGCTTTATAGACGCCGACAAACTATATCGATGTCCAGTTTTGGACAGGACCAATCTAAAAATGACTGACAACGCGAATACGAAGGAACTGCTTTCGCTGACGACGGAGATCGTGGCTGCCCACGTTTCCAACAATACAGTCGCGGCGAACGACCTGCCCCAGCTTATCAGCTCGGTTTATCAATCGCTTGCCGGAGTCGGCAAAGCCCCGGCGCCGGCGGCTGAGCGGCCGGAGCCGGCGGTGCCCGTGAAGAAATCGGTGCATGCGGATTACATCGTCTGCCTCGAGGACGGCAAGAAGCTCAAGATGCTGAAACGGCATCTCAAGACGGCATACAATATGACGCCCGAGCAGTATCGCGAGCGCTGGGGACTGGCACCGGACTATCCGATGGTGGCGCCCAATTATGCCCGCCAACGCTCTCGCCTCGCGAAGGAGATCGGGCTCGGCACCCGTGGGAGAAAGTCAAGCTCTTCCTGAGACTTAGAGTGGCCTGACCAGGCGCCGGCACGCCGTCATAGGATGGTCAGGCCCTTTTGGCTATACTGATAACCATGAGCGCTCGCGGCCCGATGCCGGCGGCCGGAGATCGGCTTCCGGTGGAACCGGGCCGCCAGCGTATGGGGCGACGATCCGGCCGAGGCGCTGCAGGCTCAACTGCGGGGCGGCCGGCTCCGAGAGGGAGGCGGTGCTAGGCCGATGCCATCGCGGCTGGAGCAGCTATGCATCGACAAGGGGCTCAAGATGACGGAGCAGCGCCGGATCATCGCGCGCGTGCTTTCGGATTCGGCCGATCATCCCGACGTCGAGGCCGTGCACCGCCGCGCGACGGAGATCGATCCCCGGATCAGCATCGCCACCGTCTATCGCACCGTGCGCCTCTTCGAGGAGGCCAATATTCTCGCGCGGCACGATTTCGGCGACGGCCGCGCGCGCTACGAGGAGATGCCGAGCGACCATCACGATCACCTAATCGACCTGCAAACCGGACGGGTGATCGAGTTCACGAACGAGGCGATCGAGGGCTTACAGCGCCAGGTGGCGGAGAAACTGGGCTATCGCCTGGTCGGGCACCGGCTCGAGCTCTATGCCGTGCCGTTGGAGTCCAACCGCAAGGAGGGCGAGCGGAAATGACCGGCGGTTCGCGCCCATGAACGAGCCCCAGCTCCGCCGTCTTGCCGAAGAGCCCGCGAGTTTCAACATCCGCTCGGGGACGCTCGCCGTGCGCCTCGCGCGAAGCGCCCCCGAGGTGGCGGCGGCGCAGGCGCTGCGCTACCGCGTCTTTTACGACGAGATGGGCGCCGAGGCCTCGCCGGAGATGGCGCGCGCAGGCCGCGACTTCGACACTTTCGACGACGTCGCCGACCATCTGCTGGTGATCGATCATGCGCGCGGCCTTGGTCCCGATGCCGTAATCGGGACCTATCGGCTGATCCGGCGCGCGGCGGCGGAGCGCGCGGGCGGGTTCTATTCCGCGGCCGAGTACGACATCACCACCATGGTGGCCTATCCCGGCGAGATCCTCGAGCTCGGCCGCTCCTGCGTCGATGCGGGCGCACGCAACCGCCCGACCATGCAGCTCCTCTGGCGCGGCATCGCCGCCTATGTCTTCCACTACCAGATCGATCTCATGTTCGGCTGCGCGAGCCTGCACGGCATCGAGCCAGATGCGCTCGCCGTACCTTTGAGCTACCTGCACTACCATCACCTGGCCCCGCCCGCGCTCCGACCGCGAGCGCTCCCGGAGCGCTACATCGACATGCGGCGGCTGCCGTCGCAGGCGATCGACCCCGCAAAGGCGCTCGGGGAGCTGCCTCCACTCATCAAGGGCTATCTACGGCTCGGCGGCTTCGTTGGGGACGGCGCCGTCATCGACCGGCAGTTCAACACGATCGACGTCTCGATCATCGTCAAGACCGACCTCATCACCGACAAGTACTATCGGCACTATGAGCGGCAAGCGCGCGGGGCGAGCGCGCCTTGAGCGCCTTCGTCCTGCGGCTGCGCCGCATCTTCCTCTACTTGGCCCTGACCTTGCCGCTGATGCCGGTGCAGGCGGTCCTCGTCCTGTTGCGCTCGCGCCTCTCGACGAGGCTCCCGGTCTTTTACCACCGGCGCACCAGCCGCATCCTCGGTTTCGAGATCGAGACCGTGGGCACGCCCTCGGCCCGGCACCCCACACTCTTCGTCGTCAATCACGTCTCCTATCTCGACATCGAGATCCTCGGCGGCGTGATCGAGGGGTCGTTCGTCGCCAAGCGCGAGGTGGCGGGCTGGCCGCTCTTAGGCTGGCTCGCGAAGCTGCAGCAGACCGTCTTCATCGAGCGCCGTCAGCATTCCGCGCACATCCAGCGCGACGCGATCGTCGATCGCCTCAGGCGCGGCGACAACCTCATCCTCTTCCCGGAGGGCACGAGCGGCGACGGCAATCGCGTGCTGCCCTTCAAGAGCGCGCTCTTCGCGGCAGTGCACGGCACGCAGTATCCGAATCCCGTCGTGGTGCAGCCGGTCTCGCTCGCTTACACGCTTCTCAACGGCATGCCGATCGGACGCTTCTACCGGCCCTATTTTGCCTGGTACGGCGACATGGACATGGGTTCGCATCTCTGGTCGATGCTGGGTCTCGGTCGGACCGGCGTCGTCGTGCAATTCCACGAGCCCGTCAACGCCGACGACTTCCCCTCGCGCAAGGCCCTTGCGGATTACTGCTGGCGCGTCGTCTCCGCCGGGGTCTCCTCCGCGCTCGCGGGTCGTCCGCAACCGATCGAACCCACTTGCGCGGTTCGGCCGCTCGCGGCGCCGCAGGCCATGCAGGCGGCGCCGGTCGTCGAGGTCGCCAGCGGCTGATCCCATGACGAAATCGCTGTTCATCAAGACTTACGGCTGCCAGATGAACGTCTACGACAGCACGCGTATGGCGGATGTGCTGGCGCCGCTCGGATACCGCACAATCGAGACGCCCGAGGATGCGGACATGGTGATCCTCAACACCTGCCACATCCGCGAGAAGGCCGCGGAGAAGGTGTTCTCGGAGCTGGGGCGGCTCAAGACGCTCCAGAAGCGGAAGGCGCGGTCGGGCGGACGAATGATCCTCGCGGTTGCGGGCTGCGTCGCGCAGGCCGAGGGCGCGGAGATCATGGCGCGCGCACCCCATGTCGACATCGTGCTGGGCCCGCAGACCTATCATCGACTTCCGGAGATGGTGGCGGCGGCGAGCCGTGCCGCAGGTCGCGTCCTCGACACCGAGTTTCCCGCCGAGGCCAAGTTCGATCACCTCCCGGAGACGGCGGCGCCGCAGGGTGTCTCCGCCTTTCTCACGATCCAGGAGGGTTGTGACAAGTTCTGTACCTTCTGCGTCGTCCCCTATACGCGAGGCGCGGAGTTCTCGCGGCCTGCCGCGCAGGTGATCGCGGAGGCGCGGCATCTCGTGGCGAGCGGCGCGCGGGAGATCACGCTCCTCGGGCAGAACGTCAACGCCTATCACGGTGCGGCCCCCGAAGGCGGCATCTGGGGCCTTGGCCGGCTCCTGCGCTCGCTCGCAGCGATGCCCGGCCTCCTGCGGCTCCGCTACACCACCTCGCATCCCCGCGACGTCGACGACGAGCTCGTGGCCGCGCATCGCGAGCTTCCGATGGTGATGCCGTTCCTGCATCTGCCGGTGCAGTCGGGCTCCGACCGCGTGCTCGCCGCGATGAACCGCGGCCACACGGCCGCCGACTATCTCCGCACTCTCGAGCGGCTCCGTGCGGCGCGGCCGGATATCGCTTTCTCCTCCGATTTCATCGTGGGGCATCCCGGCGAGAGCGAGGTCGATTTCCTGGCCACCCTCGCGCTCGTGCGCGAGGCCCGCTATGCCCAGGCCTTCTCCTTCAAATATTCCCCGCGCCCGGGCACGCCCGCGGCGAGCGCGGAGGATCAGGTGCCGGAGCCTCTGAAGGCCGAGCGGCTTCGGCGCCTTCAGGAACTGCTCGAAGCGCAGCAGCGCGCCTTCAACCTGAGCCAGGTGGGCAAGACGCTGCCGGTGCTCCTGGAGAAGCCGGGACGTCATCCGGGCCAGCTCGTGGGGCGGAGCCCCTATCTCCAGCCCGTGCACGTCCTGGCGCCTCAGCGCCTCATCGGCGCGCTCCTGCCGTTGCTGATCCGCGGCGCCGAGCCCAACAGCCTCGCGGGCGAGCATCTCGAGAGCGCGGCATGAGCGGCAGCAAAGGCGGCGGCATCGTGCAGATGCGCTTCGACGACAACGCGCTCCTCCCGCTGCTCTTCGGCGAGCACGATGCTCATCTCGGCCGGATCGAGCGGCAGCTCGGCGTCTCGATTGCCTCGCGCGGGAACCTCCTGGAGATCACGGGACCGAGCCTGAAGGCAGGGCAAGCGCAGGCGGCGCTCGCATCGCTCTATCAGCGCCTGAAGCACGGCGACGAGGTCGACGGCGCGACGGTCGATGCCGCGGTACGCCTCGCCCACAGCCGCGCCGGCGAGCCGCCGGCAGCCTTCGGGATCGAGAGTGAAATCCACACGCGCAAGCGCCGCATCTCCGCGCGGAGTCCCGTCCAGGCGGAGTACATCCGCGCGCTTCGCTCGCATGAGCTCGTCTTCGGCCTCGGCCCCGCCGGGACCGGCAAGACCTATCTCGCCGTCGCGACCGCCGTCGACATGATGATGAGTGGGAGGGTCGAGCGCATCGTGCTCTCGCGTCCCGCAGTCGAGGCAGGCGAGCGTCTCGGCTTTCTTCCCGGCGATCTCCGCGAGAAGGTCGACCCTTATCTCCGCCCGCTCTACGACGCGCTTTACGACATGTTGCCGGGCGAGCAGGTGCAGAAGCGGCTCGAGAACGGCGACATCGAGATCGCACCCTTGGCTTTCATGCGCGGACGCACCCTCGCGCACGCCTACGTCATTCTGGACGAGGCGCAGAATGCGACGCCGATGCAGATGAAGATGTTCCTGACCCGCCTCGGCGAGGGCGCGCGCATGGCCGTCACCGGCGATCCCTCGCAGGTCGACCTGCCGCGCGGCACGAGCTCGGGCCTCGATGATGCGCTGGCCGCGCTCGACGGCGTCGACGGCATCGCCACCGTGCGCTTCAGCGAGGCCGACGTGGTCCGCCATGCGCTCGTGCAACGGATCGTGCAGGCCTATGACCGCAGGGACCGCCGCCGGGCGGAGAAACGCCGCGGGGACGAGAATGCCTAACCGCACCCGTGCCTCCGCCCGGAAGAAGCCCGCGGTCTCCGTCGAGCTGCTGGAGGCCTCCGCGCGTTGGCGCGAGCGCCTGCCGCGCCGGCGCCAGCTCTGCATAGCCGCGGTCGTGGCGGCCTTCGCCGCGGCGAAGCCGCGCCTGACGCGCCGCACCGAGGTGAGCGTGGTGCTCGCGGATGATGCGCTGCTGCGGCGCCTCAACCGGCAATGGCGGCGGATCGACGCCGCGACCGACGTGCTCTCCTTCCCCGGCCTCGACGAGGACTTGCCGCCGAAGGCGCCCTCCCTCCTCGGCGATGTCGTGCTCGCCTTCGAGACCACCAGCCGCGAGGCGCAGGAGCAGGGAAAGCCGCTCGCCGACCATCTGCGCCATCTGGTGGTGCACGGGGTGCTGCATCTTCTCGGCTATGATCACGACGAGCCCACCGAGGCCGAGCGCATGGAGGCGCTCGAGACCCAGGTACTGGCGAAGCTCGGGGTCGCAGATCCCTATGCCGAGCGGCAGGCGGCGGGCGATGACTGACGCGCCGAGCAGCCGCCAAGCCGGCGAGCGCCCTACCGAGGCCGAAGGCCCATTCCGCAGCCTGCGCAACTGGCTGCGCCAGCTCCGCGGCGGCGAGCAGGATCTCCGGACCTCGCTCGAGGAGCTCATCGAGGAGCACGAGGAGGAGCCGATCGACGCGCAGGAGCGCGCGATCCTCTTGAACCTGCTGAAGCTCCACGAGCTAACCGTCGCGGATGTGATGGTCCCGCGCGTCGACATCATCGCCCTCGAGACCGAGACGCCGATCTCGGAGGTGGTGCGACACTTCATCGAGCAGGGCCATTCGCGCATGCCCGTCTATCGCGAGACGCTCGACGACGTGATCGGCATGGTCCACGTCAAGGACGTGTTGCCGCATGCGGTCGAGGGGAAGCCCGTCACGCTCGCGAAGATCGTGCGCAAGGTGCTGTTCTCGGCGCCCTCGATGCCGATCCTCGATCTGCTGTTGCAGATGCGGCTGACGCGCATCCATCTCGCCCTGGTGGCCGACGAGTTCGGCGGCGTTGACGGCCTCGTCACCATCGAGGACGTGATCGAGGAGATCGTCGGCGAGATCGAGGACGAGCACGACCCCGCCGATCTTCCGCAATGGATCGACCGCCCCGACGGCAGCGTGATCGTCGAGGCGCGGATGCCCGTCGCTATGCTCGAGGAGCGCACGGGGCTGAAACTCCTGCCGCCGGAGATCGAGGAAGAGGTCAACACCTTGGGCGGCCTTGTCACTGCGCTCGCGGGGCGGGTGCCCGCGCGCGGCGAGGTGATCAAACACCCCGCGGGATTCGAGATCGAGGTGCTGGAGGCCGATCCCCGCCGCATCAAGCGGCTGCGTCTGCGCGGCCTCCCCGCGCCGCCGCCCACGGAGAGTGCTGCGAATGCCTGAAGCCACGACCTCGCAGGGCTTTCGCGGCGCAGCGCCGGTGGCGCCGGCGCAGATCGCGGCGCTCCGCCTCGCCGAGCTCCGCGGCATGCGCCGCCATGGCTCGGCCTTTCTGCTGGGCGCGCTCGCGGTGGCGGCGCTGCCGCCGATCGACCTGACGCCAGTGCTCGTCGTTTCCTTCACCGGCCTCGTCTGGCTCGCCGACGGGGTGCAGCGGCCGCGCGAGGCCTTCGGCCTCGGCTGGTGCTTCGGCTTCGGATTCTTCGTCGCGGGCCTCTACTGGGTCGCAGCGGCGCTCTTCGTCGACATCGCGCAGTTCTGGTGGCTCGTCCCCTTTGCGGTGTTGGGGATGCCGGCGGTCTTCGCCCTCTTCACGGGCTTCGCGCTGCTCGCGGCGCACCTCCTCTGTCGGCGCTGGCAGGCGCGGAGCGCCGCGCGGGTGCTGGCGCTCGCGGTCTGCTGGTGCGCGGCGGAGTGGCTCCGTGGGCATATCCTGACGGGCTTCCCCTGGAACCTCGTGGGCTATGCCTGGTCAGGGGCGTTTCCCGGAAGCCTCGCGATGCTGCAGACGACCTCACTCGTCGGCATCTACGGCCTCAGCCTCGTCACAGTGCTGGTTGCGACGCTCCCGGCGACGCTCGGCGATTTCGGCGGCAGGCGCTGGCCGCCGCTGCTCGTGGCACTCGTGCTGCTCTCCGCCTGCCTCGGCTTTGGCTGGGCGCGCCTCGAGCCGGGGCCGCCTGGCAACGTGCCCGAGGTGGCGCTGCGGATCGTCCAGCCCTCGATCCCGCAAACGCTCAAGAACGACCGCGCCGAGCTCGAGGCCAATTTCAGGCGCCACCTCGCGCTGAGCGCGGCGCCGGACGAGGATGGAAAACCGCTCACCGCGATCATCTGGCCCGAGGCCGCAGCGCCGCCTTTCCTCGACCGCTTCCCCGAGGAGCGCATGATAATCGCCGCGCTGCTGCCGAAGGGAGCGCTCGCACTCGTCGGCAGCGACCGCACCGACCCGCCGCCCGCGCGTCCCGAGCGCTATTGGAATAGCCTCGTCGTGCTCGATCATGAGGGCGCGATCGTCGCTACCTACGACAAGGCGCATCTCGTGCCCTTCGGCGAGTACGTGCCTCTGCGCACGATCCTGCCGTTGAACAAGATCACGCCGGGAACCGTCGATTTCTCCGCGGGCCCCGGCCCACGCACGCTGCACCTGCCGGGTCTGCCGCCGGTTTCGCCGCTCATCTGCTACGAGGCGATCTTCCCGGGCGCAGCGATCGATCCGAGCGACCGCCCGCAATGGCTCCTGAGCCTCACCAACGACGGCTGGTACGGCACGAGCTCGGGCCCATTCCAGGATTTCAGCATCGCTCGCACGCGCGCGGTCGAGGAAGGCCTGCCGCTGGTGCGCGCCGCCAACAACGGCGTCTCCGGTGTCGTCGATCCCTATGGAAGAGTCGTGCGCCGACTCGGTCTCGACGCCGTGGGATATCTCGACGTCGCCCTGCCGCGAAGTCTCGATCCCACGCTTTACGAGCGCGTTGGCGATTTACCTTTCCTAACAGCACTGCCCCTCTTGCTAGGTTTAGCGTGGTGCGTCGCTCATTTCAGGATGAAACGCAGCGAAGGCTCGTGAAAATTGGTGCGATCCACCTGAAATTCGACGTGATTTCGTTGACCGCTCGCGATCGCGTGAACTATCAATGGCCGGCCTGATGTTTCGGCGGGTCCAAAGAATGAACCAAAAAGCTGGGGACGGACAGAGACGCCGTCAAAAATCCGATAAGCCCAATCCGATCGACGTGCATGTCGGGGCGCGCGTGCGATTGCGGCGGACGCTTCTCGGGATGAGCCAGGAAAAGCTCGGCGAGGCGATCGGGTTAACATTTCAGCAAGTGCAGAAATACGAGCGCGGCGCCAACCGCGTCGGCGCAAGCAGGCTCTACGATCTCTCGCGCGTGCTCGATGTGCCGGTGTCGTTCTTCTTCGACGACATCAGCCCGACCGTCGCCAGCGCCGCCGAGGCGCGGCTCGAGGGCATGGTGGACGACGCGCCGAGCCCCGCGCACGAGGCCGACCCGATGATGCGGCGCGAGACGCTCGAGCTCATGCGCGCCTATTACCGCATTTCCGACGCGCAGGTGCGCCGGAGGCTCTTCGACCTCACCAAGGCGATCGCCAACGCCTCGCGCGGCAGCAATCGCTGAGGGACGCGTCCCACTGATCCCGTGGGATTCAGCCCGCGCGGAAAAATCCTTGACGAGGCTTGATGCCGGTTGCAACTAGTCGCTGCCGCCGCCTGCCCGCGGTGCGCAAGACCGGGGATTTGCCGCAGCATCGCTACTAAGCGGCCCAATACGGGCCGGAGAAAGGATCGACCGTGGCCACGCGCAACTACGTCTTCACCAGCGAGTCCGTGTCGGAGGGACATCCGGACAAGCTCTGCGACCGCATCTCGGACGCGGTGGTCGACACCTTCCTCGCGGCCGATCCGCACGCGCGAGTTGCCTGTGAGACGATGGCGACGACGAACCACGTCGTACTCGCGGGCGAGGTGCGCGGCCCCGCCTCGATCACCAAGGACCTGCTCGTCGAAGTCGCGCGGCGCGCGATCAGGGACATCGGCTACGAGCAGGACGGCTTCCATTGGAAGAAGGCGCAGGTCGATTGCCTCATCCACTCGCAATCCTCCGACATCGCGCAGGGCGTCGACGCCGCCGGCAACAAGGACGAGGGCGCGGGCGACCAGGGCATCATGTTCGGCTACGCCTGCCGCGAGACGCCCGAGCTGATGCCGGCGCCGATCTTCTACGCGCATGCGATCCTGCGCTCGCTCTCGAAGGCGCGGCATGAGGGCTCAGCGCCGAAGCTCGGCCCCGACGCAAAAAGCCAAGTCTCGCTGCGATACGTCGACGGCAAGCCCGTGCGCGCGACCTCGGTCGTGGTCTCGACCCAGCACTCGCCCGACATCGACCAGGACGAGGTCCGCGAGATCGTCCGCCCACACGTCGTGAACGTGCTGCCCGAGGGCTGGATGTGCGACGAGGAGCATTTCTACGTCAACCCGACCGGGCGCTTCGTGATCGGCGGCCCCGACGGCGACACCGGCCTCACGGGGCGCAAGATCATCGTCGACACCTACGGCGGCTCCTCGCCGCATGGCGGCGGCGCCTTCTCCGGCAAGGATCCGACCAAGGTCGATCGCTCCGCCGCCTACGCCGCGCGCTATCTCGCGAAGAACGTGGTGGCGGCCGAACTCGCGGACCGCTGCGTGATCCAGGTCTCCTACGCGATCGGCGTCGCGAAGCCGCTCTCGGTCTACGTCGACACCTACGGCACCGCGCGCTGCGATGAGGAGAAGCTCGCGGCGGCGCTACAGCAGTTGATGGACCTCTCGCCCCGCGGCATCCGCACGCATTTGAGCCTCAACAAGCCGATCTACGCGCGGACCGCGGCCTACGGGCATTTCGGCCGGCATCCCGAGGCCGATGGCGGCTTCTCCTGGGAGCGTCTCGACCTCGTGGGCGAGCTCCGCTCGGCGCTCGCCTGACGAGCCCGGCACCGCGGCAGCGTCTCCTCTACGGCCGCCGCCGCGGCCGCCGCCTTCGCCCGGGACAGCAGGGACTTCAAGCCGAGCTTCTGCCGAAGTTCGGCTTCGACGTGCCGGAGAACGGCACGCTCGATCCGGAGGTGCTCTTCCAATTTCCTCTCCTCTCCGGGAAGAGGTCAGGTGAGGGGGCCCCTCACCCCAAGGAAATCTGGCTCGAGATCGGCTTCGGCGCGGGCGAGCATCTCGCGTGGCAGGCTGCCGAGCATCCCGAAGTGGGCCTCCTCGGTGCCGAAGTGTTCGAGAATGGCGTCGTGAAGCTCCTTGCGGAGATCCGCCGTCGGGACCTCGCAAACATCCGCATCCTCGTCGACGACGCGCGTCTCCTGCTCGCGGCGCTTCCCGACCGCTCGCTCGGGCGCGCGTTCATCCTCTTTCCCGATCCCTGGCCGAAGCAGCGCCACCACAAGCGCCGCATGGTCTCGTCCGCAACACTCGACGCGCTAGCGCGGACACTGCGGCCGAAAGCGGAGCTGCGTCTTGCAACCGACGACATCGGGTATCTCCGCTGGATGTTGGAGTTGGCGCCGTCGCATCCCGACTTCGAATGGCTCGCCCGCGGCCCTCGCGACTGGCGCGAGCGTCCGGAGGATTGGCCCCAGACCCGCTACGAGCAGAAGGCGATCGCGGCGGGTCGGGTGCCGTATTTTTTGA
>DATJVP010000092.1:0-11712 GCA_035581425.1 Allostellaceae bacterium | reverse complement strand
GAAGTCGCGACCGCGATCGCCGGCGGCGATCTCTCGAAGAAAATCACGGTCAACGTCAGCGGCGAGATCCTGCAGCTCAAGGAGACCATCAATACGATGGTCGATCAGTTGAACGCCTTCGCGGGCGAAGTGACGCGCGTTGCGCGCGAGGTCGGAACCGACGGCCGCCTGGGCGGGCAAGCGAACGTCCTCGGTGTCGCCGGCACCTGGAAGGACTTGACCGAGAGCGTCAATTCCATGGCGAGCAACCTCACGGCGCAGGTGCGCAACATCGCGGAGGTCTCGACCGCCATCGCCAGCGGCGATCTCTCGCGCAAGATCACCGTCGACGTCCGCGGCGAGATTCTCGAACTCAAGGACACCATCAACACGATGGTCGATCAGTTGAACGCCTTCGCTGGCGAGGTTACGCGCGTCGCGCGCGAGGTCGGCACCGAGGGAAAGCTCGGTGGCCAAGCGGAGGTGAAGGGGGTCGCCGGCACTTGGAAGCACCTCACCGACAGCGTCAACTCGATGGCGAGCAATCTCACGGGCCAGGTGCGCAACATCGCGGAGGTCGCCACCGCCGTGGCGCAGGGCGATCTCTCCAAGAAGATCACGGTCAACGTCAGCGGCGAGATCCTGCAGCTCAAGGAAACCATCAACACGATGGTGGACCAGCTCAACGCCTTCGCGGGCGAGGTGACCCGCGTTGCGCGCGAGGTCGGCACCGAAGGGCGTCTCGGCGGCCAAGCCGAGGTGCCCGGGGTCGCCGGCACCTGGAAGGACCTGACCGACAGCGTCAATTCCATGGCCGGCAACCTGACGGGACAGGTGCGAAACATCGCGGAGGTCGCGACCGCGATCGCCAACGGCGACCTCTCGCGCAAGATCACGGTGGACGTCCGCGGCGAGATCCTGCAGCTCAAGGAAACGCTGAACACGATGGTGGATCAGCTCAATCGCTTCGCGGGCGAGGTGACGCGCGTCGCGCGCGAGGTGGGCACCGACGGACGCCTCGGCGGGCAAGCTCAAGTCCCCGGTGTCGCCGGCACCTGGAAGGATTTGACCGACAGCGTCAACTTCATGGCGGGAAACCTGACGGCGCAGGTGCGCAACATCGCGGAGGTGACGACGGCCGTCGCGCGCGGCGACCTCTCGCGCAAGATCACGGTCGATGTGAAGGGCGAGATCCTCGAGCTCAAGAACACCATCAACACCATGGTGGACCAGCTCAACGCCTTCGCCTCCGAGGTGACCCGCGTCGCACGCGAGGTCGGAACCGAAGGCAAGCTCGGAGGCCAGGCCGCGGTTCCCGGCGTCGCCGGCACCTGGAAGGACCTGACCGACAATGTCAACTTCATGGCGAGCAATCTGACGGGTCAGGTCAGAAATATCGCGGAGGTCGCCACCGCGATCGCCAGCGGCGATCTCTCCAAGAAGATCACCGTCGACGTCCGCGGCGAGATCCAGCTGCTAAAAGAGACGCTCAACACCATGGTGGAGCAGCTCCGCTCCTTCGCTGCCGAAGTGACGCGCGTCGCGCGCGAGGTCGCGACGGAAGGAAGGCTCGGCGTGCAGGCGATCGTTCCAGGGGTCGCCGGCACCTGGAAGGACTTGACCGACAACGTCAACCTCCTCGCCGCCAATCTGACGACGCAGGTTCGCAACATCGCGGAGGTGACGACGGCCGTCGCGCGCGGCGACCTCTCGCGCAAGATCACAGTCGACGTCAGGGGCGAAGTCCTGGAGCTCAAGAACACCATCAACACCATGGTGGACCAGCTCAACGCCTTCGCCTCCGAGGTGACCCGCGTCGCACGCGAGGTCGGAACCGAAGGCAAGCTCGGCGGTCAAGCCGCAGTCCCCGGCGTCGCCGGCACCTGGAAGGACCTCACCGACACCGTCAATGTCATGGCGGCGAACCTGACGGAGCAAGTCCGCGGCATCGTCAAGGTCGTGACTGCGGTTGCGAACGGCGACCTCAAGCAGAATCTGACGGTCAAATCCAAGGGCGAGGTCGCGGCGCTCGCGGAGACCATCAACAACATGACGGATACGCTCGCGACCTTTGCCGATCAGGTCAGCAGCGTCGCGCGCGAGGTGGGCGTCGAAGGCCGCTTGGGCGGGCAAGCAAACGTGCCCGGCGCATCCGGAACCTGGAAGGACCTCACTGGCAACGTCAATCTCCTCGCCGCCAATCTCACGACGCAGGTGCGCGCCATCGCGGAGGTCGCGACGGCGGTGACGAAAGGCGATCTCACGCGGTCGATCCAGGTCAATGCGCGCGGAGAGGTGGCGGAGCTCAAGGACAACATCAACACGATGATCGGCAATCTCCGCCTCACCACCGATCGCAACACGGAGCAGGACTGGCTCAAGACGAACCTCGCCCGCTTCACCAACATGCTGCAGGGGCAACGCGATCTCGCAACCGTCGGCCGCATGCTCCTTTCGGAAATGGCGTTGCTGGTCGGGGCGCAGAACGGAGTCATCTATCTCGTCGATGCCGAGGGCGGCGTCGCGCTGAAATTGCTCTCGGGCTACGCCGATCAGGGGCCGGTCTCGCATCCCGAGCGCCTGTCAATCGGCCAGGGATTGATCGGCCAATGCGCCGCCGACGCGCGGCGCATGCTGGTCACGGATTTGCCGGAGGGCCTGGTGCCCATCGAATCCGGCCTCTTCAGGGCGAAGCCGAAGAGCGCCATCGTGCTGCCCGTGCTCTTCGAGGGACAGGTCAAGGCCGTGATCGAGCTTGCCTCGATCGGCGTCTTTACGGACCTGCAGATCTCGTTCCTGGAGCAACTCACCGCCAGCATCGGCATCGTCCTCAACAGCATCGCAGCGACGATGCAGACCGAGGCGCTTCTCAAGCAGTCGCAGCAGCTCGCGGCCGAGCTTCAGGCGCAGCAGGGAGAGCTGCAGCAGACGAACGAGCAGCTCGAGCTCAAGGCGCAGCAGCTTGCCGAGCGCAACGTCGATGTCGAGCGCAAGAACCAGGAGATCGA
The DNA here is from genome assembly GCA_035581425.1 of Allostellaceae bacterium. GTDB lineage: Bacteria > Pseudomonadota > Alphaproteobacteria > ATCC43930 > CGMCC-115725 > DASZHJ01. The sequence goes on along the minus strand of DATJVP010000092.1, from coordinate 8,725 downwards.
GCAGGCGCGTGGCGCGCTCGAGGAGAAGGCGACCGAGCTCGCGCTCACTTCGAAGTACAAGTCGGACTTCCTTGCGAACATGTCGCACGAGCTGCGGACGCCGCTCAATAGCATCCTCATCCTGGGCCAGCAGCTTACGGACAACTCCGAGGGCAACCTCACGCCGAAGCAGGTCGAGTTCGCGCGGACGATCCACGGCGCCGGCACCGATCTGCTCAACCTCATCAGCGACATTCTCGATCTCTCCAAGATCGAATCCGGTACGGTCTCCGTCGACGCTGAGGAGGTCTTCTTCGGGAACCTGCACGACATGGCCGTGCGGCCCTTCCGCCACGAGGCCGAGAGCCGCCGCCTCAGCTTCGACGTCTTCATCGATCCGAAGCTCGATCGCAGCATGGTCACGGATTCCAAGCGGCTGCAGCAGGTGCTCAAGAACCTGCTCTCCAACGCCTTCAAGTTCACCGAGCGGGGCGGTGTGCGTCTCTCGATCGGGCCGGTAGCGAGCGGCTGGAACCCGGAGAACGCGACGCTCAATCATGCGCAGACCGTGGTCGCCTTTGCCGTCGCGGACACCGGGGTCGGTATCGCACCGGAAAAGCAGAAGATAATCTTCGAGGCGTTCCAGCAGGCCGATGCCAGCACCAGCCGCAAATACGGTGGCACCGGCCTCGGCCTCGCAATCTCGCGCGAGCTTTCCCAGTTGCTCGGCGGCGAGATCCAATTGCAGAGCACGCCGGGCGTCGGCAGCACCTTCACCCTCTATCTCCCGTTGAAATACGCCGGCCCCTCCGGGGGTGCACGCGTGACCGCGTCGGGCTCGCTCCCGGGCGCCGCTCCCGCGGCCTCGGGTAGCGTGCGTCTTGCGGAAATGCCCACGGAATGGGTCTCCGACGATCGCGGCTCGCTCCGGGCGGGCGAAGCTGTATTGCTGATCGTCGAGGACGATCCGCACTACGCGCGCATCATGGCTGACCTCGCGCATGAGGCGAGCTTCAAGGTGCTGATCGCGCAGCGCGGCGCCGACGCGCTGTCGCTCGCGCGCGAATACCAGCCGAGCGCCATCTCCCTCGACGTGTTCCTCCCGGACATGCTGGGCTGGACCGTATTGAGCCAGCTCAAGCAAGACCCTCTGACGCGGCACATCCCGGTGCAGATCGTTACGCTCGACGAGGACCGGCAGCACGGGCTCTCGCGCGGCGCCTTCTCCTTCATCACGAAGCCCGCGACCACTTCGGGGCTGGAGCAGATGCTGTCGCGGGTGAAGGATTACACCCAGCCGCGGCGCAAATGCCTGCTGGTGGTCGAGGACAACGCCGCGGAGCGCATGAGCGTCACCGAGCTCCTCGGCCACCACGACATCGACCTCGTCAGTGTGGAATCCGGCTCGGAGGCGCTTGCGACGCTGCGCGAGCGCACGGTCGATTGTGTCGTTCTCGATCTCAAGCTGCCGGACATGTCCGGCTTCGACCTCCTCGAGGAGGTAAAGGCCGATCCGGCACTGAGCGACATTCCCATCGTGGTCTTCACGGGCCGTGCGCTCTCGGCGGACGAGGATGCGCAGCTTCGCACGATGGCGCGGAGCGTGGTGGTGAAGGGCGTCGAATCTCCGGAGCGCCTCCTCGACGAGACTGCGCTCTTCCTCCATCGCGTGATCTCGGATTTGCCCACCGAGAAGCAGCGCATGCTCGAGAACCTGCACCAATCCGACGAGGACATCGTGGGACGGACTGTCCTGCTGGTGGACGACGACGTCCGCAACATCTTCGCGCTCAGCAGCGCGCTCGAGGGCCGCGGCATGAAGGTGCTGACGGCGACGACTGGGAAGGAGGCGATCGACCTCCTCGGCTCGTCGGCAACCATCGCGATTGTCCTCATGGACATCATGATGCCGGAGATGGACGGCTATCAGACGATGCAAGCGATGCGCCAGAACGCGGCATTCCGCCGTCTGCCGATCATTGCGCTCACCGCCAAGGCGATGAAGGGAGACCGCGAGAAGTGCCTGGAGGCAGGCGCCTCCGACTATCTCGCGAAGCCCGTCAACATAGACCAGCTCCTCACCGCCTTGCGCATGTGGCTCCATCGCTGAGGAGGCGATCGATGCCGAGCACGGGCGAGGGCGAGAAGCTGGGCTCCAAATCGAATACGGCGCCGGCCGAGCGCTTCATTCCCGTCAACATCCTCCTCGTCGACGACCAGCCCGCGAAGCTTCTCAGCTATGAGGCGGTGCTTCGCGACCTCGGCGAAAACTTGATTCGAGCGGGATCCGCCAGCGAGGCGCTCGAGCATCTGCTCAAGAACGAAATTGCCGTCATCCTCATCGATGTCTGTATGCCCGACCTCGACGGCTTCGAGCTCGCCGCAATGATCCGGGGACATCCGCGATTCCAGTCGACGGCGATCATGTTCGTCTCGGCGATCGCGCTCACCGAGCTCGATCGCCTCAAGGGGTACGAATACGGTGCCGTCGACTACGTTCCCGTTCCGATTGTCCCGGGCGTCCTGCGCGCGAAGGTGAGGGTTTTCGCCGATCTCTATCGCAAGACCCGGCAGCTCAAGACGCTCAATTCCGAGCTCGAGGAGCGCGTGGCGGCGCGGACCGCCGAGCTCGCCCAGGCAAACGCCGAGCTGGAGCAGCGCGTCGAGGAGCGCACGCGGGAGCGCGAGGCCGCGCTCGCGCAGGTGCACGAGATGCAGAAGCTCGAGAGTCTCGGACAGCTTACGGGTGGCCTCGCCCACGACTTCAACAATCTTCTCATGGGCATCCTCAGCAACATGGATTTGCTGGCGAAACGCGTGCCCCGCGATCCCCTGACGACGCATCTGATCGAAGGCGCCACCAAAAGCGCGGAGCGCGGGGCCAATCTGACCAAGCGCATGCTCGCCTTTGCGCGGCGCCAGGAATTGAAGCCCGAGGCCGTCGACGTCGCCGGGCTCATCACGAACATGGCGGAGATGCTGAAGCGGACGCTCGGACCGACGATCGAGATTCGCATGGATTTCCCTCGCGATCTCCCGCTCGTTGGCGTCGATCCCAATCAGCTCGAGCTCGGACTGCTGAATCTCGCCCTCAATGCGCGCGACGCGATGCCCGATGGGGGGCGACTGACCTTCGCCGCCCGCCAGGAGACCCTCGTCAAAGGCGTGCGGGCGCTCGCGGCCGGCGGCTACGTTTGCATCGGCGTCTCCGACACGGGAGCAGGCATGGATAAGGCGACGCTGCTGCGGGCGCCGGAGCCGTTCTTCACGACGAAAGGCCCAGGGAAGGGCACGGGGCTCGGACTCTCCATGGTCTATGGCCTCACCGCGCAATCCGGCGGCAGCACGCGCATCTCGAGCGAGCTCGGGAAAGGCACGACGATCGAGCTCTGGTTCCCGGTCTTGCCCGAAGATGTCGTCCCAAAGCCGGCGGAAAGCCAACCCCAAGAAACCAAATCGCTGCCGCTGAGCGTCCTCATCGTGGATGACGATCCCCTCGTGCTCGAGAGCACCGTCGACATGATCGAGGATCTGGGCCATCGCGCCTATGGGGCCGCCTCTGGCGCCCTCGCGCTCGACGCGCTGCACTCCGGCGTGCAGGTCGACCTCGTCCTCTCGGATCACGCAATGCCCGGAATGACCGGCGTGGAGCTTGCCAAGCGCATCCAGCAGATCAAGCCCGCTCTCCCCATCATTCTCGCGACTGGCTACACCGATCACCTGGATGAGATCGGGCGCAGCCTCGAGCGGTTGGCCAAGCCCTATCGTCAGGCCGAGGTTGCGGCGCTCATCGCAAAGGTGGTCGCAAGCCGTTCGCCCTCGAACGTCATCTCGCTTGGCGACGTGCGGCGAGCCTAGATCGCGCTCAGTCTCGATCGCGCGGACGTGCTGACGCCGCCGCGCGATCGAGCGCTCTGCTCGCTACATCCAGTGACCGGGGACCCAGACCCAGCCATTCCCCTGCTGGGACCAATAGCCCGCGACCCATTGGCCGCCGACCCGCGGCGAGGTCACGTAGTGGCCGGATTCCCACTCCCATTCGGACCCCGTCCAGCGCCAGTGTCCGGGCTCCCAAGCCGCGCCCGCAGCAGGCGCTGCGGGAACGACTTCCTGGCGCGGCGCTGGCGGCGTTTGCGGCACGATGACGACGGTGGGCGGAGGTGCCGAGACCACCGGCTGCGGGGGTGGCGGCGGCGGGGAGCTTCCACATGCGGCGAGCGTCAGCGATGCCGCCGCCGCGAGCGCGATCGCGAGCGGAGCGCTACCAGGAAATGCTTTCGGCAGTCCACGAGCCATGACTTTCCTCCGATCCGGCGGGTTGCCGTTAGGCACAAAACTCCAATCGCCTCGGTCGTGCTCCGTGACTATTTCGTGTCGGGATCGAGGGAGGTGGCCGAAGTCGTCACCCCAAAGGCGATGCGCTCTCACCCCGCCTTGCGCAGCGCGGGTGTGATGAACTTGGTGCAGATGTCGCGTTCGCTGAGGGTGCGCTCGTCCATTGATTTTTCCAGACACATTCGCAATGACATTAATAACGGTCTACTTCCACGTTCGCGGCGATGCCGCCGCCTCGCGAAGGGCGAGTAGCGTCCCAAAGAGATTGACGGCATTCATCTGCGGCGGGCTCATGAGTCCGACGCGGAATGACTTACCTGCAAACTCACCGATGTTACCGATCACAAAGATGCCGTAGCTTTCAAACAGGAACTTCCGAAACTTTGCGTCCGAGATATGATCTGGATAGCGGACGGCCATGACGGTATCAGAATAGAAGTCGCGCTGATTGGCGATTGGGCTTTCGTCGATCAAGAGGCGGAATCCAAGTCCTCGCACCTCATCGATGAATCGGTCCGCGATATCCCGATGTATCTGCCACCATCGCTCAGGAGAAAATGCGTCAATCTCCAGAAGAGCGGCCCGTAGCGCGAGAACGAGTGTGGTCGGCTGCGTGAATGGCGGCACGACAGGGCGTTCGACGGTGTGCGCCCACCAGGTGCGGAAGTCGAAGTAGCTCCCCATCGCGCGGTTAGGTCTAAGACGGTCCCAGGCCTTGGCCGAGGCTGCGACGATCGCCAGGCCCGGAACCGACACCAAGCATTCGTGCGAACCAGTTGTCTGGATGTCGACGCCCCACGCATCCGTCTCGACGGGCATTGCACCGGCCTAGCAAGCCGTGTCGACAGAGAAAAGAGTATTGGTGCTTGCAACCAGACGGCCGATCTCCGCGATTGGGTTGACTAGCCTGGAATCGGTCTCGACATGGACCATGGTCACGACATCAAACGGGCGTCGCTTCAGAGCCGCGGCGACGCGATCGACGTCGAGAAATTCTCAGCCCGCGTGGTCCAAGGTTGGGGGCAAGCTCAATGACGAACGGACTCTGCTGATCGACGGGTGAGTCTTGGGGCTTAGGTCAGTGCCAAAATCGGCATCCGTCTCGATCAGATCTCAGTCACGGTGCTCAAATCGTTTCTCTTCCGTAACGGACCGTTCGCCCGTTACTTCGGGAAGAGCGCCTGGACCTGAAACCGGATCGTCCAATCCGGGCCGTTCGCGGGCGACACGACGTTGCCGTAGGCCTGCAGTGTAATATTGATGGGAAGTCCGCCGATCCGCATCAACCTGCCGGCGCCGCCGCCAACCGGGACCGTCCACCTGTTGCTGCTCGGCGCGTTCCAATCCGCGGTGATGATCGGCGAGGTCGTGAGATACCAGCCGCCCTCGAGATTGTAATTGACGAAGGGTTGAAGCAGGCCCTGGTTGACGCTAGCCCGGTGACCATCGCCCGCGACCGACCAGACGTTGTTGACCAAGGCACCCAGCACCCAATGCCCGGGCGTGTAGACGATCACTCCCGTCGGACCGAGGCTTAGCTTGCCTTGCCCCAGCACGCGGTTGGTCGCAGTGGGCACGACGACCGTCGGTCCGATGCCCCAGATCAGATCGCCGCCGGCGGGCGAGAAAAAGAAAGAGGGCTGGATGTCGCCAAGCCCGAACTCATCGCCTTGGCCCGGGCCGAAGCTCGGCTGGTAGATCAGCGGAGTAATCCAGCGCGTGATGACGTTCCAGTCGTCGCTGAGCTTGATCGGGATCACCGGCTGGATGTTGACGACTTCCTGGGTCCCGTTCAGCGGGCCGACGTTGAAATTCGTGTTGGTCTGGATCGGGACGCTGATCAAGTTCGCAATCGGGTTCTGCGCCTTCTTGGCAAGCGCCTCCGTGTCTTCCTGCTGAGCGACAGCGCTCGACGCGATGAATGCGCTCAAGCCTGCCAGGAGGAACGCTACGGCTTTGGCTACGGCTTGCATCTAGGCCTCTTTAGTTCCGGCAATTATGCCGCCAGAGGAATTCGCGAGCGGCCCATCGGTCGATGTCATCACGCAATTTACTCCCGCCGCGACGAGATTTCGAGCGTCACCAGCCGCGCGAGCAATGTCGCTGGATACAATTGGCCGACGATCGCTTCCAGGTTGGCTAGGCTCCGCGCGAAGGGATGCACAGGAACGATATCGCCGTATCCGACCGTAGTGAGCGTGGTGAAGCTGAAGTAGAGGAGCCGTTGTCCGACCGTCGCATCAGTGGTGGCGAGCTCATTCCCCAAGGCGCCAGGAGCAAAGAACAGCACGACCGCCTGCAGGTAAGTGAAAATCACGGCCATGTGGAGATAGATCACGACCCCACCTTGAATTCGGTGCGCGCTCACGCGCCCGGGCCCGAACACGACCCGGCCGATGACCCAGGTCAGTACCGACAGCAATGCGAGAACGACGAAAAGAAACGCGAGGGTGGCGAGATTGGATGGCCACTCATAGCGCATGGCGTCCGCGAGCAAACCAACTGCCGCAGCAAGCAGCGTCAAGATCAAGGAGAGGCGATGCGGAGCAATCAATGCGACTGCCGCAACGACGACCAATGAAGCGAGGAGCACCTGGATCGACCGCGGCGAGAACACCGCTAGGCCGCTGATGGGCACCAGGACGAAGATCATCAAAAGCTCGAGGACGAGGAGGACCGTAAGCGCCGGCTCGCGCGCGCGCTCCCGCCATTGGGCAAAGCGCTTGGGGTCTTCGTTTCGCATCATTGGCTCCCGCGGCCACGCTTCATGAGTGCGCTCAGCACGGGCGGCCCGCGCAGCGGATCAGGGCGCCGAAACGGGTGTTTTACGCCCCGTTCGCGCCACAGGCAGGCCGGAACCAGGTGTTGGCGCGGAGGTAATAGGTCTGGGCTCCGACATTCGGCGAAACGCACCCCGTCGGCAGGGCCGCGTAATTCACGCCCGACGCGCTTTGGTATTTCGCGACGACCTTGCTCGCGATTCTGTCCAAGATCGGACAATCACCGAGTGCAGCGCCTGCAAAGAAAACGACCGGCAGCGCGGCAAAGAGCCAGTATCGTCCCCGTATCATCACCGGATCTCCCTATTTGCGATTGCATCGATCAAGTCCTGGATCGGCTACTCAAGCCGAACCACGCTGCGGGAAAGAAGCCGCGCCCACCGTCCTTTCTTTCATTTTGATCGTCCGCTGGGTATCCCTTAGATTCCGTAGTCAGAGCGAAAACCTCTGAGAATGTTTAGCTCGCCGCCACTGGCGTCGATCCGGTCTGCTCCAGCGCCTTATTCGCTGCCGTTCATACGCGGCCGCAGGGACGTGGCCCTCGACGTCAAGACGCGGCCGCGGAGCGGCGGCAAGGGCGCTGCCGGCACACCCTCAGCTACGAACGCATGACGAGCCCGAGCGGCCGACCGTCGCCATCGGTCGATCCGGCGATATTGGGGTGAAGAGGCCGTCGAATGCGCCGCGGTTGTGAGCGGTGTGCCAGCTTGCCGACGCGGCCTTCGCAGAGAGGTCGTCAGCGAACCGGAACCGAAAGCGTGGCGCCGTAGCGCGTCACCCGCCACAGCGCTGCGGTCTCATTTTCCGATGAGACGACCGACTCCGCTCTTCGACGGCGTCGCCCGAGGTCCGGCGCGGCGATCTCATGGCGGCCCTCGGCGCCGGTCCGAGCCCCGGCCGCGTACAAGCATTCTGCGAAGGAATTACACGTTTTCCTTGATTGTGATGTTCGCAATTGGAATGACACCGTGGCCTACCGGGCCAACGGCGCTCATATGCCGATAACGGAGTCCAAATGCATCCGAGCCTCCATCCCGCCAGCGATCGCCGTATTCGTATTCCGTCGACGCTGTTGCGTATCGCTGCCGCTTTCGTCCTCTTCGGAACGGGAGCTCAATCCGCAAGCGCACAGCAAGCGACCGCCGAGCCCGGGTGGCAGTTCCTGGTCACGCCCTATCTGTGGGTTACCAGCGTCACCTTGACGACCAAGCTACCGAGGCCGAATCTGCCCGACATAACCTCTCATGTCGATTTCGACGAGCTTCTCACCCATATGTCCTGGGTCCCGTTCATGGGTAGTGTCGAGGCTCGCAACGGTCCGTTTGGCGTCTTTGTCGACTATATGCATGCGCCGATACGCGCGGGGATCACCACTCGTAACGACTTGTTCAACAGCGGCTCGTCGACCGTCGCTATGAACATTGCGACCGTGGACTTCCTCTATAGGATAGTTGAGACACCGCAGCAGCGTCTGGACGCCGGCATTGGCGTGCGTCCCTGGGGGATCGCGACGACCCTGTCGTTGAATGCCGGGAGGCTGCCGGCCACCAAGCTCTCGCAGGGCGCCAGCTGGGCCGATCCATTGCTCATTGCGCGCTATCATCACGAGCTCGGGAGCGGGTTCGGCCTGA
>DATJVP010000091.1:0-16432 GCA_035581425.1 Allostellaceae bacterium | reverse complement strand
CTGATCCGAGATTCCACGCTGACGCTCACACGCAATACCGAGCTCGGCTTGGCGCATGGCGCCCTGAATTTCTTCACTGGTGAAGCCTTCATGGTGAAGAAGTCGCTCAACGTCGCGCACGCGACCGAGCTCAACGGCGCCACGATCTGCGTGCTCACGGGCACCACGCTCGAGCTCAACATCGCCGACTACGGCCGCGCCAACAACATCAAGATCAACACGCTGCTGTTCGACAAACCCGAGGAGGCCTTCGCTGCCGCCGAGGCCGGGCGCTGCGACGGCTACACCGATGACGGCGGCAGCGTCGCCGCGGCCCGCTCCGCGATGAAGACGCCGTCGGATTGGGTGATCCTGCCGGAGCTGATCTCGCGCGAGTTCCTCGGCTCCTACTGCCGCCAGGGCGACGAGCGCTGGAGCATCCTCGTAAAATGGGTGCACATGGCCATGCTGGAGGCTGAGGTCCTGGGAATCACCCAGGCCAATGTCGACCAGATCAAGGCATCGGCGACCAATCCCGAGGTGCGCGGCTTCCTGGGTCTCGAGAACGATTACGGCAAGTTCCTCGGCGTGGACAACGACTGGGCCTATCGGATCATCAAGGCGGTCGGCAATTACGGCGAGAACTACGACAAGTATTTCGGCCCGCTGGAGCTGCCGCGCGGCTGGAACGAGCTCTACACCAAGGGCGGGCTGCAGTATCCGCTGCCCTGGCGCTAGGACGGGACCGGGAGGGGGTGTCGAGATGATCCGGCAGCCGTCACGCCGCGCCAAAATCGGCCAGTGGCTGCTGCTGCTGGCCATAGTGGCCGGCGGCTGGCTCATCGTCGAGAACGTCAGCGAGAACCTCGCTCGCAAGAACCTGCATTTCGGCTTCGGGTTCCTCGAGCAGCAATCGCATTTCGACATCCCCTTCCATCTCATCAGCTGGACGGTCTTCAATACCTACGGCCGCGCGCTGCTGGTGAGTCTGCTCAATACGGTACTGGTCTCAGCACTCGCCATTGTCACGGCATCGCTGCTTGGGCTCCTCGTGGGCGTCATGCGGCTCTCGGTGAATTGGCTCGTGCGCAACATTGCGCTTTGCTACATCGAATTCGTACGCAATACGCCGCAGCTCGTGCAGATAATCTTCTGGTACGTGGGCGTGCTGCAGGCGCTCCCGTCGCCGCGGCAGAGCATCGTGTTTCCCGGCGGTATCCTCCTCAACATCCGCGGCCTCTATATTCCGGACGCGGTCATGAATCCGGGCCTGGAGTGGCTCTCGTGGCTGGCGCTCGCGCTCGTCGTCGCGACGCCCTTCGTCTGGCGGCTCCGGGTCCGGGGTGAGCGCATCGGCAGCAAAGCGTTGCTGCTGCCGCTCCTCGCGGTCGCGTGCTTCGCTGCGGGCGTCGATCAAGTGGTTTACCCCGAGCTCAAGGGCTTCAACCTTGCGGGCGGGACGCAGGTGCCGCCGGAGCTTGTGGCGCTCTGGATGGGCATCGCGATCTACGCCTCGGCCTTTATCGCGGAGATCGTGCGCGGCTCCATCGAGGCGATCCCGAAAGGGCAGCACGAAGCAGCCCTTTCCATCGGCCTCCATTCCTGGCAGCGGCTGGCGCTCGTGATCCTGCCGCAAGCACTCCGGATCATGGTGCCGCAGATGACGAGCCAGTACCTGAACATCATCAAGAGCAGCTCGCTCGGCGCCGCCATCGCCTACCCAGAGGTCTTCGCGATCTTCACGGGCACCGTGCTCAATCAGGCTAACAAGGAGATCGAGACGATCTTGATCGTGGTTGCGATCTTCGTAACCCTCAACCTTCTGACCTCAATGATGATGAACTGGTACAACCGCCGGGTGGCGCTGGTGGAGCGATGACTGTCCAGCCCGAGGGATACGCGCCGGGGATTGGCTACGACGATCGGGCGCCCGACCGAATCGAGGGTGCTATCCCTCGCGCGATCGACTGGCTGCGCCGCAGCTTCTTCGGCTCTCTCGGAAACACAGCTCTGACGCTGGCGGTGCTGGGCTTTCTCTTCCTCGTGCTTCCCCCGCTTATCCGCTGGATGGTGACCGACGCCACCATCTCCGGCACGACCAAGGCCGCCTGCGCGGGCGATGGTGCCTGCTGGACCTTCATCCGCATGCGCCTGCCACTCTTCTTCTACGGCCACTATCCGCCGGAACAAGTTTGGCGTGTCGACCTCACGGGCGTGCTACTCGCGGCATTCAGCGTCCCCGTGCTGCGCGACGGTACGCGCCGGCGCGGCTTCTGGGTCCTGATGCTCCTGACGGCATTCCCGGCCTTGGCAGGGATTCTCCTCGTGGGCGGCGTGCTGGGCCTTCCCTTCGTGGACACCACGCAATGGGGTGGGCTGATGCTCGACGTCCTCGTCGCCTTCGTGGTGGTGGCGGGGTCGCTTCCGCTGGGGATCCTGCTGGCGCTGGGCCGCCGATCAGAGCTCATAGTCGTGAAGACGCTCTCCATCTGCTTCATCGAGCTCTGGCGCGCGGTGCCGCTGCTGGCGGTGCTCATCATCTCCGCCTTGATGATCCCGCTCTTCCTTCCGGAAGGCGTGCACATCGACCGGCTCATCCGCGCGCTTGTCGGCCTCATCCTCTTCAATGCCGCCTATATGGCCGAGACCGTGCGCGGCGGGTTGCAGGGTGTGTCGATGGGGCAGGAGGAGGCGGCATATTCCGTCGGCATGCCCTGGTGGCAGGTTCAGGTCTTCGTGGTCCTGCCGCAGGCACTGCGCCATGTCATGCCCGGCATCGTCAACAACGTCGTCGACCTCTTCAAGGACACGACGCTCATTACAATCATCGGCCTTTTCGACGTTCTCGGCGCGATAAACCAAGCGCTCAAGGACCCGGCTTGGCTCGGCTTCGCGCGCGAAGGATACGTCTTCACGATGGTGATGTTCTTCGTCTGCTGCTTCGCGATGTCGACCTACGCACGCCGCATGGAGCGCCGCCTCAATCGGCACAAGACCGGGCGGAAATAGATCTTCACACCGCCTGCCGCGCCGCGCGCTCGGTCTGCGCGTACCAGATCGTTATCGACGCGACCACGACGAGAAGCGGGAGCACCACGAGGTTGAGGGTGTTCCAGCCGAAGGCGCCGAAGACCCCACCGGCAGAGAACGAACCCAGCGCGGCGGAGCCCGCGATCAGAAACTCGTTCAGGCCCTGCACCTTCGCGCGCTCCTCGGGACGATAGGCGTGGGTGAGGAGCGTGGTGCCGGCGACGAACATGAAATTCCAGCCCACACCCAGCAGCGCGAGCGCGATCCAGAAATTGACGAGGCCCGTGCCGGAGACCGCCACGAGGCCGCAGACCACGAGCATCGCGGTCCCCGTGAGCGCGATCGCGGCGGTGCCGTAGCGATGGATCAAGTGGCCCGTGAAGAAGGCCGGAAGGAACATGCCGATGAGATGGAAGCGGATGATGCCGAAGGCATCCGCGGGCGTATAGCCACAATCGACGGCAGCGAGCGGCGTCGCCGCCATGATGAAGCTCATGACGGCATAGCCGATGACGCCATTGGCGACGGCGGCGAGGAAAGCGGGCTGCCGAGCGATTTCGCGGAAGGGGCGCCCCGCAGCCGCGCCGCGAGCCGCGCGAGGCGGCGTCGGAATGGATAGGAACGCCAGGATGCAGATAGTGACGGCCGAGAGCGCGGCGACGGCGAGGTAGGTGCCCGCGTAGAGGACGGGGGCGAGAGCGTCCTTCGCATAGACTGCAATCTGCGGTCCCACCGCCGCCGCGACGACACCTCCGGCGAGCACCCAGGAGACCGCGCGGCTGCGGAAGGCGGGGCTCGCTCCGTCGGCGGCGGCGAAGCGGTAATACTGCGCGGTCGCCTGGAAGCATCCCCAGAGCGCGTTGCCGACGCAGAAGAGCCCGAAATCCCGCCGGAAGATCGCGAGCGTGGAAATGAGCCCGCCGATGCCGCCGAGGAACGCCCCCAGCAGGAACCCCGTGCGCCGGCCGAGCCGCGCCATCAGGAAAGAGGCCGGCACGGTGACGGCGGCGTTGGTCATGGGAATGAGCGAGTACGGCAAGGTCGCGAGGATCGGCGTCGGCGCGAGACCTGCGCCCACAAGACCGCTCGACGCCGTCCCCACCGAGGCGGCCGAGAGGTAGAAGGCTTGGCAGGTCGCGAGCAGAAAGGCCGTGCGGCGTTGATGCCCCTCGATCATGGCTACCGACCGTAGAGGCCGGAAGCGCCGGCGTATAGGCCCGGAGATCGCAACCCCACCATGCGCGCGCGCTTGTTTCGCGGTGAGGCATGGCACAGGATGGCGCGATGAACGACGCGGCGGTCGATTGCGTTGTGATCGGAGCGGGCGTGGTGGGGCTCGCGGTGGCGAGAGCTCTCGCGCGCGCCGGGCGCGAGGTGCTGGTGCTGGAGAAGGAGCGCTGGATCGGCTCCGATACCTCCTCGCGCAACAGCGAGGTCATTCACGCGGGGCTTTATTATCCGAAAGACAGCCTCAAGGCCTTGCTCTGCGTCGAGGGCCGCCACGCGCTTTATGACTATTGCGCCGAGCACGGCGTGCCGCACAAGCGCATCGGCAAGCTGCTGGTCGCCTGCCGCGACGAGGAAGTGAAGTCCCTGGAATCCGTCTGGGTGCGCGCCGGCGCCAACGGCGTCGCCGATCTCCGATGGCTGAGCGCCGACGAGGCGAGGGCGCTCGAACCCAATCTCTCCTGCGTCAAGGCGTTTCTCTCACCCTCGACAGGGATCGTCGACAGCCACGCGCTCATGCTCGCCTATCAGGGCGATGCGGAAGCGGCGGGGGCGGTGCTCGCGCTACGCGCGCCGGTCCTGAGCGGCCGCGTCGAGAGTCGTGGATTTCTCCTGGAGGTCGGCGGCGAGGAGCCGATGCGCATCAGGACAGAGCTGGTCGTCAACAGCGCCGGACTCTATGCACCAACACTCGCGCGGAAGATCGCGGGCATCCCCGAGGCCGCGATCCCCACGGCCTATTACTGCCGCGGCGTCTATTTCAGCCTCTCCGGTCGCGCACCCTTCAAGCGGCTCATCTACCCCGCACCGGAGGCGGCGGGTCTCGGTGTGCACCTCACCCTCGACATGGGGGGGCAGGCACGCTTCGGTCCCGATACCGAGTGGATCGACGGCATCGACTACACCGTCGATCCCCGGCGCGGCGACAAGTTCTACGCGGCGATCCGCACCTATTGGCCATCGCTTCCGGATGGCGCCTTGCAGCCGGGCTATGCGGGCGTGCGGCCGAAGATCAGCGCGCCCAATGAGCCGGCCGCGGATTTCCGGATCGATGGGCCGGAGAGGCACGGGGTACCTGGCCTCATCAATCTTTTTGGAATCGAATCTCCGGGTCTCACGGCATCGCTTGCCATCGCCGAGCGTGTGCTTCGTCTCCTCCAAGGGAGCGAGGCCTTGCCGCTGGCCCGTGCCGCCGCGGGCGGCTAGACTACAATCACATAGCAACAGCCCGGAGCGGCCGATGTCGCAGGTCATCTTCAGAACCGTGCCCGCCCCTGAGCGCCAAGGCGACCGCGACGTGCGCGTCAACCTCGCGGCCTGCTACCGGCTCATCGCTCATTACGGCATGGACGATCTCGTCTTCACGCACATTTCCGCGCGGGTGCCGGGACGGCCGGATCAATTCTTCCTCAACCCCTACGGGTTGATGTTCCACGAGATCACGGCCTCGAGCCTGGTCAAAGTGGACATGGAAGCGCGCCCGGTGGAGCCGACCTCTTATCAGGTCAATCGTGCGGGGTTCGTGATCCACAGCGCCATCCTGGGCGCGCGGCCCGACATCAATTGCGTGGTGCACACCCACACGCGCTCGGGTATCGCGGTCTCCTGCCTCGGGGAAGGGCTGCTCTCGCTCAACCAGATCTCCGCGGCCTTTCACAACCGTCTCGCCTATCACGACTACGAGGGCGTAGCGGACGATTTCGACGAGCAGAAGCGGCTCGTGCACGATCTCGACACCAAGAACTCGATGATCCTGCGCAATCACGGGCTCCTCACTGCGGGCCGCACGGTCGAGGAGGCTTTCTCGCTCATGTACTACCTGGAGCAATCCTGCCGCATTCAGATGGACACGATGGCGTCGGGTGGCACGGTCAAGATCCTTTCCGACGAGGTTGCGGAGCACACGGCACGGCAGTTCGAGTCCTACGGGCCGCGCGGGGGACGCGAGTGGCCCGCGCTGGTGCGGCTGCTCGACAGCAGGGATCCGAGCTTCCGGCAATAGCGGCGCCCCTCGATCGCACGGGCGTAGTGGAGGGCTGACATGCGGATCGGCGTCCCCAAGGAAATCAAGACTCACGAATACCGGGTGGGACTCGTGCCCGGAAGCGCGCGCGAGCTCATCCACAAGGGGCATCGCGTCGCGGTCGAGACCGGCGCCGGCGCGGGCATCGGCTTTCCCGACGAGGCCTACAAGGCCGTCGGCGCCGAGGTGGTGCCGAGCGCAGCCGCGGTATTCGGCGAGGCCGAGCTCGTGGTGAAGGTAAAGGAGCCGCAGGCGCAGGAGATCGCGCTCCTGCGCAAGGACCAGGTGCTCTTCACCTATCTGCATCTCGCCGCCGATAAGGCGCAGGCCGAGGGGTTGATGCGCCGGGGCGTGACGGCGATCGCCTACGAGACCGTGACCGATCTGCGCGGCGGCCTGCCGCTGCTTGCGCCGATGAGCGAGGTCGCGGGCCGTATGTCGATTCAAGTGGGCGCGCATTGTCTCGAGAAAGAGCAGGGCGGCGCCGGCATGCTCCTAGGCGGCGTGCCCGGTGTCGCCGCGGCCAAGGTCGTGATCCTCGGGGGTGGGGTTTCCGGCACCAACGCGGCGCGCATGGCGATGGGGCTCGAAGCGTATGTCACCGTCATCGACAAATCGCTGCACCGGCTCTACGAGCTCGACATGCAGTTCGGCTCGCAGCTCCACACGCTCTTCGCCACCATCGAGAACATCGAACGCGAGGTGCTCGCGGCCGATCTCGTGATCGGCGCAGTGCTGGTGCCGGGTGCCGCGGCGCCGAAGCTCGTCACGCGCGACATGGTGCGGCGGATGAAGCCGGGCTCGGTGCTGGTGGATATCTCGATCGACCAGGGCGGCTGCTTCGAGACGAGCAAGCCCACGACGCATGCAGCGCCGACCTACCTCGTCGACGGCGTCATCCACTATTGCGTCACCAACATGCCCGGCGCGGTCGCGCGGACCTCGACGTTCGCGCTCAACAACGCGACGCTGCCCTTCGTGGAAGCGCTCGCGGGCAAGGGCTGGCGCAAGGCGCTGAGCGACGATCGCAATCTCCTTAACGGCCTCAACGTCCACGGCGGCAAGATCACCCACCCCGCTGTCGCCCGCGACCTCGGCCTCGAGTTCATGCACTCCGAGCAGGCGCTGCGCGAGTAGGGGCTTTTTTACTCTCCCCTTGGGGAGAGATCGGGCGAGGGGCCATCGACCGCCGGGCCGGAGAGGAATATCGACGGCGACCGAGCGCGACGTCCTCACTCACCCCGTCCCCCTTTCCTCGTCGGAGAGGGGGAGCTAATGCAGCCGTTGCGGCAGCTCGGCGATGGCACCGTCGACGAGGGTGTTGGCTTGCGCCTCGCTCATGCTGGAGGCGATGACGTCGCGCGCGGCACTGATCGCGATGTCGACAGCGGTATTCCGAACCCCGGCGATCGCCTTGCTCTCCGCAAGCGCGATCCTCTCGGAGGCGAGGCGCTCGCGGCGCTCGAGCGTGGCAGCGAGGTCGCGCTGCGCACGCTCGACGTGGCGCTGCGCCTCTTCCTTCGCGCGGCCGACGATATTGGCGGCCTCTTGCTTCGCATCGCGCTGGAGGCGCTGCACCTCCGCGAGCGCCTGCTGGGCCTCGTCCCGGAGCCGGCGCGCTTCCTCGATCTCGGCACGGATCTTGGCCGAGCGCGCATCGAGCATGCTCGTGAGCGCGGGCCAACCCTTCTTTCCCACGAGGACGATCGCGAGGACGAACGCGATCGCGACCGCGAGTTCCGGATCGTGACGGAATATGTCGAGCATCAACCGCGCTCCTTCATCACGCGGTCGACCGCGGCGCCGGCGCGCTCGGTATCGACATCGGCTCCGGTGAGCTTTTGCGCGGCGGCGCGCGTTACGTCGATCGCGACGCTCCGAAGATTGGCGAGCGCCGCAGCCTGGGCCTCGGCGATCCGCGCTTCCGCCGCCGAGGTCTCGGCCGCGAGCTTCTCGCCGGCCGCGTGCTGGCGCTCGGCGGCCTCGGTGTTGAAGCGGTCGATCGCCTCCTTGACCGTGGCTTGCGCCGCCGCGCGTGCTTCCGCGAGGGCGCGCTGGTAGGCAGCCATCACCGCATCGGCTTCCTGCTTCATCTGCGCCGCGCGCTCGAGATCGCCCTCGATCCGAGCCTTGCGCTGCGCGATGAGTGCGCCGACGCGCGGCAGCGCCACCCGCGCCATCAGCAGATAGAGCACGACGAAGATCACTGCGAGCCAGAAGATCTGCGACGGGAAGGTCGCGAAGTCGAGCTGCGGCATTCCGCTCTCGGCGGCAAAGGCGCCCGGCGAGAGCACGAAGGACGCTGCCGCAAGCGCGGTGGCTCGGGTGGGATCAAAGTGCCGCATCGTGCGCTCGGCGCCCGAAGGTTGGGGGACTGTCTGCCGTTACGTGAAGAGGATGATGAAGGCGATCAGCAGGCCGAAGAGACCGGTCGCCTCCGCAAGCGCGAAGCCCAGGAAGGCCCAGGTCGTCACCTGCGCCGCGGGGTTGCGCGCGAGGGAGTTGATGAGCGAGCCGAACACGTTGCCGATGCCGATACCGGCACCCACCAGTGCGATGCAGGCGAGGCCCGCGCCGATCATCTTTGCCGCTGCGACGTCCATGGGAAGAATCCTCTCGTTGGAATGTTGAAGGTGGTGAATGCGGCGGAACCTCGCCGGTCAGTGCAGGTGAATCGCGTCCTTGAGGTAGAGGCAGGATAGGATCGTGAAGACGTAGGCTTGCAGCGCCGCCACCAGGAGTTCCAGCAGCACGATCGCCGCGTCCATCACGATCGGCAAAAAGAAGAAGATGCCCAGCGATCCCACGAAGCCCGCGAAGATCACGAGCATGGTGTGGCCTGCGACCATGTTCGCGAAGAGCCGGATCGCCAGCGTGAAGGGGCGAATGAAGTAAGAGAGGATCTCGATCGGCACCAACAGCACCAATAACGGCTTTGGCACGCCCTGCGGCGCAAAGAAACTGAGGAAGTGTAAACCGTGATGGAAGATGCCAATAAGCGTCACGCCGATGAAAACCACCGCGGCCATCGCGAAGGTCACGACGATGTGGCTCGTGAAGGTGAAGCTGTAAGGGATCATCCCCAGGAGATTGCCGAAGAGGATGAAGGTAAAGAGCGTGAAGAGGAAGGGGAAGTAGCGCCGCCCTTCATCGCCGACGTTCTCCTGGAGCATGTTGGCGATGAAGTCGTAGAGTATCTCCGCGGAGGATTGCAGCCGGCCCGGCACGTCGCTAGCGCCGCGTGTCGCCAGGACCATGAAGAGCGTCACCGAACCCGCCGCGATCAGCATCAGCAGCGCCGAGTTCGTGAAGGAGAGATCGAGGCCGCCGACATGAATCTCGGCGATGCGCTCGATCGTGAATTGATGGAGTGGGCTCGATTCCGCCGCCACGTCAGTCCTCGTCGTCCCAGTCGCTCTTCGTATCCCTGCCGCTGGCGCCGGCTTGCCCGCCGCCCTTGTATCCCACGCCCATCCCGAGCCCTTTGACGACGCGGTAGACGTTGGTCATGCCCGCGCCGATCCCGAGGAAGAGAAACACCAGCAATCCCCAGGGCCGAGTACCAAGCCAGTGATCGAAGGCCCAGCCGAGGCCGACACCCACGACAACCGCAACCACCAACTCGATTCCGATGCGGAAACCGAGGCCCATCCCCTCCTTCGACGATGGGCTCGTCTCTGCATCGGCCGAGCGCCGCTTGCCCTCCTGGGCACGCTGCGCCCTCTCGATGCGCTCTCCCAGCGCCGCGAGGGGATCGGGCCGTTCGGGCTCCGTCATCGCTTCCGCCTGTCGCCGGTAAAACAGCCGCCGCTGCAAAAGCCCCCTGTTCCGTGCGCCGGGAGCGCCGAAACGGCGCGCACCTTAGGGGTGGGTCATTGCCCTGTCAATACTGGAAAACCCCCGATCCCATGCGCGAAAAAGCCGCGTTTTCCCGAGGCTTGCGGCCTTTGAGGCTCAGGCCGTGCGGCGCAGCTGCTCCGCCGCCTGGAGGTCGACCGAGACGAGCTGGGAGATGCCACGCTCGGCCATGGTGACGCCGTAGAGGCGGTCCATCCGCGCCATGGTGATGCGGTGGTGGGTGATGATGAGGAAGCGCGTCTGCGCGCTTTCGGCGATCTCGCTGACGAGCCGGCAGAAGCGGTCGACATTGGCGTCGTCGAGCGGCGCGTCGACCTCATCGAGTACGCAAATCGGTGCGGGGTTGGTGAGGAAGACCGCGAACAAAAGGGCGAGCGCCGTCAGGGCCTGCTCGCCGCCTGACAGCAGCGACAGGTTCTGGAGCCGCTTGCCCGGCGGGCTCGCCATGATCTCGAGCCCGGATTCGAGCGGGTCGGTATCCGTGCTCTCCTCGGGCTCGCGGAGCTCGAGATGCGCCCGCCCGCCGCCGAAGAGGCGGACGAAAAGCTCTTGGAAATGCTCGTTTACCTTGGCGAAGGCCGCGATCAGGCGCTCGCGGCCCTCGCGGTTGAGCGCATTGATGCCCTGGCGGAGCTTCGCGATCGCCTGGACGAGGTCCTCGCGCTCAGCCTTGAGGCTCGCGACCCGCTGCTCGAGCTCGTTCGCCTCGGCCTCCGCGACGAGATTGACCGGCCCCATGTTCTCGCGCTCGCGCACGAGGCGCTCGAGCCGCGTCTCCGCCTGCTCGAGCTCGGGAAGCGCCGCCTCGTCCTCGATTTCCGCGATCTCCGGGACCTGCTGCGGCGCGGTGCCGAGCCGCTCGGCGATGCGGGCTGCGACCTCGTCGCAGACATGCCGCGCCTGGTCGCGTAGTCCCTCCGAGCGCACGCGCTCCTCGCGCGCGGCGGCCAATTCGCCGTCCGCCGACTTCGCGGCTTTCTCGACCTCGGTGAGCCGCGTTTCCGCGCGCGCGAGTTCGTCGCCGGCCGCGCTACGTCTCTCGGTTGCACGCGCGATCGATTCCGCGAGCGCCTCGCGCTGAGCCGCGAGCTCCGTGGGCCTGCGCTCGAGCGCCGCTAACTCCTCGCCGAGCATCGCTCGGCGCTCTTCGAGCGCGTTCCGCTGGTGCGCTGCAGCCTCCGCGCGGTCGCGCCAGGAATGCTCCTCGCCCGCGACGGTCCCGAGCCGCGCGCGCCGAGCCTCCGCCTCGCGCAGCAGACGGTCGAGCTCACTCCGGCGCTCCGCCTCGACCGAGCGCCTCTCTCCGAGCTCGCCCCGGAGCGTGCCGATACGCTCGCGCGCGAGCGCGGGGTCGGCGAGCGCCGCGAGTGTCTCGCGCGCTGTCACCTCACGCCGCTCGGCCTCCCCGAGATCCTCTGCGCATCGACGCGCGCTCTCGACAAGTGCCGAAAGGCGGCTGTCCGTCTCGGCCTGGCGACGCGCCACCTGCGTCTGCCGCTCCCGCGTCGCCGCGGCCATGCGCATCGTCTCCTGCAGCGTGCCGCGCGCGCTGCGTGCAGCGGTCGCGGCGGTCATCGCTTCCGCGCGCGCGGCGTCGATAGCCTGCGTGCACGCTTCGAGCTCGCGATCGGCGCCGACGAGCTGCTCTGCGAGCTCGGCAAGACGGTTGCGCTGGCGGAGCCGCTGGGCCGCGGAGGTCGGCGTGCCGGCAGCGCGCGTCAGCCCATCCCAGCGCCAGAGCGCGCCATCGCGGCTGACGAGGCGCTGTCCCGGGCGGAGCCGCATGCGCAGGCGCTCTGCGGTGGCGGCGTCGGCGACGATGCCGATCTGGCCGAGCCGGCGCTGCAATACCGGCGGTGCCGTCACAAAATTCGCGAGCCGATCCACTTCCGAAGGCAGGTCCGGTGCGCTCTCGTAGGGCGGGAGCGTCGTCCAGTGAATGGGCGCGCCGGGATCGAGCGGTGCCGTGAGGTCGTCCCCGAGGGCAGCGCCCAGCGCCGCCTCGTAGCCGGTCTCGACGCGAAGCGTATCGATGAGGGGCGTCGCCTCGCGGCTCGCCGTCGCGGCGAGGAGCTCGTTGAGCGCCTGTGCCTCGGTCGCGAGCTTCTGGCGCCGCGCCTGCGCGGCCTCGAGCGGCCCGCGCGCCGCCTGCTCCGCAGCCTCGGCCCGGCGAAGCGCCTCCTCCGCAGTGTCGACGGCCGCACTCACGCGCGCCATCTCGGCCTCGGCGGCAGCGACCAGCGCGGTTGCGGCCTCGACGATGCCCGAGGGCAAGGCCTCCGCCTCGAGCGCCGCGCGCTGGCGCGCGATCTCATCGTGGCGCTCGCCGAGCCGGGCGCGGCGCTCCTCCATCTCCTGCGCCTCGCGCGCCAGCGCCGCGCGCCGAGCCTCGAGCGCCGCCGCCTCCTCCGTGAGGCGATGCAGCTCGGTCTCGCGCTCCGCGGCCTCGGCGGTCGCCTGACGGAGCGCCGCCGCGGCCGCGGCTTGCGCCTGCGTCTCGCCGCCCTGCGCGGCTTCGAGCGTGACGCGCTCGCTCATGAGGGTATCGAGCGCCAGACGGGCGTCTTCCGCGAGCGCGCTCTCGCGCAGCAGGTCTTGCTCCACCTGCCGCAACCGCGCTTCCGCGACGGCCCGCGCCTCGCCCACGCGCCGCTCCTCGTCCTCGAGGGTCTGGCGCGCGAGCGTGAGACGCTGCAGCTCCGCCGCCGCCACCGCCTCGCTCTGTCGGAGGCCCGGCAGCGTCTGGGCCACGCTCTCTCGCGCGCGCTCCGCGGCGAGCGCCGCAATGGTGAGGTCGCCGACCTGGCCCTCGACCAGATGCAGCTGCTCGGTCACGGCCTCGAGCTCGGCAGTCGCCTTGAGCCAGCGCAGGTGCAGCACCATCGCCTCGGCGCGGCGGATGTGATCGGAGAGGCGGCGGTAGCGGTTGGCCTGGCGCGCTTGCTTCTTCAGCGTCTCGAGCTGGTCTTCCTGGGTGCGGATGATGTCGTCGAGGCGAAGGAGGTTCGCCTCGGCTGCCTTGAGACGGAGCTCCGCCTCGTGCCGTCGCGCATGCAGGCCCGAGATTCCCGCGGCCTCCTCGAGGAGGGCGCGGCGCTCGATGGGCTTTGCGCCGATGATCCAGCCGATCCGGCCTTGGCTCACCATCGCCGTCGAGTGCGCGCCGGTCGCGAGATCCGCGAAGAGCAGCTGCACGTCGCGCGCGCGCACTTCGCGCCCGTTGATGCGGTAGGCGGAGCCCATGCCGCGCTCGATCCGGCGGACGATCTCGATCTCCGCCTGCTCGTTCAGATGCGAGGGCGCGCTGCGGTCGGCGTTGTCGAGATGGAGGCCCACCTCGGCGACGTTCCGCGCCGGGCGTGTTCCGGTGCCGCCGAAGATCACGTCGTCCATCTCGCCGCCGCGCAGGCGCTTGGCCGAAGTCTCGCCCATCGCCCAGCGGAGCGCCTCGACGAGGTTCGACTTGCCGCAGCCGTTGGGCCCGACGATTCCCGTGAGTCCCGGCTCGATCGCGAGATCGGTGGGATCGACGAAAGACTTGAAGCCGGTCAACCGTAGCCGTGAGAACTGCACGATACCTTTATCCGTCCCCGACCGTTTTCGTTGTCATCCGAGCCGCTATGCCGCGGCTCAGGATTTCGCCTTGGATTCCGCCTCGGCCAGCGCCTTCGCGAACTCCTCGTAGGGCTGCGCCCCCACGAACTTGACTCCGTTGATGAAGAAAGTCGGCGTGGACTCGATGCCGAACTTTTCCTTGCCCTCGAATGCGACGTCGATGATGCGCTTGCGCAACGCGTCGTCGGCCATGCACTTGTTGAACGTCTCGTCGCTCATGCCGCCGATCTTGACGAGCTTCGCCAGCGAGGCCTGCGCCATCTGCGAGCGCACCTGCGGATCGCGCTGCTCGTAGTGACCCCAGGTCGTCTGGTTGCGGAAGAGCACGTCGACGAAGCCGTAGAACTGCTCCTTGGGTGCGCAATGCGCGGCCATTGCCGCGATGATTGCGGCGCCGCTCAGCGGGAAGTCGCGGAACACCAGCCGCGCCTTCCCGGTGTCGATCCAGTTCGCCTTGATTTTCGGCAGCGTCGTCTCGTCGAACTCGGCGCAGTGCGGACAGTCGAGCGAGCCGTACTCGAAGATCGTGATGGGTGCGTCCTCCTTGCCGAGGCTGATGTCGTTGGCTGAGGGTACGGGCACTCCTTCCTGGGCGCGCGCTGGCACCGCCGCCCCGATGGCAGCAGCCAGCAGGAGCGCAACCAAACTCATCCAAATCTTCGACATCTCTCTCTCCGAGCCACTAGATGTTGATGCTAGGTCCGCCCTACGGGCAATGCAAGCCGTGGGGGATGGGGGTCAGCCCCGGCGCTGGCGGGCGATCGCCATGCCAAGCTTATGAAGTGCGGATTTGAGGCCGGACTCAGGGACTTGCGCGAGGTGCCGGTCCAGGAGCCTGGCCTCCTCGGCGCTGAGCGGGCGGGGAGGGGGCGGGCGGGCCGGCGCAGCGCTCGGAAGCGGCCCCTGGAGGAGCGCGAGTCGCCGAACCGCGGGGTAGCCAAGGAAGCCGTTTATGCGCTCAAGGATCTGCGGCTCGCGGTGCTGCACCGCGAGCGCTGCCGCGGAGGTCACGCGGAGCCGCAGCGTTCCGTTGCGGCGCTCGCCCGGCGGAAAGGCGAGCTTCACCGGCACCGTCTCCGCCGCTAGCTCGGGGCCGACGACGGAGGCCCAGTCCGAGAGCAAATGCGCCTCGCCGAGCCCGCGCTTTCCAAGCGCGCGTCCCGCGATCTGCGGGAGCTCTTGGCCCACCGCACGCATCTGCTTGCGCCGCTCGCCACTTTCGCTCACTGCCATCTGGCTCCGTTCCGGTGCCCATGCCATGGTAAAGCCCAGTACCGCCGCCGTCGAAGGAATCCCGCCGCGCCCGCTGCCGATGAGCCCCGAAGCCGCGACCGCACCCGATCCGCAGAAGCTCGCTCCCGAGCTCCTCGGCTGGTACGATCGGCACCGGCGCTCGCTGCCGTGGCGCGCACGGCCCGGCGAGCGCCCGGACCCCTACCGCGTCTGGCTCAGCGAGATCATGCTGCAGCAGACGACCGTCACAACCGTATCCGCTTTTTTTGACCGCTTTGTGGCGCGCTTTCCCTCGGTCGAGGCGCTTGCCGCGGCGAGCCTCGACGAAGTGCTCCATGCCTGGCAGGGGCTCGGCTACTACGCGCGCGCGCGTAATCTCCACCGCTGCGCGCGCGCGATCGTCGCGGAGCACGGCGGACACTTTCCCGATACCGTCGAGGGCTTGCGAGAGCTGCCGGGGATCGGCGCCTATACCGCTGCCGCCATCGCAGCCATCGCCTTCGATCGGAAGGCCGCCGCCGTCGACGGCAATGTCGAGCGCGTGATGGCTCGGCTCTTCGCGCTGGAGACGCCGCTTCCCGCTGCCAAGTCCGAGATCCGCGCGCTCGCGGAGACACTGGTGCCGGACGCGCGCTGCGGGGACTTCGCGCAGGCGCTCATGGATCTCGGCGCCTCGCTCTGCACGCCGCGCTCGCCGCAATGCATCCTCTGTCCCTGGCAAAGCGCCTGCCGCGGCCGCGCGCTCGGGATCGCGGAGACGCTGCCTCGCCGCCGCGCCCGACCAGAAAAGCCGACACGCCGCGGCTTCGCTTACTGGGCGGTCCGGCCCGACGGCTCAGTGTTGCTGCGCAAGCGGCCGGAGAATGGGCTCCTCGGCGGCATGATGGAGGTGCCCTCCACTGAGTGGCGCGAGGCCGCGGTCGACGAGGCCATCGCGCGGCAGCAGGCGCCGGTCAAGGCGGCGTGGGTGCGGCTGCCCGGTACGGTGCGTCACACCTTCACCCACTTCCACCTGGAGCTGACGGTGCTCGCGGGCGAGACCGCGACCGGTGCCAAGGCCGAGGGTCAGTGGGTGCCGCTTGATCGCCTTTCCGATCAGGCGCTGCCGACCGCGATCAAGAAGATCGTGAACCACGCGCTCGGCGTCGCGCGGCGCAGCCGCAGCCGGCGCGCCCCGTCGCGCTGACGGAAATGTCGGAACGGCTGGGCCTGATGAGATGGCTGCCGGGGCTCGTCATCGCGCGCCGTTACCAGGCGTCCTGGCTTCCAAATGACCTCGTCGCCGGGGTCGTGCTCGCGACGATGCTGGTGCCCGTAGGGATCGCCTATGCGGAGGCGTCGGGCGTTCCCGGCATCTACGGCCTCTATGCGACCATCGTGCCACTGCTGGCTTACGCGGTGTTCGGTCCGAGCCGCATCCTCGTCCTCGGACCCGACTCCTCACTCGCCGCGATGATCCTCGGCGTG
>DATJVP010000090.1:0-102058 GCA_035581425.1 Allostellaceae bacterium | reverse complement strand
CATGGGCGGCACGACGAAGACCTCCCGGAGATCGCACTGCTCGGCCAGGCGCTGGTTGAGCTTGACGTTGGCGAAGAGGCCGCCGGCAAGCCCGAGGCGCTTCACCTTGTGGCGCTCCAGCAGCCGCCGCACCGAGGCCAGCACGATCTCCTCCGTGAAGGCCTGGATCGAGGCCGCGCAATCCTCCCGCGTCTGACCCGCACAGGGCTGCATGAAATGCTCGCGCAGCGCACCGCCTTCCCGGAAGTCGCTGGCGATGAGGCCGTCGCTCCCGACGTGGAAAGGCTGCGTGAAGCGATCGGCCAGCACGGGCTTGCCGTAAGCCGCGAGGCCCGTGATCTTGCCCTCGTGATGCAGCGGCCGGAAGCCAAGCGCCTCCGTCACCGCAGCATAGCCGCGCGCGATGCTGTCGTGGCGGTAGGGTCGATGCAGCCAGCGATCGTCGCCGAAGAGGCAATCGATGGCGCCGTTCTTCATTATGCGCTGGCTGTAATTGACCCCGTCGCCCGCGGCGTCGGCGGTGTAGAGCAAGGCGTCGTCCCAGTCGGAGAAAAACAGAGCCGGGAGCGAATGCGACCAATGATGGTTGGCGAAAGTCACCTCGACGCCGCCCGGCAGGCCGTAGAGATCGAGCACGGCGGGAATGTCGAGAACGTCCGCGGGAGCCGAGGTCCCGCCCTTCGCCATCGCGACGGAGAGATTGCGCACGGCATCGCCCTCGCCGCGCAGGCGATCGCGCAGGCGCCGTATTGGATCGGTCTTGTAGAGCGCGCGCGGGAAATTTGCCCGCTGAAAGACGACGACGTCGACCTCGCCGGCGGAAATGCCAGCAAGCGAGAGCGCCTCGGTGACGCAATCGACCGGCGGACCGCCGTCCTTCTTTCGCCGCGTCAGGCGCTCCCTCTGCACCGCGGCGACGACGGCGTAGTCGTCGAAAACGGCGGCAGCCGAATCATGCCCGCCGTCGTGAATGGAGAGAAGGCTCACCATACCCTTGTTGCCCTGGTGGATTCGAGCAAGGACCTATCTGCAATATCGAGCCGAGGAAGTCACGCCGAATTGTACGGGTGAGCGCAGGCTCCTGGGACATGACAGTGCTGCGGTGCTTCGCTATGGTTGCACCGCCATGCTTCCCGGCGTGTCTTTCCTCGTCACGGTTTACAACAAGGCGCCCTATTTGCCCTCGGTCGCCGCGGCGATTGCGGCGCAGCAGGGGGAATTCGAGCGCGAATTCATTTTCGTCGACGATGGCTCGACCGACGAGTCCCTCGGGGTCCTGCGCCGGGAACTCCAGGGGTGGCCCGCCGCGAAGCTCATCGCGCAGCCGAACCGCGGCGCGAGCGCGGCGATGAATACGGCCGCTGCCGCCGCCTCGCTCCCGTTTCTCAAGATGGTGGACGCCGACGACCTGCTGCTGCCGAAGGGAACGCTCTGGCTGCTGGAAGCGCTGCTCCGGCACGGCTCCGTCGTCAGCTACGGCGGATGCGGCGGCTACGATTTCGGCAAGCCCGTCGAGTGGCCGCAGGTTCCGGAGCCGCCCCCGAGCGATGCCATCGAGGCTCCCTTCGGCGAATTGCTCCGCGGCTCGGTCGTCGGTCCCAGCAGCATGCTCGTTCCGACCGCGCTCTACCGCGAGGTCGGTGGCTGCAAGGCGCATATCTGCACCCAGGATTATTCGCTGCTGTTCAGGCTCGCGCGGCGCGGCCGGTTCGCGCGCGTCAATGCGCCCGTTGCCATGGCCCCGCGCGTGGCGCCGGGACGCATGTCCGACAGCACGGGACGCATGCTGCACGACGTCAATCTCGTTCTCATGGAGGCGCTCGCGGAGGTTCCGGAATTGACCCCGGCACAGCGGCGCTACATGACCAGACGCGCGGCCGCGCGCGCCTTCCGCTTCAGGTCGCGGTGCGGGGGTTCTACCTCGCTCATCGCAAGCGCACTGCGGTATTTGCGCGCCTCGCTTCGCCTGGTGCGAGACCAGAGGGGCCTCGTTGCGGGGACGCTTCGCGACTTCGGCGTGCCGAGCCAGCTCGACGGCTGGCGGCCGGGAAGCTGAGCCTTCCTGCTGACGCTGCGGCTCCCATTCATTAAGGTGCGCCGCCATGACGACGCGGGAACCTCTCCCGAAGGCAGGACGCAAGCCCCGGCGTTGGTGGCTCTTCCGGCCGTTCGACCTGCTCGCGCGGCTCTGGCCGGTCGGGCGCCGCCGCGGCGTGCTGATGGTGCGGATCGACGGCATCGGCGACATGGCGATGTTCCAGGGCGCCTTCGGGCACTACGCCGAGGTGCTCGGCGTCCCACCCTCGGAGATCACGTTGCTGGGCTGCCAGTCCTGGGCGAGCCTTGCGCAGCAATTCTTTCCGGGCTGCCGATTCTTCGCGATCGACGAGCACGCCTATGAGCGCAGGCCGCTTTACCGCCTCAAGGTCTCGCTCTGGGTGCGGCGCCAAGGCTTCGCGGTCGCGATCTGCGACATGTACCTCCGGAGGCCGCTCGTTGCGGACGCGCTCCTCTGGATCTCCGGCGCGACCGAGCGCATCGCAACCCAGCCGCATGTGAGTCCGCGGACGGCGGCTGTCTTCTCCTGGTACCTTCAGCGCTGCACCCGCACGATCGATACGGGCCCCTATCCGACGCACGAGATCGTCCGGCATTTCCGCTTTCTCTCCGCGCTGGCTGGCCGGGAAATCCGGGCCGTGCCGCCGGCGCTCCCATGGCCCGATCGCCCGCGTCCGATCTCGGGGCCTTACGCCGTGCTGAACCTCGGTGGGAATTCGCGAGAGAAGCGCTGGCCGGCAGATCGCTTTTTCACCCTCGCAGAGGAGCTCGCCGCTCGCGGTCTTCGCGTCGTGTTCGTGGGCGGTCCCAGCGAGCCCGATCTTCCGGCGGCGGTCGCGGAGGTCAGGCGGCGCTCGCCGCGGAGTGAGGCATTTCTCGACCGGATCGGTGCAACTCCCTTGCCGGCGCTGCTCGACCTGCTGCGCCACGCCGAGCTGGTGGTCAGCAGCGACACGGGGCCCGCGCATCTCGCCGTCGGGCTCGGCGCGCCCTCGGTGGTGATCCTCGGCGGCGGGCACTACACGAGCTTCGTGCCCTATCCTCCGGACCTGACGCCGCCGCGGACGCGCTTCGTCTGGCGGGAGCTTCCTTGCTTTCATTGCTTCTGGGCCTGCACGCAGCCGCACGAGCGCGGCGAGAGCTTTCCCTGCATGGCCGCGGTTCCCTTCGATGACGTGCGTGCCGCGGTCGAGGCGGTGCTGGCGCCGGAGATTCGCTGAGGCTGGATGAGGACTCTCCGAGCCGCTAGAGTGCGCGCCCATCCAACGAAGCGCGGCAGAGTCGCTAGGGCCTCGGCAACGGTGCAGCTCGTCATTCCCTTTCGAATAGGCCGCGGAGCGCCGCAGTCATGAGAGACGATATCGGCTGGGCCCGACCCAGCGCGGCGCTTGCGGCGGCAGCGGCGGCGATGCCACCGCTCGCGACGGTGGCGCCGCTGGGCATCCTGCCGCTGCTGCTGCTGGGAGCGACGACGGCGCTGGCGCTCGGTGGGTATCGCGATCTGCCGCGGCTGCGCGGGCTGCGACCGCTCCTTCTGCTTCTGGTTTCGATCGCCGCGCTCGGACTCGTCTCGGCTCTCTGGTCGATCGCGCCCGGTCACAGCGTTGCGTCGGTCCTTCGCCTTATCGGCGTCTCCGTCGCGGGGCTCTGCCTCTGCGCGGTGGCCCTCGGGCTTGAGCCGCCGGAGCGCGAACGGGTTCGCCGCGCCTTCCTCTATGGCGTCCTCCTCGCGCTCCTTCTGCTCGGAATTGCGGCTCTCCTGCGCCGCCTCGGATTTCCCGGGGACGAGGGGCCCATCGCGGAATGGCTGCGCGGATATACACGGTTCAACCGGGCCTCGACGACGCTCGCGCTCGCGATCTGGCCCGCGCTCTACGGTTTCCTCGCGCTCGGAGAGAGACTGCGCGGGATCCTGCTGCTCGCGGCGGCGGCTGCGGTGCTGACGCAACTCGTCGATCAAACCGCCGTCCTGGCAATCGCTCTCGGCCTCGCTGTTTGGCCCCTGGGATGGCGCTTTCCGCGCCTTACTGCGGCGGCGATGGCGGCCGTCCTTGTGGCGCTGGTAGCGCTGCTTCCGCTCGCGCCGCTCGGTACGGCAGAGGTCGTCCACATCCATGCGACCATGCCCGCGATCAAGCCCTCCGGTCTCCATCGGCTTACGATCTGGCATTTCGTGAGCGAGCGCATCGCGGAGCGGCCCTGGCTCGGCTGGGGCCTCGATGCCTCGCGGGCAATTCCCGGCGGCAGCGACCGCGTCAACGACCCCGCCATGCCCTGGCTCAGCGCGATGGGGGCGGTCTGGCTGCCGCTTCATCCCCATAGCGCCGCCCTGCAATGGCGGGTCGAGCTGGGCTGGCCCGGCGCGCTGCTGCTCACGTTGCTCGCCTGCTGGCTCCTCGCTAGTGCGAGCGCGGCTGGAACCGCGGCGCGTCGCGCGACCGCGCTCGCGCTCATGGGCTCCGGGCTAGTGGTGGCGATGCTGAGCTACGGGTTCTGGCAGGAGTGGTGGGAGTCGAGCCTCTGGCTCATCGCCGCTGCCTTCCTCGCCGCGCCGCGCGCCGTTCAGGCGGGACCGCGCTGACGGCGCTCCGCCGCAACCTCCCGGTAGATTTCGAGCGTGCGCGCCGGCCGAGCGGCGGCGGTGAGCTCGGCGGCGCGTCGCACGCCGCTCTCGCCGAGCCGCGCTGCAAGCGCCTCGTCCCCGAGAATCCTCTCGATTGCAGCGGAGAGCTCCTCGACGGCTTCCGGGCGCACTGTGATCGCCTCGACGCCGTCGCGCGCGACCCAGCCGACGCCGGTCGGAAGGCTCGTGTTGACGACGGGCCTACCGCACGCCATTGCCTCGAGCTGTACGATGCCGAAGCTCTCGCTGTTGCCGATGGAAGGCAGCACGAACAGTCTTGCGGCGTGGAGGAGGCATTTGAATTCCTCCGGGCGGTATTGCGCGCCGGTGAGCTGCACCCGGTCCTGCAAGCCGAGCGTCGCGATCTGCGCGCGGAGCGTCGCCTCGAGCGGACCCGCGCCGAGTATCACGAGCTGTCCATCGACTTTGGCGAAGCTCGACAGCAGTGTCGCGAAGCCCTTGTAGCGCACCAGTCGCCCCGCCGCGACGACGAGGCGCGGGTGGCGCCGGCGCAGCTCTACCACGCGGTTCCGCTCGTCGTCGGTGAGCTGCGCCCAGAAGGGAATGTCGATCCCGAAGGGAACGACCTCGCATTTTGCGGCAAGCGGACGCAGGAACTCCGATTGCTCGATCATGACCGGGCTCGTCGCGATGATGCGGTCGGCCCTCCGCAGCGCACGGCGGACGATGCCCCGCACCATCGGCAGCACGAGGCGCTGCTCCGTGATATCGCCGTGCCAGTGGACGACTAGGCCGCAATCCCGCGGGAACCAGAGACTCACGGAGAGATCGATCAGCGGGAAGGGATAGTGGTAGGCGACGATATCGGCCTGCCGCGCCGCGGACCAGAATTGCAGCGGATAGAAAGGCGCAATCGGCATTGAGAACAACGTGCCCAGCGAATAGGAGCGGCGGACCGGCACGCCCTCGATCTCGATACGCGCGGGTCCGCTGCGCTCGCGCGTGACGAGCACGCTCGCGCTGCAATCCTCCGCGGTCGCCGCCGCTAGCTGCTGGATCGCGGTCGGAATGCCGCCGCGAATGTCCGGCAAGTAGACCTTGTAGGCGTGGAGGACGCGAAGCGGCTGCGACGCCGCGGCTCGGTCGGGTAGGGGGGCGGCCATGTGCGCGCGAGAATAGGGAGGGGATTTCGCAGCGACAAGCGGCTCGCGCCGCATTCGATTGACCCGCGCGTCCCCGGCCATGGCATGCTGCGGGAGCCGCAGAGCGGGGGCGAAGGATATGAGCCTGGGGCGCAGGCTAGTCGGGGACACGATCGTCTATGGGCTCGCCTTCGCGCTCTCGCGCGCGCTCTCCTTCGCGCTGCTGCCGATCCTCGCGCGCGTCTTCGATGCCGGAGAATACGGGGCCTACGACCTCTCGATCGCAGGAAGTCGTGCCCTGCTCGTGCTCTCCCTCTGGGGCATGGACACCAGTATCGGGCTCGCGCTGCAAGGGCGCGACGAGCGCGGCCAGCGCCAGGCGACGGGATCGTTCCTCCTCGTAGGTGCCGCGTGGAGCGCGCTCGTCGCCCTCGTCGCGGTCCTTGCCGCGCCATGGGTCTCGGAGCGGTTATTCGGCGATCCCTCGCGGCGAGACTTGGTCGCGCTGGGGGCGGGCCTGGCCATGGCGCAGTCGATGAGCCTCGCGACGGTCAGCGTCGTCAAGTGGAAGCGCGCGCCTCGGAAATACCTCCTGCTGACCGTCGGCTCTGTCGGCGCGGCCTCCGCGTTGGGCGCCGCCTCGGCGCTGTTGCGGGGAAGCGACGGAACGGCGGGCGTGCTCGCGGGGCTGCTGTTGGGCACCGCGGCTTTCGTCCCGGTCGGGCTCGCGGTCTGCCGCCCCTTTTTCGGCGGCGGCGTCTCGCTCGCGCAGATGGCTGCGGCGGTGCGCCTCGGCCTGCCCTTTGTTGCCATCGTCGCCTCGGAATACCTGCTGTTCCCAGTCCTCGTGCGCTTGCTGCTGGTGGGATCGACGGGCCTCGCGGGCGTGGGTGTCTTCGGCGCGGCGAATACCATCTGTCTCGCGATCATGATGGTCAACGACAGCTTCGCGAGCGCGTGGTGGCCCTATGCGATCTCCGAGGAAGGTGCCGCGCGCGTTCGCGAGGATACACGCCGCGTGGTGCGCCTATATGCCTTCATGCTGATGCTTCCGGTTGCGGCGGTCACTTTGGCGGCCGAGCCTTTGGTGCGGGTTCTGCTTGGGAACGGTGCTCTCGTTGCGGCGGCGGCATTGATCGGGCCCATGGCGCTCGCCTATTGGATCAAGGGTGTGAGGCAGAACGCCTCTGTAGCACTGCTGGCCTCGGGGCACATCTGGGTCCGCGCCGGCCTCAATTTCACGGCCTTCGCGGCCTCGCTTGCCTTCGCCTATGCGCTGACGCCGCGTGCGGGCGTTGCGGGAGCGGCCTGGGGGTTTGCGGCCGGCGAGGGGCTCGGGCTCCTGATCCAGACGGTAGTGCTGCGCCGGTTTTGGGGCGATCGTCTCGATCTGCCGTCGCTCGCGATTATGCTCGGAGCCTTCATGACGCTGATCTGGCTCTCGGCTGAAGCCGCGCCTGCAGCGGGCTGGCAGCAGATTCTCCTACGCTGCGGCATCGGAGTGGGGTTCCTGGGCCTCCTCTCGGCGTCGCTCCCGCGCGCCGACATCCGCGCGATCGCCGCCGCCCTTCGCGACTTCGTTCGACGGTTGCGACCCTAGCCGCCGGGGTCTTGGATTTCCGAGGGGATCGGAGTATTTAGGCCTCCGATGACCCCTCGCTTCAGCTCACTGGCAATCGTGCTGGCACTGCTTCTTGGCGGCTGCGGGTTCCATCCGCTTTACGGGGACCGCCCCCGAAGCGACTACGACGCCGATCTCGCGAGCATCAAGGTGAACTCCATTCCCGATCGGCTCGGGCAGCAGCTCACGTTGTCATTGCGGGACGGCTTCAATCCCTATGGGGTCAAAGCGCCCGTCCGCTACGTTCTCGAAGTGAAGCTCACCGCCAGCCGGAACGACCTCGGCATCCGCACCGACGGCACGGCCTCGCGGACGCAGATGATGGTGGTCGCGAGCTTCCAACTCAAGGAGATCGCGACCGACCGCACCGTGCTGCAGGGGATGACGCGAACGGCGGTGTCCTTCGACTCGCTCACCGACGAGTACGCCAACGTGGTCGCGCGCCAGAACGCCCAGGAGCGCTCGCTCCTGGACATCAGCGATGACATCCGCACGCGGGTTCTCGTCTACGTGACGAGGCATCGCAGCACGGCGAGCGCGCAGTAGCGGCGCGCGATTTTCGCCCGCTCGAGTCTCAGAATTCCCTGGTGAGCCGTGCGTCGACGGAGTGTTCGCCGCCGCCGCGGAACATGATTGCGAGGCAAAGCACGAGCCAGAGCAGCGCATACTCGTAGCCCCTATTCGTCCAGAAATATCCGAATTGCCATTGAAAAACCGCGATGATCACGGCCATCTCGATGACGATCACGAGCGCCATAAGCCGCGTGAAAAGGCCGATCGCTAGAAAGGCCGCCGCGATCGTCTCCGCGAAGACCGCCATGCAGGTGAGGAGCCAGGCGAACCAACCGAAGGCGAGGCCCGCCGGCAGCTTGCCCGCGATTACGGTCTCGAGGCCGGGGATGCGGCCTTCCACGACTTTCTGGATCCCGTGCGGCAGGAGCACGGCGCCCGTCGCGAAGCGCATCACTGCGTAGCTGTAAGGCGAGAACCGTCCATAAAGCCCGGCGAGGCCGGGAACGTACAGTCGCTTGGCATCGACGCCGTTACTCATAGGCCTTCCCTCCAGTGCTTTCTGGCGGGCCGGTCATGTGGCGCCGCTAGACCGATCCTAGCACGCGACTGGATATCCGGAAGGAAGGGCCGCCGAGCGTCAGAGCACGAAGGCCATGCCGCAAACGCCGCACTTGTAATACTGGACGTGATCGGTGTCGTAGACGAGCCAGGTCATGTGCCCGCCGGGGCACTGCGCGAGCCGCATCGAAGTCTGCTGGCCCTCGACCTCCGCCTGCGGCGGCAGCACGGAGGTGACGCCGATGTTGGCGGCGTCGAGCTTCTTGAGCTTGCTCGCCGGAATCTTCTTCCCGACCATAATCTTGCGCTTAGCCATGGCTATCTCCCCGTGCCGGCCTCGCGCAGCACTATGCTGCCCCGCGATGGTTCCCGACGATTTCCCGCAGTCTAGCACGAGCCTCAGACAGCACCTGTGCCGTTTGAGGCTGGAAGGTGATCCGGTTCACTGCACTTGGCCCCCGTGCAAGTCTTCATTCGCGCGGTTGCTCGTGCTAGCGTGAAGTTCAGGGGTCGCGGATTTCCTGAGGGGATGGGGGAATGTGGCGCAGTGCCGTAGTGCTTTTGGCCTGTCTGCTGACGGGCTGCTCATTCGCGCCGCTGATATCATCCGACGCCGTCGACTACGATCAGACCTACGAGGATGTGGCCAATCACCTCCTCGTAACGAACATCTTGCGCGCGCGCGACCGGGCGCCGCTCTATTTCAGCAACATCTCGCTGATTCACGCGTCGATACAAGGGACGGTCACCGGCGGGGTGACCTTTCCCTTCGGCCCGCTCGTCAGGAGCACGACGCGGAGCGGCGCCGCGACCGCGATCTCGCTGCAGACCGCGCCGTCCTTCGACATCGCGCCGCTCAACACGCAGGACTTCACGCAGGGCATCCTGAAGCCCATCGATCCCGTGACGGTCAAATATTATTTCGACCGCGCGCTCTCACAGAAGATGCTGGTCTACCTCTTCTTCTCGCGGATCAGGCGGGCGGTGCCGACGGCGACCTCGACGACCGAGACGACCGATGCCGGCGATCTCCTGAATGACCCCACCAATCCGCAAAAGTTCCGTGAGTTCGTGCAGTTCGTCGACAAGGTATTCGAGGGAACCCGGGACGGGGCGCCGGTGATCCAGGCGAACCAGGTGGAGCCGCTCCATCCGGTCGGCCCGCCCTTCAAAGTCGACATGGTGCACGGCCTACGCGGCATCCTACAGGCGGATCCGCAGAAATATCGCCTGATGTACAGGCGCGAGACCGGCGAAGCGCAGCTTTTCTCGGTGGCGCCGGCGGAGGTGTTCTTCTGCCGCGGTCTCACGCCGCTGCCGATGGTGGGGCTACCCTCGCTTGCGGACATCCCGGTCTCGACTGCAGTCGACTCCAAGGTCGCGAGCGCGCAGATGAAGACCCTGCGCCAGAACCTCGCGCAGATCGCAGACATCGAGAAGCAAGTCTGCACCTCGAGAACCGCCGAATTCCGGGCCGAGACGACGCAAACCTATTTCGGCAGCATCTACATGCGCTCGGCCGAAGGAATCATCGAATACCTAGGCGCTCTCGCGCGCAGCAAGGAATATGAGCAACTCCAGCGCGACCATATCGGTTTCGCGCTGGTCTCCTTCAGCGATAGCCCCGACGGGGCGCGCTTTGGGATCGAGTACGATGGCAAGAGCTATTACGTGCGGAACGCGAGCAGCGCCGACCGCACCCTCGAGGTACTGGCGCTCCTGACGCAGGTGCTGAACCTCTCCAAGGTTGCGAAGGAGATCCCGACCACCAAGGCCGTCGAAATCCTCCCCTGAGTCCGTAGCCGCGGGTCCCGACGATTTTATTAAAATGCCGGAGATGCCCGCGCGGCGTCCGCGCGCCGGGGTGGTCAACGATCCCTTAACCCTGGCGTGCCAGCCTCGCTGCCATGCCAAAGCGCGTGTCCGCCAAGCCTCCTCGCGGCCTCGATCCCGAGGATTGGCAGAGCTTCCGGGCCCAAGGGCACCGGATGCTCGACGACATGCTCGACTACATCGAGTTCATCCGCGAGCGTCCCGTCTGGCAGCCGATCCCCGAGGAGTTGCGCCACCGGCTCCGCAGCGCGCTTCCGACGGCCCCGAGCGACCTCTCGGCGGTGCACGACCAATTCATGCGCGACGTTCTGCCCTACGCGACGGGCAACACGCATCCGGGTTTCATGGGCTGGGTGCACGGCGGGGGGAACCCCGTCGGCATGCTCGCGGAGATGCTCGCCGCCGGGCTCAATGCAAATCTCGGCGGCCGCGATCACGCGCCCATCGAGGTCGAGCGCGAGGTCGTGGGATGGATGCGCGAGCTATTCGGCTTTCCAGAGACCGCGACGGGCCTTTTCGTCACGGGCACCTCGATGGCGAACCTCATGGCGGTGCTGGTCGCGCGGACCTCGGCGCTAGGGACGAGCGTCCGGCGCAGCGGCGTGCAGGGAGAAGGCCCGCGCCTCACTGCCTATACCTCCGCCGCGGCCCATGGCTGCATTGCGCAGGCGATGGACCTTTCGGGCCTCGGCATCGAGGCGCTGCGGGTGATCCCGACCGATGTTTTCCATCGGATCGATCTCGCTGCGCTCGAGGGCGCGGTCGCGATCGATCGCGAGGCTGGATTGACGCCCTTCCTCGTCGTGGGAACCGCCGGAACCGTCGACATCGGTGCGATCGACGATCTCACTGGGCTTGCGAATTTTGCCGCGCGCGAGCGGCTCTGGTTCCACGTCGACGGTGCCTTCGGGGCGCTGGCGATGCTGGCGCCGGAATTGGCGCCCCGTCTTTCCGGCATCGAGCGCGCGGATTCCCTCGCCTTCGACTTCCACAAATGGGGCCAAGTGCCCTATGACGCGGGCTTCCTCCTGGTGCGGGACGGCACTCTCCACCGCAATACCTTCGCCTCGCCCGCTGCCTATCTGCGGCGCGAATGCCGCGGCCTTGCCGCGGGCTCGCCCTGGCCCTGCGATTTCGGTCCCGATCTCTCCCGCGGCTTCCGCGCGCTCAAGACGTGGTTCACCTTCAAGGTGCATGGCGCGGACCGCATCGGCGCCGCGATAGCCCGCACCTGCGAGCTCGCGCTGTATTTGAAGCGCCGGATCGAGGCCGCGCCGGAACTCGAGCTCCTGGCGCCCGTTCAGCTCAACATCGTCTGCTTCGGCTATCGCGGCGCGGGCACCTCCGGCCTCGAGGCCGAGATCGTCGCGGATTTGCAGGAATCCGGCGTCGCCGCGCCCTCGACGACGACGCTCAATGGGCGCACCGCCATCCGCGCGGCTATCGTCAATCACCGCACCGAAGAGCGCGACATCGATGCCATGGTCAAGGCGGTGCTGGCCTCGGGTGCTGCCCGCGTCAAGAGCCGCGCGGCCTAGGCCGCGGGCTTCTCCGCTCCGCCGATCTCGAAGCCGCCGAGGGAATCGCGCTTGAACCGAGTCTTGGTGGCGCGCGCCTCTGCCTTCGCGAGCGCCTTGCGCTCCGCGAGGAAGGACTTGAATTCGTCGTCGAGAATGCCGCGAGCGTCCGCGATCTGCGGGAGGATGAAGTCGGGAGCCTGATTCGACTCCACGAGAAGAGCGCCTGCGTCGACCGGCGCGACGTCCCAGCCGATGAGCGCGAGGTCCGGCAGGATCTTGGCTGCACCAAGCGCGGTTTCCCTGACCGCGCTCCAATTCGGCACGGTTGTGCCCACGATGGCACCGCCGCTCTCGGGATGCTCGGTGATCTCGGTGAGGGCGAGACCGGTGCCGCGCACGGCGGAGAGGACGCGGCCGGTCTCGAGGTCGAGGCGAGCGAGGATGTTACCGGCGCGCCAGAAATTGTCTGCGGCATTGTCGCCGGCGGGGATCTTCCAACACGCGCGCAGGACCTTGGGAACGCCCCCGCGGACGATGGTGAGGACGCGCACGGTCGAGAGACGCTCGCCGCAGAGGGCACTGATCTCACGATGGGGGCTCACGCGGCGCTGGAAGAGGTAGCCATCGGCGTAGTGCGTGCCGACCTCAGCAATGAAGCCTTCGAGCGGAACGCGCCGCCCGCCATAGGCGAGGAGCTCGCCCGTCGCGGCGTCGAACCCGTCGAAGCTCACGGAGCCCAAGCTCTGCGTGCCGCCGAGCGGCTTGCCGAAGAGCGGGTAATGGCTTTGCTCGCGCAGGAAACCGCGGAGCGCCTCCGCCCCCGCGAGCATCCGCTCGCCGGCTTTGCCCGCGCGGCCGGAATAGAGCGCGAGGATCGGGATCGTCGGGAAGCCGTATGCCCCGAACAAGGCGGTCGACGCGATCTTGTTCGCGGCGATGCCCAGGAGATCAAAACGGAAATTCGCCTGTGTCCAAATCTTGCGCGAGGCGCTAAGGCCCACAAACGCCTTCTTGTCGGTGCCGGCGTAGCGCTTGGAGTCGAAGAGACGGAGCGCCACGTATTCATCAAGGGCAAGTCGTCCCGGACCCATCGCAAGCCGCGCGAAATCCCGGATGAGGCCGCCGTAGCCCGTCCCGGCGTGGGTGGTCATCTGACGCATCACATCGACGAGCGAGGCGGCTTGCTGAGGCCGTGCGACATCGAGCGCGGCGTTGGAGTCCCCGGATTCCAGGGCGACGGACATGCCTCGATCCTCCCTACGATATACGCGCCGGAAGCGACACCGGCGCCCGCGGGGATTGTCCGTTCCGACTGGTTAATGCCGCGTTAGGCTCAGCGCGGCCGGCCAGTGCCGCCGAAGCTATAGGGCGGATTAGCTGGGGAGCCCGGCACCGTCCCCATTCCTCCGGCGCCGTATCCGGTGACTGGCCCCTGGTTGCCGGGTGGCGAGAATTTCCCGGTCGCGGCTGGGGCGGAGGTCGTGGGGTTGGGAGGGCTTGGCGGCTGGTTATAGGGATAAACCCCCGGCTTCACCTTCGGGACGTCCGGCACCGGCGTAGGGAGGACCTTCTCCTGACCCTCCGCGGCACCCGCACCACTCACAGTGCCGGGGATCGTGGAATTGTCGCTGGCTGGACCCTCGGCGCGAGCGGTTCCCCCGATGGCAAACCCCACGAGGGCGACGAGTACGATCAGCGGGGGGATGCGCATGGGGCCTCCGGGGTGTCCGGCTCCAGCAAAGAGATATAGGTCGTCGCCGCCCGGTATGCGAGCCGCCGGACGCGGGAGGCTTGACCGCTCGCGCGGCGGCGGCGGAGGCTAGCGCTTTGGCCCTGGGAGCGCGCTCATGTCCGACCGCATCGACCCCGACGATTTTCTCTTGAGCGGACTCGTCAAGGGCGTCCCTGGCGGGATCGCGCCCTTCAAGCTGCGCGAGGCCGGCGCCCGACGCTGGAACCTTCTGCGGGAAGATTTGCCGCTGCCGGCAGCGGTGCTCAAGGCCTCCGCGGTCGATCACAATGATCGCTGGATGCAATCCTTCCTAGGACTGTCGGGAGCCGCGATCGCTCCCCACGGCAAGACCACCATGAGCCCGGCGCTCTTCCGCCGTCAGCTCGAGCACGGTGCGTGGGCGATGACCGTCGCGACCGTGCAGCAGGTGCAGGTCTGCCGCTCGGTTGGTATTGACCGCGTCGTGCTGGCCAATCAGCTCGTGGGGCGCCAGGCGATGCGCTATATCCTCGACGAGCTCGCTGCGGACGAGACCTTCGAGTTCTATTGCCTCGTCGACAGTGTCGCGGGCGTCAAGCAACTCGCGGAGGCCGCGCGGGGCCGTACCCTCAAGGCGCCCGTCAATCTGCTCCTCGAGGGTGGGACCATGGGCGGCCGCACCGGCTGTCGCGACCTCGCGGGTGCCCTTGAAGTCGCGCGCGCGGCGGCTGCAACCGGATCCGCGCTGCGGCTCCGGGGTGTCGAGGGATTCGAGGGGCTCATCCAGGGCAA
Organism: Allostellaceae bacterium; assembly: GCA_035581425.1. Taxonomy (GTDB): domain Bacteria; phylum Pseudomonadota; class Alphaproteobacteria; order ATCC43930; family CGMCC-115725; genus DASZHJ01. The sequence continues at coordinate 87,726 of DATJVP010000090.1, read as the reverse complement.
GACCTCGGAGGAGGCAGCGGCGCGGGTGCGGGCCTTCCTCGATTTCCTCGCGCGCATCGCCGAGGCCTGTCTTCACGAGAACCTCTTTGCGCCCGGTCCAATCGTCCTCTCCGCGGGGGGATCGGCGTTCTACGATCTCGTCGTCGAGCGCTTCTCGGCCGAGAAGCTCGGACGCGAGACGATCGTGCTGACGCGGAGCGGCTGCTACCTCACGCATGATTCCGCGATGTATCGTCGCTTCTTCGCGGAGCTCCAGGAGAGAAGGCCGGAGCTGCGGAAGCTCGGTGACGGTCTGCGCCCGGCGCTCGAAGTCTGGGCCTATGTGCAGTCGCGGCCGGAGCCGACGAAAGCGATCTGCACGGTGGGCCGCCGCGACATCTCCTCGGACGCGGACATGCCGGTGCCGGAGCTCTGGTACCGGCCGGGCGCGAATGCCACGCCGCAGCCGCTCGGCCCCGGTCACACCGTCACCGGCCTCAACGATCAGCACGCGCATGTGACGATACCCGCGGATAGCGCGCTTCGCGTCGGCGATATGGTCTCCTTTGGCGTTTCGCATCCCTGCACCACCTTCGACAAGTGGCAGGTGCTCTGGCTCGTCGACGACGCCTATACCGTCACGGGTGCGGTGCGGACCTTCTTCTGAATCTCACTGAGCCTCAGCCCACGGGATTGAAATCGTAGCGGCCGATCCCCTGGAGAACACCGAACTTGCAGGGACCCATGTCCTTGCCGGTGACGCGGTGCGCGCGCTTCGACGGGACGACGTGCGTTTCGCCGGGTTTGAGCTCGATGACCTCACGCGGCGCGCGCGTCTCGATCACCATGGGCCCCTGCATGCAGAAGAAGGTGTCGCTGACATTGCTGTGCCAATGCCAGGGCACCTCTTGTCCCGCCGCGAGCGTCAGCACGACCATGCGCAGCTCCGATGTCTCCGCCCAGGTCTCGTAACACGCGACCTCGTATGACCGCTTACTCGGAGTTGCTGACGACGTCATGACGGCCTCCCGACGGCGATGGCGCAGTATTAAAGCACGTCCGCGCGCGGTCGAGGAGGGGCGCCACTTGGCTCCGGACGGACCTCCGATATGATGCCCGCGAGAGGGAGGGAACCATGGAGCCCTATCGCTACGGCTATTCGCCGATCGTGGCGCGTCCGCGGATCGTCTGGCCCGGCGGCGCGCGCGTTGCGCTCTGGGTCGTTCCCAACATCGAGCATTACGAATATCTCCCATCCTTCGTGCGCGTGAGGAACCCCTGGCCGCGCTCGCCCTATCCCGACGTGCTCGGCTATGGCACGCGCGACTACGGCAATCGCGTGGGCCTCTGGCGCATGTTCGAGATCATGGACAAGCACGAAATCCGCTGCACCGTGTCGCTGAGCCTCTCCGTCTACGAGCGCTATCCCGAGATCCGCGAGGCGATCGAGGCGCGGCGCTGGTCGATCCTGAGCCACGGCGTCGTCAACACGCGCTATCACTGGGGCCTCAGCGAGGAGGAGGAGCGCGGGCAGATCGCGGAGGCGATGGCGATCTATGAGCGCACGACGGGACGGAAGCTCGCGGGTTGGTTCTCGCCGGCGATATCGCACACACTCAACACGCCTGATCTCGTCGCGGAGGCGGGCATCCGATACATCTCGGACTTCTATCACGACGACCAGCCGACGCCGATCAAGGTGCGCAAGGGGACGCTGGTCTCCGTCCCCTATTCGATGGATCTCAACGACGCCGTGATCTATCGCTGGCCGATCGAGGCCGAGGAATTCGCGCAGATGATCGTCGACCACTTCGACACGGTCTGGCGCGAAGGCGCGACGCAGGGTCGCGTCATGTGCCTGGCGCTCCATCCCTACATGATCACGGCGCCGCACCGCGCGAAGCATCTCGACCGAGCGCTCAAATACATCCTCTCGCATGAGGGCGTCTGGAAGGCGACCGGCGAAGAGATCGCGGATTGGTACATCGCCAACGCGCTCCCGGCCTATCGCGAGCATTTGGGCGCGGAGGCCTGAGATGGAGAAGAAATTCCCGCCCACGGGCGAGGTGCTCGAACCCGGGATGGATCATCCGCACCATCCCTTCTGGCCGCTTCCGAGCCGGCCGAAGCTCCAGTGGCCGAACGGGGCACGGCTTGCGTTCTGGGTGCTTCTGCATCTCGAGTATTGGGAACTTGACCCACCCGAGGGCGCCTTCCGCGATCCCCGCTTCAGCGGCGAGTTCGGGAGCTATTTCCCGGACTACCGGAGCTGGACCCAGCGCGATTACGGCAACCGCGTCGGCATCTTCCGGGTGCTGGAGGTGCTGGACCGCTACGGGCTGAAGGTTACGGTTGCAGCGAGCTCCTCGGCGCTGGAGCGCTACCCCTTTCTCGTCGAAGAGCTGAAGCGCCGCGGCTACGAATTCGCGGCGCATGGCAGCCACGCCACGCGAATGATCACGAGCCGCATGAGCGAGAGCGAGGAGCGCGCCTTCATTTCGCATTCGATCGACGCGGTGACCCGCGCTGTCGGCACGCGGCCCACGGGCTGGCTCGGCCAGGACTACGGCGAATCCGCGCGTACGCCGGTCCTGCTGGCGGCAGCGGGGCTCGATTACGTCATGGATTGGCCGAACGACGACCAACCCTATCGTATGACCGTGGGAAAACCCTTCATCTCGATCCCCAACCACGCGGAATGGGACGATGTGCAACTCCTGCTGCTGCGGAGGCTCGCCATGGCGGCCTATCCGAAGATCGTCGCGGAGGCCTTCGAGACCTTGCATGAGGAGGGCGCCATATCGGGCCGCATCTTCGGCTTGAGCCTTCACCCCTGGCTCATCGGCATGGCCCACCGCATCCGCTATCTCGACGAGGCGCTGAAGCGCATCGTCTCATACTGCGACGTCTGGCAGGCGACCGCGGGCGAGATCGCGGCGTGGTATCTGCGCGAGGGACCGCGCTACGCAGAGAAAGGTGAGAGTGGGCGATGACAGACTTCACCGACGAGCAGCTACACATCAAGCCCCTGACCTTCATGGGCGCGCCCCACACCTTCGATCTCTCGAGGGCGAAGGCGGCGGTGCTCGGTGTGCCCTTCGATTGCGGTACGCATCGCCATCGCATCGGCTCGCGCCAAGGGCCGCAGTCGATCCGCGAGCAGTCCGTTCTGGTGCGGCCCTATCATTCCGATCTCGCGGATTTCGATCCCGTGGAGCGCCTCGGGCTCGTCGATCGCGGGAACGTCTCGCTCACGCCGAGCCGCATCCTCGACGCCTTCGAGCGGATCGAGGCCGCCGCCTCGCGCATCCATGAGGCCGGCGTCATCCCCGTCACGATGGGTGGCGACGGCAGCATCTCGGTGCCGCTGCTGCGGGCGGCGGCGCGCCGGTATCCCGGCCTCGTCGCCGTGCACATCGACGCGCACACCGACAGCTATCCCTACGATCCCAACGACAAGTACACGGCGGCAACGCAATTCACGCATGCCGCCGAGGAACAGCTCGTCGTGGCGTCGCTCTCCTATCACATCGGCGTCCGCGGCCCGACCTACGTGCAAGGCGCCTACCGCTTCACGCGCTCGCTCGGCTACAACGTCATCACCATGCGCGAGGTTTTCGAGCGCGGCCCCGCGGACGTGCTCGCGGAGCTGCAGGAGCGATTGAAAGGGAGGCCGGTCTATCTCTGCTTCGACATGGACGTCTTCGACCCCTCCTGCGCGCCGGGCGTGGCGACGCCGAGCTGGGGCGGCTTCACCTCGCGCGAGGGCCTCGACTTCCTCCGTGGCCTCTCCGGTCTCGACATCGTGGCTGTCGACGTCAACACCGTGAGTCCGCCGCATGACGTCCAGGGCATGACCGCGCATCTCGCGGCCTATGTAATCTACGAAAGCCTAATCCTGCTCTGCCGAAAGCTCGGGCTCGCGCGCTGAGCGCTCAGCGGGCGAGGCGGACCACGCCGTCGACGGCGACCACACTCGTGGTCTTGACGATCAGCGGATTGATCTCCGCCTCGAGCACGGGGCTTCCCGGCAGCGCCGCCAGCTGGGAGAGCTGCGCCACCGCGCGGGCGAGCGCCGTGAGATCGCCGGCGGGCGCCCCGCGATAGCCGCGGAGGGTCGCGAATCCGCGGACCTCGCTCAGCATCTCCTCGGCCTCCGCGACCGAGACCGGCGCGAGCCGAACGGAGAAATCGCGATAGATCTCGGCGAGCGTTCCGCCCATGCCGACGGTGACGACCGGCCCGACCTGGGGGTCGCTGCGATAGCCGAGAAGGACCTCGCCGAGCCCGCGCTCCATCGGCTGCACGAGGACGCCCGAGATCGAGGCATCGGGGTGCTTCGCGCGGACGCTCGCGAGCATCGCGCGCGACCGCGCCGAGAGCTCCTCGCGAGAGCCGATCCCCAGCGCCACGCCGCCGGCATCGGTCTTGTGCGTGATGTCTGCGGAAAGCACCTTGGCGACGACCGGAAACGCGAAGGGCAGCGGTGGCAACCGCTCGGGATCGACGACTTCGCAAGGTGCGGCGGAGATGCCGAGGGCCTCGAAGAGGGCGAGGGATTGACGCTCGTCGAGGAGGGCGCCGGATGTGGCGGAGAGCGCGGCTATGGCGGTGTCGAGCGCTGCATCGGAGATCGGCTCGGCGGGCGGCGCCCTGTGCCAACCGAAATAGGCGGCAATCGCGTCAGCACAGGCCTCAGGCGTGCGGAAACCCGCGACACCGCTATCGGCGAGGGCGCGCAGGCTCACCTCTGCATGCGGCACGAGGAAAACCGCGATTGGCTTTCTCGAGTGCGCGCGGTCGATGATGGGCTTTACCGCGAGCTCGCCGTGAAACTGCGCCGAGGACCCCACCACCGCCAGCACGAGATCGAACTCCGGCGCCTCGATCAGGATATCGAGCGCGGCGAGCATAAGGTCGGGACGAGCTCCCGCGAGCGTCATATCGATCATGCGCCCCGGGAGCGCCGGCGCCTTCGCAGCCTTGAGCCTCCTGTAGGTCTCGGCACTGGGCGGCGTGACCTCGACGCTCCGCAGCCCCAGGCGATCCGCGACCATGGCGGCGCCGCCTCCCGTAGTGGTGATGACGCCGACGCTGCGCCGAGCGGTCTCCGGCGGCTTCCGGCCGATCGCCAACGCCGGTGCCTCCAGCACCGTCTCCAGATGATCGACGCGCAGGATGCCGAGCCGGCGCAGGAAGGCGTCGACCGCGGCATCGGAGCCGACCATGGCGCCGGTGTGGGAGACCGCGAGCTCGCGCCCGACATCCGAGAGTCCGAGCCGATAGGCGATGATCGGCTTCCCTGCGGCGTTCGCGAGGGCCGCGAAGCGGATGAAATGCTCGCGCTCGCGGATGGTCTCGAGGAAGAGCAGGAAAGCATCGGTTTCGGGGTCGTCGGTGAGCGCCGCGCCGATCTCGCCTACGGAGAGATCGGCCTCATTGCCGACCGAAACGAGCTTCGAGAAACCGATGCCCCGAGGCGCGCCCCGCGAGACGAAGGTGCCGATCTGGCTGCCGCTCTGCGAGAGCACGGCGAGGCGACCCGCGAGCAATCTCTCTGCCGCGAAGGCAGCGTTGGCCGTCAGCGCCAGCGGCGTGTGCGTGTCGACGACGCCGAGGCTGTTGGGGCCGACGAGCCGGAGACCCGAGCCGCGCGCAATCTCCAGGAGACGGCGCTGCAGCGCCAACCCCTCTGGCCCCGCCTCGGCGAAGCCGCTTGCGAGGATCGTCGCGGCGCGGACGCCCGCAGCCGCGCAATCCGCGACCGCTGCCTCTACGAGCGGTGTGTTCACGAGGATGTAGGCGTGATCGACCGGGCCAGGGGTCTCGGCGAGGCTCTTGTAGGCGCGCTCGCCCTGTACGCTCTCGCGATTGGGATTGATCGGATAGATCGGCCCCGCGAAACCGTGCTTCCTCAGGAAATGCAGCGGGCGCCCGGCGGTGCGGCCGGCGTCGTCGGAGACACCGACGAGCGCCACCGCGCGCGGCCGGAACAGCGCCTGCGCAAGCGCGCCTCCTGCACTAGTCGGCGGCACGACGCGGCTTTTGCGGAAAGCGACGGTCGAAAACGAACTCCGCGATGCGGTTCTTCATTATCTCGACCGAGCCGCCCGCGATCATCCAGCCGCGCGTGCGGCGCAGGCAATATTCGACGAGGCTCTCCTCGGTGTAGCCGAGGCCGCCCAGCACCTGCATCGCCTCGTTCGCGGCGCGGAAGCCCGCCTGATTGCAATAGGCCTTGGCGAGCGAGGTCTCATACGCCGAGGGCAGACCTTTGTCGGCGTTGACCGCAGCGCGGTAGAGCAGGAGCTGCGCCGCCTCGAGCTCCATCGCGACCTCCGCGAACTTCCATTGGATACCCTGAAACTCGCAGAGCGGGCGGCCAAATTGGATGCGCTCTGTCGCGTGCTTTCGCGCGATCTCGAAGGCGAGACGCCCGACCGCCAGCGCGCGCGAAGCATTGCCGAGCCGTTCCGCGTTGAAGCCCCGGATCTGTTTCTTGAAACCGCCGGGGCCGAGCAGGAGGTTCTCGCGTCCGATCCGGCAATTCTCGAAATAGAGCTGCTGCCAGGAATCGCCACCGACGAAGCGCGTGGGGCGGCCGAAGCTGAATCCGGGCGTGCCGCGCTCCACGAGCACCGAGCCGATCCCCTCGACGCCGGGGCCGAAGCGAACGTAGACGAGGAAGACATTGGCTTCGGGGCTGTTGCTCGTGAAAACTTTGGTTCCGTCGATGCGGAACCCGTCCCCATCGCGCGTCGCGGTGGTCTTGAGGTCGGTGACGGCGGAACCGGCCTCGGGCTCGCTCATCCCGACGGCGATCACAGCCTTGCCCGCGAGCAGCGAGGGGAGAAAGCGCGCCTTCTGTTCCGCGTTCGCATATTCCGCGAAGGTCCGGATCGGGCCGAAATTGCCGGCCTGGATCGCGTCGGCGCTGCGGGGGCAGACCTGCGCCACCTCCTGGATCGCGATTACCGCGTCCATGAGCGTCCCGCCCTGGCCGCCGTCGCTCTCGGGAATGGTGATGCCGAGGAGCCCTTGCTCGGCCATGCGCTCGGCGACATCCCACGGAAATCCCTCGGAATGAGCGCGCTCCAGCGCGGCCTCGGCGAGTGTCCGGATGGCGAAGCGCCGCACGGAGTCCTGGAATTGTGTCTGCTCGGCCGTAAGCGCGAAATCCATGCGGGTCCCGCCTAGCGGTTCAGCCAGCGCCGCGCCCAGCCGAGGCCGGCGACCGTCCCCGCGCGCGGCCGATACTCGCAACCGACCCAGCCGCGGTAGCCGGTCTCGTCGAGGAGGTCGAGGAGGTAGGGGAAATTGACCTCTCCGATGTCGGGTTCGTTGCGGTCAGGGACCCCCGCGATCTGCACATGCGCGAAGCGTCCCGCCAGCGATCGGACATGGCGCGCGAGATCGCCCTCCATTATCTGGCAGTGATAGAGGTCGAATTGCAGGCTCAGATTGGCGCGGCCCACGCGCTCGATCGTCCTGAGCGCATCGGCGCAAGTGTTGAGAAAATAGCCGGGGTTGTCTCTGGAATTGAGGGGCTCGATCAGGATGGTGACGCCATGTGGAGCGGCGAGGTCTGCAGCGCGCTGCAGATTGGCGACGTAGGTCTCCTCGCCCTGGGACTTGGGCCGGCCTTCCGGCCAGAGGCCTGCGAGCGCGTGGATCCGCGTGCATCCTGTGGCGCGCGCGAGCTCGAGGGCGCGCTCAATCCCCGCCATGAATTCCGTCTCGCGTCCCGGGAGCGCCCCCATCCCGCGATCGCCCTTGGCGTAGTCGCCGGCAAACATATTGAAGAGCGCGAGTGTGAGGCCGTGCTTTCGCAGGAGCGCCGCGATCTCGGTGGGCGGAGCATCGCCGGGGAACTGACACTCGACCGCGGAGAAGCCCGCCGCCGCCGCGGCGGCGAAGCGATCGAGGAGGGGCACTTCCGTGAAGAGCCAGGAGATGTTGGCGGCCAATCTAGGCATCGCCGCGAGAGTACAGGATTTCGCCAGCAGCGCGATAGCGCGTGCGGTTTGGTCCACTGGGCGGCCGTGCTATAGAGCCTCGGGCGAGAGAGGAGCGCCGTTGGCATGAATCTGCATCGTCTGCTGCTGGAGCGCGCGGAGGCGGGTAAGCCGATCCGCGTCGGCCTCGTCGGCGCCGGCAAGTTCGGCACTATGTTCCTGGCGCAGGCGCTGCGCACACCGGGCCTGCATTTGATGGCGGTGGCCGACCTTGCACCTGCGCGGGCGCGCGAGGCCCTACTCCGCGTGGGCTGGCACGCCGAGCGTATCGCTGCCGCGAGCCTCGACCAAGCCCATGCGAGCGGCAGCACCTTCATCGGTGACGACGCCGCCGCGATGATCGCCGCGCCGCAGATCGAGGTCGTGATCGACGCGACCGGTGTTCCCGCCGCGGGCATTCGCCATGCGCTCCTTGCGATCGAGCACGGCAAGCATATCGTCATGGTCAACGTCGAGGCGGACGTTCTCGCGGGGCCGCTGCTCGCGGAGCGGGCAAGGAAGGCCGGCGTCGTCTACTCCATGGCATATGGCGATCAGCCCGCGCTTATTGCGGAGCTCGTTGACTGGGCGCGCGCCGCAGGCTTCGAGGTGACCGCGGCGGGGAAGGGGACGAAGTATCTCCCGATCTATCACGCCTCGACGCCGGAGACCGTCTGGGGCCATTACGGCCTCACGCCCGAGCAAGCACAGCTCGGCGGCATGAACTCGCAAATGTTCAACTCCTTCCTCGACGGCACCAAATCCGGGATCGAGATGGCGGCGGTGGCAAACGCGACGGGGCTCACGCCCGCCAAGGGCGGGCTGCGTTTCCCGCCCTGCGGTGTCGACGACCTCCCTCGCCTTCTCCACCCCGGCGCGGACGGCATCCTCGATCACAAGGGGCAGCCCGAGGTGATCTCCTCGCTCGAGCGCGACGGCAGGCCCGTCTTCCGCGATCTCCGCTGGGGCGTCTATGTCGTCTTCGAGGCGCCCAGCGACTACGTCGCGCGCTGCTTCAGCGAATATGGCGTCGTCACCGATCCCAGCGGCCGCTATGCCGCGCTCTACCGGCCTTATCACCTGATCGGCCTCGAGCTCGGTATTTCCGTCGCCTCAGCGGCCTTGCGACACGAGCCCACGGGCGCGGCACGCGGTTTCCGCGGCGACGTCGTTGCGACGGCAAAGCGCCCGCTCGCGGCGAGCGAGGTGCTCGACGGCGAGGGCGGCTTTACCGTCTGGGGAAAGCTGATGCCCGCTGCGGACTCGCTTCGCGAGGGCGGACTGCCGATCGGACTCGCGCACAAGGTGACGCTGCGGCGCGCGATCGCGGAGGGCGAGATCGTGCGGTGGAGCGATGTCATCGTCGACGAAACCGCCGAGGCCGTGCGCTACCGCCGGGAGATGGAGCGACGCTTCGCGCCCGCGCCCGGCGCAGTCAAATCCGCGGCGGAGTGATCGGGGGCGCGCGATGCCGGAGGTAAAGGAGTCGACGCTCCGCGTCGACGGATGCGCAGTCAGCGTCAAGCGCGCGGGGCAGGGAGAGCCGATGCTCTTCTTGCACGGCGCGCGCGGGGCGTCGCGCTGGCTGCCCTTCATGGCCTCCCTCGCCGAGCGCTTCGACCTCGTGGTGCCGGAGCACCCGGGCTATGGGCGCTCGGAAATGCCGGAGTGGCTCGACGATGTCGGCGATCTCGCCTTCTTCTATCTCGACTTCATCAAGGCGCTCGGGCTCGGGCGCGTGCATCTCGTCGGCAACTCCATGGGAGGCTGGATCGCTGCGGAGCTCGCGGTGCGCTCGACGCGCGATCTCGCAACGCTGACCCTCGTCTCGGCCGCAGGTATTCACGTCAAGGGTGTTCCCAAGGGCGATATCTTCCTGTGGTCGCCGGAGACGACGATGCGAAACGTCTTCGCCGATCCCAAATTCGCGGAAGCGGCGCTTGCGACGCCGCTCTCGGACGAGGAGCAAGATCTGCAGCTCCGCAATGCGCTCGCCACGGCAAAGCTCGGCTGGCAGCCGCGGCTGTACGACCCGCAGCTCCGGAAATGGCTGCATCGCATCGACGTACCGACGCTGCTGATCTGGGGCGACAGCGACAAGGTCTTTCCGCCGGCCTATGGCGAGGCCTATCGCGATCTCATTCCCAGCGCGCGTCTTGAGATCTTCGAGCGCTGCGGGCACCTCCCGCACGTCGAGCTGGCGGAGAAATTCGTTCGCACGCTCACGGGCTTCGTCGCGGAGGCGAGGCGATGAAGTTCTATTTCTTCCATCTGATGCCTTACGCCGACCTCGATCAGAGCTACAGCGAGAAATACAATTCCGCCTGGGTGACGCTTCCCAACAGCTACTACGACCCCTCCCGCGGACATGGTCTCTACAATCGCTACCTCGACGAGCTCGAATATGCCGATGTCCTGGGCTTCGACGGGATCGGCGTCAACGAGCATCATCAGAACGCCTACGGCCTCATGCCCATCCCCGGCGTCATGGCGGGCATTCTCGCGCGGAACACCAAGCGCGCGAGGATCGCCGTGCTCGGCCGTGCCCTCCCGCTCCTCAACAACCCGCTGGTGGTGGCTGAGGAGTACGCGATGCTCGACACCATCTCCGGCGGGCGCCTCATCGCGGGCTTCGTGCGCGGGATCGGCGCCGAGTATCACTCCTCCGGCGCCAATCCCGCGGAATCGCACGACCGCTTCCACGAGGCGCACGACCTGATCCTGCGCGCCTGGACCCAGACCGGTCCCTTCGCGTTCGAGGGAAAGTACTACCACTTCAACTACGTCAACACCTGGCCGCGGCCCTTCCAGCAACCGCACCCGCCGATCTGGATTCCCTCGCAGGGAAGCCGCGAGACAATCGAATGGGCCTCGCATTCCTCACGGCGCTACACCTATCTCCAGACCTTCAGCCCCGTCAGCGCGCTCGCGCGCTACATGGCGATGTACAAAGAGGAGGCGGAGAAGCAGGGCTACCAGGCGGGTCCGGAGCAGCTCGGTTGGGCTTTGCCGATCTACGTCGCCGACACGGACGCCCGCGCGCATCGCGAGGCGAAGCCGCACATCGAGGCCTTCATCAACAAGTTTCTGCGCATGCCGCCGGAGATGCTTCTGCCGCCGGGATATCTGTCGATGGCATCGATGAAAGGCATCGCGCGCGCGAAGGGCGCGATCACCGGCGGCGCACAGACCATCGACGATTGGATCGAGAAGGGAATGTTCATCTGCGGCAGCCCCGATACCGTCCGCCAGACCCTCGCGGAGCGCCAGAAGCAGATCGGCTTCGGCCAACTCCTGGCGCTGCTGCAATTCGGCACGCTCCCGCACGATCTCACCAAGGGGAGCATGGAGCGCTTCGCGCGCGAGGTGATGCCGAGACTGCGCGCCGCCTAGGCGAGGGAGCCGCGCTGCGCTAGGCTCCGCCGCAGCAACGCCGAGGGAGCGGCACCATGGACCTCGCAGAGCTCGCGAAGCTGCGCCAATATGTCGGTCGCACCGAGACGAAGGTCGATACGATCGCGCCGGTGCCGGCGACGCTGCACGCCGCAACTCTCGACCGCGACGATCCCCCCTACAGACACGGCGATGCGCTACCGCCGGGCTGGCATCGCCTTTATTTCCTGAGCGCGGCGCGCCCTGGCGAGGTCGGCGACGATGGGCATACCGCTCGCGGCAAATTCATGCCGCCGGTGCCACTGCCGCGGCGCATGTTCGCGGGCGCGCGTCTCGCCTTTCATCGTGCGATCGCCATCGGCGACGAGGTCACGCGCGTCTCAGAGATAGAAAGTCTCGAGGGCAAGCAGGGCCGCACCGGCGATCTCGTCTTCGTCACGGTGGTGCAGCGCTATTCCGTCCGCGGGGAGATCGCGCTCGAGGAGAGCCAGGACATCGTCTACCGCGGTGCCTCACGCGGCGCTGAAGGCGGCGGCCCCGCGGAGGCGGTCGAGCCCGCGCCGTGGCAGCGCGAGGTTCAGCCCGATCCCTTGATGCTCTTTCGCTACTCCGCGCTCACCTTCAACGGACATCGCATCCACTACGATTACCCCTATGTCACGGAGGTGGAGGGCTATCCCGGTCTTATCGTGCACGGGCCTCTGATCGCGACGTTGCTGCTCGACCTCGTACGCCGCGAGCGACCGGAAGCGAGCGTCACCGGCTTCTCTTTCCGTGCGCGCAGGCCGCTCTTCTCGCCGGAGCCCTTCACGGTGCGCGGCTGGCCCGCGGCAGATGGGCGAAGCGTGCGCCTCGCCGCCGTCGATCATGAGGGCGCTGCCGCCATGACGGCGGAGGCGACGCTCGCATGAGCAACGCCATCCTCCGGGGATTGCGGATTGTGGAGAGCGCAGCCTTCGTCGCGGCGCCTTCCGCGAGCATGACGCTCGCACAACTCGGCGCGGATGTGATCCGCATCGACCCCTTGGGCGGTGGGCTCGATGCCAATCGCTGGCCCGTGACGGCCGAAGGCAAGAGCCTCTATTGGGCGGCGCTCAACAAGGGCAAGCGCTCGATCCGGATCGACATCGCGAAGCCGGAGGGCCGCGAGCTCGCGCAGGCGCTCATCACCGCGCCCGGCGAGAATGCCGGTCTCTTCATCACGAATTTTCCCGCGACCGGCTGGCTCGACTACGAGGCCCTGAGAAAGCTGCGCGGGGACCTAGTTATGGTCAACATCACCGGGGATCCGACGGGGCGGACCGCGCTCGACTACACCGTCAACGCCGCGGCGGGTTTCGCCTATTTGACCGGGCCTACGGATGTGGCGGGGCCCGTCAACAACGTCGTGCCCGCCTGGGACCTCGTGACGGGGCAGAGCGCGGCCTTGGGATTGATCGCGGCCGAGCGCCATCGTCGCTTGACCGGCGAAGGCCAGCTCGTGCGGATCGCGCTCTCGGACGTGGCCTTCGCGACGGCAGGCACGCTCGGCTACATCGCGGACGCCACCATCAACCGCGCCGAGCGTCCGCATTACGGCAACGACGTCTTCGGCGCTTACGGGCACGATTTCGTGACCCGAGACGGGAAGCGGCTCATGCTTGTCGCGATTACGCGCGGACAATGGGAAACCCTCAAGAAGGCGACCGGGCTCGGGGAGAAATTCGAGCTGGCGGCGCGCGCGCTCGATCTCGACTTCGCGCGCGAGGGCGATCGCTACCGAGGCCGCGCCGCGATCACCGCAATCCTCGAGCGCTGGTTCGCCGAGCGCGACTTCGCGGCGGCGGCGGACGCGCTCGAGACCGCCGGCGTTTGCTGGGGACCCTATCAGACCTTTCAGGAGATGCTGCGGAACGATCCCCGCGCTTCCGCCGCCAATCCGCTCTTCCAGAGCGTCGAGCAGCCCGGGATTGGTCGCTATCTCATGCCAGGCAGCCCGCTCGATTTCGCGGCTTCGCCGCGCGGCGCCGTCGCACGCGCGCCGATCCTTGGAGAGCATACCGACGAGATTCTTCTGGGAGTGCTGAAGCTGACGGATCGTGCGGTGGGGGAGCTGCACGATCGCGGTCTTGTTGCAGGGGTCTAGCGACGTTTCGCCTTTTCCAGCCGATGCACCACGAGGTTCGATGCGTCGCGATTGCCCCAGCCCTCGGCGGCGGCTGCGTCGTAGCAGGTGAGCGCCTTGGCGCTCACGGGAAGCTCCACGCCCATGCTGTCGGCGACGGCTAGCATCGTCCGGAGATCCTTGCGTATGCCATCGATATCGAAGCCGACCTCGGGCTTCGGGCCTTCCTTGATTGCGGCGACGAGCTTGGCACCACGGTTCTTGATGACGTTGGTGCCGGCGGAGCTATCGGCGATGATCTCGACGATCTTCTCGGGGGGAATGGCGGCGTCGCGCAGCAGTGACATCGCCTCAGCGAGCGCCTCCCAATAGACCGCGAGCGGCAGGTTAATCGCGAGTTTCATCGCAGAGCCCGTCCCGTTCGGCCCCAGCAAATCGACGCGCCGGCAGAGTTGGTCGAGCACGGGCTTGGCGCGCGCGAAATCCTCAGCGTTCCCCCCGGCCATGCCGAGGAGCTTTCCTTCCCGCGCGGGGCCCACCGTGCCGCCGACGGGACATTCGACAAAAGCCGCGCCCTTCGCGCGAACGCGCGTCGCCAGCGCGCGCGTCGTCTCCGGTGCCACCGTGCTCATATCGACGAAGAGCTTCCGGGCGATCTCGCCGGAGAGAAGTCCGCCGGTCCCGTCATAGACCGCCTCGATCGCCTTCGCGTCCGTGAGGATCGTCAGCGTGATCTCCGAGGCCGCGGCGACCCCAGCGGGCGAGGCCGCAAGCTGCGCCCCGCGCGCCGTGACACCGGCGGCTTTGCTGGCGCTCCGGTTCCACACCGTCAGGTGATGTCCGACGTCGATGAGCCGCTCGCCCATCGCCGCGCCCATCCGCCCGAGACCCACCAATCCTACATTCATGCTAACCTCCCGCTCTCTGGGCGCCGATGGTGCCGAGTTCGGGACGGATGGGGAAGAGCAAACCTGCTGGATCGATTGCATGCCGCGAATTCACAAACTTCCCGCCCGGCACCCTCATCGCGCTAACGCGCTCGCCGCCGCGGCGAAGCACCTTTCCACCGCGGACGAGCGCATGGCGGAACTGATCCGTCGTGTCGGCCCCTGCAATCTAAGGCGCGAGGGCAGCGGCTTCGCCCAGGTCTTCCGCGCGATCCTCTCGCAGCAACTTTCGGGGAAGGCTGCGTCGACCATCCGAGGACGCATCATCACAGCTTGCGGCGGGCGGGTGACGCCGGAGGCCGTGCTCGCGCTTCCCGATCACGCGTTCAAGGAAGCCGGCGTCTCGCGGCCGAAGGCGCGCTATCTCCGGGCGCTCGCGGAGACCGTGCGCGACGATCCCCGCTTCTTCGAGCGCCTGCGGAGGCTCTCCGATGAGGCCGCGTTGGAGCGCCTGATGTCGCTTCTGGGCGTGGGGCGATGGACGGCGGAGATGTATCTGATCTTCAGCTTGGGCCGTCTCGACGTGCTGCCACTCGGTGACGTCTCGATACTCTCGGCCTCGGCCAAACTGCATGGGATCCCGCGATCGCGGATTCTCCGCCGTCTGCCGCGTATCGCGGAATCTTGGCGGCCCTACCGCAGCGTTGCCGTCTGGTATCTCTACGCGCATCTCGATTCGATGCGGCCACGACGATAGCGCCCCTCGCACCTGGGCTGTGCGCGCTATATCATAGGTGCAGACGAGGAGGAGGGAGCGATGGCACGAGCGACGCCGCTTAACCCAGCGCGCAAGCCGATTCGCGAGCGCGTCAGTCCCGAAGAATGGAAGACCCGGGTCGATCTCGCCGCTTGTTATCGGTTGGTCGCGCATTACGGCATGACCGACATGATCTACACGCACATCACCGCACGGGTGCCGGGGCCGGATCATCACTTCCTCATCAATGCCTATGGGCTGCTCTTCGACGAAATCAACGCCTCGAGCCTCGTGAAGATCGATCTCGAGGGGAAGGTCGTGCTTCAGCCGGATCACGACTACCCCGTGAACCACGCGGGCTACGTCATTCACAGCGCAGTCCACGCCGCGCGCGCGGACGCGCAGTGCGTGATCCACACGCACACCCGCGCGGGAATGGCGGTCTCCGCGCAGAAATGCGGGCTGCTTCCGCTGACGCAGACGGCGATGCGTTTCTACGGTCAGATCGCCTATCACGATTACGAGGGCCCCGCGGTAGATCTGGCGGAGCGCGAGAGCCTGGTGCGCGACCTCGGGGAGCATCGTGCCATGATCCTGCGGAACCACGGCCTCCTGGTCTGCGCGCCGACGGTGCCAGAAGCCTTCAACACGATCTATTGGCTGGAGCGAGCCTGCCAGGCGCAGGTCGATGCGCTCGCGGGCGGACAGGAAGTGACGCTTCCGGCTGCCGCCGTGGCTGAAAAGACCGCGCATCTTTACCTTCCGGAGGTGCGCCGGCCCTGGGGCCTGCTCGAATGGCCGACGATGCTGCGACTCCTCGATCGGCGCGACCCTTCCTATCGGGATTGAGGGCCCTCGCGATTCACGTTTCGTTAGCCATCGGTAACCTACTCTCCTGCTTTGGGGGAGGCTCAGCTTCGGGGCCATCTGCGGGGATGCTGCAGGAATCCGCATGGATCAGGCCATGACGGCGACGGAAGGCTACGAGGGTGAGCGCGACGAACTCGTCGCGGCCGCCTTCGCCGCTTCCGATCTGCTGGTCGAGATCGAGGACGACGGCACCATCGCCTTCATCGCGGGCGCGGTGGAGCGCATCGGCGCGAGCGCCGTCCATTCGCCGGTGAGCCTGCCGTTCTACGATCTCTTCGACCCTGCGGATCGCCAGGCCGTCCGCGATCACGTGGCGGAGCTCGGCGCGGGCCGCGCGGTGCCGCCGCTGCTGGTGCGGCTCCGCCGCGGCGCGGTCCAGACCATGCTCTTCGGCGGCTGCCGCATGCCGCAGGCGCGCACCATTCTCTTCCTCGGCGTCGCCGATCAGGTGATCCCCCGTGCGAGCTCGCTCAATCTCATCGCGGAGACCGAGCGCGGCTTGATGAGCCGCCCGGTCTTCACCGCTCTCGCAATGCGCCGCCTCCCCGAGGACATCGCGAGCGGCCTCAAGCTCGCCTTCATCGAGGTCGGGGGCTTTGCAAGCCTGACGGAGCATGTGCCGGCCGCGATGACCTGGGGCCTTGCCACCGCGGTCGCGCGGCAGGTCCGGCTCAGCGGCACCCTCATCGAGGCCGTGGGCGATCTCGGACGCGGCCGATATGGGGTTCTCTATCGCGGCGAGATTCGCCTGGCGGAGCTCGAGCGTGCGGTGGCGTCGCTGGTGCACGCGGCAGCGCCGGGCGCGCCCGGGCCGCGCATCCTCGCGGCGACGCTCGACCCCGGACGCGACGGCATCTACGGGCGGAGGGTGGCTCGCGTGCTCCGCTACGCGCTGGAGCGCTTTGCGATCGGCGGCGAGCGCACGGAGAGCTTTGCGGAGGCGGGGGCGCTGGAGAGGCTCATCCCAGACACGCTATCCCGCGTCGACACGCTCGAGCGCGTGATCGCCGCCGGCGACTTCGATCTCGCCTACCAGCCCGTGGTCGACCTCACGGACCGCGGCGTGCGGCATGCCGAGGCGCTCGTGCGCTTTCCCGACGGCACGACGCCACTCGCGGCGGTCGCGGCCGCCGAGGCTGCGGGCATGATCGGCGATTTCGACCTCGCGATCTGCGCGCGGGCGATCGAGCATCTGCACGCCTCGGTGCCGGAGGTGCCGGCGGTGGCAGTCAATCTCTCCGGGCGCTCGCTCGAGGCGCGGGGATTTGCCGAGCGGCTCTCGGCACTGCTCGACACCTGCCGCGTGCCGCCGCGGCGGCTGATGTTCGAGCTCACGGAGACTGCGATCCTCGGCGAGGTCGAGAGCGTCAACCGGGTGGTGCAGGATCTGCGCCAGCGCGGCCACCGCTTCTGCCTCGATGATCTCGGCTCCGGCGCCAACTCCTTCCATTTCCTGCGGAGCATTCCCGTCGACTTCGTCAAGATCGACGGCGCCTTCGGACGCGATGCGCTCCGCAACGAGCGCGACCGCTCATTCCTGCGTTATGTCTCGGGGTTTTGCCGCGAGAACGCCATCCTCGCGATCGCGGAGATGATCGAGACGGAAGCCGATGCGGTCAGCTATCGCGAGATCGGGATCGATTACGGCCAGGGCTACCTCTTCGGCCGTCCCACCATTCACCGCCCGCCCGCTTGAGCCGCGACCGCGGCGCCTTCTGCCGCGGTGAGCGCCGAAATGAAGGTTGCGGTCTGCGCGAGGTGCGAGACCAGGAGTTCGCAGGCGCGATCGGCATCGCGCGCGAGCGCCGCCTCCATCATCTCCCGGTGCTCGCGCGGGAGGTCGCGCAGCCAGGCCTTGGGCGGCGTCCGCCGCACCCGCAAATAGCGATAGCGCTCGAGTTGATCGGTCAGCATCGAGACGAATTTTAGGAGCCAGGGCGAGCCGCAGGCGCCGATGAGCGCCTCATGGAAGGAACGGTGGCGCGGCTCCCACTCCTCGGCGTCGCCGTCGACGGCGCGCGGCTCCGGCGCCTTGGAGAGACGGTGAAAAGACCCCACCACCTCCGCCTCCCACCGCTCGTCGCCATTTGCGATCGAGAGGCGCAGCGCGTCCACTTCGAGCTTCTGTCGGAGCTTGGTCACCTCCCACGCCTCCGCAAGCGAGATCGGCGCGACACGGAAGCCGCGCTGGCCGATGGCGGTGACGAGCTTGTCCTCGACGAGCCGGGAGAGCGCCTCTCGCAATGGGCTCACACCCAACCCGTATTGCGCCTTGAGGGCGTCGAACCGCAGGGGCTTTCCCGGATCGAGCCGGGCCATCACGATATCCGCACGCAGGCGTCGATAAGCGACTTCTCCGAGGGTGCGGGCGCCTTCGATACCCCCCTCCGCCGCCAGTGACAATGCGGCTCGCTTCATGCCATGCCCCCACTCATCCGAGCTTACTCGAAGCGCGACTCTTCCTAGCATAGAGAGCGCGCGCCAGGGCGAACAGATGTTTGATAGCGGAGGCTAGCGCGCCCCTACGACCCCCCGGAGAGCGAATATAGTTAAGACGTGAGATGAAGAACGCACGCCAACTTTCTTGAAGCCGAGCCATCGTGTCCCGCGAGGGCTTCCCTTGGCCGCTCAACTTACCGCTCACGAATTGAGAGATAAGGGAAATCCGGCTTGCCAGGGTATCGCCGAGGCGGTACGGTCACCCCCGGAAACTGGCGGCGGGGTGTAGGAGACAACCTGCCGGTTTGCGATTCCGACAAGGGCCCGATTTCGGGTTCCCGGATGCAAGACCGGAAGGGTTGCAAGCGCCGTCGGTATCCGTGTGTCCCCCAGGGGGCTGCATTCGTCCCGGTGTCGAGAGCCGAGTTGTCGGCAGCGGGTAACGGTGTGCAATCGATAGGGCGGGAGGGCATGGTTCTGCGACTGCGACGGTGGGGGGAGCGTGTCTTCCCCGAGCGTCAAATCCTGGTTCGCACCGAGGGGCGGATCAGCTGCATCACTCTAACCTGCCGCGCGCAGATGAGCGCGGCGGCGGCGGTGTTGCTTGGCGTCGGCTGTATCGCCTATTTCGGCGTCGGCTACGTCCAATACGAGCGCGCGGTGGCGGCGAAGCAGGCAGAGGTGCTGCGCGCCCGACTCGCGAACGCCGACCTTCGTCTGGTGGTGACGGACCTCCAGGATCAGCTCGCGCACGCCAACGCCGAGATCGACGGGACTCAGAACCGGCTCGCGGCCATCGGCACGCAGTACGGATCGCTCCAGGGCTCGCTCACGACGACGGAGCAACAACTCAACGATCTCGTCGCGACGCGCGACCGACTGCTCGCGGAGCGCGAGACGCTGCAGCGGAACCTCGAGGAGGCGCAGGCAAGCGCCGACGCAAAGACCGATTACGCCCAGCAGCTCGCAAGCAGCCTCGAGCGAAACAAATCCGAGCTCGTGCAGACCGAGACGCAGCGCGCGGCGCTCGCGGCGAAGCTGCACCAGCTCGAGAAGGAGCTGCAGCAGGCGAGCGCGCGCGCGACCGAATTCAAGACCACGCTCGAGAGCACCGAGAAGAAATTGCAGCAGGTCGCGGGCGAGCGCGAGAAGCTGACGGCAGAGCGCGAGCGCCTAAGCGCCGAGCGCGACTTGCTGCGGCAGAAGCTCCATGAGGCCGAGGCGCGCCTTGCCAAGGGCGAGTTGAGCACCGGCTCCAATACGACAACCGAGAGCCAGACGCCCGTTGTCGCCTCCGTCCCGACCGAGAGCAGCGGCGTCGGCGGCGACGTCGAGAAATTGCTCGCCGCGACGGGCGTCGATGTCGACGCCTTGCTTTCCAGGCTTGGCGGCGCGCCCAAGGGCGAAGGCGGTCCTTACATAGCGCTGAACCTCCCGAAGACCTCCGCCGAGGACCAGGTGAAGCGCGAGGCGGTGATGCGCACGCTCCTCAAGACGCTGCCGCTGGGCGCTCCCCTCGCGCACTACCAGTTGGAAAGCCCCTTCGGTGCGCGCATCGATCCCATCAACAAGCGCCGAGGATTCCATCCCGGCGTCGATCTCGCGGCCCCCTTCCGCTCGCCGATCTTCAGCACCGGGCCGGGGGTGGTGACCTTCGCGGGCAACAAGGAAAAATACGGCAAATACGTCGAAATCGACCACGGCAACGGGATCGTCACGCATTACGCTCATCTGCACCGCATTACCGTCGTGCGCGGGCAGAAGGTGAATGTCCACCAGCAAATCGGCGAGCTCGGCAGCACTGGGCGCAGCACGGGGCCGCATGTGCACTACGAGGTCGTCGTCAACGGCGAGCCCGTCGATCCCGAAAAATTCATGGAACTGGGGAAGAACGTTGTTCAGGTCAAGCGGTAACAAGGACAAGGCGCCGCCCGCAATCAGCGGCCGCGCCTCCGCCCCGTCGATCCTGGGGGCCGACCTCAAGATCACCGGCGACATCGCGAGTGCCGGCGAAGTTCACGTCTCCGGTGTCGTCAAGGGCGACATCGCCGCGAAGAAGCTCACGGTCGGCGAGGGCGGCTCCGTCGTCGGCGCCGTCGAGGCCGATGTCGCGATGGTCGCGGGGACGCTCACGGGGCGTCTCACGGCTACGACGGTGACACTCGCGAGCACCGCTCGCGTGGTGGCGGACATCACACATGTCTCGCTCACCATCGAGCCCGGCGCGGTCTTCGAGGGCTACAGCCGGCGCGTCGACAGCATCGGCCACGAGGAGGCAACCTTGCCGCTCTCCCTGCCGATCTCGCGCGCGACGGTGACGCCTATCTCCGGCGGCAAATCCGCGGGCGCCCTCACCGACGGCAATCCCCCCACCGCAGCGACGGGCTCCTAGCCCCGGCTCAGGCCTGCCGCAACGCCGCGGCGTAGGTCTCGCGGTCCACGTTGCCGCCGGAAGCGGTGACGGCGACGGTCTTGCCCGCGATCGGGAATTTGCCCGTGAGCACCGCAGCAAGCGCTACGGCGCCGCCGGGCTCGACCACCAGCTTCATCGCATCGAAGGCTGTCGCCATCGCGCGCATAGCCTCGGCGTCGCTGACGGCGAAGCCTCCCTTGAGGAGCCGCTTGTTGATCGCGAAGGTAAGCACGCCCGGCGTAGGCACCAGGAGCGCGTCGCAAATCGAGCGCGCCTTGGGGTCGTTGGAGACCCGCTCGCCTCCGAGGAGGGAGCGCCTGGTGTCATCGAAATCCGCGGGCTCGCAGGAGTACACGTCGGTGCCGGGACTCTCGGAGGCGATCGCAATCGCAATCCCCGCCGTCAATCCGCCGCCGCCGGTACAGACGATGACGGCATCCAGCTTGGCGCCCATCGCCCGTGCCTGCTGCGCGATTTCGAGGCCGGCAGTGCCCTGGCCCGCGATCACCTGCGGCTCGTCATAGGGAGCTACGATGACGGCGCCGCGCTCGGCCGCGATGCGGCGGCCGACCTCCTCGCGGTTCTCGGTGTAGCGGTCGAACAGCACGACCTCCGCCCCGTAGCCCCTGGTGTTGGCAATCTTGATCGCGGGCGCGTCCTTGGGCATGGCGATGGTCGCGGGAATGCCGAGTAGCTGTGCCGCGGCGGCGACGCCTTGCGCGTGATTCCCGGACGAGAAGGTGACGACGCCCGCTCGGCGTTGCCGCTCGTTGAGCTGGATCAGCGTGTTGTAGGCGCCGCGAAACTTGAACGACCCCGTCCGTTGCAGTGCCTCGGCCTTGACGAGAAGGCGGCCGCCGAGCTTTGCGTTGAGAGCCGGCGATTCCAAAAGCGGCGTCAGCACCGCCTTGCCCTTGATCCGCTCGGCGGCTGCATGGATGTCGTCGATCGTGGGATGGGGGCGCGTCTCCGCGCTAGAGGGGCTCGAGGAAGGCATCGAGGGCGCTCGCGGCTTCGGGTTCGCAGAGAGTGGGCGTATGGCCCATATCCGGCACAGTTACGCAGACCAGGTCCGGCTTTTCAAGCGCCATACGCCGGAGCGCCGTCTCGGAAAACACGTCCGAGAGCGCGCCTCGAAGGGCGAGCGTCGGAATGCGCGCGAGGCCGCGGTAGAGCGCCCAGAGATCCGTCTCCGCCCTTTGTCGCGTGAGCGGGCGCGCGAGCCGGACGTCCCAATCGAAGTGCAGCAGCCCATCCTCACGCTTGCGATAGGTGCGCTCGGCCATGCGAAGCCACCAATCGGCGTCGGCCTTGGGCGCGAGGCGCGGCAGTGAATGCTTCAGGAAGCGTGCTGCGTGCACCATGTCCGGCATCGGGCAATCCCTGGCGACGTAATCGAAGATGCGCGCAAGGCCCGATCCTTCGATCTCGGGGCCGATATCGTTTAGCACGACCGCGGCGACCGAAAGCGGCCGCAGCGCCGCGAGCCCCATGGCGAGGAGCCCGCCGAGCGACGTGCCCACGACGATCACAGGCTCGACGCCCGTTGCCGCGAGCAAGTGCGAAACGTCGTTCAGATAGGTCCGTGGCTGGTAGTTCCGCCAATCGGGGTCGTAGTCGGAACGGCCGCGGCCCCGATAGTCCGGGCAGAGGACCCGACGCTCGCCTGCGAGCCGCAGGGCGAGGTCATGGAAATCCGCGCTGTTGCGCGTCAATCCCGCAAGGCATAGGACCGCGGTCTTGCTCGCGAGCGGTTCTCCGTAGTCGCGATAGTAGAGCTGCAGCCCGTCCTGTGAGGTGAAGTGCCGCTCGCGATACCCGCTCATCGCCGCGCTTTTTTTCTCAGAGGTCGAGTAAGCCCGGCAATGCATCGAGCGAAGGAATCTCCGCCGCAAGCGTGCCCGGGAGCCGCTCGCGGGGTTGTTTGCCGCGGTTTGCCCATACCGCCAGGAATCCGAAATGCGCGGCGCCCGCGGCGTCCCAGCCGTTCGAAGAAATGAAACAGACCCGCTCTGCCGGGAGATTCAAGCGCTGCGTCACGAGCTCGTAGACGCTCCGGTGCGGCTTGTAGATGCGGGCGTCCTCGATCGAGAGCACGTGATCGAGCAGGCCCTCGACGCCGGCGCTCTTGACCGCCGCTGCGAGCATCGCGGGAGAGCCGTTCGAGAGGATGGCCGTCGTGCGCTTGGCACGCTTCAGCGTCTCGAGGGCGCGGCGCGCGTCGGGGAAGGCCTCGATGTTGAGGAAGAGGTCCATGAGCCGGTCGCGCAGCGCGGGGTTCTCGATCCCGAGGCTTTTCATCGTGAAATCGAGCGCTTCGCCCGTCACCTGCCAGAAATCGGCATGCGCGCCCATGAGGCTTCTGAGCCAGCTATATTCGAGCTGCCGCGTCCGCCAGAGCTGGCCCAACGCCTCCGCCTTGTCGCCGAGCGCATCACGGCACCGCTTCGAGGCCGAGAGGAAATCGAAGAGCGTGCCGTAGGCATCGAAGACGCAGGCGGTGGTGTCGGCGAGCGCGGCGGCGGTCATCGGCTTACTCCTCCAAGGCGCGTCAGCGCTTGAGGTCGGTCGGCAGCGAGAAGGCGAGGGAGCGGTCCCCGAGCCGCAGGCGGTAGACCTGAAGGTTCTCGAGCACGCGCTGGACGTAGTTGCGGGTCTCCGAGAACGGAATCGATTCGACCCAGTCGACGACATCGGTGCCGCCGGAGCGGGGGTCGCCGAGATCGCGCTGCCACTGATTGACCCGAGCGGGTCCCGCATTGTAGGCGGCGACGGCGAGTAGGTAGGAGCCGCCGTAGCGGTCGAGGAGCATTTCCAGATATGCCCGGCCGAGGACGATGTTGTAGCCGACGTCGTTAAGAAGGCGCTCCTGGGAGAAGGGGAGCTCGAGCTGACGGGCCATCGTCTTGGCGGTGCCGGGCATGAGCTGCATCATCCCGCGCGCGCCCGCCCGGCTCACGGCGAACTGGTCGAAGCCGCTTTCCTGCCGCGTCATCGCCAGCACCAGCGGCCGCTCGACATCGCCGCCGTTGGGAATCTCCGTGAGGGGATAGCCTTCCACGAGCAGGGTAATGCCGGCATAGCTCGCGCGCCGCGCCACGGTCACCGCGAGATCGGGCCGCGCGATCTCCTGCGCGAGCGCCGCGATCAGGGCATGCTCCGCCGGTGTCGTGGCGTCGTCGCTGAGGCGCAGGACGAAGCGCTTGGCGAAATCCGCCGCTTCTGCCTCGCCGAGCGCGCGCGTGATGCGCACGAGCTCCTTGCCGTCGAATTGGGTTCGCTCCTGCGCCGTCGGTTGCGGATCCTCGAGCACTGCCGCCTTGCCGTCGGCTCCGATCTGCGCGGCCGAGAGCTGGCCGTAATAAGTCGTGAGGTGCCGTGCGGCGATCGCGTACCACTTTGCGGCGCCGGCGCGGTCGCCCTGCGCCTCCGCGCTCCGTCCGGCCCAATAGGCGCCACGTGCGATGCTCACGGGTCGAGTGACCTGCGCGTAGAGACGCTGGAAATGCTCGGCGGCTTTCGCGGGCTCCTTCAGGAAGCGCAGCGCGATCCAGCCCGCGAGGAACTCCGCGTCGGCGTAACCCGTGCCACTGGTCATGCGGTGGGCCGACGCGAGCTTGTAGGCGAGGGTCACCTGGCCGTCGGCGAGTGCGTGGCGCGCAATTATCTCGCGCTCGCTCCACCAGGCCTGCGGCCGAACGAGCTCTTTCGGTGCGTGCTCGAGGATCTCGACGGCGCCGTCCCACTGGTCCGAGCGGCGGCGCCAGCGCATGCGCTCGAATAGGAGGCCGGCATCGTTGAGACGCTCGCGCGGGACCTGGCGCAGGATGCGCTCCGCATTGCCCGCGAGCTGGGCAAGCGCGATCCGAGCTTCGGCGGCTTTGCGGTTGCCGGTATCGACCATGGTGAGCATGCGCCGCGCTGCATCGTAGCGCCCGTCCCAAATGAACCCGTCGAGCCGCTCGACGTGGTCGGCCTTGCGCAGGTAGCTGCCGTACTTCTGGAGAATCGTCCTCTCGTCGAAGGAGCTGAATTCCGTCGTGATCCAGACCTGGCGGATTTCCGCGATCGCGCGGGCGCTGTCGCCCCGAGCGAGCCAGTAGTCGGCATCGCGCAGCCGTCCCATCGGCGTTACCGGCGGATACTGCGCAAACCAGCGCGCGAGTTCCTCGCTCCCTGCCGTGGCGAGCGCCTCTTCTGCGCGCTGATGCAGAAGCTGCAGCCCGGGCCAGCCGGGATTATCCGTGATGAAGCCTGCGATGTCCTGGAAGCGCGCGCCCGAATTCGGGCGGCTCAAATCGAGGTAGCGGATGACCTTCGCGAGGAGCTTGTCCTGGGTGCCGGCCGCCGCAGTGTAGGCACTGTCCCAATCGCCGTTGCGCACGGCGGCGAAGGCGAGGCGATAGGCCGCGCGGTCGCCGTCGGAGAGAACGGCTGCGCTCGCGAGGCTCGGCGGCAACACCAAGAGGATTGCCAGTAGGAAAAGGCGAATAAACGGTCTCACCGGAACTCCTCGTCGACGCGGCACAGCGGAAAATCGAGGCTTTGTCGCATTTTAAGGGGGCAAGGTTAACCAGTACAAGCATTGCTCCGGATATTGCCGCCGATTGTCCCTAACGATATCTTTACCAATGGCCGGCGTGGCCGCCGGCCATCCCGCCCCGTGGAGGTCCGCCATGTTCAAGGGCTCGTTCGTCGCGCTCATCACCCCGTTCCGCAATGGAGCGGTGGACGAGAAGAGCTATCGGGAGTTCGTGGACTGGCAGATCGGGGAGGGGACGCATGGCCTCGTGCCCTGTGGCACGACCGGCGAGTCGCCGACCCTGAGCCACGCCGAGCACAAGCGCGTGGTCGAGATCTGCATCGAAGTTGCCAAAGGGCGCCGTCCCATCGTCGCGGGCACCGGCTCCAACTCGACCGAGGAGGCGATCGACCTCACGCGCCACGCGAAGAAGGCGGGCGCGGACGCCGCCCTCATCGTCTGCCCCTACTACAACAAGCCGACCCAGGAGGGGCTCTACCAGCACTTCAAGGCGATCCATGACGCCGTCGAGCTGCCGATCGTGATCTACAACATTCCCGGCCGCACCAACGTCGACATGAGCGTCGCGACCATGGCGCGGCTTGCGCAGCTTCCGAACGTCATCGGCGTCAAGGACGCGACCAACGATCTCGCGCGCCCGCTGCGGACGCGCGAGGCGATCGGGTCGGAGTTCTGCATGCTCTCGGGCGAGGATCACACGGCGCTCGCCTTCCTCGCGCAGGACGGCGACGGCTGCATCTCCGTGACCGCGAACGTGGCGCCACGGGCCTGCGCCGATATGCACGATGCCTGGCAGAAGGGCGATCTCGGCCGCGCCATGAAGATCAATCAGCGCCTGCTCCCGCTGCACGACAGCCTCTTTGCGGAGACGAGCCCCGCTCCCGTGAAATTCGCGGCCTCGCTCCTCGGCAAATGCACGGCCGAGGTGCGGCTGCCGTTGGTGGTGCCGATGCCGGAGACGCAGGAGAAAGTGCGTCAGGCGATGCGACACGCCGGCGTCCTGAACTGAGCGGGCGAGGCCTTTCCGGGTTCCATGGCGCGCGAGACCGATCGCTTCATCGCGCAAAACCGCAAGGCGCGTCACGACTACCTGATCTCCGACACGCTCGAGGCTGGGCTCATGCTCCTCGGCACGGAGGTGAAGTCGCTGCGCAAGGGCGGAGCCAGCATCGGCGAATCCTACGCCGCCGAGCGCGAGGGTGCGCTCTATCTCATGAATGCGAACATCCCCGAATATCCCGCAGCGCGCGTCAACCACGAGCCGCGCCGCCCGCGCAAGCTCCTGGTCCACAAGAAGGAGCTCGACCGGCTCCTGGGTGCGGTCGCGCGCGAGCACATGACGCTCATCCCGCTCGGCCTCTACTTCAACGAGCGCGGACGCGCCAAGGTGCAGCTCGGCCTTGCCAAGGGCAAGCGCAGGGCCGACAAGCGCGCGGCCGAGAAGGAGCGGGACTGGAAGCGCGACAAGGCGCGGATCATGCGCGCGCGCGGTTGATCACTGGCGCAATGTCCCTTCTGGTGCGGCCGGCTTCTTGAATCTTCCTGGCTGCCGGGTCGTCGCAAACGAATCAATCTCGCGCGTCTCAGCACATAGAAGACTTTTGCAACAGTATCTGCCAGAAGCGGAGAATCGCGGCTCGCCACATCGGCTTCTCGAACGCCGTCACAAGGATTTCAACGTATCATCCTCATTGCGATCCCCATGGAATGATTGGAACGGTGCTGATGGAATTTGCCGGTGAACCGTTCACGATTTTGGAACTGATGGCGAGATAGACCAGCGTATTGTGTTGCTTGTCTGGCAGCCGATATATCCGGGTCCTCTTGAAGAAGATGCTTGTTTTCTCGCTGAACGCCTCCTCGCTCTTCGGTAGCTTAGAAATATCAGTGGTGATGGGGCCGGTTTGACGGCAGGAAACAGAGAAATTTGACGGGTCTTCATTAAGACCGAGAGGCTGGCCCCAACCGCCTTTTCGAGCTTGCGAGATGTGGCAGGTGACCCCAGGGACCTTGGGATCATCGAAGTCGCTGACGCACACCTTGTCGTTCGGCGACAGCAGGTTGAATGTCGTACTGACGCAACCCATGTCGTCGGCCCTTGCAACGCCTGACATCAGCAGAAACAGCACCATCGCTGCGAAGAATAGCCTCATACTCGCCTCCATTCTCGGCCACCTACAAGAACCATGACCTCAAAAAGCTGTCTCGCGCCTCTGATCAGCACTGGCCGAAAACGATCACCGTTTTCAGTCCAGATCCCGTACCGGAGAAGGGAGAACCGCACGGGAGAAGTGCGCTGGGGCTGGCCGCCTCAGTGAGGACGGACCTCTAATATCCGATTACCTAGCGTAGGTAGCCGGGCACGGTTCAAGGGGTCGCTTTGCGAGCGAGGGTGTAAGAAAGGTGGCGCCAAAACATGATGCCTTCCACTTTTGTATCGACCGTGCCTTTGACGTTCTCAATCGATATCCGCGTACTGCTTCTGACCATCACCGGGCCTGATCCCGCGATGCCCTCGAACCGTCCGGTGCCGCCGGTAAATTTGAATTCCCCTCGGCATCCGACCAGGAAGAACCCCGCACACTTCAATTGTCCGAAAGCTTGCGCCCCATCGTCGGCCGTGATGTTGCACTTTCCCGCGCCTTGTTGAGACTTGTCGGCGACATTGACATCCAGGGTCACCGGACAGGAAATGATTCCGGCGTGAACCGGCCCTTGATCCGTTTCGACATAAAGATGTCCTGCGAGCGTCCCCTCGAACTTCGCATGATTCGTCGATGTCTCCTGAATGCTGCCCGTGGCCGTCCAAACCGTGAATGCATTGATGCTGGTTTCTCGGTGTGGCCGACTTTCAGCAGCGCATGCCGGCTGAACCGCGCCTGCGAGGAGCGCGATGAGCATTCCGACGAGGGTTGAGCGAACCGACATGACGAATTCCCCGTTTTAGATGGGCTATTTCAATTGCATTACAACGCCGTCCACCCCCAAGGAAAGGGCAAGCCCCTGCCGTTTGGCCTTCAAATGGATGGATACGCCTTTCTCATTCTGGAGCCAAAGCTCGCCGGTGCTCTCATTGCCGGCGACAGCACCGTAACGCGCCTGACCGTATGCCCCGGAGAAATCGCTGAGGTTGTTGAGATTGTACACCTCCCCATTGGCCTCCATTTTCGAGACTCCGAATCCACCGACCCCCAGGCCACCCACGCTGAAGGGGTAGCTCTTGCCACGGTAACGCAATGTGCCGCTGCCCAGATTTCCGCTGCCGATGAAAGCGATTTGCACTTGGCTGATGGCGATCGCTCCCGACGGTTTCTTGTCGGCGGACTCGGCAGCGAACGCAGATTCGATGCCGGTAAACCCGAATGGCGCGACCAGTGCCATCAGCAGCAGGATCGCACGATATCTTGACGTGAATTGCTGCATTGCTGTCCATCCCGTTTGGCTGCGGCCTTAGTTTAGCGACGAATGTAGTCCCACCACTTGACTAATCGGAAATTAGAAGGATCGGAGGTGCCTTGCTCCAGGGGTAACCGGCTCGCGCCTTCTGGTAGGCGTAATCGAACAATGCGCGCATATAGGGCTGATCGAAGCTCACCTTATGCTCCACCGTGAAGTCCGCGCCGATATAGGCGAGGTTGTAGTCGACACCGTCGCGGCGCGATGTCGCGTAAATCCGAAGCGCATCGTTGTACCCGCTGTAGTAAATCATCGTGCTTATCGCGCGTCCCGCGATCGGGAGTAGCTGTCGATCGACGGAGGCCCACTCGGGATCGAGGCGCGCATTGCGGATCAGGTAGGCGTGGCGTTCCCGCGCGTACTCCTTTTTCAAGTCAATACGCAATCCAATCGAGGGCGGGTAGAGGAACATTTGTGCCGTCGCGCCGCCATCGACGTGCATTTCCTGGTATCGTTGACCGCCAACTTCTACGTCTATGAGAACCGGCGGAAACCCGCCGGGTATCGAGGCGGACGCAAGCAGAATCTTGCGAATGAGATCGATCGCGCCCGGCTTGCCGCTGGCTGCGATCGCACCGATGTTCCAGATGACCGGCCGCCCCTCGTCGAGGTTCGTGGTGCCAATCAAGAGCAGCCGACCTTCGCCATATGCCTGCGCGATGGCTGCAAGCATGTCGTCGTTCACGTAGCGCGAAATGATGCCGTAGAGCGGTGAGGTATCTGCAAAGGCATCGTTGAATACCGCATTCAGGATCGACCGTTCCTCGTAGATGTCGGCGGGTTTGACGTCGGTATAGACCGCTCGTAATTGCGGGTCGTACTTCGAGCCGAGAAACGCAAAAGGCGCGATCAGTGCGCCGGTGCTTATGCCGGTAACCAGCTTGAATTCGGGCCTCGTACCCGCGTCGCTCCAGCCGACAAGCAGCCCTGCGCCAAAGGCGCCATTGTCCGACCCGCCGGAGACACCAAGGAAATATGCCGGCGGAAGGCGTCCCCCAGGCTTCATCTCACTGGGATGCACCGTGCGCTCGCGATCAAGTGCCCGCAGCGCTTCCTGAATTAGCTCATCTGTCTGTGTGTCGGGAAAGAAACGCACGTTCGGGATGCCGAGAACGGTCGCCTGCTCGACGAGAGCATGGGGCTCGGGCGGGCTCCGCGTTGGCCCCGAACAACCGGCGGCCACAAGGATGAGCAGGAGGGACGCCGCGCGCATCGGCCAACGCAACTGTCCCAAGCGCAATTGAAATCCGCCCGCTCTAGAGTGCCCCATCACTGGCCACCTCAAGGAAGGAACGGCCGATTGTTCAGAGAATGCTACCATACTGCGGGTCCGTGTCCGATATGGGGTCATTTTCGACCGGGACGAGGCCGGCAGCAGCGCCCGCCGTGTCCGCTCGTCCAGCTTGGTTCCATCAGGCTATGGCTGCGCGTTAATGAGTCCGCGTCCTAGTTAACCTTGCATTAGGAGATCTTGCGGCACCTTGCTGGGGCTGGAGGTGCGCGTGCGCTCGATCCTCGAGGCCATCGGCCATACCCCATTGGTGCCACTGCGGCGGATGATCCCGCAGCAGCACGTGACGCTGCTCGCAAAGCTCGAATTCATCTCGCCGACCGGCAGCATCAAGGATCGGATCGCCCGCCACATCATCCTGAAGGCGGAGCGCGACGGCCTCCTCAAGCCCGGCGGCACCATCATCGAGAGCAGCTCCGGCAATACCGGTGCAGCGATCGCGATGATCGCAGCCGCGCGCGGCTACCGCGCAGTCCTCGTCATGCCCGCCAAGGCCAGCATCGAGAAGCAGCTCGCGGCGCGCGCGCTCGGTGCGGAGGTCATCGTCTCGCCGCCCGACGCGAAGCCCGGCGATCCCGACCACTACGTCCAGAAGTCGCTGGACCTCGCGCGCGAGATCCCCGGCGCCTTCCGGGTCAATCAGTACGACAATCTCGACAATCCCGAGGCGCATTACCTCAGCACCGGCCCGGAAATCTGGGAACAATGCGGCGGCCGTATCGACTACTTCATTGCTGCCGGCAGCACCGGCGGCACGGTCTCCGGCACCGGGCGCTATCTCAAGGAGCGGAACCCGGCGCTGAAGGTGATCCTCCCGGACCCCAAGGGCTCGATCTACGCCTCCTATTTCCGCACTGGCTCCGTCGATCCCAGCCAGAAGCGGAAATATCAGGTCGAGGGCGTGGGCAAGGATCACATCGTCGCCTGCATGGATTTCAGCGTTATCGACGAGGTCATGACCTTCACCGACCATGAGGCCTTCGGCGCCGCACGGCGTCTCGCGCGTCTCGAGGGCATTCTCGCGGGTGGCAGCTCCGGCGCCAATGTCTGGGCCGCGACGAAACTCGCAGAGCGCCTCGACCGCGAGGCCGTGATCGTGACGGTCCTCCCCGACAGTGGCCTCAAATACCTTTCGAAGTTTTTCGACGAACACTGGCTCGCCGAGCATTGCGGCGAGCCGGTCTCCGCCGCTGCCGACTAGCGAGCGGCGTCGAGCCCGCGGCGCAACTCCGCCAGCACGCTCTCGAACATTTCCGTCGTGAGCACACCGGTGTTCGTGTTGTAGCGCGAGCAGTGGTAGCTGTCGGCGAGCGTCACGCCGCTGCGCAGCGCGTACACGGCGCCGTGCTTGAACGGAAATGCGGATTTCCGCTCCGCGAGCGCTTTCAACACCGCACCATGGGCGATGGCGCCGAGGGCGAGGATCGCGCGGAGCCTCGGCATCGCAGTGATCTCCTCCGTGAGAAAGCTACGGCAGGCTGCGATCTCCGCCGGCGCCGGCTTGTTCTCTGGGGGAACGCAGCGGACGGCGTTGGTGATACGGCAATCCCTGAGCTCGAGCCCATCGTCGGCCTGCGCCGCGTAGCCGCCGCGGGCGAAGCCGAGCTTCAGGAGCGTCGCATAGAGAAGGTCGCCCGCGTAGTCGCCAGTGAAGGGGCGCCCCGTGCGATTGGCGCCCTTGAGACCGGGCGCCAGCCCTACGATGAGAAGCCTCGCCTCTAGCGTGCCGAAAGACGGAACCGGCGCATTGTGCCAGTCGGCGTGGATCGCGCGCTGTGCAACGCGGAATTCGGCGAGACGCGGGCAGCGTGGGCAGTCGCGTCCGGGCTCGGCGCTCACTCGGTCTCGTCGTGCGGGACCGGGGCAGCGCGATGGCTGTCGTCGCGAACGCGCATGATCTGCGGCGCCAAATCCTGGAGCTCGATGAAGGTGTCGGCCTGACGGCGGAGATCGTCGGCGACCATCGGCGGCTGCGAACGCAGCGTCGAGACCACGCTCACGCGCACGCCCCTGCGCTGCACGGCTTCGACGAGACGGCGAAAGTCGCCGTCGCCCGAGAACAGCACGGCATGATCGAGGTATTGCGCCATCTCCAGCATGTCGATCGCGAGCTCGATGTCCATGTTGCCCTTGATCTTGCGGCGGCCCATCGCGTCCGTGTACTCCTTCGTCGGCTTCGTCACCATCGTGTAGCCGTTGTAGTCGAGCCAATCCACGAGCGGGCGCAGCGGCGAATATTCCTGATCCTCGATGAGTGCGGTGTAGTAGAACGCGCGGATCAGCCGGCCCTTTCCGGCGAAGAGGTCGAGCAGGCGCTTGTAGTCGATGTCGAAGCCGAGGCCGCGCGCGGCGGCATAGAGATTGGCTCCGTCGATGAATATCGCAATTCTCTCCTGTGCGTAAAACATGGCTCGTAAACTCCCAATGAACGTGTCAGCAATTATCGCGACTCGATCTCAATTAGCGGCCCATCATCCGGCATCGTCAAGGCGAAGGACCGGCGTCCTGTGATCCTGATCGGACTCGGCGCAAATCTTCCGAGCGCGGAGTTTGGCCCGCCGCCTGCGAGCCTCGATGCCGCGCTGCGGATGCTGCAGCAATCCGGTGTAGTCGTCCTCGCGCGCTCGCGCTGGTATCGGACGGCGCCGGTGCCCGCCTCTGACCAGCCCTGGTTCGTCAACGGTGTCGCCGCCGTCGAGACCGCGCTCGATCCGGCGGCGCTGCTCACGCTGATGCAGTCGATCGAGACGCATTTCGGCCGCGTCCGACGCGAGCGCGACGCCGCCCGAGTACTCGACCTCGATCTCCTGGATTATGCGGGGAGGGTGAGCGAAGGCGGCGCACCCTTACTGACCTTGCCGCATCCGAGACTTACCGAGCGCGCCTTCGTCCTGCTGCCCCTCGCTGAGGTGGCCCCCGGCTGGCGGCACCCCGCGACCGGCATGGGGCTCGATGAGTTGCTGCGGCACCTGCCGATGGGCCAAGCCGTAAAGCTCCTGGCCTGATGCCCCTCGCGGGTTGCAGTCCAGGGCTTCATTCCATATATTAGAATTCTTCCATGACCTCGGTGGAGAGTGGGCGGTATGGCGCGCGTAACGGTTGAGGATTGCGTACTCAAGATTCCAAATCGGTTCGAGCTGGTGCTGCTGGCGGCGCAGCGGGCCCGGGACGTGACCTCCGGCGCGCCGATCACCCTCGAGCGCGACAACGACAAGAACCCGGTGGTGGCGCTGCGGGAGATCGCGGACGAGACCATCAACCTCGAGCACGTCAAGAACTCGCTCATCAAGGGGATGCAAAAGCACGTCGAGATCGACGAGCCCGAGGAGGACAAGGAACTCGTCGCAGATACCCAGAGCTGGCCGGTCGATCAACCCATTGGCGAAGGCGAGGGCGACGAGCTTGCCGACGATGCCGGGGCCGACGACGAGCTCGATGAGGACGGCATTTACGTTGCCGAGGATGGAGTTGCTCCGGTGGAGGATGTCGGCGAGGAGGCCGGGGAGGCGGACGCCGAGACCCGCAAGGCTCCGCAGTAAAGGGATGGCGGGCGGCAGCGGCATCCGGGTCCCTTCCGCCCTATCACCCTTTGGCCTGAGCGAGCGCGGGGCCCGACGCGCGGGTGTCCCGCGATGATGCGGCAATTTGAATTGGTGGAGCGGGTCAAGTCCTACGATCCTTCGGCGGACGAGGACGCGCTCAACCGCGCCTACGTCTTCTCCATGAAGGCGCACGGCACACAGAAGCGGGCTTCGGGCGATCCCTATTTCTCTCATCCCGTCGAGGTCGCGGGCATCCTCGCGGGAATGAAGCTCGACAGCTCCTCGATCGTGACGGGACTGCTGCACGACACCGTCGAGGATACGGTGGCGACCCTCGACGAGATCGAGCGCGTCTTCGGACCGGAGATCGGCCGCCTCGTCGACGGCGTCACCAAGCTCTCCCGCGTCGAGCTGCAATCGGGCCAGACCAAGCAGGCCGAAAATTTCCGCAAGCTCGTGCTCGCGATGTCCGAGGACATCCGCGTGCTTCTCGTGAAGCTCGCGGACCGGCTCCACAACATGCGCACGCTCCGCTTCATCAAGGACCCGGAGAAGCGCAGGCGCATCGCACGCGAGACCATGGAGATCTACGCTCAGCTCGCCGAGCGCATCGGCATGCACGAGATGAAGGACCAGCTCGAGGATCTGGCCTTCGCCGAGCTCCACCCGGATGCCCGCGACGGCATCATCACGCGCCTCGCCTTCCTGCGCGAGAAGGGTGGCGATCTCGTCGCGCGCGTGATCGCGGAGTTGAAGGCGACGGTCAAGGAGGGTGGGATCGACGTTCAGGTCACGGGTCGCGAGAAGTCGCCCTATTCGATCTGGCGCAAGATGCAGCGCAAGAACGTGGGCTTCGAGCAGCTCTCGGACATCATGGCCTTCCGTGTGGTCGTCGACACGGTCGAGCAATGCTACCAGGCGCTGGGGGCAATCCACAGCCGCTATCACGTGGTTCCCGGCCGCTTCAAGGACTACATCTCGACGCCGAAGCCCAACCGCTATCGCTCGCTCCACACCGGCATCATCGGCCCGGAGCGGCAGCGCATCGAGATCCAGATCCGCACCCGCGAGATGCACGAGGTGGCTGAGCTCGGCGTGGCCGCGCATTGGAGCTACAAGGTCGGTGCGCCCAGGACCGACGGCCCGCAATATCGCTGGCTGCGCGAGCTGCTGGATATTCTCGAGCACGCCTCGGGACCGGAGGAGTTCCTGGAACACACCCGGCTCGAGATGTTCCAGGACCAAGTCTTCTGCTTTACGCCCAAGGGTGATCTCTTCGCCTTGCCGCGGGGATCGACGCCCGTCGATTTTGCTTACGCCGTCCACTCCGAGATCGGCGACACCACCGTCGGCGCAAAGGTCAATGGCAGGCTCGTGCCGCTGCGCACGGCGCTCCAGAATGGCGATCAGGTGGAGATCGTGACTTCGAAGGCGCAGACGCCTTCGCCGACCTGGGAGCGCTTCGTCGTCACGGGAAAGGCGCGGGCGCGCATCCGACGCTTCATCCGCACCCAGCAGCGCCAGCAATACCTCGATCTCGGCCGCGCCATCGTGCAGAAGGCCTTCCGGCAGGAGAGCCAGGAATACACGGAGAAGGCGCTGGAGCCGGTGCTGAAGCAGTTCCAGGCGGAGACCGTCGACGATCTCTACGTAAGTGTCGGCGAGGGAATGCACACGGGGCAGCAGGTCGTGCACGCGCTCTTCCCGCCGAAGCCCGATGCGAAACCCAAGAAGGTGCTGCCGCTCGCGGAGGCGCGGGCGAAGGGGCGCGGCAAGGGGAAAGCGGCGGATAACGCGGTGCCGATCCGCGGTCTCATCCCGGGCATGGCGCTCCACTTCGCGGGCTGCTGTCATCCGCTTCCCGGCGACCGCATCGTCGGGATCGTCACGACGGGGAAAGGCGTCACGATCCATACCATCGATTGCGAAACGCTCGCGAACTACGCGGACACGCCGGAACGCTGGCTCGACGTCGCGTGGAGCAACAGCGGCGATCCCGACCAGGCGCATGTCGGGCGCCTCAACGTGACCATCGGAAACGAGCCCGGAAG
The DNA here is from genome assembly GCA_035581425.1 of Allostellaceae bacterium. GTDB lineage: Bacteria > Pseudomonadota > Alphaproteobacteria > ATCC43930 > CGMCC-115725 > DASZHJ01. Next base: position 52,007 of record DATJVP010000090.1, on the reverse strand, counting down.
CCTCGGCGCGCTCACCACCATCATCGGCAAGCATCTCGGCAACATAACTAATCTCAAGATCACCAACCGCTCGCAAGACTTCTTCGAGATTCTCGTGGACATCGAGGTCCAGGACGTGAAGCATCTCACCAACATCATTGCGGCCTTGCGCGCAGCGCCCTCGATCAACTCGGTCGAGCGGGCGCGCGCGTGACGAAACGAGGAGGATGGCTCCATGACCGTGCCGAAGCGCCACCTTCGATTGGGTGTTAACATCGATCACGTCGCGACGATCCGGAACGCCCGCGGCATCCGGCATCCGGACCCCGTGCGCGCGGCGCGGCTCGCGGCGCAGGCCGGCGCCGACGGCATCACCGCGCACCTGCGCGAGGATCGTCGGCACATTTCCGACGAGGACATCGAGCGCCTGGCGAGCGAGATAGACCTGCCGCTCAATCTCGAGATGGCCGCGACCGCGGAGATGCTGGGGATCGCGCTCCGGCACATGCCGCACGCGGCCTGCATCGTGCCGGAGAAGCGCACGGAGGTCACCACCGAGGGCGGCCTCGATGCCGTGGGTGGCGCGAGGGAGCTCGCGATCTTCGCACGCGAGCTCGGCGCCGCCGGTATCCGCGTCTCGCTCTTCGTCGATCCAGAGCCTGCCCAGCTCGACGCCGCGAGGGCGTTGGGCGCGCCCGTGGTCGAGCTTCACACCGGCGCCTACTGCGAGGCGGAAGGGCCGGCGCGCGAGCGCGAGCTCCAGCGGATCGTCAAGGCGGCGGCGCATGCGGAGGAGATCGGTCTCGAATGCCACGCGGGTCACGGGCTCAGTTTCGAGACCGTGGCCGCAGTCGCGGCAATCCCCACGCTCGTTGAGCTCAACATCGGCCACTTCCTGATCGGCGAGGCGATCTTCAGCGGCCTCGACAGCGCGATCAAGCGCATGCGCTCGCTCATGGACAAGGCGCGCTCCGAGGCGCAGGGGCAGCGGAGCGCCTGATGATCCTGGGCCTCGGCAGCGATCTCGTAGACGTTCGCCGGATCGAGCGCACGATCGCGCGCTTCGGCGCACGCTTTCTCGATCGCGTCTTCACCGCGGAGGAGCGCGCGAAATCCGAGGCGCGCGCGAACCGCGTCGAGAGCTACGCGCGGCGCTACGCGGCAAAGGAGGCTTGCGCCAAGGCGCTCGGCACGGGCTTTCGCGCGGGCGTGCGCTGGCGCGATCTCGGGGTCGTCGAGCGGCCGCTGGGCCAGCCCGGGCTGGTGCTCGAAGGCGCGGCACGCGCGCGGCTCGAGGCGATGACGCCGCCGGGCATGCAGGCGCGTCTCGATCTCACCATCGCCGACGAGCCGCCGCTCGCCCACGCGCTGGTGGTGATATCCGCGGACCCTGTGGCAACCCGCGAGCGGCAGCCTTGACTTCCAGAGGGCGCGCGGGCTTCATCTGCCGCGTCCGATTTTCCCCTAGCACCCGAGCAGCCGCGCCCCGCGCGCGACGGAATCTTTCATGAAAGACAAGGCTACCAGCCACAAGCAAGTTCGCGCGGCCAGCGGATTTGGCGAGATCCTGCGCACGATCATTTACGCGCTTTTGATCGCGATCTTCGTCCGCACCTTCGCCTATGAGCCCTTCAACATTCCCTCGGGCTCGATGATCCCAACCTTGCTCGTGGGCGATTATCTCTTCGTCTCGAAATTCTCCTACGGGTACAGCCGCTACTCCTTTCCGTTCTGGCCGCCGCCCTTCTCCGGGCGCATCTTCGGCAGCCAGCCGAAGCGCGGCGACGTCATCGTGTTCAAATGGCCCGGCGACAACTCGACCGACTACATCAAGCGGCTCGTCGGCCTGCCCGGCGACAAAATTCAAGTGACCGGCGGCGTCCTCTACATCAACGGCGTGCCGGCGAAGCGAGCTTGGATCGGGAAGTTCACGGACGAGGAGGGAACCTCGAGCGTCGAGCGCCAGGAATATGAGGAGATCCTGCCGGACGGCGTACGGCATCCGATTCTGCTGAGCGACACCGATAGCAGGCCCGCGCCGGCGGATTGTCCCATCAACACATTCCGCTCGCCCAACGGGCCCGAGAACACCTGCGTCTACGTGGTTCCCCAGGGCATGTATTTCATGATGGGCGACAACCGCGACAATTCCTCGGACAGCCGGATCGCGCTCAACGAACACGGCGTGGGATTCGTGCCGGCGGAGAACCTCATCGGGCGGGCGGAGTTCATCTTCTTCTCCACGGACGGCTCGGCCTCCTGGTGGGAATTCTGGAAATGGCCGTTCGCGATCCGCTGGGGGCGGCTCTTCAAGGCGATCGGATAGGATGAATTCCGGGGGTTCCGCGCTCGAACCCTTGATCGAGGTCCTGGGGCATCGCTTTGCGGCCCCGGCGCTGCTGGTTGAGGCGCTCACGCATCCCAGCATGACAGGTCGACACGGTCAGGCGCACCGCAGCTACGAGCGGCTGGAGTTCCTGGGCGACCGCGTGCTCGGGCTCATCGTGGCGGAGATGCTCTGGCGCCGCTTTCCCGACGAGACAGAAGGCGAGCTTACGCGCCGGCATGCGAGCCTGGTTCGGCGCGAGGCGCTGATCGAAGTCGCACGCGGCTTCGGTCTTGCCGGCTTCGTCCGGGTGTCCCAAGGCGAGGGCCAGGCGGGAGCGCGCGAGAATGGCAGCGTGCTCGCGGACGCTCTGGAGGCAGTGATCGCGGCGCTTTTTCTCGACGGAGGCCTTGAGGCCGCGCGCAGCTTTGTGAGCCGTAACTGGGCGCCGCTCCTCGAGGCGAGCGCGACCCCGCCGCGCGATCCAAAGACCGAGCTCCAGGAATGGGCGCAGGGGAGGGGCCGCGGGCTTCCGGTCTACGAGACCGTGGCGGTCGAGGGCCCCGCCCACAAGCGCATCTTTACGGTCTCCGTCCGGGTCGAGGGCGCGGAGCCCGCGACCGCGACCGGTGGCTCAAAGCGCGCGGCAGAGGCCGCGGCGGCAGCCGTGCTCCTGCGCCAGCTGGCTTTAGGGCGCGGTCGCTCGGCATGAGCGAGGCTGCGCCCCGGCGCTGCGGCTACGTCGCGTTGATCGGCGCGCCCAATGCCGGGAAATCGACGCTCCTCAACGCGCTCGTCGGCGCCAAGGTCTCGATCGTCTCGCCGAAAGTGCAGACGACGCGCCGGCGTGTGCTCGGGATTGCAATCGAGGATGCGACGCAGATCGTCTTCGTCGACACCCCCGGCATTTTCGCGCCGCGCGCGGGCCGCCGCCTCGAGCGCGCGATGGTCTCCGCGGCCTGGGAAGGAGCGGAGGACGCCGATCTCGTGGTGCTCCTCGTAGACGTTACCCGGCCGGACGATCCGGACACGCGCGGCATCGTCGACCGGCTGCGCTCGGCTGGGCGCAAGGCGTTGCTCGTCCTCAACAAGATCGACCTGGTCCCGCGCCCGTCGCTTCTGGCGCTAACGGACCGCTTCGCGCGTGAAGGCATATTCGAGCCGATATTCATGATCTCCGGTCTCAGCGGCGACGGCGTTCCGGACTTGCGGCGGCATCTCGCGGCGGCTCTCCCGGAAGGCCCCTGGCTCTATCCCGAGGACCAGCTTTCGGACCTGCCGGAACGCCTCCTCGCGGCGGAGGTGACGCGCGAGCAGATCTTCCTGCAGCTCCACGAGGAGCTTCCCTACGCCATTACCGTCGAGACGGAAAAATGGGAGGATCGCAAGGACGGCAGCGTCCGCGTGGAGCAGACGATCTTCGTCCAACGTCCGGGGCAAAAGGCGATCGTGCTCGGCGAGGGCGGCCAGCAGATCAAGCGTATCGGCGCCCGCGCCCGCGTCGAGCTCGAGGCGATGCTTGGTCGCCGCGTTCATCTCTTCCTCTTCGTCCGCGTCGAGAAAGGCTGGCCCGAGGACCGCGAGCGATACGAGGCCATGGGCCTCGATTTCGAGGAGTGAAGGGCGGGCGATGCAGTGGAGCGAGACGGGAATCGTGCTGGCGGCGCGACGTCATGGCGAGAGCGCGCTCGTCGTGCATCTCCTGACGCGCGAGCGCGGGCGGCATGCGGGCCTCGTCCACGGCGGCCAGGGCCGCCGGGGCCGCACGATCTACCAGCTCGGCAATAGCGTCGCGGTGACGTGGCGCGCGCGGCTCGAGGAGCAGCTCGGCACTTTCTCGGGAGAGCTCGCGACGGGATACGCCGCCCGCGTCATCGACGATCCCCTACGGCTGGCCTGCCTATCGGCTGCGGCGGCGATGGCGGAGGCGGCGCTCCCGGAGCGCGAGCCGCACCCGCGCGCCTATGACGGCCTGGCGGCGCTGCTCGAGGCGCTCGACCGCGCCCACGGCTGGACCGAGCTCTATGCGCGCTGGGAGCTGGAGCTGCTGGCCGAGCTCGGCTTCGGTCTCGATCTCGCGCGCTGTGCCGCGACAGGCGCGAGCGAGGATCTCGTCTACGTCTCGCCCAAATCCGGACAAGCAGTCTCGCGCGCGGCCGGAGAGCCCTATCGCGGGCAGCTCTTGCCCTTGCCGGGCTTCCTCAGGAATGGGGGCGAGGCCGAGCCCACAGGCTCGGAGTTGACCGACGCCCTCACGCTTACGGGTTTCTTCTGGGAACGCCGGGTGTTCCTGCCGCATGGGCGGAAGCTCCCGGCCGCGCGCACGCGCTTCGTTGACCGACTCGGGCGCCAGACGACACACTCCGGGAAAGCGGCCGTAGATACGATTGGATCGACATGACACCACCTTCGAACCCCGCGGGCGCTATCCGCGACGTGGATTTTGCGGAGGCGCTGGGCGAGCGCTATCTCTCCTACGCGCTCTCGACCATCACCGCGCGCTCGCTGCCGGATGTTCGCGATGGGCTCAAGCCGGTGCACCGGCGCATTCTCTACGCCATGCGCGAGCTCAGGCTCGAACCCGGCTCGGGCTACAAGAAGAGCGCGCGCGTCGTCGGCGACGTCATCGGCAAATACCATCCACACGGCAACGACCCCGTCTATGAGGCGATGGTGCGGATGGCGCAGGATTTCGCTCAGCGCTACCCGCTCGTCGACGGCCAGGGGAATTTCGGCAACGTCGACGGCGATAACGCCGCGGCCATGCGCTACACCGAGAGCCGTCTCACCGCGGTTGCGCAAGCGCTCCTGCAGGGGATCGACGAGAACACCGTCGATTTCCGCCCGACCTACGACGGCGAGGCGCAGGAGCCGCTGGTGCTGCCCGCGCGCTTCCCGAACCTGCTTGCGAATGGGGCCAGCGGCATCGCCGTCGGCATGGCCACGAGCATCCCGCCGCACAACGTGGCAGAGCTCTGCGACGCGCTGATCCAGCTTGCAAAGCACCCGCGGACCTCCCTCGACGAACTCCTGAAGCATGTGAAGGGCCCCGATTTCCCGACCGGCGGGATGCTGGTCGAGGCGCCCGAGGTCGTGCGCGAGGCTTACAACACCGGCCGCGGCAGCTTCCGTCTGCGCGCGCGTTGGCGTGAGGAGACGCTTTCGCGCGGCGTCTACCAGATCGTGGTGACGGAAATTCCCTATCAGGTGCAGAAATCGCGCCTGGTCGAGCGCATCGCAACGCTGCTCGAGGAGAAGAAGCTGCCGCTCCTCGCGGACGTGCGCGACGAATCCACGGACATCGTGCGCCTGGTGTTGGAGCCCAAGAGCCGGAACGTCGAGGCGGCGGTGCTGATGGAATCGCTCTTCCGCGCGACCGAGCTCGAAACGCGCGTGCCGCTCAACCTCAACGTACTCGACGCCCAGGGCGTGCCGCGGGTGATGACGCTCAAGGAAGCGCTGCAGGCCTTCCTCGACCATCGCCGCGTCGTCCTGCAGCGTCGCACGCGCTTCCGCCTCGACGAGATCGCCCGCCGCGACGAAATCCTTCGCGGGCAGATGGTCGTCTATCTCAATCTCGACAAGGTCATCAAGATCATCCGCGAGAGCGACGATCCCAAGGCCGAGCTGATGCGGCGCTTCAAGCTCAACGATGTCCAGAGCGAGGCGATCCTCAATCTTCGCCTGCGCGCGCTGCGCAAACTCGAGGAGATCGCTATCCGCAAGGAGATCGAGGCGCTTGCGGCCGAGGCGAAGGACTTGAAGGGCTTGCTCGGCGATGACAAACGGCAATGGAAGACAGTCTCCGCGGATATTGCGGAGATTCGGAAGCAGTTCGGGCCGGATACGCAGCTCGGGTGCCGGCGCACCGAGATCGGCTCGCCGCCCGCGGAGGTGCGCGTCCCAGTGGAAGCGCTGGTGGAGCGCGAGCCCTGCACCGTAATCTGCTCGGAGAAGGGCTGGATCCGCGTCGTCAAAGGACATGGCGCGGCGCTCGGCGAGCTCAAATACAAGGAGGGCGACGCCGCCCGCTTTGCGGTCGAAGCGGAGACAACGGACAAACTCCTGCTCTTCGCGACCAACGGTCGCTTCTACACGCTCGGGATCGACAAGCTCCCGGGCGGGCGCGGTCACGGCGAGCCGGTGCGGCTAATGATCGAGCTCGGGAACGAGCATGACGTAGTGGCCATCCTGCCGCATCGTCCGGGGCTCAAGCTCCTCGTGGGCTCGAGCGACGGGCGCGGCTTCGTCGTGGCGGCGGAGGAGGCGGTCGCCCAGACCCGCGGCGGGAAGCAGATCCTCAATCTCGGTGACGGCGCCGTCGCGCGTGCGGCGGTGCCCGTCGCAGGCGACACGGTGGCGGCGGTCGGCGAGAATCGGAAGCTACTGCTCTTCCCGCTCTCGGAAGCGCCGGAGATGACGCGCGGGCGCGGCGTTATCTTGCAGCGCTACAAGGAGGGCGGTCTCTCCGATCTCAAGGTCTTCAACCTCGCCGCGGGCCTCACTTGGCGCCGGGGCGACCAGACGCGGACCGAGACCGACCTCCGGGCCTGGCAGGGCGCGCGTGCGCAGTCAGGCCGCATCGTTCCCGCCGGTTTCCCGAAATCCAATCGCTTCGCCTGAGCCTATGGCCGAGACCGTCCTCCTCGACACCAAGGGGCTGCGCTGCCCGCTGCCCGTGCTGAAGGCGCGGAGGGCGCTCAGGGACCTCGCGCCCGGCGCGGTGCTGCGTGTCCTCGCAACCGACCCCGGCGCCGTCAAGGATTTCGAGGCTTTCTGTAAGACCACGGGTCATCGCCTCCTCGCTCAGGCCGAGGAAGCGGGCGTCCTGAGCTTCGATATCGAGAAAGCGGAATGAGGCGGCGCCTCAGTTGAGTCCGCCGGGTGCCTCTGGGACCTTGAGGCCGAGGTCACGGTAGGCGTGCTCCGCGCCGGGATGGAGCGGCAGCACCAGCCCGTCGAACGCGCTCGCAAGCGCGATCCGTTTCGCCATGGGATGGCCTTGGTCGAGGATTCTGCGATTGGCATCGGCCCAGAGTGCCTTGGTGATGTCGTAGACGAGCATATCCGGCACCTCCGCGCCCACGACCCAGAGTGCGCGCGTGCCGATGCTCGGGGTCGGCTCGGCGATCGAGGCATAGGTGCCGCCGGGAATGGTGTCGCGGGAGAAGAAGGCGTTGCGTTGGGTGATCTTGTCCGCGATCTCGCCGGAGATCGGGATGAGGCGGACCGGCGTCGCGCTCGCAAGCTCCGATATCGCCGGCACGGGATACCCACCGAAGAGGAAAAAGGCGTCGAGCTCGCCATGTGCGAGCGCCTCTGCGGTCTGGCCGAGATTGCGATAGTCCGCTTTGACCTGGGACACCGATAGTCCCGCAGCCTCCAAGATGAGGCGCGCATCCGCGAGGGTCCCGGATTCCTTCTCGCCGAGGCCGACACGCTTGCCCTGGAGATCCCCGAGGGTGGCGATAGGTCCCTCGGCGCGCACCACCACATGCACCGTTTCCGGGAAGAGCGAGGCTATCGCGCGCAGTTTCGTGAGCGGGGGCTTCCCCTTGAAGAGCCCACTCCCGGAATAGGCCCAATAGGCCACATCCGATTGCGCAAGCGCGGATTCGAGCCGGCCCGCATCGACCGCGAGGACGTTCTCGACCGAGCCCTGGGTCGCCTGCGCCACCGCGACCAGGCCCGGAACGCCGCAGCTACCGCCGCGATCACAATCTCGCGAGCCCGGCGGCTTCGAGATCGCGTTGGCGAGGACGCCGCCGATCTGGAAATAGGTCCCGGTCGTAGCGGCGGTACCGATGCGGAAGTAGCGAATCTCGTCCTGAGCGGCACTCGGACGCGCGGGGAGCAGCAGCAGGCCCGAAACTGCGAGGAGGAATTCTCGGCGCGCAAAGCTCCGCCGCAGCGATGCATGATCGCTGCCTGCCGAGAGCCTCGTGGCGCGCTTCGGCGGCATTCCCGACGACGCCTCCTTCATCTCGAGAACGGGGCGATCCTAGACCTAATTCCCAGCCCGTGACACACAAAGATCGAGATTTTTCGGCCTCGAGCGGCGGTCGGTTGTGTTGCATGGAGGTGGCCCCCACCTTTAGCGAGCCTCGGCACGACATACGGAGTGAGCGATGGATTTTCCGCAGGCGGGAGGATGCCAATGTGGCGCGGTCCGGTACGAGATCACCGGTCCGCCGCTCGCGGTCTATGCGTGTCATTGCACCGAGTGCCAGAAGCAGTCGGGCTCCGCCTTCGCCATGGCGGCGGTGATCCCGCAGGACCATTTCCGGATCACGCGCGGCGAGCCCAAGATGTTCTCGCGGCGAACCGCGGCGACGCGTGTGATGGAATGCTGGTTTTGCCCCGACTGCGGCACGCGGCTTTTCCACATGCCCGGCGGGGCCGGCTATGCAAATCGCAACCTCAAGCCCGGCACGCTCGACGATACCTCCTGGCTGAAGCCGACCATACATTTCTGGACGCGCAGCGCGCAGAGCTGGGTCGACATTCCCGATGGCGATACCCGCTATGAAACCCAGCCGGAATTGCTGCCATGGATGGCCCCGAAGCGTTGAACGCCGGCAAAAAAATCGAGCGGCGGCTCGGACATAGGCGTTGACAAGCGGGAATTGCGCACTATGTTCTCGCGCTCCATCGCCTTGGTTCGGAATTGGCGGCACGACATGACTGTAGGGTTCCTCATCTCGCGACGACGAATTCGCTAGCAGCCCCGTGGGGCTGCAATGCGCGGTCGCGCCATGCGCGCCCGCGTCGTTCGAGGGAACCCGAGCAACACCCTGAGCATGGGGGCGGTCATGGCTGATCAGCCTTATCACATCGAGAAATTCGCGGGCGGTGCTCGCATCGAGATCGACACCGACCGGGCGCGGCTCGACTACCGCGTCATTCACGGTTTTCTGGTCCAATCGCACTGGGCGCATGGGATCCCCATGGCGACGCTGAAGCGCGCCATCTCGGGATCACTGCCCTTTGGTCTCTACCGCGACGGGCGGCAGGTCGGCTTCGCGCGCGTGGTGACCGACCGCGCGACCTTCGCTTATCTCGCCGATGTCTTCGTGCTGCCGGAGGCGAGGGGCCAGGGGCTTGGGCGCTGGCTGGTCGAGCGCATCCTCGCCCATCCTGGGCTCCAGGGCCTGCGCCGGTGGCTCCTTGGCACGAGGGACGCGCAAGGCCTCTACCGGAAGGTGGGGTTCGGCGAGCCGCCGACGCCCTTCACCTTCCTCGAGCGCCTCGATCCCGACATCTATGCCGTGGCGGCCGAGGCGCCGCGACGGAGGTTGCGGCGCGTCGTCTAGATCGAAGGCCGGGGCGGGGACTCGCCCCGGCGCCCGCGCCATATTAGAAAAGAACCCCGAGAGGTGACGCTGGGGAGGGATATCCATGGTCGCGACCATCACCATGCCGCGGCTGCTCTACATCGGTGGGGGGGCCATCGGGGAGATCGCGACCGCGCTGAGCCGGCTGGGCGCGAGCCGCCCGCTCATCGTGACCGACCGCTTCATGGAAAGCTCGGGCGTTCTGGCGAAACTCACGGACCGGCTCGACCGGGCGAAGCTCCGCTGGCAGGTGTTCGCGGACACGGTCCCCGACCCCACTGACACCGTCGTCGAGGCAGGGGTCGGGGCAATGGCAGGCGGTGACTTCGACTGCCTCGTGGCCTTGGGGGGCGGTAGCCCCATCGACACCGCCAAGGCGATCTCCGTCCTGGCTGCCAACGGCGGCAAGATGCGCGACTACAAGGTTCCGAACGAGATTCCGAAGCCGGGCCTGCCCATCGTCGCGGTTCCCACCACTGCCGGCACGGGTTCCGAGGTCACGCGCTTCACGGTCATCACGGATACCGAGCGCGACGAGAAGATGCTGATCATGGGGCTCGCCTGCTGTCCTGCTGCCGCGATCGTCGATTTTGAGCTCACCTTCAGCATGCCCTGGCGCCTTACGGCGGACACGGGAATCGACAGCCTTACGCACGCGATCGAGGCTTATGTCAGCAAGCGCGCGAGCCCCTTCACCGATGGCGTCGCTCGAAGCGCGATGGCGCTCATCGCGAAGAATATCCGCACAGCGTGCCGCACGCCCGACGATCCCAGGGCGCGGGAGGCGATGATGTTGGGGGCGACTCAAGCCGGGATGGCTTTCTCCAATTCGAGCGTCTGCCTCGTTCATGGGATGAGCCGTCCTATCGGCGCCTTCTTCCACGTGCCGCACGGGCTTTCGAATGCGATGCTCCTGCCGGAGATCACGGCCTTCTCGGCGCCGGCGGCGCTCGAGCGGTACGCCGACTGCGCGCGAGCGATGGGGATCGCGGCGGAGGGCGAGGGGAACCAGTCCGCCGTTGCGCGCCTCCTCGACGAGCTCCGCGCGCTCAACGGCGACCTCAAGGTGCCATCGCCACGCGACTACGGCATCGACGAGCGGCGCTACCGGGAGCTGATGCCGACGATGGCGGCGCAGGCGCTCGCCTCGGGCTCACCCGGGAACAATCCGCGCGTTCCCAGCAAAGACGAGATCGTCGAGCTCTACACGCGCGTCTACGCCTGAGGAGATTGCGGCCATGTCGAAGGCTTTCGCCTCGCAAGCGGACCTCTCGGAGAAGAAAGTCACCTTCGCCGAGCTCGGCGATGGGCTCTATTGCCTCACCGCCGAGGGTGACCCCAACTCCGGCGTGATCGTCGGCGACGACGGCGTCATGGTCGTCGACGCCCGCGCAACCCCGGTCCTTGCCCGCGAGCTCCTGGAGCGGATCCGCGAGGTCACGGACAAGCCCGTGAAATATGTGCTGCTCACGCATTATCACGCCGTGCGCGTGCTCGGCGCCTCGGCCTATGGCGCCCAGCACATCATCGCGAGCAGCGGCACCTACGACCTCATCCGCGAGCGTGGCCAGCAGGATTTTGACAGCGAGGCGCAGCGCTTCCCACGGCTCTTCCGCGCGGTCGAGACCGTGCCCGGCCTCACCTGGCCGACCCTGGTCTTCGAGCGCTCGCTCACCGTCTTCATGGGGAAGCGCGAGGTCCGGATCCTGCATCTCGGCAAGGGCCACACCAAGGGCGACACGGTCGCATGGCTCCCCAAGGAGAAGGTGTTGTTCTCAGGCGACCTCGTCGAATACGGTGCCGCTCCCTACTGCGGCGATGCCTATTTCAGGGAATGGCCGGAGACACTGGAAAAGCTCCGCACGCTCAATGCGGAGAGGATGGTTCCGGGCCGCGGCGACGCCTTGATGACGCCCGCCGATGTCGCGAAGGCGATCGAGGGCACGCAGGGTTTTCTCCGCGCCATGACGCGCGAGGTCGAGGCCGGCGTAGGCGCTGGAAAGCCGCTCAAGGCGGTTTACGATGCCGCCTACGCCGCGATGGCGCCGCGCTACGGCAAATGGGTGATCTTCGAGCATTGCCAGCCTTTCAACGTCAGCCGCTGCTACGATGAAATGAGCGGCATCGCGGATCCCCGAATTTGGACCGCGGAGCGCGATATCGAGATGTGGAAGGCGCTGCAGGCGTGACCGTCGTTTCGAAATAGGGGGTAGACATGCGTTGGATCATGCTGATGGCACTCTCGATCGCGCTCGCGGCCTGCACGCAGCAACCGCCGCCAGAGCCGCAGCCCACGCGCGTCTTCACCGTCTATTTCGACGCGGGGAGTTCCGATCTCACCCCGACCGCCCTGGTGATCATCGACAACGTCGCGGATGCGCTGCGCAGGGCCCAGCCCTCGAAGATCGTCGTCGAGGGGCAGGCGCTTGCTGGTTTTTCCGGCGACGCCGAGCTCGCGGTGAAACGCGCGGATACGGTCGTGGCCGCGCTCGTCAAGGCGGGTGTGGATTCGAGCACGATCGTGCGGCGCACTGCACTCGTTGGGCCGGCCTCTACCGACCCAGTCACGCGAATCTCCGCGCAGAAAGTGCTGGTGGAGTTCTTGCCTTGACGGGCGGCGCCTTCTAGCCGGGCGCGAGCCTCGCAGCCTCGATCGCGCGCCAGATGCGCTCGGAGGTGGCGGGCATGTCGAGGTGGCGCACGCCGAGCGGGACCAGCGCATTCATGATGGCATTCATGAGTGCGGGCGGCGCGCCCGCGGCGCCCGCCTCGCCGCAGCCCTTGATCCCCAGCGGATTGACCGGCGACGGAGTCGAGCGCTCTTCGAATACGAAATTCGGGAGATCGTCCGCCCGCGGCACGCAGTAGTCCATGAAGGAGCCACTGAGGAGCTGACCGGATTCGGGATCGTGCACCACACGCTCGAGCCAAGCCTGGCCCAGCCCCTGCGCTACGCCGCCATGAAGCTGTCCTTCCACCAGCAGCGGATTGAGCACGCGGCCGAAGTCGTGAACCATGCTATAGCCGATGAGCGCGAGGGTGCCGGTCTCAGGATCGATCTCGACCTCCGCGACGTGGCAGCCGTTGGGGAAGGTCGGGTTCTTGGGACGATAATCCGCGCTCTCGCCGAGGCCCGGCGCGGCGCCGGGCGCGACGAAGCGGGTATCGAAGGCGGTGCGCGCGACCTCCTGGAGGCTCACGGAGCGATCGGTGCCCGCGACCACGAAGCGCCCGTCCGTGAATTCGATGTCGGCGGTAGCGGTCTCCAGGAGATCGGAGGCGATCTGCTTCGCGCGCTCGATCACCTTGAGTACCGCGCCATCGAGTGCGGCGCCCGCGATGCCCAGCGACGCAGAGCCGCCGGTGCCGTGTCCGGTCGCTACACGGTCGGTATCGCCCTCGACCACTTCGACCTCGTCGATGCCGATCCCGAGGCGCGCGGCCACAAGCTGCGCAAAGGCGGTCTCGTGACCTTGCCCGTTCGACATGGCTCCGACATAGGCGATGGCGCGGCCCTCGCGGGTAATCTCTAGGCGCGACGTCTCCGGCCAACCTCCGGCGACGCGCTCGACGTAATGCGCGAAGCCGATGCCGCGGAGTTTTCCGCGCGCCTCCGACTGGCGGCGCCGCTCGGGAAAGCCAGCCCAATCCGCGCGCATGAGGGCCGCATCGAGTACTCGCTCGAACTCACCGCTGTCGTAGAGGAGGCCCAGGGAGGTCTTGAAGGGCAGCTCTGCCGGCGAGATCAGGTTCCGGCGCCTCAGCTCCAGCGCATCCATGCCGAGCGCGCGCGCGGCAGCCTCGATGAGGCGTTCCAGCAGGTACGTCGCCTCGGGCCGTCCTGCGCCGCGATAAACGTCCGTCGGAATTGTGTGCGTGAAGACGCCGGTCACAGTCACATGGATCGCCGGCGTGCGATAGACGCCCGAGAGCGCCGTCGTGTTCGTCGTGGGCGAGAGCGGTCCCTCCGGCGCGAGATAGGCGCCGAGATTGGCGGTGGTGGCGACGCGCAGCGCGAGGATGCGGCCCTCCTTGTCGAGCGCGAGCTCGCCGCGAGTCAGGTTGTCGCGGCCCATGTAGTCGCCGAGGAAGGCCTCGCTCCGTTCCGCGATCCAGCGCACGGGACGATTGAGCCGACGTGACGCCCAGAGCACCAGCACCTGCTCTGGATAGAGCGAGTTCTTGGCGCCGAACCCGCCGCCGACATCGCCCACGACGACGCGGATCCGCTCCGGGGGAAGCCGGAACACGTGCTCCGAGAGGTCGTGCTTGAGGCCATGCGGCATCTGCGTGCCGGTATAGAGCGTGAGCCGCTCCGTCGCCCCGTCATAGGCACCGAGAGCACCTCGCGTCTCCATCGCTGCGATCGCGACCCGGTTGTTGACGACCTCGATCGCAGCGACGCGATGCGCGCGGGCGAAGCCCGCCTCCACGCCCGCGAGGTCGCCTGCGAGCCAACGGAAGGAGATGTTGCCGGGCGCTTCATCATGAACTTGTGGCGCGTCGGGCTTTGCGGCGTCTCCGGGGGCGATGGTCGCCGGCAACATCTCATAGTCAACGAAGATGAGCTCCGCGGCGTCGCGCGCGGCCTCGACGGTCTCTGCGACGACGAGCACGACCGGCTCGCCCACGAAGCGCACACGATCCCCGGCGAGCGCAGGAAAATGCGGCCGAACCACGGGGCAATTCTCGATCCCGGCGAGGCCGAATTTCGGCGGAGTGAATTCGCAGGGAATGCCGCCGACACCGTCCGCGGCGAGATCCTCGCCCGTGAGGATCGCGAGCACGCCCGGTTGCGCAGCCGCCTCGCCCATATCGATTCCGAGAAGGCGCGCATGCGCGTGCGGCGAGCGCAGGACATAGGCGACGGCCTCGCCGGGAAAGCGGCGGTCCTCGATGAATGTGCCGCGCCCAGTCAGAAGACGTGGGTCTTCCTTGCGCCGGACGGGTTGGCCGAAGGCGAACTCCCCCATTCAAATTTCCTCTTTTGCAATTTTCATCGCCTCGCGCAGCGCTTGGAGATCGCCGACATGGTTGGCGAGCAGGAGAATGAGCCGGGCGTCGAGGAGCCTCGACTGCTCCTCGCCGAGACCGCGATGGAGCTCGATCAGCTCCGCGTAGAAGGCATCGGCGTCGGCGATATTGGGCTCGGTTCTGAGTGCGGCCATGCCAGTCAATCCTCGAGGGCCAGCGCGCGACCAAGCGCCGCGCGGAAGGAGTGGGGATCGGGGGTGCGCCAGCGTGCAGCGACGTGCTGGTCGGGACGGATGAGGTAGAGCGTCCCGGGCTGCGCGTCGTAGCGCTCGCGGGCAAAACCGGTGGGATCGCCGAGCGCGCCGCGCCCGATCCTCCGCATCGCGACGGGAACCGGCAGTCCCGTCTCTTCTGCAATCTCCGAGAGCGCGGCCTCGTCGTCGCCGAAATAGAGCGCGGAGAAACCGTTCTGCAGCTCGCGCAGCAGCCAATTCTGCTCTCCGTGGGTGTGGGTGATCGGCGCATCCGAGGAAGGGCTGCCGGGTCGCATCGTCGACGCGAAGGTGCCGCTGTCGGGAGTGCCGAGCGGTGAATTATCGAGTATAGCGGGCCGCGACAGGCGCCCGCTGTTGATGAAGCTCCGGGCGAATGGAAAGCGCTCCGCGAGCCCCAGCGCGGCGTCGCGGAAGGCGACGCTCGCGGGCGATCTCGGCGTCATGAAATCGGTGGCGCGGGTCGAATGCAGGATGTTCTCGTCAGCCGCAGGGATGCGTTCGGCATCGTAGCTGTCGAGGAGCCGCTCCGGCGAAATGCCCTGCAGCACCGCCGCGAGCTTCCAAGCGAGGTTGTCGGCATCTTGTACGCCGCCATTGCCGCCGCGCGCGCCGAAGGGAGAGACCTGATGCGCGGAATCGCCCGCGAAGAACACGCGCCCATGCCGAAACCGGCGGAGCCGCCGGCACTGGAAGGTGTAGAGGCTCACCCATTCGATCTCGAAGCGCCGGTCCGGTCCTAGCATGCGCCTCAGCCGCGCCGTCACGCGCTCAGGCTCACGCTCGATCTCGGGATCGGCGTCGGGACCGAGCTGCAAGTCCACGCGCCAGACGTTGTCTGCCTGGCGGTGCAGCAGCGCCGAGCGTCCCGCGTGGAAGGTCGGGTCGAACCAGAAGCGCCGCTCGGTCGCGTCGTCGGCCTCCATGCGGACGTCCGTGATAAGAAAACGATCCTCGAAGACATGCCCCTTGAAGTCGAGGCCGAGCGCGCGACGCACGGTGCTGCGCACGCCATCGGCCGCGACGAGATAGTCGCACTCGAGCGCGTAGGGTCCGTCGGGCGTCTCGATCTCCAGGCGGACACTCTCCGGATTCACGGCAACGCCGGTCACGCGGTTCTTCCAGCGGAGATCGAGACCGCGGTTCGCGAGGCTCGCGGCATGCGTCGCAAAGATTTCCTCCGCGAGATTCTGCTGGAGATTGATGAAGGCCGGGAAGCGATGCCCGCCCTCCGGCAGCAGATTGAACTCGTAGAGGAGCCGCTCGCCGCGGAAGACTTTGCCGAGGTTCCAGGTGACCCCGCGCGCGAGCATCGGTTCCGCGCAGCCAAGCCGGTCGTAGATCTCCAGTGTGCGCTTGGCCCAGCAGATCGAGCGGCTCCCACTGCTGACGGTGTCGTCCTCGTCGAGCAAGACCGCGGGAACGCCGCGCCCCACGAGGTCTATCGCCACCGCGAGTCCAACCGGCCCGCCGCCGGCGATCACCACGGGATGGCGCACCGGCTTTGCCGTGCGCTGATCGGGACTCGCGCGATAAGGGAAATGCGGCGCGGGCTCGCTCATGCCCTTATCTTAGCGGCACGACTGTTCCGGCGCATCTCAGGCCGCGAGCTGGACCTGGATGTCGTCGCCGACGATGCGGACGGGGTAAGTTTTGATGTCGCAGGGGATCGGCGGGCCAAGGCCCTTGCCGGTCTTGACCTCAAAGCGTCCCGCATGGAGCGGGCATTCGATCACGTCGCCGTCGAGCCAGCCGTCAGAGAGCAGCGCGAACGCGTGGGTGCAGACGTTCGAGGTGGCGTAGACCTCGCCGCCGAGATTGTAGAGCGCGATGTGCTCCTCGCCGACACTGACGCCGGCGATGTCGCCCTCGCGCAGACCCGCGCGGGAGGCGACGGTGACCCAGTTTCCATCCGCGGCCATGTAGGATTGGCTCCGTGATTACGATGCGGTCGGATATTTGCCGCCGTGCGCGGGTTTTGCAAGGTTCCTCAGCGCGCGAGGTCCTGCAGCTTGACGGCGGGATCGCCGAGCGCGGCGGAATCGACGCTCTTGCCGCTATGGATGAGCATCCGCGCAAAGCGCATATCGCGGGCATTATTGACGGTATTGGCGGCGACGACGCGGCTCCCCGCGAGATAGAAGAGCGTAAAGGCGCGCTCTCCGGGGTCCCCACGCCAGACGAGGCGCTCCCAGCGCTCGGGTGCGCCGGCTATCTGGAGATTGACGTCGTATTGATCGGTCCAGAACCACGGCACTTCCGCGAAAGGCTCGCTGCCGCCAGCCATGATTTTGGCAACCGCGATCGCCTGGTTCTGCGCATTTTGCCAGGCCTCGAGGCGAATGTGGCGCCCGAGGATAGGATTGAAGTGCCGCGTCACGTCACCTGCGGCGAAGACTTCGGGATCGGCGGTGCGCCCAAAGGCATCGACGACGATACCGTCCTCGACAGCAAGGCCCGCCGCGGCTGCGAGCTCTGTATTCGGGATCGCGCCGACGCCTGCGACCGCGAGATCCGCCTCGACCGTCTCGCCGTCTCCGAGCTTGAGGCGTAATGCGGTGCCTGCATCCTCAATCGCCTGGACCGAGGTGCCCGTGCGCAGCTCGACGCCGCGGCTCTCGTGGAGGCGCGCGTACCAATTGCCGATCTCCGGTGCCACGACGCGCGCGAGCGGCTGTGCCGCGAGCTCGATCACGGCGACGGCGCAGCCCGCCATGCGTGCGACGGAGGCGACTTCGAGCCCGATGAAGCCCGCGCCGATGATGGCGACGCGCGTCTCCGGCCGAAGACGCTCGCGCAGCGCCAAGCAATCCGCGATTTCCCGGATGTAGTAGATGCGCTTGTTCTCGCCACCGGGTGTGCGAAGCCGACGCGCCCGCGCGCCGGTCGCGAGCAGCAGCCGATCGAAGGCTTCGTCGCCACCGCCCTCGATCCGCACCCGCCGCGCGCCGAGATCGAGCCCGCTCACGGTGCAGCCGAGCCGCAGGGTGACACCGTTCTCGCGGTACCAGGAGAGCGGCCGTACATAGGTCTTCTCGATCCCGATACTCCCCGCGAGCAGCTCCTTCGAGAGCGGCGGACGCTCGTAAGGCGGGTAGGGCTCGGCGCCGAGCATCAGGATCGGGCCCACGAAACCCGCGCCGCGCAATGCCTCGGCCGCGCGTCCGCCGCTGTGACCGGCGCCGACGATGACGATCCGCGGCTCGGCCTTGCTCGACGTCACGTTTGCCTCGGGGGGAGCGCCGCGCGCGCGAATTGCCCCGGCGTGATCCCGAAGCTGCCCTTGAAGCGCTTCGTGAGGTGGCTCTGGTCGGCGAAGCCGACGGCAGCGGCGACCTCCGCCGCGGGCTCACCGGCGGCGAGGCGGCGTCGCGCTTCGTTGAGGCGCACTTGGACGAGATAGGCGTGCGGCGGAAGCCCGAAGTAGCGCTGGAATTGGCGACTCAGGTGGAACCGGCTCATGCCCGCGACGCCTGCGATGTCATCGGCCGAGATGTCCGCGGCGAAGTTCGCGCTCAGGAATTCCCGCACACGCCCGAGCGCGCGCGGGCTCGCAGCCTGTTCTCGGACGACAGCGGGCGCATCGGAGTGTCTCGTCGCGAGACGCACCAGGAGCTTTGAGAGCAGCGTGTCGCACGTCAATCGCGGCGCGGCCTCGGTGAAGGCCGAATGGGTCCGGCGCACGAGTTCGCCGAGGACGGGATCGCGGATCAGGGGAATGCCTGTGACCGGAAGCGGGCTAGCGCGCTCGGTCGCGTCCTCGACCATGTCGCGTACTAGGCTGGGCTCGATGTAGAGCATCCTGTAGGTGAAGCCTTCGGGCGTGCCGGCGCGCCCGTCATGCATTTCCGACGGTAGCAGCAGCAACGTCGTCCCCGTCGTGCTCGCATAAAAGGAGCGGCGATAGCTGAAGCTCTGGACCCCAGCCTCGGTAACGCCGAGGGCGTAGACGTCGTGCGCGTGTCGCTCGTAGCTGTGGTGGACGTAGTGCGCGTGCAGGAGCTCGACGCCGCGGTTAGGTGCCACGCCGTACCGCGTCCATTCCGGGTTGTCCGGCCGCTTTGACATAGCGCACGAGGATACAATCGCCATCCGAGCCTGCAATCTATTCTCGGCTCCGCTCTCATTTGGCTTCATGGCCGGACAAGCCCGGCCATGACGATCCTTCACAAATTGAAAGGCCGAGGCATGAGGTTCGATACGAAGATCGCGGTCGTGATCCGCGACGACCTGCCGGTCTGGCAAAAGCTGAACATGACGGCATTCCTGGTGAGCGGGGTCGCCGCGCGCCAGCCCGACACAATAGGCGAGACCTACGTCGACGGCTCCGAGAATATCTATCTCCCGATGTTCCGCCAGCCCGTCATGGTCTTCGCGGGTTCGGCCGAGGCGATCCGCGGCGCTTACGATCGGGCGATGGATCTCGGGGTCAAGCTCTCGATTTTCACCGAGGATCTCTTTCGAACCGGCAACGACCTCGACAATCGTGCGGCCGTGCGCGCGGTGCGGCGCGACGGTCTGCGGCTCGCGGGCATGGCGTTCCACGCCGACCGCAAGCTCGCGGACAAGGTTCTGAAGGGATTGTCGCTCCATTCTTGATCCCTCCGTCGCACAATCCCCGGCGGGCCCCCCGGTCCGAAGGGGGTGTGGCGTGGCTCGGCCTCGCGGCGTACGCTCGCTCGGATCTACGGGACTCGCGGGGAAATCGACATATGTACGAAGGGTCCGACGGCGCGCTCCGTTGCAGGAAAGCGCGCCTCCTTTCGCTCCTGCTGCTGCTCGGCCTCATCGGCTGCATGGAACAGCCGATCAGTCAGCCTCAGCCGGCGAGCACCGCCGCAGCTGCCTGTACGGAGGAGGCGCGGCGGCTCGGCTTCAACGTGATCGATGTGGGAACGCCGACACAGGGCCTGGACGGCACGGAGGACGTGCAGATATTGGTGCAGTGGAGCGACGGCGGAGCGGTCCACATCCGCTGCCGCTACGATCACACCTACGGCATCACCTTGGGTTAGCGCTCATCCCGTGCGGGGCGGTTTGCGCCGCTCGCGCTCCTGCGCACGGAGCTTGAAGCGCTGAATCTTGCCGGTCTCCGTGCGCGGAAGGGCTGACACGAATTCGATCGATCGCGGATATTTGTAGGGCGCGATCTCTGCCTTCGCGAACTCCTGCAGCTCGCCGATGAGTGCGTCTCCCGGCGCAATCCCCGGGCGCAGGACCACGAACGCCTTCACGATCTCGCCCCGGCTCTCGTCGGGCGAGCCCACCACCGCGCATTCCAACACCTTCGGATGGTCGAGGAGCGCCGCCTCGACCTCGGGCCCGGAGATGTTGTAGCCGGCGCTCACGATCATGTCGTCGGTGCGCGCCTGATACCAATAGTAGCCATCGGCATCGCACCGATAGGCGTCGCCGGTGAAGTTCCAGCCGTCACGCACGTATTTCCGCTGCTGCTCGATGTCGTCGAGGTAGCGGCAGCCCGTGGGGCCGCGCACCGCGAGATGGCCGATAGTGCCCGGCGGTACCGGCGCGCCATTCTCGTCGACGACGCGCGCGCGATAGCCGGGAATGGGCTTGCCCGTGGCGCCGGGCCTTATCTCGTCGCGCGCGGAGGAGATGAACATGTGCAGGAGCTCCGTCGAGCCGATCCCGTCGATGATGCTGATCCCCGTTGCGCGCCGCCAGGCCTCGAAGACAGGAAGCGGCAAAGTCTCGCCGGCGGAAACGCAATCCCGGAGACTCCGGAGATCGTGCTTTCCCGCGAGCTCGGCCATGGCGCGATAGGCCGTGGGAGCCGTGAAGAGGACGCTCGCGCGGTGGCGCGCGATCCCCTCGAGCAGGGCCTCCGGGCTTGGCTTCTCCAGCAGCAAGGTCGCCGCGCCCACGCGCATCGGGAAGAGCACGAGCCCGCCCAGCCCGAAAGTGAAGGCGAGGGGCGGGCTCCCGCAGAAGATGTCTGTGGACTTCGGCTTCAGCACATAGGGCGGAAAACAATCGCTGGCAGCGAGGATGTCGCGGTGAAAATGCAGAGTGCCCTTCGCGGCTCCCGTGGTGCCGGACGTGAAGGCGATAAGGGCGACGTCATCGTGCGAGGGGATCACGTTCTCGAAGTCTGGGGACTGCCGAGCCATCCGCCGTTCGAGCCCATGGGCGCTGTCGTCGCGGAAATAGACTGTAGATATTTGGTGCCGCGATTGCTCTGCAGCAGACTCAAGATCAGGAGATAATATATTGTCACATAATGCTAAAGTGATATCAGCCTTATTAAGAATGTAGGTGAGCTCACGCGTCCGCAGAAGGGGCATCGTCGCGACGGCGATGCCGCCGGCTTTCAGCACTCCGAACCAGCAGGCGACGAGCATGGGGTTGTTGGCGCCTCGCAGGAGCACACGGTTCCCCGGTACGAGTCCGAGATCGTGGACGAGGAAATTGGCGATGCGATTCGCCTTCTCCAGGAGCTCGCCGTAGGTCCAGACCACCTCGTCGCTGCGCAGGCACGGGCGGTCACGGAAGCCTCGCTCGACCATGCGGTCGAGTAGTTCGACGGCGGCGTTGATGCGCTTAGGGTAAGCGAGCTCGGGGATGGTGCCGAATTCGAGCGCGGGCCAGAGCTCCTGCGGTGGCAAGCGCTCGCGCGCGAAGCCGTCGGGATAGGCGCTGGGATCGAGCGGAGCCGCGAGGTCGATCACGACGCACCCTCCGCGAGCGCAGGCATGGGCATCTCGACGGCGACGCTGTTTGAGGGTGGGCTGTGACGGCCGGAACTGTCGTAGGCCATGACGTGATACGTGTACCGCAAGCCCCCGAGCACCGAGCGATCCAAGAACTTCGGGCTCTTGACGGCCTCGGCAATCACGGCGCCGCCGTCATCCTCGGCACGAAAGACATCGTAACCCGCGATGCCGCTGCCGGATGCGGGACGCCATTTCAACCGGATCTGTCCGGACTCGATCTCGATAGTCAGCCCCGCGCCCTCCGGCCCCCATTCGGGCCCGGCCCCGTCGCGGTCCTCGCGCGGCGCTTGAATTGCGCCCTTCGGCCAGAGAAAGCAGTTCACCAATCGGAAGTTCTCGTCGAGATTCTTGCAGACGTTGCAGTAGATGCAGCGGACGATCTTCTCCGGCCGACCCTCCTCGACCTTGCGCACCCAATCGGGATCGGAGAGCAACTGCCGCGCCATGCCGATGAGGTCGGCCTTTTCCTCGACCAGAAGCCGCTCGGCTTCGGCGGGGTCGCTGATCTTGCCCACGGAGACGATCGGTGTCGCGTAGCCCTTCTCGTTGACGTAGCGCTTGATCCCCGCCGCAAGCGCCGCGTGCGGCAGCGGCGGATACCAGTCGCCGGGCATGCAGCGGTCGCCGGAATAGCCGGTGTAGGGATAAAGGGGCTGCCCCGGCTTGTGGATGGCGTCCTCGAATTTTCCGCCGACGGAGAGCGAGATGTAATCGACGCCGAGCTGCGCCATGCGGAGCGCGATGCGCTGCGCATCCGGGAGCGCGTAGCCGTCCTTGATCGCCTCCTCCGCGAGGAAGCGCACGCCCACGGGGAAATCTGCGCCGATGCGCTCGCGCACCCGCGCCATCACGCGCCCGAAGAGGCGGAGGCGTCCTTCCAGCGTGCGTCCGTCATAGAGGTCGCGGCGGGGATTGTGGCGCGAGAGGAAAGAGGAGAGCGTGTAGGCATGCGCGGAATGCAGCTCGACGCCGTCGTAGCCGGCCTCGCGCGCGCGCGCGGCGGCGTCGGCGAACTGCTCCACGATGCGGTCGATGTCCTCGACGCTGAGGCTGTCGATCTTCTGCCGCCAGCCCGAGCGCGCGACCTTCATGAAATGGATGATCTGCGGCACCACCTTGGAATCAGAGGCACCGCGGATCCGCCTTACGAGCTCGCGGTGGCCGGGGATGTAGTCTTCGCGAGAGAGGCGCAGCAGCGGCCCCGATTTGCTGTCGTGGATTGCGGTCGCCTCCACGACGATGAGCCCGACATGGCCCTCGGCGTAGCGGGTGTAGCGGTCCAGCACGGCCTCGTTGACGTAGCCGTCCTCGCCGGAGAGCCGCGTCACCATCGCCGGCACCACCACGCGGTTTGGGAGCCGCATGCTCTTGATTGCGATGGGCTCGAGGAGCCTCATGCCTTGGCTCCCGCGAGCACCTGGCTCGCTACCACGAGCTTCTGGATCTCGGTCGTGCCCTCGTAGATGCGGAGCGCGCGGATCTCGCGGTAAAGCCGCTCGACCGGCACGCCGCGCGTGACGCCGAGGCCGCCCCAGAGCTGCACCGCGGAGTCGATCACCCGCTGTGCGGCCTCGGTCGCGTACATCTTGGCCATGGCGGCTTCGCGCGTGACGCGCTCGGCGACGCAGTCCTTTGTCCAGGCGGCGCGATAGACGAGGAGTGCTGCCGCATCGATCTCCGTCGCCATGTCCGCGATCCGCACCTGCGTCGCTTGGAATTCTGCGAGCCTCTTGCCGAAAGCCTGGCGTTCGCTCACGCGCGCCAGCGCCTCGTCGAGGGCGCGCCGCGCAAAGCCCAGCGCCGCCGCTCCGACGGTTGCGCGGAATACATCGAGGGTCGCCATCGCGATCTTGAAGCCGTCACCGGGATTGCCGAGGAGATGGCTCGCGGGCACTCGGCAGTTCTCGAAGGCGAGGGTGCCGAGAGGATGGGGCGCGATCACCTCGATGCGCTCGGCGACCCGGAGCCCCGGCGTCGCCGCGTCGACTACGAAGGCCGAAAGCCCTTTGGCGCCGGGCGCCTCGCCGGTACGTGCGAGGACGACGTAGTGATCGGCTATCCCTGCATTGGAGATCCAGGTCTTGCGGCCATCGAGCACGAAGTGATTGCCGTCGCGGCGCGCGCTTGTTTTGAGCGCTGCCACATCCGATCCGGCTTCGGGCTCGGAAAGCGCGAAGGCGCCGATCTGCCGCCCGGCCGCGACCTTCGGGAGATAGGCCTGCTTCAGCTCGGGCGTGCCGAAGAGGGAGATCGAGCCGCTGCCGAGCCCCTGCATCGCGAAGGCGAAATCCGCCAATCCCGAATGCCGCGCGAGGATCTCGCGCGCGAGGCAAAGCATGCGCGTGTCGAGCCGCTCCTCGAGCCCGCCGTGAGCTGCGGGTACGCAAGCACGGAGCCAGCCCGCCTCGCCGAGGAGCCGCACTAGGGTCCGGCACGTGCCGTCGACGTCGCGCTCCTCCTCGCTCGCATGCCGTGCGACGACAGCGCGGGCCCACTCCTCCAGCCCCGCCGCGAAGTCACGGTGCCGCGCCTCGAAGAAGGGCCAGGCGAGGAAGGTCCGGTCGGGCATCAATTTCCCTCGAAGACCGGCGAGCGCTTGGCGACGAAGGCTTCGTAGGCGCGGTGGAAATCCCGGGTCTGCATCGCCAGCGCCTGGGTCTGGGCTTCAGCCTCGATCGCCTGCTCGATGCTCATGTTCCACTCGACGTGCAGCATGCGCTTGGTGAGGCCGTGCGCAAAGGTCGGTCCCTGCGCCAAGCTCTCGGCCATCTCGGTCGCCTCGCTGAGAACCGCGTCGGGCTCTGCGAGCCGGTTGAAGAAACCCCAGCGCTCGGCCTCCTCGCCGCCGAGGACACGGCCGGTGTAGAGCAGCTCGGCAGCACGGCCTTGCCCGACGATCCGCGGCAGGATCGCACAGGCTCCCATGTCGCAGCCCGCGAGCCCCACGCGCACGAAGAGGAAGGCGACTTTGCTGCGCGCGGTGCCGTAGCGAAGGTCTGCGGCCATCGCGAGGATGGCGCCCGCGCCCGCGCAGACCCCGTCCACCGCGGCGACGATCGGCTGCGGGCAGAGCCGCATCGCTTTCACGACTTCGCCGGTCATCCGCGTGAAGTCGAGAAGCCCGGCCATGTCCATCTTGGTGAGCGGGCCGATGATCTCGTGCACATCGCCGCCGCTGGAGAAATTCCCGCCGGCGCCTGTGAGCACAATGGTCTTCACATCCTTCACCTGCGCGAGGCTGCGGAAGAGGCCGCGGAGCTCGGCGTAGCTCTCGAAGGTGAGGGGGTTCTTGCGGTCGGGCCGGTCGAGCGTGAGCGTGGCGACGCTGCCGTCGACGCTCCAGCGCACGTGCTTGGTCTCGATCTCGCTGCCTTTCATCGCGATGCTCCCGCTGCGGCGAGCGACTGCTTGAGCTTGCCGAGCAGCTCCAGAAGATGCGCCATCTCGGCGCGGGTCAGGCCCGACATGAGAGCGTCCACCCACTCCTCGTGGACGGGCGTCATGGAATCGAAGAATCGTTTGCCGGCTGCGGTGAGCGTGATGCGGAGGCTCCGCCGGTCGCTCGGCTCGGTCGCGCGGCTCACCAGCCCCTCCGTCACGAGCGCATCGGTGAGGCCGGTCACGTTTCCGTTCGTCACCATGAGGCGCGAGGAGAGCTCGCCCATGGTGAGGCCGCGAGGCGTGCGGTCGAGCTGCGAGAGCAGATCGAAGCGCGCGAGCGTGGTCTCGAAGCGCTCGCGCATACGCCGGCGCAGCTCGTGCTCGATGAGCGTGGTGCTCGTGAGGAGCCGGAGCCAGACCTTGAGCTCGAGCTTGCTCTCCAAAGCGAGCGCACTTTCGCGATCGGAGCGCGACAACAGTCGGCGCACGGGCTCGCTCACGCCATTACCTCGCCGCCGGCTACCGCGAGCGCCTGTCCCGTGATCGCGTCGGCCGCGGGCGTGCAGAGGAAGAGGATCGTCGCCGCGACTTCTTCCGGCGTCACTAGGCGCCCCATCGGATTGGTCGCCGCAAGCCCAGCGCGCGCATCCTCGGCGCTGCGGCCGGTCTTCGCCACGATGGTCCCGACCGCGCGCTCCAGGAGCTCCGTCTCGGTATAGCCGGGGCAGACCGCATTGACGGTGACACCGCTCTTCGCGGTCTCGAGAGCGAGCGCCCGGGTCATTCCTAGGAGCCCATGCTTTGCTGCGCAGTAGGCGGTGACATATGCGTATCCGCGCAGCGCGGCGGTCGAGGCGACGTTGACGATGCGGCCGCTGCCCGCGGCGAGCATGCCCGGCAGGGTCGCCTGGGTGCACAGAAAAGCCCCTGTGAGATTGACGCGAAGCATGCGCTCGAAAAGGTCCGCGCTCGTCTTCGCGAAAGGAGCGCTCTCGGCATTGCCGGCGCTGTTGACGAGGATGCCGATGGGGCCAAGCCGTGCCGCCGCTGAGGCGAATGCCGCGGCAACCGCCGCGGGCTCGGTTACCTCGAGGGTCTCCGCCGCGGCCGTGCCGCCTGCGCCGAGGATGGCGCCTGCGACGGCGTCGAGACGTCCGGCACGTCGCCCCAGCACCGTGACGCGCGCCCCCTGCCGGGCCAGTGCAAGCGCGGTCGCGGCGCCGATACCGCTCCCGCCGCCCGTCACGGCCGCGTGGTTCCCGAGAAGGCCAGGAGTTCCGGACACTCGCGCGGCTCCCTCCGAAATAGTTTAGGCCTAAAGCAATTTACGCCCCCGCCGTGAGGCTGCCAAGCGTCGGCGGTATTTGCGGGGGTGGGAGGGTTTACGATTGGTAAACCTTGTGAGCGGAGACTGATGCCTCTTGGGCTCGCAATCGACGACGCAGCGGCGGGACGATCTTGGCCTCGGTGTTCATGATTTCGGCGGTGCTGAGCTTCTTCGGAGGCATCTTGGCGATCGCCGTGAGCGTTCTGCGCTCCTTAACGGAGGTCTATTCGACCTCCGCGAAGCTCAGCGACGCCCTGCATTTCGTCTTCGGGATCGACACCTATACCGTCCGGCTGATCCCCTGGCCGCCACTTCAGGATCTGACGCTGGCGCTCATGGCGCAGCCGCTCTGGGCGGCGCTTTTCGGCCTCGCCCTGATCCTCGCCTTCCTCTCGAAGCTCACGGCGAAGCCCTCGCAAGCGACCTGAGTGCCCGGGGAGGTCATGAGCCTCGAAACGCTGTTCAGCCCGCGCACGTTCGAATCTCCCTACGCGAAGGTCCGGGAGACGGTTGGGCCGAGCTCGGTCCTGTGGTCGCTACTGCTGGGTCCCGCCTATTTCTGGCGGAAGCGCGCACCGGTCGAGGGGCTCGTCTATTTTCTGCTGACGGTACCCATGGTCGGTCTCGCGGATGTCGCGGAGACAGCCGGCCTTCCCGACAGTGACGACCTCGGGATCGTGCTGTGGATCGGTTTCGCGGTTGCCGCGCCAGCGCTGCTTGCGGCGTGCTATCTGCGCAAGGGTTGGGTCGAGATTACCGAGCGCGAGCTCGGCGGGGGCGGGAATTTCCTCGAGGCCTCAGAAGAGGACCGCTACGACGCAGCAATCCGGCGCCATCTCGAGAACACCGGGCGTCGCTAGAGGGAGCGGGGGCCGTTAGAGGCCGCCGGCGTCGCTAGGTGGTCTTGTCCTCGGAGAACGCCTTATAGGCGGTGATGGTGAAGGTGTCCTTCACCCCCGGAAGCGTCTGCAGCTTCTCCACCACGAAGTGTCCGATATCGGCATCGTCGGGGAGATAGCACTTCATCAGTAGGTCATACTGGCCGGAGGTCGAATAGACCTCCGATACCTGCTCCATGCTCAGCACCGCCTCGTCCGCGACCTTGTAGGCCTTGCCGAGGTCGCACTTCACCATGACGAAGATCGTTTTCATCGCGGCGCTCCCGATAAATCAGCAGAGCGGTATTCTACTCAAGCCCTCGCAATACGCACCGGACGGCGAAGGAAAGCCGGCAAGTCGTCGCCGAAGCCCACGATCCTGCTCTCGCTCTCTCCGCCGCGCGACCGATGCGACGGTGCCGCCTCGCGCTGGGCCGCAAGCCGGATCGGAGGAAGACCCGCCTCCTCGGCCTCGGCGGCGATGCCGTCCTCGGGACGCACTGGGCGAGGCTCGACGCGGGCGAGCGGTGCCACTCGTACCGGTTCCTGCGCCTCGGGCGCGGGGGCGCGGGGGCGCGGCCCTTCGTTCCGACGACGCTCCTGCCGGCCGCCGCGCTCGCGGCCGCGATCCTCGCGAGCTCTGCCGCGACCGCGCGCGCGGCGCCCGTCGCCTTCTTCCATGCTGAGCTCCAGAGCGGGAACGTCGTCGAGGCCGGTTCGGGGGATTTCCTTGCGGATCAGGGTCTCGATCGCCGCCACCGCCTTGCCGTCTCCGGGCGTGGCGATGGTGTAGGCGCGGCCGGGCTTCCCGGCTCGGCCGGTACGGCCGATCCGATGGACGTAATCCTCGGCGTGATGCGGCACGTCGAAATTGAAGACGTGCGAGAGGCCCTGCACGTCGAGGCCGCGCGCGGCCACGTCGCTCGCGACCAGAAGCTGCACGTCGCCGTTCTTGAAGCGCTCGAGCGTCTCGGTGCGCTTCGACTGCGCCATGTCGCCGTGGAGCGCCGCGACGTTGAAGTCGTGCTTGGCGAGCGAGCGGCAGAGGATGTCCACGTCGCGCTTCCGATTGCAGAAGATGAGCGCGTTCTTGACGTCCTCGTGGCGGAGGAGACGTCGGAGCGTCTCGCGCTTGTCGAGCTCACCCACCACGAGGAGCGCCTGCGTCACGGTCTCCGCAGGGGAGGCCGGCGGCGCCACCGAGATTTCCTTGGGATTGAGCAGGAAGGCGTCAGCGAGACGGCGGATCTCCGGCGGCATGGTCGCAGAGAAGAAGAGTGTCTGCCGGATCCGCGGAATGAGGCCCACGATCCGCTCGACGTCCGGGATGAATCCCATGTCGAGCATGCGGTCGGCCTCGTCGATCACGAGGATCTTCACGTCCGAGAGCAGGATCTTCCCGCGCTCGTAAAGGTCGATGAGGCGACCGGGCGTCGCGATCAGCACGTCGACGCCGCGATCGAGCTTCCTCTCCTGATCGGTGAAGCTCTCGCCGCCGATGAGGAGCGCCATGTTGAGCTTGTGGTGCTTGCCGTAGACTTCGAAGCT
This sequence comes from Allostellaceae bacterium, assembly GCA_035581425.1. Lineage (GTDB taxonomy): Bacteria > Pseudomonadota > Alphaproteobacteria > ATCC43930 > CGMCC-115725 > DASZHJ01. Next base: position 23,254 of record DATJVP010000090.1, on the reverse strand, counting down.
CTGCGCGACTTGCGCCGCGAGCTCTCGGGTCGGTTCTATGATGAGCGAGCGCGGCATGCGTGCCCGCGCGCGTCCGGCCGCGAGGATGTCGATCATCGGCAGGGTGAAGCCAGCGGTCTTCCCTGTGCCGGTCTGCGCGCAACCGAGCACGTCACGTCCCATGAGGATGTAGGGGATCGCTTGTTCTTGGATCGGGGTGGGGGTCTCGTAGCCGGCGTCTCGCACGGCTTCTAGGACTTCGGTCGAAAGGCCGAGATCGACAAAACTCATCGGCGCATACTGCCTGCCATAAACGTGAATCCTCTGTGAGTGTGGCCCTTATTTGGCTCTATATCCTTAAATGTCAATTACTTTCGGGTCGGTTTAGTGACGCAGCCCATGCGCATAGCGATGGGCTCCTCTGCCCGCGCGCAAATTGGGACCACCAGCGGGGGGCTTGAGCGAGTCCGACGTTTGGCGCCAAGATCAAGCCATGGCTGAGAAAATCCCGCTTTTGCTGTTGCCTGGGCTGCTCTGCGATGAGGCGCTCTGGCACCGGCAAGTCGAGGGGCTCGCGGACATCGCGGTGCCTCGTGTCGCCGACCTCACTCTCGACGACTCGTTCGCGGGCATGGCCCGCCGCGTTCTCGCCCAGGCACCGGAGCGCTTCGCGCTCGCAGGCCTTTCGATGGGGGGATACCTCGCGCAGGAGATCATGCGAGAGGCGCGCGAGCGGGTGGTGAAGCTTGCACTTCTCGACACCACCGCCCGCGCCGACACGCCGGAGCAGACCGCGCGCAGGCGGGGCCTCCTCGAGCTTTCGCATAAGGGCGAGTTCAAGGGCGTAACGCCGCGGCTCTTTCCGAGCTGGGTCCATCCCGCGCGCTCCGAGGACGCGCCGCTCCTGGAGATCGTCTCGGGGATGGCGATGCGGGTAGGCCGGGACGGCTTTCTCCGTCAGCAGACTGCGATTATGGGACGGCCGGACGGCCGCGAGGACCTCCGCCGGATCGGCGTTCCAACACTCGTCCTCTGCGGCCGCCAGGATGCCGCGACGCCGCTGGCGCTACACGAGGAGATCGCGGGGTTGGTGCCGGGCGCAAGACTGATGGTGATCGAGGAGTGCGGCCATCTCTCCACCCTGGAGAAGCCGGTCTCCGTCACCGCGGCGCTGCGGCAATGGCTCCTCGAGTGAGCTAGCGCGGCCTCGCCGCAGAACGCCCGGGCTGGAGGAGGCGGGAGCATGGCGACGATCTATGTGGCGCGCAGCAGCAAGCTCGGGAAGTGGGCTTTCGACGTCGGGCTCAGCAAGCACATCTACAAGATCGGCGTGACCGAGGAGCCCGCGAAGCCGCTCGTTGCCGCAGGCTGGGCGGGTGAGGCCGACTGGATGCTGGTAAAGCAGCAGCCGGTCGACGACCTCGCGGAGGCCGAGGCGATCGAGCGCCTCGCGCGCAAGGAAAAACTGATCGATCCCAACCTCTATCCGAAGCTCAAGGGCGCGCTCGGTGTCTTCAAGGTGTTGCCGGCGCATGTTGAGAACCACATCCTCGTGCGGCGTGCGCTCGCGGGCGAGGCCGAGCGCATCGAATTGAAGCTCAAGCCCGCGGATTTCGCGGACTACTTGATCGGCAACGCGATGAAATGAGCGAACGGCGCGCGAGAGGCTTGCCAGCGACGCCTTCGAGGTGAAGAATCTCTCTATGGCTGAGAAGACCGATTGGGAGATTCCCGCGGAAGCGCGGCCGCGTCCGGAGGATTACACCTTCGATCTCGACCGCGCGCTCGCCTCGGTCCTGCGCCTCGAGGCGAAGGTGCCGCAGGATGCCTTCTCCGCGGGCACCCTCGGCACGGACCGCGCCGGTAATGCCGTGCTGATCCGCGACAGCGGGCTCGTCCTCACCATCGGCTATCTCATGAGCGAGGCGGAGACGATCTGGCTCTATTCGAGCGACGGCCGCGCACTTCAAGGTCACGCGCTTGCCTATGATTACGAGACGGGCTTCGGCCTGGTGCAGGCGCTGGGACGCCTCGACATACCGTCTCTCGCGCTTGGCAGCGCCGCCGATCTCGCGGTCGGCGAGCCGGTCGTGGTCGGCGGCGCCGGTGGCAGGCGCCGCGCGCTCGCCGCGCAGGTAGCGGCTCGGCGGGAATTCGCGGGCTATTGGGAATACCTCCTCGACGAAGCGATCTTCACCGCACCTGCGCATCCCCAATGGGGCGGCACCGCCGTCATCGCGCGCGATGGATTGCTCGCGGGGATCGGCTCGCTCTTCGTGCAGCAATCCGTCGACGGCGGGCCCGCGCAGGATCTCAACATGATCGTGCCGATCGACGCGCTAAAGCCTGCGCTCGACGATCTCCTCACCTATGGCAAGGTGCGACGCCCGCCGCGGCCCTGGCTCGGGATCTACGCCGCCGAGGCTGACGGCCGCGTCGTCGTCGTGGGTCTTTCCCCGCATGGGCCCGCGCAGCAGATCGGCGTGCGCAAAGGCGATGTGATCCTCACCGTCGGGGATACCGAGGTCACGACCCTCGCCGACCTCTACCGTCAGGTCTGGGCGCTGGGCGCGGCGGGCGTCGAGGTTCCGCTGACGCTCGCGCGCGACGACCGGCCGCGGCTTGCGGCGATCAAATCCGCGGACCGCACGCAGTTCCTGAAGCAGCCGCGTTTGCCCCAGGCCTGAAGGCGCGTCGGCGATATCGCCTAAAATCCCGCGCAATGCCGTCGGCGTTAACGCGAGCTTAACGCCGAGGCCGCACTTTCGTGGTGTCGAACCCTAAAAGAGAGCGGAGGGCTTGAGGCAAGCCGCTCATTCCGGGTGTTGGCGTGCACGGGGAGGGCGCATGGCCGGGGGGATCATTTCGCCGCGATCACGAGGGCGCTCCGGCGCCGCTGCGGTAGAGCTCGCGCTCGCGTTGCCGTTCCTCGCGGCGGTGCTGCTGCCGATGGTCGATATCGGCATGGCAGCCTATCAGCAGATGGTGGTCGACGATGCCGCGCAAGCCGGCGCCGCCTATGCGCTCGCCCATGGCTGGAACAGCACAGCGATTCAGGCCGCGGTCACGAGCGCGAGCGACATCACGGGGATCGCGGCCTCGCCCGCGCCCGCGGAATTCTGCGGCTGCCCAAGCGGGGGCAGCGTCGCGAGCGCCACCTGCGGGAGCATCTGCGCCAACGGACTTTCCGTCGGCACATACGTCACCGTGAGCGCGCAGCGCACCTTTACACCCCTGGTCCCCTATTCCGGCTACGGGAGCTCGGTCGTGATCTCCGGCAGCTCGACCGTCCGGATCGACTAGGCTTGAACGTCGTGGCGCGCAAATGCTCACTCCTGCGGCTGCTCCGCGCGCGAGGCGGCGCTACGGCCGCGGAATTCGCGGCGATCTTGCCAGCGTTGCTTGCGATCTCGCTTGGCATCATGGAATTCGGTCGGCTCATGTGGACGAAAAGCGCGCTCAACTATGCGGTCGAGGAAGCCGCGCGCTGCGCCGCAATCAACACGAGCACCTGCGGGACCCAAGCCCAGGTGCAGAGCTACGCCGCCTCGCATGCGGGCCAGACCTTTGCCGTCTCGGTCTTCACGCTGTCGACGCCTGCTTGCGGGACGCAAGTTTCCGCGACTTATCCCTTCCAGTTCGTCGTACCGCTCGTCGACTACTCCGTCACGTTGCAGGCGAGCTACTGCTATCCCACTTGATCGCCCGCACGGCGGGCGCGTCACGCTTCCATCGGGCTTGATCTCCCGGCCGCATTCGCGCGACCGTGGCGTTCTTGGAACGGGGGGAGCGATGGCAGAAATCCTGGCGGGCCTCCTCGAGCGGTTCGAGGCGGTCCCCGCGGCGGCCAATGCGGATCAATGGCTTCAGTGGCGCGGGCGGTTCTTGCGCGCGGATTGCCTCGTTGGCATTGGCGCCGTGCCCTACCGGCTCTCGATCGAGCACGGTCGCATCGCGCGATGCGAGCGCGGGCCCTTCGTAATGCCGTCCTGGTGCTTTGCGATCCGTGGCGATGCCGAGGCGTGGCACGGTCATTGGGAGCCGATGCCGGCTCCGCACTACCACGACATCTTCGCGCTCTCGAAGCGCGGCTTGCTGCGGATCGAGGGCGATTTGCATCCGCTCATGGCCAACGTCTTCTACTTCAAGACGCTGCTGGCGCTGCCGCGACGGCAGGCGGGAAGGCATTGACCCATGGCCGCACGGATCGATCCCATCGTCGGACGCTATGTCCATCTGAGCCTCGGCGGCCGCGCGCATAGGATTTACTTCGAGGAAGCCGGGCAGGGGATACCGCTGGTGTGCCTACACACTGCGGGTGCAGACGGACGCCAGTTCCGGCATCTCATGACGGACGCCGCCGTCACCGATCATTTCCGGCTGCTCGCCTTTGATCTTCCCTGGCATGGGAAATCGACGCCTCCCGACGGGTGGGAGCGCGAGGAGTACCGCCTGACGACGCACTCCTACACCGAGGCGATCCGCGCCTTCTGCACGGCGCTCGAGCTCCAAAAGCCCGTGGTGCTCGGCTGCTCGATCGGCGGGCGCATCGTGCTCAACCTCGCGATCGCGCATGCCACGGAGTTCCGCGCCCTAATCGGGCTCGAGGCCGCGGAGTTCCAGGAATCCTGGTACGACACCGAATGGCTTCACCGCCCGGACGTGCACGGTGGCGAAGTCTGCGCGGGTCTCGTCTCGGGCCTGATCGCACCGCAGAGCCCGGAGGTGCCGCGCTGGGAAACGCTCTGGATGTACATGCAGGGGGGTCCCGGCGTCTTCAAAGGCGATCTCCATTTCTATCGCCTCGAGGGCGATCTCCGAGGCCGCGTTGCCGCCATCGACACGCGCGTCTGCCCGCTCTATCTCCTCACCGGCGAGTACGACTATTCCTGCACGCCCGAAGATACGAGACGCACCGCCGCGCAAATCGCCGGCGCCGAGGTCGTCGTCATGAAGGAGGTCGGTCACTTCCCCATGAGCGAGAACCCCGCGCAGTTCCGGCGCTATATCCTTCCAGTGCTGGATCGCATCCGCGCAAAATAAGGAGAGACCATGAGCGATATTCATACCGCTCTGCTGTTCACGATCAAGCTTCAGGCGGCCGCACCGCAGATGCTCGGAAAGACCCCGCTCGGCGAGCGGCGCATCGTCCCCGTGACCGGCGGGCATTTCGAAGGGCCGCGTCTCAAGGGAACGGTCGAGCCCGGCGGCTCCGATTGGATCCTGGCGCGGCCGGATGGCTCGCTTCGGCTCGACGTGCGTCTCACGCTCAAGACCGATGACGGCGCTCTCATCGGGATGACCTATGCGGGCTTCCGCCACGGCCCGCCCGCCGTGATCGAGCGCCTGGGGCGCGGCGAGGCGGTCGATCCCTCCGAATATTATTTCCGCACCGTGCCGCTCTTCGAGACTGGCGCCGCCAAATACGCCTGGCTCAACAACATTGTCTCGGTGGCACTCGGTCACCGTCCACCGGACGGGCCCGTCTATCGCGTCTTCGAAGTGCTATGAGCCCGCTTCAGGCGAAGAGGCGCTCGCCGATGAATTGCCCCTTCTCGATTCCGGCGGGACAGGCGAAAAGGCCGCTCGCGGTGTGGGTCGTGAACTGATTGAGCGCATCGAGCTTCGACATCCGTTCGAAGATCTTGATGAAGCCGGTCCGGGGATCGCGCTGATAGCAGACGAACAAGAGGCCGGCATCGTACTCGATGCCTTGCCGCCACGGCGGCCAGCGCTCCGCCGTGAAGTTGACGCCGTCGTTGTACGAGTAGGCGCGGCGCAGGATGCGGGCGCCGTCATTGCTGGCGGCTGCCGCAAGGCGCACATGCGCGTCTTCGGGAATGATGGGATTGCCGTCGCCGTCGGTCGCCGATAGGTCGAGCGGATCGAACTCGGCTTTGCCGCCAAGCGGGGCTCCGCTCAGCTTGTGGCGCCCGATCACTTGCTCCTGAAATTCAACATCCGTCGAATCCCAATGCTCGAGCGCGATGCGGATGCGCCGCACCACGAGATAGGTGCCGCCGCGCATCCACTCCGGTCCCTCGCTTCCGACCCAGAGAAGTTCCTGCGGGTTCGGGATGTCGGAGGCGGAGGGCTTGTGGCCATCGGCGAGCTGTCGCGAGATCGGGTTCTCAGTGCCGTCCTTGAAGCCCATGAGGTTCCGCGGCGTATCCTCGGGTGCGAAATCGGCGGAGAAGCCCGTCTGCGCCCAGCGGATTTGCGCAACGCCGTTCGCGAGACGCACGAGCTCGCGGATCGCGTGGAACGCGACCTGGGGATCGTCGGCGCAAGCCTGGACGGAGAGATCGCCGCCGGAGCGCGCGTCTACGAGCTGATCGCCATTGAAGCGCGGCATGTCCACGAGCGCCGCGGGCCGGCGCGCCGCAAATCCGAAGCGGTCCTTCCCTTCCTTGACGAAGAGCCCGGCGCCGAACCCGAAGGTCAGCGTCAGCCGCGCCGGCGGCAGGCCCAGCGCCACCCCCGTGTCCGAGGCGGGGAGGCTGAGATCGGCGATGGGCGGAGCCGCGGTCTCGCCTGCGGTCATGCGAGAGGCTGCGGCGGTCCAGTCCTGCAGCATCTTCGCGATCGCGCTTGGCTTCTCGGCCACGAGATCGAAGGCGGCGAAATAGGTGTGTGCCTGCACCTGCGTGAGGATGCCGCCTTGATGAGCGCCGAAGAACTGCTCGGTCGCAGGCGCCGGCGCGCCGGGGCTCGGAACCGTCGCCGAGCCGGGGCGTGGACCGAGCAAGCCGGCGCCCAGCGCCCCCGCGAGACCGCCCGCCGCGCCGAGAAAGCGGCGGCGAGAGGTGAAGGGGCAGCGGCCGCCGGCGCCGCTCATCGCGCGAGAACGAGCGAGTTCATCTCGTCCTTCACGTAATAGAATCCGTCGCCCGTGGGCGTCATTGCGATCCCGAAGAGATCGCCGCTCCCCGGCGGCGACTGCGCGCGATTGGCGTCGATCCAGAGCGCGTGAAGCTGCTTTCCCGTCGTCGGATTGATCTCGACGCATTGACCGTTGAGGCCGTTCGTGACGAGAAGATTGCCGTTGGGCGCCATCACCATCGCGAGGGGCCGACGCAGGAGTCCGTCCTTCGTGACGTCCTCGCCGGTGCCCGCGCTCGTGGTGCGCTTCACCGCGTTCGGAATTCTGGCGATGCGGTTGCCGATCGCGTCCGAGACGTAAAGCGCATCGTCGCGGCCGAGGGCGAGGCCGGTCGGGCCGATGATAAAGACGTCCTTGTCCGCCTGCTCGCCGAAACCGCTGGCGATGACCGTCTCCTTGGCGACCGTCGGCGGCTTTCCTGCGGGGATCGTGAGCTCAAGCCGAACGACATTGGCCTGGTTGACGACATCTTGGCCGGGGGCCTCGACGCCGAAGCCGGTGTTGCTGAGGAAGAGGACGGCCGAGGTTCCATTGTCGATCACGGCCATGTTGCCCCAAGGGCCGTTGATGTTCGCGCTGGTGATGACGCTCGCGAGATTTCCCTGGGAGTCGAGGACGACGAGGCAGCCTTGGCCTTTGGTCGAGGTGGTGCCGTCCTGGCTCGGCAGGCTTCCGACGATGACCCAGCCGGACTTGAGCATGGTCATCGCGGTGGTCAGTCCGATCCCGCCGGGACATTGCTCGAGATGACGCGGGATCGAGGCAAAAAGCGTCAATTTCTTCGTCGAGGGCGTGAAGGCGACGATCGTCGTGCCGAGACCCTGCAGGTTGTTCTTGTCGTTGAAGTTGGTGACGAGCACGTCGCCGGCCGTGATCTTGCCCGCGGAGACCGGTGCGACGACGATCGCGTAGGGATTCTGATCCCCATTGTCCGGCACTGTCGAGGTCAGCGTCGTGAAATGCTTGATCCCCTTCAGGTAGCCGGGATCGTCCTCGGCTTTCGCCGATGCGCCGGCGAGCGCGATTCCCAACGCGAGCGATCCCAGCAGCAGGAATCGCGCGCCGTTGTGGATGCCGAGCCTCGATTTTGAATCACGGAAGACTTGCATGTCTCTGCTCCCTATCCCGCGCGTCTCACGCGACTAGAAGGTCAATGTCGTGCGTAGGCCGAAGACGGCCTCATTGTGGATGAGTTGGCCAGGGTTGTTGGGATTAGCGAGCCCGGCGCCAGGCCGGAAGACGTATTGAAAATCCGGCTGCAGCATCCACCATTGCGCGAGCTGGATCTGGTACGTCACCTCGATGAACTCCTCAGTCGAGCGGACCGGCGTAAATTCGCCGGTATAGAACGCGGTGTCCCGGTCGAGTCCGCTCACATTGCGTCCGACCTTCGCGAGCCCGAAACCGATCCCGAAGGTGTCGTCGTCGCGGCCCGGAAGCGGAGCCTTCAGCACGACGCCGAGGTTGAGGCCGAAATCGATGAGATTGCGGTCGCCCGGCGCGATCATTGCCCGCCCGAAGACGCCGAGAGATTGCGGCTCCTCGGGATCGGGCTGCCAGACCACCTGGTCGAAGACGCCGTAGATGCTGAAATTGCGGCGGTCCATGCGCGGGATGCCCGTGCTCGCGGGGTTCGCGAGCGAGAGGCCGTCGCTGGCGTAGCGCTGGTCGGGGAACGACGCAGTGTCGAACCAGAAGCCGAGCTTGTATGTGCCGGGAAGGCCCGCATGACCGGTAGTCACGAGATCGCCTTCGACCGGCTGATTGACGGCAAATTGGACCTCGCCGATGAAGAGCGCACCGGTGTTGAGATTGAATTGCATGCCGTATTTCTCGGCGCCGCGAAGCTGTGAATCGTCGTTGAAGGGGCCGCCCGGGGGATTGTCGTTGAATACTCCCGCGAGGACAGTCACGGAATGCGAGGGGTGGAAGCGAATGCGTGCGCCCAAAGACGACAGCGGGTAAGCGGGGCCCCCGGCATAGAGGTCGTAAGAGGGAACGACCGGCCAACCCATCATCGTGTTCATGAAGGTGCCGGCATAGCTGCTGCCGATGAATTCCTGGTCGAGGCTTTGCTGCCCGACCTTCAAATCCGTGTCGCTGTCTCCGAACTTCTGCATGTACCAGAGTTCCCAGAGCCGCGTCGAACGCTCGGCTTCGATGCCGCTCGCAGTTTGCAGGCTGAGCAGGTTGTCGGCGCTCAGATTGCGGCCATGGATTTGCAGGGCGCTGAGGTTGAAGGAACCACCCGTCCAGCCGAACGCCTTTTCTGCGTCGATGCCCACGGTCATGGTCGTCAGGCCGTCATAGGCGGCACCTGTCTTGATGCCACCGGTCACGTTGCCGAGGACCTCGCTCGTCTCGGTTATGCTGAGATCGATCCCATAGCGTCCGAGCCAGGTGCGGAGGCCCCACATGTCTCCGAGCAGCGTGCTACGGGACGACCCGAAGAGCTGCGTCGTGAAGCCGGGCTCGCCCGGAGCCGGTCCGGTCGGCGCTGAACCGCCCGCGGCCGGCGCCGATTGCGCCCACGCCCCCGCGGAAATGCCCGCATTCAACAGCAGCAACGCCATCATGCATCGCCTCAAACTGGCCCACATAGGAACCCCCTTCCCTCATCGGCTGCTCATCAGTTCTCTGGCTGGCGACCGACGCAGGTGAGGGCGCGGAAGCTCGCGGAATCGCGCGTCTAGTGCTCGACCTATTTCGTCAGGATCAGTTTTCCCTTTCGTGTGATTTGAAGTCGGTATTGCTCGGTGCCGTGGCGGATCAGGATCAGCCTCTCTCCCGCCATGACCTCGCGACTGTCGACCGTCCGCACCTGCGGTGGAGCGACGCCGAAATATCCGAGTATGGGAGGAGTGGCCGCGCCGGAAGCATCGCTCTCGTGCGATCCAGCAGCGCTCGAAGCCTCACTCGGTTCTCTCCGCCGGTCGATGGCCATATCCCGCAGCCCAAATGCTCCGTGAACTGTTCAATACCTGAACTGCGAATGCGTCGCAATAGCAAAGCTTGAGCACGATAGAATGCGCCAGCGCAAGGGGTTGCATTCCTTGCCGAATGTTAGCCGCCAGGAATGTCCTATGCCGCGCCGAGGAGCGCGCGGCGAAAGCGGTTCTTGAGCTCGACGCCGTCCTTCTCCGGCAGCACGAAGGGAGGACGATCCGGCCGCACCTTGATGGTGGCAAATATCGGCCCCGGCGCGTGACGGAGGAGTTCGACCGCGGCGGCGAGCTCACGCTCGCTTCGGATCGTCTGCGCGCTCTCGAAGCCGGCGGCGGCTGCGATCCCCGTGAGGTCGACGCCGTGAGCGGTGTGCGTGTGCTGGAGGCCGGTTTCGGCGTAGCGCTCGTTGTCGATGACGGCGATCGCGAGGTTCCGCGGCCGCTGCACGGCGATCGTCGCGAGACCGCCTAGGCCCATGAGCATCTCGCCGTCACCGGTCGCAACGAGGACACGCTTTTTCGGCTGCGCCAGTGCGAGGCCGAGACCGATCATCGCCGCCGCGCCCATGGCACCCCAGAGGTAGAAGTTGAGGGGATGATCCCCGGCCGCCGCGAGGTCGTAGGTCGTCGATCCCAGTCCCGGCACGACCAGGAGGTCGTCGCCTCGCTCCGCCACCAGTGCGCGCATGACCGCGCGGCGCTCGAGGCTGGCTGCGGCTTGCTTTATGGGTTTGCGCATGGCCGGCTCATTTGAAGGACTTCGCGCCGATGACGCGCTGGGAGATCAGCACGGCGGCCGCGCGGTCGCCGTTGAAGGAGATGCGGGCGGCGGCTTCGACCGTTTCCTCCGCCGCATCCGCCGCGGTGAGGTGGTAGATGAGCACGCCCGCCTTCTCGAGGATTGGCGGCGTGCCCTGGCCCATCGGGATTTGCCAGGGATTGAACTCGCCCCATTCGCCGCGCATCGTCACGAGCATCAGCAGCGGGAAGCGGCACACCGTCGCGAGCGAGAGCATGTTGATGCAGTTGCCGACGCCGCTGCTCTGCATGAGGAGCGCGCCGCGCTCGCCGCCGAGCCAGGCGCCCGCGAGGACGCCGATGCCCTCTTCCTCCGTGGTGAGCACGACGGACTTCATGTGGGGGTCGCCCTGGCAGCGCTCGATGAGCCGACTGTGTCCGGCATCGGGGACATAGACGACTTGGCGAACGCGCTCGCGCACGAAAACGTCGTAGATGCGGTCGGGCCAGGCGGGACGGGGCTTGGGGGGCATAGAGGCGAATGATGATGGGATGCGAGGCGGAGGGAGCGACACTCAACCACACCGAGGGCGCAAAATCGAGACCGGCACGCACGAGACTGGTGCGCGGGCACGATCGGAGCCAAGATGATCCCGTGAGCATAGACGAATTCAAGGCATCGCTTGCGGCAAAGACGCCGCCGAAGGCGCTTGGAGCTGCCGAGCGCGCTCTCTGGTGGGACGCCAAGGGCGATTGGGACAAGGCCCACAACTCCGCGCAGGAGGACGAGGGGGAGGCTGCGGCCTGGGTGCATGCCTATCTCCATCGCAAAGAGGGCGACCTTAGCAATGCGCGCTATTGGTATCGTCGCGCCGGTAAGCCTGCCGCGGCTCAAACGCTCGCGGCGGAGTGGGAGGCGATCCTCCGCGGCCTGCTGAAGCACAAGTAGCGGTTGCGAGCGGTCCGGATGCGCGGGGACGCTGTTGATTCCCCGCCGCGGTCCTGGGATGCTGCGGCGGCTTCACGCGGCGGGGGAGACCTCCGGAGTCATGATGGTATGGCGTTCCACCGTGCTGCGCTGCTCGATGGCGCTCTGGGCAGTGGCTGGGCTCGCGATTGCCTGCGCGGCGCTCTCCTGCGCCGCCCGGGCGCAGGCTGGGCCCGAGACCTATGTCCTCTACTTCGATTTCGCGAGCGCCAAACTGTCGGCGAAGGCGCGCCCCATCATCACTGAAGCCGTCGCGGCAGTTGGACGCGCCAAGGCCAATGGCGCCTTCTCGCACGTCAAGGTGATCGGCTACGCTGACAGCTCCGGCACCGCCGAGGGTGCGGACCGACTGTCCGAGCGTCGCGCGGACGCCGTCCGCAGCGAGCTCATCCGCGATGGGGTCCCTGCGGACGACATCAAGATCGAAGGACGCGGCAAGCGCGAACCCGAGGTCAAGACGGAGGACCAGGTCATGAACCCGCGCAATCGCCGCGTACGCATCGTCATCTATCGGCCCGGCGATTAGAGCGGACCCTCGCTCGGAGGAGGACTTCGGTGGAATTCGGCTATTTCACCCTCAGCGACAATCACTATCCCGAGAACCCCAGGAGCGCCGAGCAGTTCATCCTGGAAATTCGCGAGCAGGCGATCCTCGCGGACCGCCTCGGCATGCATTCCGTCTGGATCGGCGAGCATCACTTCGACAGTCTCGGCGTCAATTCCTGTCCAGAGATGCTGCTCGCCAGTATCGTTCCCGTGACCTCGCGCGTGCGCCTCGCGCCGGCGGTCTCGGTCCTGCCTCTGCATCATCCGCTGCGCGTTGCGGAGCAATGGGCGACGCTCGACCTCATCAGCGGCGGCCGGGTCGATTTCGCCGCCGGGCGCGGCTACGACCGCCGCGAGTATGAGCCCTTCGGCGCCAACTTCATGGAATCGATCGAGATCTTCTCCGAGGGGATGGAAGTGCTGCTCAAGGCCTGGTACGAGCCCGGCGCCTGGTCCTTCAAGGGCCGATACTACGACATCGAGGACATGGCGATCACGCCGCGACCGCTGCAGCGGCCGATCCCGTTCTATGTCGCCTGCTTCTCGCGCTCGAGCCTCGAAATCGCGGCGCGGAAGGGGCTCGGCATCATCTATGCGCCCTTCGCCGCCGCGATGACCTTCGGCGGCTTGCCTCAGGCGGTCGAGGCCTATCGTGCGGAATGCGCGAAGCACGGGCAGAAGCCGAAGAAGGCGATGTGCAGCTATTTCATCCACATCGCGGAGACGCCCGCGGAAGAAGACTACGCGCGCGAGACGCTCATGAGCTATTTCCGTCACTGCGTGCTGCCGGCTTTCCCCGCCGATCCCGCGAAGGCGCCGCCGACCATGCAGTACTTCATGAAGATCGTGGAGATCCTGAAGGGGATGCGGAAGGAGGACCTCTCGGACAAGTCGATCCTAATGGGGCCGCCCGCGAAGATCGTCGAGACGCTGAAGCGGGTCGAGGCGGCGGGGATCGAGGAGGTGATCCTCTATTTCAACGTCGGCAACAAGCCGCACGCGCTCGTCAAGGAGCAGATGGCGAAGTTCATGGAGGCAGTAGCGCCGGCCTTCGAGGGCTCGCACCGTCTGGCGCTGGCTTAGGGGTCTACCCCCTCAACCACGCAATCGTGGCGAAGGATTCCGTGCTCGACGGCCGCCAATCGCAAGGTGATCGACGCCATCGTCCGCTTCGCCGTCGAGCAGAAGGTAATTCCGAAGACGCTCAGCCCCGAAGAACTATTCGCGGTGGCGTAAGTCCTTGCCCTGCGCTTTCGCGCGGGAGAGGGAGCTATACGTCGAGGTCGCGGACGAACTTCGCGTTTTCCTGGATGAACTCGAAGCGGAGCTCGGGCTTGCGGCCCATAAGACTTTCTACGAGCTTCAGCGTCTTCTTGTAGTCGCGTTCCTTGGGATCGGGGAGCGTCACGCGCAACAGGGTGCGCGTCTTCGGATCCATCGTGGTCTCGCGGAGCTGCTTCGGCGGCATCTCGCCAAGGCCTTTGAAGCGGCTCACCTCTATCTTGCCCTTCGCCGCCTTGAAAACGGTCTTCATCAGCTCGTCCTTGTGCGCGTCGTCGCGGGCATAGACGGTGGTGGAGCCGCTGGCGACGCGATAGAGCGGAGGCATTGCCAGGAAGAGCCGCCCCGTCTCGACGAGCTTAGGCGTCTCCCGGAAGAAGAATGTCATGAGCAGCGACGCGATATGCGCGCCGTCGACATCGGCGTCGGTCATCACGATGACGCGCTCGTAGCGGAGCTTCGTTTCGTCGTAGCGCTCGCCGTGGCCGCAACCGAGCGCGAGCACGAGGTCCGAGAGCTCCTGGTTCTGCCGGAGCTTGTCGGCGGAGGCACTCGCGACGTTGAGGATCTTGCCGCGTAGCGGAAGGATTGCCTGTGTCTCGCGCTCGCGCGCCTGCTTGGCGGACCCGCCGGCGCTGTCGCCCTCGACGAGAAAGATCTCGGTGCCGCGTGCATCGCCACGGCTGCAGTCCGCGAGCTTGCCGGGGAGGCGAAGTTTCCGGGTCGCGCTCTTGCGCTCGAGGTCCTTCTGCGCGCGCTTGCGTTGCCGGTCCTCGGCCCGCTCGATGACGAAGTCCAGGAGCTGCCGCGCACCTTCGGTGTCGCCGGTGAGCCAGTGATCGAAATGATCCTTGAGCGCTCCGTCGACGAGGCGGAGCGCCTCGGGTGAGGAGAGGCGTTCCTTGGTCTGGCCCTGGAATTGCGGCTCGCGGATGAAGAGCGACAGCAGGACGGCCGCGCATTCCATCACATCCTCGGCCGTGACCTGCGCGGCGCGCCGGTTCCCGACGAGCTCGCCATAGGCCTTGAGGCTCCGCGTGAGCGCGCTGCGCAGTCCCTGCTCGTGCGTTCCGCCCTCGGGCGTCGCGATGGTATTGCAATAGGAGTGGCAGAAGCCGTCCTCCTGCGGGCACCAATGGATCGCCCACTCGACGCGGCCGCTCTTCTCGAATTCCGCCTCGCCCGCGAAGGGTGTCGTCGTGATTGTCGCGCGCCCGTTGATGCTGGTCGCAAGGAAGTCAGAAAGCCCGCCCGGGAAATGCAGCCGCTCTTCCCGCGGCACGCCCGCAGGGCGCGGCAACGCGGGATCGCAGACCCAGCGGATCTCGACGCCGCGGAAAAGATAGGCCTTGGAGCGCGCGAGACGATAGACCTGCGCGGGTTTGAATCGCGCGTCGGCGCCGAAGATCTCGGCGTCCGGGTGGAAGCGGATCGTGGTGCCGCGGCGGTTCGAGACCGCGCCCTTGTCCTTGAGCTTGGTCTTGGGCTTGCCCCGACTGTACTCCTGCGTCCAAAGACGCTTGTCGCGCGCGACCTCGACGGTGAGCTTGTCGGAGAGCGCGTTCACCACGGAGATGCCGACGCCGTGCAGCCCACCGGAGGTCTTGTAGGCATCGCCGCCGAACTTCCCGCCGGAATGAAGCATCGTCAGGATCACCTCGAGCGCGGAGGTCTTCGGAAATTTCGGATGGGGATCGACGGGGATGCCGCGGCCGTTGTCGCTGACGGTGACGCTTCCGTCGGCGTGCATCTCGACTTCGATGCGGCTCGCGTGACCCGCCACCGCCTCGTCCATCGCGTTGTCGAGCACCTCCGCGACGAGATGATGCAGCGCGCGCTCATCGGTGCCGCCGATATACATTCCGGGCCGGCGGCGCACGGGCTCAAGGCCCTCGAGGACCTCGATGTCCTTGGCGGAATAGGCGGCACCGGATTTGCGTGCAAGCGAGTCGAATAGGTCTGCCATGGCGCGCGGAGTATAAGGAGACGGCAGAAGCCGCTGCAAGCAGCATACTGTGTCCGTGCCATCTGCGACCACAACCTATTGTGAAGAAAGGGTAAGGGCCATGCCCTCCGTCGACACTGCCGCGGCGCGACCGCCGAGTTTCGAGCCGGCTCTGCGGACCATTGCCATGCCCGCCGACGCCAATGCCAACGGCGACATCTTCGGCGGATGGGTCCTCGCGCAAATGGATTTGGCGGGGGGTAGCACGGCTTATCGGCGTGCGCGGGGGCGGGTCGCGACTATCGCCGTCACGGGCATGACGTTTCATCTGCCGGTATTCGTTGGCGACCAAGTGAGCTGCTATGCCGAGATCACCGCGATCGGTCGCACCTCGATCACGGTGCGCGTCGAGAGTTGGGCGCGCCGCTACACCACCGGCGAGGCGGTCAAGGTGACCGAGGGCATCTTCAAATTCGTCGCGATCGGGCCCGATCGCAGGCCACGGCCGGTGCCGCCCGAATAGGGTCCTACTTTGCGGGCTTGAGCGTCCGCAGATAGGCCACCAGCGCGTCCATGTCGGCGTCGCTGATGTTCTTGTACCAATCGAAGGCCATCAGCAGGACCAGCGGGCGATCGGGACGGATTCCCAGTTGGATTGCTGCTTTGACCTGCGCGTCCGTCCAATGCGCAATACCTTGCTCGTTGGCGGGCGTTAGGTTCGCGCTGATGACGGTACCGCCGATGAATGCCGGCAGCTCCTCGCCGCCCGCGCCCGCGCGCGTCATGTCATTGGTCCCGGCGGGAAGGCGAGGGGTGTGGCAGTCGAGGCAATGGCCGAGCGGCCCCGCGAGATAATGCCCATAGGCGATTCTGTCGCTGGACGGCACGTCCGGCACATGCGTGACCGGCGGGCCGTAGGCCGGCGGCAGCGGGATGTTGTAGGTGGATTTATCGACCTTGTTGCGGATCGGCCTCACCGAGCGCAGATACGCGACGATCGCGCGCACGTCGGTGTCGGACATGTCGCGGTAGAAGGAGATCGGCATGGGCGGGCCGATGATCGTGCCATCGGGACGCTTGCCGTTACGGATTGCGTCGATGATCTGGTCGTCGGTCCAATTGCCGATGCCGGTTTCCTTGTCCGGCGTAATATTGGACGCGACCGCGCGGAAGATCGGCACTTCGATGACGAAGCCGCCCGCGAGCTCCTGTTCCGCAATTGGCTTTGCGTCCGCGTTCTTCGGCGTGTGGCAATTGCCGCAGGCGACGATGCCACGCATGAGATAGGTTCCGCGCTCCAGCGGCGTCTCCGCACGTGCCGAGACCGCCGCGCCGAGCGCGAGCGCGAAGAGTAGAGCGATCCTCGCTCTCGTCATGGTGCCCCCCTTTATGCGTCACCTCGGACGCGTCATCTTGCGAGACTATAGCTGCCGTGGGGATGAGCTCAAATCGCTTGCAGGTATTTCGCCGGTCGAGCGAGCGAGGGTCGCGTCGAATTTGTTAAAAGGCTCTCGAAATTCTGCCGAAATTGCGCAGCAGGATCGGAAAAAAGCGTCGCAAAGTGACGAATGTCACAGCGATGCCGGTACGCCCGCGGTAGTGTTTCCCCGTCGCCGTATCCTCCCTGTCTAGCCCCCAAGCTAATGGCACAACGGCGACAAGGCTCTCGCGAGGTTTCCCAGACCTGCGAGAGCCGTTTTTTTTGGCGCAATCCCGGGTGCGCGGGGATGGTGCCGACCGCCCCGCCGTAGAAATTCACAAGAGAGGCCGCGGCTCGATCGATCGTCGGTAACCATTGCCGTCGATCCGGGAGCGGCATCATCCGAACCACGGAGGATTGCGGTGTTCTCAAAGCTCACCCTCGGTGCTGCCCTGTCGGCGATCCTCGCATGCTCGGCCCAGGCGCAGACGGTCGGCAACGAAGTCCAGCGCGACGTGAACCAGCAGCAACGCATCGAAAGCGGCCTCGATTCCGGGCAGCTCTCGAGCGGCGAGGCCGCGCGGCTCGAGGCCGGTCAAACTCACGTCGATCGATTGGAGCAGAACGCGAACCGAGACGGCAATCTCTCTCCCGCGGAGGCTCAGCGTATCGAGCACGCGCAGAACGTCCAGAACCGGCGCATCTATGATCTCAAGCACAACGGTATCGCCGGCAATCCCAACAGTCCCTCAAGCAAGCGGCTACAGAACGACGTGCAACGGAACGTCAATCAGCAGCAGCGGATCGGGCAAGGCGTTCAGTCGGGGTCGGTCACCAATCGTGAGGCTGGTCGACTCGAGGGCGGCCAAGCGAGGGTGAACAGGCGCGAGGCAGTGGCCGGAGCCAATGGCCATGTGGGACCCCGCGAGCAGGGCCGCATCCAGAGCGCGGAGAACCGCCAGAGCCACCGGATCTATCGCGTGAAGCATAACGCGAAGACGGGTTGACCGGGCGCCGCGCGGCGACGATCTCCAAGGCCGGCGGTCAGGGACGCTGCGCGTCGCGCCCGATCTCGCCTCCACCATCCTTGGGTTCTGCTGTCGTCGGGTGCCGCAGGGCTCCGAGGCATGATCGCACCTGATCCGGCCGCAATCTGTCGCGTTGCATCAGCAGACGGGCGATCGGATCGGACAACAGTTCATCCAGGCTCGGCTCGGAATTGGCGGGGTACATGAACGAGGTTCCTCGCGCCGTTTCGATGGGCGCGATGGTGAGCCCCGCCGCGCCGACACCCTGTGAGGAGACGCACACTCCCCCCGCGCTCACAATTCGGACACAACGCTGAGCCGAAACGCGGCGCCTTGCGCGCGCCCCGACCCTATGTGAACGTCCGCGGCATGAGCACACAGGCGGAAATGGGATGTCGGTGCCGGGAGGTTCGCGGGATCGTCGCGGACGTGTCGCCGCAATCGGCTAATCGCGTTATCTGCTATTGCGACGATTGCCAGGCCTTTGCGCACCACCTCGGTCGCGCCGATCTCCTCGACCCGCACGGCGGCTCCGACATCGTCCAGGTCGCGCCGGCATCGCTCAGCTTCGTGCAGGGGCGGGACCGGATCGCGGGGCTCCGGCTCACGCCGAAGGGCCTCTATCGATGGCATTCCACATGCTGCAATACGCCCCTCGGCAATACGCTGAAGCCCGCGATCCCCTTCGTCGGGTTATTCGCGCAAGCCTTTGCTGGGGGAGCGCAGGGGGCTGACGACCTCTTCGGCAAGCCCGTCGGCGCGATCATGGGACGGTTCGCGATCGGCGATGTCCCCTCGGCTTCGAAGCGCTTCGGCGCTGCGCTGCTTTTAGGTGCGCTCCGCAGAGTGCTGGGCTGGCGTCTCAGCGGAAAGGCCTGGCCGCATCCTTTCTTCGATCGCAACACGGGCGATCCGATCTATCCGCTGGTGGTGCTGACAAACGCCCAGCGTGAGGCTCTCCGCCCGCTCTGCGGTCCGCATCCGGCAGCGGCGGCATCCGGGATGCGGTAAGGTGCCTGCGATGCAGCATGAGGAAGGCGCGCTCGTCCTCTTCTCGGGCGGGCAGGATTCGACGACGTGCCTTGCCTGGGCGCTCTCGCGCTTTCGCCCCGTCGAGACCCTCGGCTTCGATTACCGCCAGCGCCACGCCATCGAGCTTCAATGCCGCGGTCCCATCCGGGAAGCCATACGAGCCGCATTGCCCGATCTCGCGCGGGGCCTGCGCGAGGATCACATCGTCGATCTCGGGATCCTCGGGACGATCAGCGAGACCGCGCTCACCCGCGACGTCGAGATCGCGATGCTCGCGAACGGACTGCCCAGCACCTTCGTGCCGGGCCGCAATATCCTGTTCCTGACCTTTGCCGCCTGCATCGCTTATCGCCGCGGGCTCAAGCACATTGTCGGTGGAATGTGCGAGACCGATTTCTCCGGCTATCCCGATTGTCGCGACGATACCGTCAAGTCGCTGCAGGCGACGCTCAACCTCGGAATGGCCGCGCACTTCGTGTTGCACACGCCGCTGATGTGGCTCGACAAGAGCGAGACCTGGTCGCTGGCGGAGAAGCTCGGCGGGGAAGCGCTCCTGGAGCTAATCCTGGAACTCACACACAGCTGCTACTTGGGCGAGCGCGGGGAGCGGCATGATTGGGGCTACGGCTGCGGAAAGTGTCCGGCCTGCGAGCTACGCTCCGCCGGCTTCGCGCGCTATCAGAGGCAGAAGCAGGCGTAAGCGGGCTCGGTCGGCTGTGCGAGCGCGACGCCCGCGACATCGGCGATCCGTTGCTCGATCGTTCCCATGATTCGAAGCCGCTCCTGCATGGCGCCGATGCAAGACCGCACTTGCTCCGGCCGAAGCCGATCGCCCCGCATCATCAAGAGCGCGACCTGGTCCGTCAGCAACTCGTCCAGACTGGGTTCGTTATTGGCGGCGTACATGTGCTAGGCCCTCTCACCGCTTGGTGGGTTTCTGTTTCTGGGTTACGCGAAACATGGGGCCTGGATACGTGACACGCTGTGACGCGCGGCACAGGGGCGCTGCGCTCACATTTCGGACACGGGAGGTCGGCTGCTTCGAATCCGCTCCCCAACCCGCGAGCGACCCCGAGATATCGGTGATTTTCTGAAAATTCATAGCGATAGTCTCGGGAATACCTCGCGAATGTGACTAAGGTAACAGCCACGCGAAGGCGGCCGACGCACCCTCGATCCGCCTGGGATGCCCGCCCGGCCGCGCTTCCAACCGCAAGGTACGCACATGAAAGCAATCGCATCGAAAGATCGGAACGAGCTCGATCCGCGCCAGGAAGTTGACATGATGGGCGGCTCTGATCGCCCGCGCCGGCGTCATTCGTTATTTCTCGTGGGGACACTTTTGCTTTTGGGGGCCCCGATCGCGATTTTGGAGAGCGTGGCATTGGCGTTCGCCATCCGCTAAGCCCTCGCCCTCGGCTGAGCAGGACCAGGCCCTACCTTCCTGCTGGAAGCTCTCTCCACCATCCTCAATGTTTTTCGCCATGAGTCTGGCCCCGAGGGCAAGGGCAGAATAACGAAGGCCGAGCACCCGCCGTTCCTCCGTGGCCTCCGTTAGCGTGTCGAGCTTGCTTCCGAGTTCACGCTGCATCACGCGCAGTTCAATGAACATGAGCGCCAGGGCGTCCTTCAGTTTGACGCCCTCGATTATCTTGGCTGGGCGACGCGAGCGGCTGGTCCGTCGCCTGGCACAACGCGCCCCGAGCTCGGTTGAGCCTCACGCCGGTCAAAGACACGGAAGACGCTTTTGAGCTTCGCGTCGAAAAGCGAAACCACGGTGTCAAGGGAAAGCCGCTGATGCTTTATTGGAGCGATGGAGTGCTCCTGCCACGCTCGGCGATCGACAATGCAGAGCAGACTAGCCGTCTCATCAATGCGTGCGTCAGCGTCGCGGTCGTCGCCGCAGAGCAGGGGACCCCGATCCAGCGCCAAAGGCGCTTGGAAAAGTGGATGCTCGACAGGATCGAGGGTGTCGTCGGCTACCGCCCGCCGGAGCGCGAGGCGAAGGACGCCCTAGCCCGAGCCTTGGGCATAGGGCAGCTTCGGTACGTCAACACTTCGCGCCACCGCACGGCCGGATATTATCCGCCGGATCAAAACCGTGCCGCGGAACATGCAAGCAATGCGAAGCGGCAGGCTAAGAGGGCGGGCGACGGTTGATCAGAGTTCCGAGACCTCCAACCAATGAAACAGGCTGAGGATGTAGGTTGAGTTTTGGGACATAGGGGTGAGTTCGGTGCGGCTAACTGTGCCCGCCTTATATGCTGGCCACACTCGGAACATTCTCTCGAAATCAGCCTTTGAGATAGACCGCGGCTTTCGCCCCTCAGGAATGACGGTGATCGACGCTCCATCGACGTGGTCGATCCGAAACTCGCCGCCCGTGTCGCCCTTGAGGATGCTCCAATTCCGAACCGTGGTTCTCGGCTTTAGCCGATACCGAAAATCCGCCCACACTCCTTCGAAAGTAAGCTTCATTTGTGTGCTCTCCCAAATATCGGGATGTAGGACGAGACGAATAATTATGACGCCAAAAAGACGTGCGCCGAACTGATTAAATCAGCCGGCCGCAAATCCCCTTCAAGGTGCGTTTCCGGGTGCGTTTCCGGGTGCGGAACCGGGTGTGCAGGGAGGTACGTTTCCGGTGCGGAACCGGGTAAGAACCGGGGTGTGTGTATACCCCCATACCCCCTGTGCTATCGCACCCTCGCTTTTGGCTCGGGGCGAAGCACGAAGGCCCGACAAATTAATTCTCATGGAAATAATTCATTATCCCGTGGTGTCCTAATTTCGCTATCGGCAGGGATAAGCGCTCACAATGGCAAATGTCGCGACCATCCCGGCCGAATTGGTGGCCGCTTCTGGATGTGCTCTAAGCCAAGACTCGAAAATGCGTCTCGCTTCTGCATTACTAATCGCGGTATCGGTTGGCAAACACGTGCGCCTCTTATTCGCAGCGAAGGATTGCATCACGAATAGGCCATCGGTGAGGCCACGCATATAAGTAGAGCAAGTCTGCTCAGCAAACTCGTGATCTTCAGGCTTTTCGCTGGGTGGGTGGGTGCAGGCTGAATAAAGAGCATAAGCTTTGAAACTATCGTTCGAGGGAACGCCTCCAATCTGCGCATCCGCCGAAGTCGCGAAAATCGCTACAAGTGCGCCAACTACGAAAAATTTTTTCATTTGAGTTGGTCCCTTCGCCTGCGGACAACAAGAGAATACCCCGGAACCGACCGGCGCCGACTAAAGAAATAGGGGCCGATAATGCTCTCGCTCTCGCGTCGCGTGCGCGAGGACCAGTGCCGAATCAACTTCCGCCGGCCTCCCACATTTCCTTGCGGATGCGCTGCACGGTGCTCGAGACCGGCGCAAGAATGAGAGGGTCCCCTGCCGTGGGGCGCCCGCGGCGGAGATGCGATGGAGCGCATAGCGGCTGCGCGGAGGGGGCCGCGCTAATGGGTTGCTTGTCCCAGCAGGTGCATCAGCAAGTCGAGGCGTGTCAGTATCTCGGGCAGGAGCGTATTTACTGCGGTTACAATCGCCTTCGCACCGGCGGCATAAACCAGGATTTTTCCGCTCGCGAGCGACTTTATCAACTCATCTACCAATAGATCGCCCTTCGCCAAGAGCCATTCGCGGAAGCCCGTGACCTTCGGCACGTCTTGCTTGAGCGTCAGATACGCCAGTTGAAGGGAGGCAAGGTGCTGCTGCGTCGCGCTCAATTCACGCGAGAGGACTTCAACCGACGCAGCGAGCGCGCGTACATCGGTTGCGTTAAGGCCGGCTTCTGCGACGCGCTCGGGGGGATTGTTGTGGTCCCCGCGGAGACGCTCCGAAGACCCCTGCTCAATCAGTTCGACGATCGGAGCGATGGCTGCGAGGGCAGGCGCAACCTCGCCGAGCAGACGACGAACCTCTACCAGATCGGTCGCCCAGCTTGCCGGAATCATCACGAACCCTGCCGGCACCACAGTTGCGTTTGCCTCAACGCCGATGGCTGCTGTCACCGTCACGGTCCGACTGAGAGACGTTGCCGTTCCGGCAGTCGGTTGCTCGCTAGTCTCGGACAGTGCTCCTCCGCTTAGTTCGAAGGAGGTGACCGTGGGAGGCTCTGTGCTGTTACCAGCCGAGACGGCCACTGTGTCGCCCTTTGGCGGTGTGATGATCGTCTCCGCAGGGTGCGGTGGGAACGGCGGCCTCGGAGAACTGCGGTCGGTCACATCGGACACAGGAGAATTTATCCGGATGGGCTGCGGATAGAAGGGAACATTGCTTTGCGGTTCCCACGCCAGCCCCGGAATTGAATCAATGATCCTGTCTCGACGAGGTGGCGGTGCGTCTTCGGGCGGACCTAACAGATCGTCAATGAATCGCTTTGCGCTGGCGATGGTCTCATCTCGTGTTGATCCGTTTATGACCTTCGCGGTACCGCCCAACTTCTCCAGCAGGCTAGAGCTTTCAGACACGAC